>NZ_AZUY01000050.1 GCF_000513935.1 Mesorhizobium sp. WSM3626 | reverse complement strand
AGCATCGTTGCCAAATATGATCCGCATCTGGCCGCTTTCCAGCAAAGGTTGCAGGCCGCCGGAAAGGAAAAGATGGTCATCCGCATCGCTCTCGCCAGAAAGCTGCTCGTCATTCTCAATGCAAAAGCACGCGATGCGCGAAGCGAGTTCGCAAATGCAACTTGACACCTCAGATAGTCGCTCATCCGCCTGCCGCCACCTTCTCCCCGTAATGACGGGGAGAAGGGAGCTAACGGCCGAAGGCCGAGCCCGCGACGGCGGGCCGCCGGTCGTCCGGCGCCCTCGCGGAGGGCCCGCCGCGGCAGCGGCGATACGGCCCGTGAGCGAAAACTAAGCCGCCTTCTTCTTCGGCTGGATCAACCCGCGCTCGACCAGCAGTTCGGCGATCTGCACCGCGTTCAACGCCGCGCCCTTGCGCAGGTTGTCGGAGACGATCCACATCGACAGGCCGTTGTCGACGGTCGAATCCTCGCGGATGCGCGAGATGAAGGTGGCGTCCTCGCCGGCCGATTCCAGCGGCGTGATGTAGCCGCCATCCTCGCGCTTGTCCAAGACCTGGCAGCCAGGCGCTTCACGCAGGATGTCGCGCGCCTCGTCGGCGGTGATCGGCTTCTCGAACTCGATGTTGACCGCTTCCGAATGGCCGATGAACACCGGCACGCGCACACAGGTCGCCGTCAGCTTGATCTTGGGATCGAGCATCTTCTTGGTCTCGGCGACCATCTTCCACTCTTCCTTGGTGAAGCCGTCGTCGAGGAAGACATCGATATGCGGGATGACGTTGAAGGCGATGCGTTTGGTGAACTTCTTGACGTCGACCTGGTCGGCGACGAACACCGCGCGGGTCTGGGTAAAGAGCTCGTCCATGCCTTCCTTGCCGGCGCCGGATACAGACTGGTAGGTGGCGACGACGACGCGCTTGATGGTGGCGGCATCATGCAGCGGCTTCAACGCCACGACGAGCTGCGCCGTCGAGCAATTCGGGTTGGCGATGATGTTCTTGCGCGTGAACAGCGAGATCGCGTCCGGGTTCACCTCGGGCACGATCAGCGGCACGTCCTGGTCGTAGCGGAAGGCCGATGAATTATCGATGACGACGCAGCCCTGCTTGCCGATCTTCGGCGACCACTCCTTGGAGACGTTGCCGCCGGCCGACATGATGCAGATGTCGGTGTCGGAAAAATCATACTGGTCGAGCGGCCTGACCTTCAACGTGCGGTCGCCGAACGACACTTCCGTGCCCATGCTGCGCCGCGAGGCGAGCGCCACGACTTCGCTGACCGGAAAGCCGCGCTCTTCCAGAATGTTGAGCATTTCCCGGCCCACATTGCCCGTGGCGCCGACGACTGCAATCTTGAAACTCATAGAAATCTCCTGTCCCTCTCCGCTTGGTTTTTGGAGAAAACCCGCCGGCCAAGTGCGGGTTCCGTCCCCCGGGCCGGACCCGGGAGAGGGTGGTTAGGCCAAGGGAATCACACCGTTTTGGTGGTGGTTTTGGCCATAGTTTTGGTCGAACGGTAAGATGCACCAACGCGTCCGGCCCCACTGATGTGGCCGGGGACGTCGAAGGCAAGAAGAGCCATCAAAAGGCCGCGCATCGAGATTGATCCCGTTCGATGCCGGCTTTTACGCGGTTTGCCGCAGGAGTCAATCGGCGGCTCTTTTCCTTCTCCCCTTGTGGGAGAAGGTGGATCGGCGCGCAGCGCCGAGACGGTTGAGGGGTGGGTGACAGAGTGCCGTCGGTGCCAAGCTGGAGCACCCCTCATCCGACCTCGCTTCGCGAGGCCACCTTCTCCCACAAGGGGAGAAGGGAAGAAGCGCGGCGGGCTGCACTGTACAATGGCCACCGCAAGAAGTACGAACACCCAAAGATTGTCTGACCGGCACGCGTGCCGGTCCCGGATGTGCTTCGTAAGAGCAATCCCCTGAATTCCGAAAGAACGAGATGTCCAACTTCGATGGTATTGTTCCCGCGCTGGCGCAAGCGCTGGAAAAACGCGGTTATTCCGACCTGACACCGGTGCAGAAGGCGGTGCTGGAGCTCGGGCAGGCCGACGCCCTGGTATCGGCACAGACCGGCTCGGGCAAAACCGTCGCCTTCGGCCTTGCCATGGCGCCGACGCTGCTCGATGGCGCGGAACGTTTCGGCCCGGCAGCGGCGCCGCTGGCATTGGCGGTGGCGCCGACGCGTGAACTGGCGCTGCAGGTGACCCGCGAGCTCGAATGGCTCTATGAGCCGACTGGCGCCACGGTGGCATCCTGCGTCGGCGGCATGGACATGCGCACCGAACGGCGCGCGCTGGAGCGCGGCGCCCATATCGTCGTCGGCACGCCCGGCCGGCTGCGCGACCACATCACCCGTAATTCGCTCGACATGTCGACGCTCAAGGCCGTGGTGCTGGACGAGGCCGACGAGATGCTCGATCTCGGCTTTCGCGAGGACCTCGAATTCATCCTCGATGCCGCACCGGCCGACCGTCGCACGCTGATGTTCTCCGCCACCGTGCCGCGCTCCATCGCCACGCTCGCCCAGGGCTATCAGCGCGACGCCGTGCGCATCTCGGCCGCCGGCGAGGAAAAGCAGCATCTCGACATCGAGTACAGGGCGCTGAATGTCGCCCAGGCCGACCGCGAGAACGCCATCATCAACGTGCTGCGTTTCTATGAGGCCAAGAACGCGCTGGTGTTCTGCAACACGCGTGCCGCCGTCAATCATCTCACGGCCCGCTTCAACAACCGCAACTTTTCCGTCGTCGCGCTCTCGGGCGAACTCAGCCAGAACGAGCGCAGCCATGCGCTGCAGGCGATGCGCGACGGCCGCGCGAAAGTCTGCATCGCCACCGACGTGGCAGCGCGCGGCATCGACCTGCCCAACCTCGAGCTGGTGATCCACGCCGACCTGCCGACCAATCCGGAAACGCTGCTGCACCGCAGCGGCCGCACCGGACGTGCCGGACGCAAGGGCGTCAGTGCGCTGATCGTGCCCAACAGCGCCCGCAGGCGCACCGAGCGGCTGCTGCAAAGCGCCAAGCTGACGGCGACATGGGCGAGCCCGCCCTCGGCCGACGACGTGATGCGGCGCGACGACGAGCGCATCCTTGCCGATCCGGCTTTCGACGAACCGGTGAAGGACGACGAGCGTGCATTCATCGACGCGCTTCTCGCCAGACATGGTGCCGAACAGGTGGCGGCCGCCTTTGTGCGCCAGTGCCGCGCCAGCCGCTCCGCGCCCGAGGATCTGATGGACGTCGCGCCTTTCACCCCTTCGCGCGAAAGACCGGCGGGCGAGAAGTTTGCGCACCGCGACGAGGCGCCCAGCCGCCGCGACGATTTCGGCGCCAGCGTCTGGTTCTCGCTGTCGGTCGGACGCCGGCAGAATGCCGAGCCGCGCTGGCTGATCCCGATGCTGTGCCGTGCCGGCAGCATCAGCAAGCGTGAGATCGGCGCGATCAAGATGCAGCCGGAAGAGACGTTCGTGCAGATCGCCGCCGACTGGGCCGAGCGTTTTCTCGCCGCGATCGGTCCCGACCGCAAATTGCAGGGCAACATCGTGGTGAAGCGGCTGGACGGCACGCCTGACTTGTCGCGGGCCGGCTACCAGCCGCCCAGCCCGGACAAGAAACCGCATCGCGGCAAGGCGCCGTTCGACCCGAACGCGCCGAAGCGCAGGTTCGAGAAGCGTGCACCGGCTTCCGCCGACCAGCGCCCGGCAGCCGCGCATGAGGCAAAGCCGTGGGCGAAAAAGCCGGGCAAGCCGAAATTCGAAAACACCGGCGCGCCTAAGCACAAGAAGACGAAGAAGCGGCCGTCGTAAGACCGAGACGAAAGCCTCGCCGCTGATTTTTGCGTCATTTGCCGCGAAGACGGTAGCTTATGGGCGGCTTGCCCATCGGCTCGGCCCTGTGCCACATCTTGGCAGGGACGTGGCGACAAGGGGGTGGGCGATGCGCGGCGAAGTGCTTCACTATGACGAGGACCAGGGCTTCGGCTTCATCACCGGCGCCGACGGCAACCGCTACACCTTCACCCGCGAGAACCTGCGCCGGCAAACCGCGATGCCCAATGGGACGGTGGTCGAGTTCCAGACGGGCGGCGGCCAGGCGCGTGACGTCTTTTCGATCGCCGGCCAAACCACCGCGAGCTCGACCGTGGCCGCCGGCATGAACGCCGCTCCGGCTCCAGCCGGCACCGCACCCACGGCCCGCGCACCGCAGGCGCAGCATTTCGGCCGATCCAGCGAGAGCGCAACCGCCGAACCCAGTGATCTCTGGGGCTATTTCTGGCGTGGCCTGACGCGGAACTACTTCAACTTCGCCGGCCGCGCCCGCCGCAAGGAATATTGGGGCTACTGCCTGTTCTGGATGGTCTGCCTGCTCATCATCGGCGGCATCGGCATCTTCACCGATATCGAAATGGGCAATTTCGACACCGATGTCTCCGCTGTGGTGACGGTCGGCCTCTGCGGCACCTTTCTCCTGGCGACGCTCCTGCCCGGCCTCGGCATGACCGTGCGCCGGCTGCACGATATCGGCCTGTCGGGCTGGCTCTATCTGGTGATCCTCATCCCCAGCATCGGCAGCCTGATCATCCTGGTCTTCGCGCTGATCCCGACCCAGGCGCGTGAAAACCAGTGGGGACCGGTGCCGGCTGGTGTCGGCATATAGCGTCGCGTGCATATTGCGGTCATGAACAACCCTGCTGGATAGTATCCGCTCATCGAACGTTGCGGCCGCAAATTCCGCTTGTAATTTAATCCGCGCACAGATAGTCTGTGCACGGATCGAATGGTCGATCGGACAAGACGGAGCCAAGACGATGTGGACCAATGAATACACCGCGACTTCCCCGCTTCCGGCGCGAGCCATCTGGAACGCGCTGAAGGCCTTGCATGAAGGCCGCCTGACCTATGAGGGGTCCGACACTTTCGTGCTGCACGGCCCGTTCGCCAAGGGCACCCGCGTCTCGGTGACACCGGTCGGACAGGACACGTTCGAATCGACCATCGTCGATCTCGTCGACAATTTGACCTATGCCGATGAAACTTCGTTCGGTGACACCACGCTGCTGTTCCGGCACACGCTGGTGCCCGTCGAAGGCGGCACGCAGGTGACGCACCGGCTTGATATCTCGGGCCCTTCGGCCGCCGAGGTCGGCCCGGAACTCGGGCCGCAGATCAGTGGCGATTTCGACGTCTCGATGGCCAGGCTGTTCGAGCAGGCGGAGGCGTTGGCGAACCGTGGCTGAACTGGACACGCGCTTCAAGGGCGGACCATCGGAGAGCCCCGGATTGCTGCTCTGGCGGACCACGATGCGCTGGCAGCGTGTCATGACGGCGGCGCTGGCGCCGCTCGACCTGACACATGTCCAGTTCGTGCTGCTCGCCTCGGCGATGTGGCTCGGCCGCGATGGCGAGCCGCCCAACCAGGTGCAGCTCGCCGCCCAGGCCGGCACCGAGGTGAAGATGACCTCGGACGTCGTCGCCCGGCTGGAAGTCAAGGGATTGATTGCACGCGAGGCCGACCCACGGGATTCCCGGGCCAAGGTGATCCGCGTCACCGCCGCCGGGGTGGCCGCCGCACAGCAAGCGATCGTCGCCGTCGAGACCGCCGACGCCGCGTTTTTCGAGCCTGTGGACGAGGCGCAACTCGTCGGCCTGCTGCGGCAACTTGCCGGCGAGATCCGCTGAGGCCGAGCCGCCCTGCGGCTAGGCCAGGAATTTTGCGATGATCGCGTCGCCCATCTCGACGGTGCCAACCTCGGTCATGCCGGGGGAGAAAATATCCTTGGTGCGCCAGCCCTGGTCGAGCACGGCGGCGATTGAAGCTTCGAGCTTGTCGGCTTCATCGACCATGCCGAAGGAATAGCGCAGGCACATGGCAAAGGAGGCGATCATGGCGATCGGGTTGGCGATGCCCTTGCCGGCAATGTCGGGGGCCGAGCCGTGTACCGGCTCGTAGAGCGCCTTGCGCTTCTTGGTCTTCACGTCGGGCGCGCCGAGCGAGGCCGACGGCAGCATGCCGATCGAGCCGGTCAGCATGGCGGCGATGTCGGACAGCATGTCGCCGAACAGATTGTCGGTGACGATGACGTCGAACTGTTTTGGCCAGCGCACCAGCTGCATGCCGCCGGCGTCGGCCAGCATGTGGTCGAGCTTGACGTCGGAATAGCGCGCCTTGTGGGTCTGGGTGACGACCTCGTTCCACAGTACGCCAGACTTCATGACGTTGCGCTTTTCCATCGAGGTGACGTGGTTCATGCGGGTCCGCGCGAGCTCGAAAGCGACGCCCGAAATGCGCTCGATCTCGAACGTGTCGTAGACCTGCGTGTCGATGCCGCGCTTCTGGCCGTTGCCGAGATCGATGATCTGCTTGGGCTCGCCGAAATAGACGCCACCGGTCAGCTCGCGCACGATGAGGATGTCGAGGCCTTCGACCACTTCCTGCTTGAGCGAGGACGAGGCGGCCAGCGCCGGGTAGCAGATTGCCGGGCGCAGATTGGCGAACAGCTCCATGTCCTTGCGAAGGCGCAGCAAGCCGGCCTCGGGCCGCACCTCGTAAGGCACGGCGTCCCACTTCGGCCCGCCGACGGCACCGAACAGCACAGCGTCCGCGGCCATCGCCTTTTCCATGTCGGCATCGGAAATCGCCGCGCCATGCGCATCGTAGGCACAGCCGCCGACCAGGCCCTCATCGGTGACGAAGCCGCTGCCGAGCTTTGCGTTCATGGCCGCGATCAGCTTCTTGACCTCGGCCATGGCCTCGGGGCCGATGCCGTCGCCNGGGAGCAGGAAAAGATGCTTCGTTGCCATGGAGAGCCGTCCCAGAAAAGAATTTGAACCGCGGCCTTGCTAAACGCCAAGCGGTTGCAGCGCAAGGGGAGGACGAACGACCTATCGCCGCGATCCTTCGCGCCCCCCTCTGCCCTGCCGGGCATCTCCCCCTCTAATGGGGAGATTGGCAGCTTCGCCGCCTCGCCTCCTCGTTCGTTGTTGGAGATTGGCGAAAGCCGAGGTGACGTCAATCTCCCCACTTGAGGGGGAGATGGCCGGCAGGCCAGAGGGGGGCGCTGTCCCGCCGGCATCTCAGGGTCTTCACGCGCGCTGTCCCGCCGGCATGCCCTCACCGATGCGAGAGAATGTTGACCAGCCGGCCAAGGGGATCTCGCACATAGAAGCGCCGGACGCCCCAGGGTTCGTCGGCCGGCCCATATTCGATGGCGAAACCGGCGGCCTTCATGGCCTCGAGCGTCGCGTCGACGTCATCGACCTCGATCGACAGGTCCGGCACCGGCGTACCGGACCCGCCTTGCGCCATGAAGCTGACCTGCACCTGCATCGTTTCCTCGGAACCGTAGGTGACGATCCAGCCCTGATCCATCAGGATGTCGAGGCCAAGCACGCCATGGTAGAAACGGTTCGCCGCCGCCGCGTTCGGTGTCTCGATATTGGCCACGATGCGCCTGACCTTCATGGCGTAGGTCTCCTCAGGCCGTACGCCGCAGCGCCGTCACCTCGATCTCGATCTTCATTTCCGGCTTGTTGAGCTGGCAGACGATCATAGTCGCCGCCGGCCTGATGTCGCCGAACGTCTCGCCGAGGATCGGGAAGACCACGTCCACGAAAGCCTGGTCGGTGACGTAGTAATGCGCCCGCACCACATCGGCCATGTCAAAGCCGCCGTCCTTCAGCGCCTTGCCGATCGTCGCCAGGCAGTTGCGTGTCTGCGCCTCGACCGTCTCCGGCATCGTCATGGTCGCATAGTCATAGCCGGTGGTGCCGGACACGAAACACCAGTCGCCCTGCACTACCGCACGCGAATAGCCGGCGGTCTTTTCGAACGGCGAACCGGTGGAGATGAGCTTGCGCATGAAGGACCTCGCATGGTTGCAGCTACTCTGTGGGGAAAACGCCGATCCCGCCAAGGGCCAAGACGAATGGATCGACGGTGCAGGACCTGTGACGTCGATATGCCAGCTCGTGCGCCGGCTACCGTGAGGTGCTCTCCGTGCGGCTCAGGGATCTCAATTGCCCGTCATGCGTCAGCCCGGTTGGTCGTTGGCCGATTCAGCCGTTTCTCCGGTGAAGACAACCCTTGTGCCTTTGTGCACCTCGAGGGCCAGGTCTTCGGCATCCCAATTGGTCAGTCTGATGCAACCATGCGAAAAGGTCTTCCCGATCTTGGCTGGTTCGGGCGTGCCGTGAATCCCGTAACTTTCAATGGACAGGTCGATCCAGACCGATCCGACAGGATTGTTAGGCCCGGCGGCGATGGTGAAGGGCCTTTTGGTTTTGACCCCCTTGAACGCGAAGTTGGGATCATAGTGATAGGTGGGATTGTGGACCACGCGTGTGACTTGTGCCTCGCCGCTCGGCGCCGGCTTCTCTTCGCTTCCAATCGAGGCGGGGTAGACCGAAACCACTTTGCCGGAATTGTCGAGAACGCGAACTTGGCGCGCGGCCTTGTCGACTTCGACATTCGCAACGGCTGAGGGCGGATCGCCTCGGGCGATAGCCGGCACCAGCAGCTTTGCGCCCGCCCTCCTGAAGCTGATGCCCGGGTTGAGCCTTCGCAGCAATTGTTCGCTGATGTGGAAGTGCTCTGCGGTCCGTTCCAGCGAACTGCGATAGCCGAGCCTGCGCAGGCGAGCCATTCTTTCCATACCGGCCGGAATGCGCTTGGTAAACGGTCCACGGACATCCTTGCGCGTCAGCTCGTAATTCACAAGAACCGGGCCTGGTGAGGCTGCGGCCAGCTTGTCCCAGGTCTCCCGGTTGAGCTTGCCATCGGCGGGCAGCGCGTTGGCCGCCTGAAATGCCCGCACCGCCTTGGTGAAGTTCTCCGCCTGGCGGCCATCAATCAGGCCAGGCGAGAACCGCGCGCGGTCCAAAAGGATCTGTGCCTTCAGCACGGTCGCATCGACGCCCTTCGTTGCGGCTTCGCCGAATTGAGCATTGTTGATGGCGGCTGCGTCCAGCTTTGCCGCCTCCGTGGCGCCAGATGCGAAGGCCAACAAAACAAACGCCAGAAGAACGAGCCTGACCATCAATTTACTCCAGGCACTGCTGCGAAGCTGCTTCTATGACGCCGCGCGGCCGATCTGGTTCCATTTGCCCCACGAATATCGCCGTTGACGCGGGTTGGGCGAAGACCATCCTCGATCTCCGCGCCGGCGATCGGCGGCACTCAAAGGAAGAACGGCGTATAAACCGCAGTCCTGCGCGCGTCGGCAACAATGGACGGTTGTCGCGCGTAAGCCGGAGGAAATTCGCCTCGCCCTGTTTTCGCCGGAAATGCTTTAGCTAATTCGCCGACCCCAGCGCCTTGTCCAGCGCCTCCTTCACGTCGGCCGGCCATGTCGCCACCGCCGGCCAGGCGTTCGGTTGGCCGTTGTCGCCGCGGCGGGCGAAATAGAGTTGGTGCTTGGCCGGGTCGACCGCCATGAAGCCGTCATTGCCGCCGCAATCATGCGGCACGCAGCCGCTGGCGTAGACGGCGCCGGACGCGGTCTTTTCCGTGCCGCCGCCGACCAGCAGGCTGGTCGCCATGTCGGGCATGTCCTTGCCGAGCAGTTTTTCGGCTTCCTTGTAGACGGCCTCATTGTGGAAGGCGTCGATGATGTTCTGGTACTTTTCCGGATCAATGTCTTTCCAGTCGGTGCCGGGTTCCGGCATGTAGGTGAGATTGCCCGAAATCGTCAGCCCATCCGTCGGCGACCACTGCAGCGCCGGCTTCTGGTCCCCCGGCAGGAGATACGGCACGAAATAAATGGCGTTGTCGGACACCGCGGAGGGCGGCGCGCCGCACTCGTCCTGCTCGACCGTGGTGCCCTGGATCTCGCCGCCTTCTGGCTTCCAGACGATCACCGTCGCCGGGCCGCATTGATTGCCGCCATCGCCGACATTGAACAGCGCCACCTTGATGCCGCCGACCTCCACGATCTTGTCGAAGAAGACATCGTAGTTGCTGGCCAGTTGCTTGCCGTCATAGGCCAGCACCTTTTCGCCGTCCTGCTCCGGCTGCGTGATGGTCAGCTGACCGCCCTCGAACGGGATCGGCGCCTGCTTGTCATCCTCGGCCAGCGCCACGTTGCCCGTGCTTGACGCGCCCTGGTCGGCGGCGCCGGACGCATCGCCGGCCGGCACGAGCACAGTGCCGGTCTGTGCATGCGCGCCCGCGATCGTCAGAAACATCACCGCCGAAGCGCAAACGCCGGCCAGAAGCAAACGTGTCATGACTGTCCCTCCCTCGGTCGCCGCTCGGCCCGAAAGGACCGGTCTATTCGCCGCTCAGGCCCAGGGGCGCAGTTCGGCGTTCTTCTTCTCGAACGAGGCGATGGCGCCGGCCTTTTCCATGGTCAGGCCGATATCGTCGAGCCCGTTGAGCAGGCAGTGCCGCTTGAAATCGTCGAGGTCGAAGGTGACCACGCCGCCGTCCGGACCACGGATTTCCTTGGCTTCGAGATCGACCGACAGAGTGGCGTTGGAGCCGCGCGAGGCGTCGTCCATCAGCTTCTCCAGGTCCTCGGGGCTGACGGTGATCGGCAGCACGCCGTTCTTGAAGCAGTTGTTGTAGAAGATGTCGGCGAACGAGGTCGAGATGACGCAGCGTATGCCGAAATCGAGCAGCGCCCATGGCGCGTGTTCCCGGCTCGAGCCGCAGCCGAAATTGTCGCCGGCGACCAGGATCTGCGCCTTGCGGTAGGCCGGCTTGTTGAGCACGAAATCCGGATTTTCCGAACCGTCGTCATTGTAGCGCATCTCGGCGAACAGGCCGGTGCCAAGCCCGGTGCGCTTGATCGTCTTGAGATAATCCTTCGGGATGATCATGTCGGTGTCGACATTGACGATCGGCATGGGAGCGGCGACGCCGGTGAGCTTGGTGAATTTTTCCATGGCTTTGGCCCGTGTTTTTCGTTGCGGGGGATTTGCTGGGGCCCGGTTTACACAAAGCCGCGCGCAAATAAAAGGCAACTGTTTGTGGGTGCCGGCAAGAGGGTGCCGCACAAAAACGGCTTCGAAATCGCCGCCCGATGGTGCAGTCTGGTCCCATGGCAGAAAACGCCCACGTCCTCTACGCGCGCGAACCGACGCTCGGCATTCCCGAATTCCGCCGCGTGCTGGTGGAATCCGGTCTCGGCGAAGTCAGGCCCGTCGATGACGAGGCAAGGCTGAAGGCGATGATGGAAGGCGCCAACCTGATCGTGACCGCCCGTCTCGACATGGCCCCTCTCGACATGGCCCCTCTCGACATGGAAGCCAAGCCGCTGATTGGCGTTGCCCGCTGCCTGACCGACTTTTCCTGGGTCTGCTACATCTCCGATCTCGCCGTCTCGGCCAAGGCGCAAGGCCTGGGCATCGGCAAGGGGCTGATGGACGAGGTTGCCCGGCAGCTCGGACCGTCGGTCGCCATCAGCCTGATCTCGATGCCCGACGCTGTCGGCTTCTACGAACGCATCGGCATGAAACGTATGCCCGACGCCTTCTGGATCTCCCGCAAGCGCTGATTTCTTCTCCCGCCTACGGCCAACAACGGGCATCTTGCCGCTTGACATGCAACCATTTGGTTGCATATTAAAGCCATGAGCATGGATGCAGCCTTTCGCGCCCTGGCGGACCCGACACGCCGGCAATTGCTGGACAGCCTCCATGCCAGGAATGGGCAGACGCTGAATGCGCTGTGCGCTGAGATGGCCATGACCCGCCAGGCGGTGACCAAGCACCTGGCGATCCTGGAGGAAGCAAACCTCGTCACCACCATCCGCCGGGGCCGGGAGAAGGAGCACTACCTCAATCCGGTTCCGATCAATGAGATCGCCGAACGCTGGATCGGCAAATTCGAGCGGGGGCGGCTGACAGCCCTCAGCGAGCTGAAGAAACGCCTCGAAAGGGAAGACTGATGAGCAACAGCTTCGTTTATGTGACTTATATCCGAACCACGCCCGAAAAGCTCTGGGAAGCGTTGACCGACCCGGAGTTCAACCGGCAGTTTTTCCTCTGCTCCTATCAGGAGAGCGATTGGAAAGTGGGCTCCAGCTGGAAGCTGATCTTCCCGGACGGGCGAGTCGCCGACAGCGGCGAGATCCTCGAGATCGACCCGCCGCGACGCCTGGTCATAAAATGGCGTAACGAATGGATGCCCGAGATCAGGGAAGACGGCTACACGCGCTGCACCTTCAGCATCGAACAGGAAGGCGAGCTGATGAAGCTTGCCGTCACCCATGAAGCGGACGGGCCGCACAAGCTGATCGGCAACGTTGCCAAGGGCTGGCCGCTGGTGCTGGCCAGCCTCAAGAGCTTGCTCGAGACCGGCAAGGGGTTCGAGCGCCCGCTATCGAAAGGGTGAAGGCTCGTTTCGCTAGCGAAACAAATCCGTGGAGACATCCATGATGCACGCTCTCAGGGTACGGAGCATGACCAATGGCGAGACCGTCATGGCATCCGCCGAGATGGAAGCACCTCCGGAACGCATCTTCGAGGCGCTGATCGGCAAGGAGGTAGAGCAATGGTGGGGGGTCAGCCGAGACCTACCGGATGGTCGACTGGTCGGCCGACCCGCGCGTCGGCGGCCGTTGGACCGTTATTGTCCGCACCGCTGACAGCATGGACCTGCCGGCCAGCGGCGAATTCCTCGAAATCGAGGCGCCGCGCCGGATCGTGCAGACGCGGGCCTATCAGTGGGACCATCCTACGCTTGGCCGGCGGCCAACCACGGTCGCCTGGCTGCTGGAGCCGATTTCAAGGGGCACGCGCCTCACCATTTGCATGGCGGCTTTGCCGGGCTGCATGAGGCGGCGGCCGAACATGCAAAGGGGTGGGCGCGGGTGCTGGCCTGGCTCAAGCGCACGTCGAGGCCGGAAGGCGGGTTGCTGCGTGAGCCGCGGGTCGCTGCTTTGCATACCCTTTGTCCGCCTTGACCCGGACCTCGTCCGGTCCACATCCAATGCATGGCAAAACAGGCATGCTTCATAGGCACGGCCGGCTGGGGCATTCCGACACGATACCAGCAAGATTTTCCGCAACCCGGATCGCATCTCGAACGCTACGGCCGGCATTTTCCGATCGTCGAGATCGACACGTCCTTCTACAAGCCGCATCGCCGCGAGACCTACGAGCGCTGGGCGCGCGCCGTGCCGGAGCACTTTCACTTCGCCGTCAAGCTGCCGAAGGCGATCACCCATGAGCGCCGTCTCGTCGACTGCGACGAGCTTTTGGAAAGCTTTCTCCAGCAGGTCGAAGGTCTCGGCGCAAAGCTGAGCGTGCTTCTGGTGCAGCTGCCGCCGAGCCTGCCCTTCGAGCCGGTTGTCGCGCGCCGTTTCTTCGACAGCAGGCGAACAAAGGTCAGGCTGGTCTGCGAGCCGCGGCATCCCGGCTGGTTCGAACCGGACGCTGAAGCGCTTCTGGCCGATCGCCGGATTGCGCGTGTCGCCGCCGACCCCGCTCCGGTGCCATCTGCCGCGGTGCCGGGCGGCTGGCCTGGCCTCGCCTACTTCCGCTGGCACGGCGCGCCGCGCGTCTATTACTCCGATTACGATGCCGAAAGCCTCGACCTGTTTAGCCGGCAGATGCAGGCAGCGGCCGCTTCTGGTGCCGAGGTCTGGGGCATCTTCGACAACACGGCCGGAGGCAATGCGCTGGGCAATGCGCTTAGGGTTGAGGCGATGATGGCGTAGACGCTTCTTCCTTCTCCCCTTGTGGGAGAAGGTGGATCGGCGCGCAGCGCCGAGACGGTTGAGGGGTGCGTGACGGATCGCCGTCCTTGCCAAGCTGGAACACCCCTCATCCGACCTCGCTTCGCGAGGCCACCTTCTCCCACAAGGGGAGAAGGGAGAGGCATGCCCGCCCCGCCTCAAATCACATTCAATTCCCGGAACGCTCTTCCCTCAGCGATACGCGCGTAGCCAAACGCCGAGCAGTCGATCGTCCGATAGCCGCCATGTACGATCAACTCGGCCAGCGCCTTGCCGACCGCCGGCGCCTGCTGCAGGCCGTGGCCGGAGAATCCGTTGGCGAAGAGGAAATTCGTCACCGCGGGATGCGGGCCGATCACCGCGTTCTGGTCGAGCGTGTTGTAGTCATAATGCCCGGCCCAGGCGCGCGTCGGCTTGATGGCCTCGAAGGCCGGGATGCGGGTCGCCAGCACCGGCCAGATCACCTCCTCGAACAGCGGCCAGTCGACCTCGAAATCCCCGGCATTGGCCGGGCCGTCGCCCTCTTCCGGCTCGGCGCCGCCGGTGAGGTAGACGGATCCCTCCGGCCTGACATAGATGCCGGAGGGATCGACCAGCAGCGGCATGTCGGCATATTTCTCGCGCGCCTCGAAGACGAAGACGTTGCGCTTGCGTGGCTCGACCGGCAGCGCCAGCCCTGCAAGGGCGGCGACCTTGCCGGCGTTCGGCCCGGCGGCATTGATGACGGTGCCGGCCTCCAGCCGCTCGCCATTGTCGAGGCTGACGCCGGTGACGCGGTCGCCCTGCCGCTCGATGCCGGAGACCGAAGCGCTGATGAAGTCGATCTTCTTCTGCCGCAACGCCTTGCGGAACAGCATCAGCATCGCATGGGCGTCGAACCAGCCTTCGCCGCTTCGGCCGTAGGCGCCGGCGGTGATGCCTTCGGCCGACAGCCAGGGGAAGCGGCGCGTCAGCTGGTCGGCGTCCTCGAGCAGGATGTCTGCGCCCTCGGCGACCTGCGCCGCGTGGTTGGCCCTCAGGATCGGCAGCCCGGCCTCGCCGGCAAGGATGAGATAGCCACCCTCGCGAAAACCTATATCGGCTTCGGCGCCGAATTCTTCCTTCAGCCGCCGGAACAGTTTCAGCGTGAATTGCGACAGGCGGATATTTTCCGGAATGGAGAATTGCTGGCGGATCGACGCCATGGACAGCGTCGTCGCCGCATGGGCGAATTGCGGATCGCGCTCGATCAGCGCGATCGAGCCGGAAAACCCTTCCTCGCGCAGATAGTAGGCGACCGAGGACCCGACGATGGCTCCGCCGATGATGACGATGTCGTAGCGCACTTTTTCTCCGATCCGCCGTCCGTCTTACGCGACCGGCAAAGTGATCTCGAAGCGCGTGCCGCGCTCGGTGTCAACCAGCCGGATCGTACCATCATGCGCTTTCAGGAGGGCCAGCACGATGCCCAGCCCCATGCCGGTGCCGCCGGTAGAGCGGCGCGTGGTGAAGAACGGCTCGAAAATGCGCGCTTGGTTGCTTGGCGAAATGCCGGCGCCATCGTCGCTGACCAGCAGCGTCGCCTTGCCGCCGGCGCTTGCGGCAGTGATCGAAACTTGCGTCGCGCCGTGCCGGGCCGAATTGTCGATGAGATTGCCAAATACGATTGCTCCGTTCTCGGCCGATATGCGCAAGGCCAGATCGCCGCCTGCCTCGACGCGAACCGCGAGCCTGGTGTCGACGGGAAGCAGCGCCAGCGCCGCACCGACGGAGGTGCTTTCGCCGCTCGGTGCAAGGTTTTCGGCCCGTGCCAGGTCAAGCAGCCGCCGCACCAGCAAATTGAGCCGCCCGGCATCGGTGACGATATTGTTGGAGAAGCGCCGCCGCTCGTCATCGTCCATCGCCGAGCCGGAATCGCGCAGCAGTTCGGCAGCGCCCTGGATCGCCGTCAGCGGCGACTTTAGTTCATGAGAGACATGGGTGGCGAAGGTCTGGATTGAGTCCGAGCGCGCCTGCAGTTTTTCGGCCATGTCGAGGAAGGCGGCGGACAATTCGGCCATTTCGCGCGTGCCATGATGGTCGAGCGGCCGGATCGCGCCGCGCTCGCCGGCGGCAATGCGCTGGGTGCGGTCGATCAGCGCATAGATCGGCCGGCTGACGGTGCGCAGGAAGACGAGGCCGATGAGCAGCGTGCCGCCGAGGATGGCGATCGCCGCCGCTGTCACCTTGCCGCGTTCGCCATAGAGATGTTTTATGATGTTGTTGGGCGTCCGCGAGACATAGACCACGCCGGCGACCTTGCCGTCGACGGCAACCGGCAGCGCGACGAAGACGCGCACCCTGGTGCCGCGGCTGACCGAATAGAGCGGCGGCGGCGGCTGGTTGGGGATGCGCAGCCTGAGCGCGCTGGCATAGTGCCCGGCGAGCGCCTCACGCACCTCCTCGACCTCGGCAAGCGACTGCCCGATCTCGTCGCGCCCGGCAATGACGACACCTGTGGGATCAAGCAGCCGGAAGCCGGCCAGCGTGGTTTTCTGCGTCGCGTCGAGAATGCCGGTCAGCCGCGCGCCGATCGCGGCGAAGGCTGGATCGGCCGTGGCGGGCGTCCCCGCCGGCCGGGTCGCAAGCACGTAATCCGAGGCGAGATCGAGCTGCGGCTCGATCGGCCGATAAGGCGAATCGGCGCCTCGGCTCGCGCTGCCCTCAGGCATCGGCACGCCGAGCTTCTCCGGTGAAATGCCGGCGTCGCGCACCTCCTGCGCATAGATGGCCGCGATGGCCGCACCCTGCGCGATCAGCTCCGCCTCGGTCTGGCGGATCAGCTGGTTTTCGTAGAGGCGGAAGAAGAACAGGCCGACCAGCGGCAGGGCCATCACCAGGATCAGGATGGCGACGACGACCGTGGCGAGGCGCGGCCGCCATTTGCGGCCGCTCCACTTGCTTGAGGTCGTCAGCCGCATCGGCCGAGCCGGAAGCCGACGCCGTGCACCGTCTCGATGGCATCCAGGCATCCGACCGCCGCCAGCTTGGCGCGGATGTTGCGGATATGGCTGTCGACGGTGCGGTCGGCGACATGGATCTTGCCGGCATAGGCACTGGCCATCACCGCGTCGCGATCGAGCACATGGGTGGGCCGCGCCAGAAACCCTTTCAGGATCGAGAATTCTATTCCGGTCAGGGTAAGCGGCCGGCCGTCGAAGCCGGCGCTATGGCTGGCCGGCACTAGCGTGAGCTTGCCATGGGTAAATTGCCTGTCGTCAACCGGTTCGGGCCCTGCCGGGCGGGCGCGCCGCAGGATGACGTTGACGCGGGCGACCAGCTCGCGCGGGCTGAACGGCTTTGTCACATAGTCGTCGCCGCCCATTTCGAGCCCGAGGATGCGGTCGATCTCTTCGTCGCGCGCGGACAGGAACAGCACCGGCACGTCTGATCGCTGGCGCAGCCGCCGGCAGACCTCCAGCCCGTCCATCTCCGGCATGCCGATGTCGAGCACGACAAGGTCGGGCGTGTGCCGTTCGATCGCCTGCAGGGCGGCGGCGCCATCCGACACGGCAGCCGTCTTCATGCCGGCCTTTTCCAGCGCGAAACAGATCACTTCGCGGATATGCGGGTCATCGTCGGCGACAAGAATGTGATGCGGCATCGGTCAGCGGTCCGGCAAGGAAGGTTGCGAAGGCTGAGGAAGCACGAGCGACCCCTTGCTGTCGAGATATCGAAGCAGGCGCCAGTCACGAAAGCGCCAGCCACGCCAGTTCCGCTGGACGCTGCGATACCAGTCTTCGTCGCTGGCCCGCAATCCTTCAAGTTCGCGGACAGCGCCCGCGTCCGGGGTCTTGTTCTGATGATCGAAGAAGCGATCGAGTGCCGGAAACGCGCCCGGACCGAGCGAGCGCAGATACCAGGCGTCGAGGGGAATGCCCTGGCCGGTCATTTCAACGGAATGGTCGACATTGTAGTTGGCGATCAGCACGGCGACGTTGATGAAACAGCAGGCATAAGCGCTAGGGATAACGTCGGAAGATTGGCGGACCGCGGCCATGGATTTTCCGAGCGCGATGCGGGCGGACAAAGGGGATGACAATTGCGGCGGGCTTGGCGCGTGGCGGGTCGACCAGCCACCAGCCTTCGCTGCGCAGCCGATAGGGCAGACGGGGTTTTGCTCGCTTGTGCATGCCGCCTGTCTCGCAGGCTGGTAGGGAAGCGATGCGGCGGATCGGAGGAGGTTTTCCGCAGGCGAGTGCAGTTTTCGTGCAGCGCTGGTGCGCTGCCCGCCATCGGTTCCGGACGTTGGCGCCGCCCCAGCCAGGCTCCTTTCCTCTCCCTCCGGACTAGGCGATCGACGGGGGAGAGGAAGGGTTCCCTTCCGCAACTGCTGCAGAGGACGGACAGGCAAGGGGCAGCGCAAGCTTTCGCGGTTGGCGCGTGTCAGGTACCGGGCGGACGCTTGCCTCGACCAACCACACGCGGCATAGATCGGACATGGAACCCTACCGCCCGCGCCGCTCCGTGCTCTATGTCCCGGCCTCCAACGAGAAGGCGCTGGCCAAGATCGCCCAGCTTGCCTGCGACGCCGTCATCATCGATCTGGAGGACGCCGTCGCCCCCGCCGACAAGATCGCCGCGCGCGAAAAACTGGCCGGCATTTTCGCCAACCGCCCTGATGCCGACCACAATGGCCGGCGCTGCGAGATGGTGGTGCGCGTCAATGCGCTGTCCAGCGAATGGGGCGCCGACGATCTTGCGGCCGTCGCCAAGGCGGAACCGGACGGCATCCTGCTGCCAAAGGTCGACACACCGCGCGACGTGCTCGAGGTCGGCGATGTGCTGGACGACAATTTTGCTCCCGACACCGTGAAACTATGGGCGATGATCGAGACGCCCAAGGCCATGCTCAACATCGGCGCCATCGCCGAACTCGGCCGTGACCCCGCCTCGCGGCTGGATTGTTTCATTGCCGGAACGAATGACCTGATCAAGGATACCGGCGTGCTGGCGACGCTGGACCGCGCCTATCTCCTGCCATGGCTGATGCAGATGCTGCTGGCGGCGCGCGCCGGCGGCCTCGACATGCTCGACGGGGTGTTCAACGACTTTCGCGATCCGGATGCGTTTGCGCGCGAGTGCGCTCAGGCCGCCGCCATGGGCTTTGACGGCAAGACGCTGATCCATCCATCGCAGATCGAGGCCGCCAACCGTGCCTTCGCCCCGTCGGCGCAGGCGCTGGCCGAGGCGCGCGCGGTGAAGGATGCCTTCGCGCTGACGCAAAACAGCGGCAAGGGCGTCATCGCGCTGAATGGCAGGATGGTCGAGCGGCTGCACCTGGCGCAGGCCGAAAAACTGCTGGCGAAGGCCGCCGCCATCGGCGCATGATATTCGCCGGCTTGGGATACATGACAGGAATTGGACGATGAAACTCTACCGCTTTCTCACCGCCCCGGACGACGCCAGCTTCTGCCATAAGGTGACGGCGGCGCTGAACAAGGGCTGGCATCTGTTCGGCTCGCCGACCTACGCCTATGACAAGAAAGCCAAGACCATGCGCTGCGGCCAGGCCGTGGTGAAGGATGTCGACGGCCAGGAATACGGGCCGGATACCAAGCTCAGCGACTGGTAGGGGGAAGGCAAGGAGAGCATCAGGCGGCCTCGACAATATCAAGACGCACGGTAAGTCCGGCCAGTGCGGCAAGATTGATCAACGTGTCCAGACTGAAATTCGTGATCCTGCCCCGCAGGAGGTCGCTAAGGCGTGGCTGGGTAATCCCGAGCCGGTTGGCTGCTTCGGCCTGGGTAACGTCCCAGCTCCGCACCCGCTGTTCGATCGCGATCAGCAAGTTGGAGCGCATAGTCATGTTGGCGGATTCGGCCGGAGTGCCTTCCAGTGCGTCCCACACGTTTTCAAAACTCTGACGTTCCATCGTCGGATCTCCACTAGATTTGCTTGAGCCGCGATGCGGCAAGATCCAAGTCTCGTTTCGGCGTCTGTTGCGTCTTCTTCTGGAAGGCGTGCAGCACATAGACGGCATCGCCTATGCTCGCAACGTAAAGCACTCGGAACGCGCCGGCGTCGTCGCGGACGCGGATTTCCCGCACACCCAGGCCGACCGTCGTCATCGGCTTCCAGTCGCTTGGTTCAAGTCCGAGTTGCACCTTATGCAGCTGGACGCCTGTTTCCTTGCGCGCCGCCTCTGGAAAATCCCGGAGTTGGGCAAGAGAATCTCCGAGAAACTCTAAGCGCTTCGTCACTGGCATTGGCAGACGTATATCAAAACTTGTATAATTGCGCAAGACAGTGACCCGCCAGCGGCCGATTGATGACTATAGCGGCGGCTCACCGACCCATGCTGCGACCAGGCCATGGTCGGGGATATCGACGTTCAGGAATACGGGCCGGACACCCAGCTCAGCGAGTGGATAGGGAAAGGCCCTCCCTCCCTTAGTCCTGCTAGGGTAAAACAAGGAGCAAAGCGAGGCCGCGCAGACCCCTAGGGTGACGAAGGTACGGCCTAGTCAGCAGCCTCTTCGATCTTTTCCATATCATCGTCCGACAGGCCGAAATGGTGGCCGATCTCGTGGATCAGCACGTGGGTGACGATGTCGCCCAGCGATTCCTCGTTTTCGGCCCAGTAGTCGAGCATGGCGCGGCGATAGAGGGTGATGCGGTTCGGGCCTTCGCCGGTTTGCGGGTTCCAGCGTTCAGCGATGCCGCGCCCCTCGAACAGGCCGAGCAGGTCGAACGGCGTCTCCAGCGACAAATCGTCCATGATCTCGTCGGTCGGGAATTCGGCGATCTGGATGACGATCTCGCCGGTCAGCTTGCGAAATTCCTCCGGCAGATGGGCGTAGGCCTCCAGGGCCAGGAACTCCAGTTCCTCCATCGAGGGCGCAAGTTCGCCATGCCAGGTGCGGGTCTTGTAGATGCGGGCCATGCTTTGTCCTTTGATCCCGGCATATAGGCTTTCGTGCCGGTCCAGGCAAATGGCGCGGCAATTTCTGCCGGCGCTTTGCCGCTGCCGGGGAATCGCGTCCGGCCATGTATCAGGAGAACTCATGCCGGACCTTCCACCATCGCGCAGCGCCGGCCAGGGCGTCTCATTTGGTGGCCGCGTTAATCTCGCGGCTAGGAAGCCTCGTTGACGAATACGTTGGCGATTGGCGAGGAAACGCCCGTCACTTCGTCATTCTGGGGCGGAGCAAGGAGCGCAGCGACGCGGCGCAGACCCGGAATCCATGCCGGGACTCCGGTGCGCTGCCACGGTGCAGAATTTTGCTCCGCTGCACTTCACGGCCAAGGTCGCGGCCTGGATCCCAGGGTCTCCGCGGCGCCGCTGCGCGGCTGCTTCGCCCAGGCATGACGACCTCATGGTGACGTGCGGACATATGAATGTCGGACTCATGTGCCGATACGTGCAGGAATAAATTCCTCATGACTCTGCTTGACTCTTCGGATCGCCTCTGGAATCCTAGAGAACATAACAGGAACAATTGTGAGTGGAAGCTGACCGTCATGGCGATGACCGCCGTGGCGCGGGAGACTGTTTTTTCCCTGCGCCGCCAGATCGCGAAAATAGAGGGAACGCTGCCCGAGCGCCTGCAGGCGCCGGCGGCGGCAACCCTTGATGCCGGCCCCGGCAGCGACCTGACGATCGTCCGTCGCGGCCTTGCCGCGGCCTTGCCGGATGCTTTCCTGCCCATCGGCATCGAGCGGCTCGATGCCGCGCTCAGCGGCGGCCTGCCGAAAGCCGCCTTGACCGAAATCCATGGCCTGGAAACCCGCGATGCGGGAGCCGTCGCCGGCTTCGCTCTGTCGCTCGTCAGCCTGATCCTCAATCGGGCGCAGGGGCTGCCCGTCTTATGGGTCGGGACATCGGAAATTTTCCACGAGGCCGGCTTTCCCTACGCCAGGGGGCTGCATGCCTGCTTCGGCATCGAGCCCNGGCAATTGCTGTTTTCCGAGGCGCCCAGGCTTGTCGATGCGCTGTGGGTCGCCGAGGAAGCCGCCAGGATGACCGCGCTTGCCGCCGTTATCCTGGAAATCCGTGGCAATCCGCAGCGGCTCGACCTGACCGCGACACGCCGGCTGCATGCAAGGGCGCAAGCTGCCGGCCGGCCGGTGTTCCTGCTGCGGCAGGCGGCCGAGCCGGAGCCGACGGCGGCGCCTGTCCGTCTGATCGCCGCCTCGGCGCCGGCCGTGCCGCGCGCCACGGTCGCCGGGCCGCTCGCCGGCTCGATCGGCCACCCCGCCTTCACCATCAGCATCGGCAAGAGCCGCACGGCCCTGCCTGGACAATTCACACTGGAGTGGAACCCCGATGAACGCAGATTCGAGGAAAGAAGGGGCGAGGAAAGACGCGGTGGAGGAAGCGAATGGGCAGAGAATCCTGTCCCTGTGGTTTCCCTATCTGGCGACCGAAAGGATCCTGCGGCAGCGTCTGGGGAAATCCTGGCGTTCCCGGCCGTCGGATCATCCGCGGCCATCTCACCCACCGCTCGTGATCAGCCAACGCCAGGGCAACGCGCAGCGCATTTCGGCCCTCGACGAGCGGGCTGAGGCGCTGCACCTGAAGCGCGACATGGGGATTGCCGATGCGCGCGCCATGCATCCGTCGATCGACATCGTCGAAGCCGATCCGGAGGCCGACCGGCGCCTGCTCGAGGGCCTTGCCGACTGGTGCGACCGCTACACGCCTCTGGTCGCGCTGGACAGCATCGACGGCCTGTTCCTCGACGTCACCGGCTGCACCCATCTGTTCGGCGGTGAACGCGCCATGCTGGACGAAATACTGTCGCGCTTCTTCCACCAGGGGTTCGACGTCCGCGCCGGGCTTGCCGGTACGCCCGGGGCGGCCTGGGCGGCGGCACGCTTTTGCGGCGACCGCATCGTTGTATCGGGCGAGGAGGAAGCCTTGCTTGCCCCCTTGCCGCTGGCCGCCCTCCGCATAGCGCCGGAAACCCGGACCAGCCTGGAAAGTGTGGGGCTGCGAACGGCGGGCGCCGTCATGGCCGCGCCGCGCGCGCCGCTCGCCCGCCGCTTCGGCGCTTTGCTGCTCCAGCGCCTCGACCAGGCGTTCGGCCGTCTCGACGAAGCGATCTCGCCGCGCCTTCCCGTCGCGCCGCTTTCGGTCGAACGCCATCTCGCCGAGCCCATCACGCTGACGGAGGAGATAGAACGGCTGGTGGGCATGCTGGCGACGACCTTGAAGACCGACCTCGAACGCCGCGGCGAAGGCGCCCGGACGCTGGCGCTGCTGCTCTTTCGCGTCGACGGCGCCGTCAGCCGCATCGCGCTCGGCACCTCGCGGCCGATGCGCGAACCCTTGCTGATCCGGAAATTGTTCCATGAGCGGCTGGCCGCGCTCGAGCAGCATATCGATGCCGGCTATGGCTTCGACCTTGTGCGCCTCTCGGTGCTGGCCGTCGCCGCTTTCGACACGCAGCAGACCGATCTGACCGGTGAAGCGGTGGATGATGGCGCCGACATCGCCCTGTTCGCCGACCGTATCCGCGCCCGCCTCGGCGAGGGCGCTGTTCTGCAGCCGGTTCCCGTGGAAAGCCATCTGCCCGAACGCGCCGTCGCCATCGTCCCCTTCAGCGAGGCGCCGCGCCGGACCACGCCGCCGAAGAAGCCGGACAGGATGCAGGCGCCGATGACCATCTTCCCGCCGGAACGGCCGATCCGGCTGTTCCGCGCGCCCGAGCCCATCGATGTGCCGGCCACCGAAATGCCGGAGGGACCGCCGCTGCATTTTCGTTGGCGCCGCGCGCTTTACCGCGTTACGCGTGCCGAAGGTCCGGAGCGCATCGCCGCCGAATGGTGGCGCGAGGCGCCAGGCGATCCGGCGGCATCGACACGCGACTATTTCCGCATTGAGGATGCCGATGGCCGCCGCTACTGGCTCTACCGGCAAGGCCTGTACGGCGGCGTCTCGCAGATCCCGCCGCGCTGGTTCATGCACGGGGTCTTCGCATGAACGCGCTGACCGTCATCCCCTATGCCGAGTTCGGCATCCAGTCGAACTTCTCCTTCCTGCGCGGCGCCTCCAAACCCGAGGAACTGGTGGTCGCGGCCAAGCTCATGGGCTTCTCCGCGATCGGGCTCGCCGACCGCAACAGCGTGGCCGGTGTGGTGCGCGCCTGGCAGGAGGCCAAGGTCGAAAAGCTTGCCTATCACCCCGGCTGCCGGCTGGTTTTTGGTGACGGCACGCCGGACATTCTCGCCTATCCAAGGGACCGCAAGGGCTGGGGGCATCTGTGCCGCATGCTCACCCAGGCCAATCTGCGCGACGAGACCGAAAAGGGCGCCACCCTGCTCCGGCGCGACGACCTGCTCGAATGGGGCGACCGGATGTCGCTGGCGGTCCTGCCCGATCTGGCGGCCGGCGCGCAGGACAGCCTGGCTTTGCTCCGCCAACTCCAGGACCGCTTCGGCAGGGCCCTGCGGCTCGGCGTCTCACCCTGTTATGCCGGCCATGATCGCTTCCGGATCGAGCAGGCGGCGGCGTTTGCCGAGAGTGCCGGCATCCCGCTGATGGCGACCAACGATGTGCTCTATCACACGGCCGAACGCCGCCCGCTGCAGGACGTGCTGACCGCGATCCGCCTCAATGTTCCGGTCGCCGAGGTGGGGCTGAAACTGACCGCCAATGCCGAACGCCATTTGAAGCCGCCGCTGGAAATGGCGCGCCTGTTCCGCCGGCATCCTCAAGCGCTGGCGGAGACGCTGCGTTTCGGGGAAGAGCTGACCTTCTCGCTCAGCGACCTCCAGTACAATTATCCCGACGAGCCGACGGAATCGGGCCTCGGCCCGCAGGCGGAGCTGGAAAGGTTGGCAAGGGAGGGAGCGGTCAACCGCTACCCGGCAGGTGTGCCTGAATCCGTGACCAAGCGCATCGAGGAAGAGCTCGCTCTGATCGAGCGCCTCAACTATGCCCGTTACTTCCTGACCGTCTACGACATCGTCAAGTTCGCGCGCAGCAAGGATATTCTTTGCCAGGGGCGTGGGTCGGCCGCCAACTCGGTCGTCTGTTTCTGCATCGGCATCACCGAAGTGGGGCCGGAAAAGATCAATTCGCTTTTCGAACGCTTCATTTCCGAGGAAAGGAACGAACCGCCTGATATCGACGTCGATTTCGAGCACGAAAAGCGCGAAACCGTCATCCAGTACATTTACGAGAAATACAGCTCCAAGCGCACCGCCCTTGCCGCCGCCGTCATCAGCTATCGCGGCCGTTCGGCGCTGCGCGAAGTGTCGAAGGCGATGGGCCTGTCGGAGGATGTCCGGGCATCGCTTTCCGGCTCGATCTGGGGCTGGTCGACCTCGGAACTCGGCGAGAAGGAGGCGAGGGCCGGCGGCCTCGACCGCAGCGACCCCATATCGCGGCATGTGATGGAGCGCGCCAACGAGATCATGGGTTTTCCCCGCCATCTCTCCCAGCATGTCGGCGGCTTCGTCATCACCAGGGACCGGCTCGACGAGATCGTGCCCATCGTCAAGACGGCGATGGACGAGCGCAAGATGGTCGAATGGGACAAGGACGATCTGGACTCGGTGAAGATCCTGAAAGTGGATGTGCTGGCGCTCGGTATGCTGACCTGCCTGCAACGCGCCTTCACCCTGCTCACGGACCATTATCCGAAGGCGCGAGACGAATTTGGCCGGCCCTATGTGCTGGCCACTCTCCCGGCGGAGAACCAACGTGTCTATGACATGATCTGCCGTGCCGATACGCTCGGCGTCTTCCAGATCGAATCGCGCGCGCAGATGTCGATGCTGCCGCGTCTCAAGCCACGCGAATTCTACGACCTCGTCATCGAGGTGGCGATCGTACGCCCCGGCCCTATCCAAGGCGACATGGTCCACCCTTATCTGCGTCGCCGGCAAGGCAAGGAAGCGGCCGAGTATCAAAAACCGGAGCTGGAAGCGATCCTCGGCAAGACGCTTGGCGTGCCCCTGTTTCAGGAACAGGCGATGAATATCGCGATCGTTGCCGGCGGTTTCAAACCGGGCGAGGCCGACGAATTGCGCCGCGCCATGGCCACCTTCAAGCGTACCGGCACCATCGGCAATTACCGCCAGCGCATGATCGACGGCATGGTCGGCAAGGGCTACACGAAGGACTTCGCCGAGCGCTGCTTCAAGCAGATCGAGGGTTTTGGCGAATACGGTTTTCCCGAAAGCCATGCCGCCTCCTTCGCGCTGCTCGTCTACGCCTCCTGCTGGTTCAAGACCTTCTATCCCGACGTGTTCTGCGCCGCGATCCTGAACTCGCAGCCGATGGGCTTCTATCAGCCGGCGCAGCTGGTGCGCGACGCCCGCGACCATGGCGTCGACATCCGCGAGGTCGACGTCAATTTCTCGATCTGGGACTGCACTTTGGAAAAGGCGTCTTTCGATCCGGCCCGCATCCTGCCGCGCCATGCCGACATGCGCGGTGTCATCGAGACAAGCCATGCGCTGCGGCTCGGCTTCAGGCAGGTCAAGGGACTTTCCAAGGAACGCATGGAGGCTTTCGTCGAGCGGCGCGGCGCCGGCTACTCGACCGTCCGGGATGTCTGGCTGCGCTCCGGCCTCAATGTCGACGAGATCGAGAAATTGGCGCAGGCCGACGCCTTTCGGTCCATCGGCCTCGACCGCCGCGCGGCACTTTGGGAGGTCCGCGCGCTCGACGGCAAGAGTGCCGCCGAGAAGCTGCCGCTGTTCGACCAGCCGGCGCTCGGCCTGCGCGAGCTGGAGCCGCGGACGAAGCTGCCGAAAATGCCGCTCGGCGAGCATGTCATCCACGATTACCGCTCGCTCGGCCTGTCGCTGAAGGCGCATCCGGTCGCCTTCCTGCGCGAACGGCTCGACCGCGCCGGCGTCACCCCCAATGCCAGCCTGCCGTCCGTGCGCGACGGCAGGCGGGTCTCCGTTGCCGGTCTGGTGCTGGTGCGCCAGCGCCCCGGCAAGGGCAACGCGATCTTTCTCACGCTGGAAGACGACAAGGCCGTCGCCAATGTCATCTTCTGGGAAAGAACTTTTACCCGCTTCCGGCCCATCGTCATGGGCGCGCGCTTCGTCAAGGTCAGCGGAAAACTTCAGTCGGAATCAGGTGTCGTCCACATCGTCGCCGAGAAGATCGAGGACCTGACGCCCTGGCTGACCGTGCTCTTGGAAAAGGTCAGTGCGGCCGCACCGCCAGCCGCCGATCCTTCGGACCGCACCGCCAATGACCCGGATCGCTCCAGCCAACCCGCAACACCGAAAGTCGGACAGGACCTCGCTATGCTGTCGGAAGAGGCGGAAAGGGTCATGCCCAAGGGGCGCAATTTTCAGTAGGCGCGGGCCGGGCCCCTCATCATCAAACGCTGGCGGGCCAGCGCCGTAGAACGCCAACCTCAATGTCCGGCCACACTCTATGACGCTGAACTGCCCGGCCCGCCCAGCTTTGGCGGCGACAGCACATCTTCGGCCGAGATGGTCCGCGCTTCCGAGGGAAGCATGATCGGGATGCCGTCGCGCACGGGATAAGCGAGCTTGGCGACCCGCGAGATCAGCTCGCCACGATCGGGATCCCAGGCCAGCGGCCCCTTGGTCAGCGGGCAGGCCAGGAGTTCCAGCAGCTTCGGGTCGACATTGGTTTTCTTTCCATCACGCCCATCCGCCATTGCGTCCCCTTTCCAGCTTCAGGCCTGCGTTCACCTCACTGCAGGCTCGAGCCAAAATCCTCATTCTCGCGCGCCAGCGTCATCTCGGTGATGGCGATCAGCGTCTCGGCCCTGGTTTTCAGGTCCGCCGCCTCGAGCAACGCCTGCTTCTCGGCTGGTCCGTAGGGCGCCATCATCGACAGCGCGTTGACCAGCATGGCGTTTTCGGCGCGGCTGACGCTTTCCCAGTCGGCTTCCAGATCATTGGCCTGCAGATAGGCGCGAAAGGCCCGCAGCAGCGCCGGCCGGTCGATTTCATCAGCCGCCTGCTCCTCGTCGAGATCGGCGAGGAAGGGCGCCGGTTTGCACTGGCGGAACGGCGTCTTGACCGTCAGCTCGTGGGCGATGCGGAACCGGCACACGCCTTGCAGCGAGATCAGGTAGCGGCCGTCGCCGGTCTCCGAAAAAGCGATGATGCGGCCGATGCAGCCGACATTGCAAAGTTCCGGCTCGCCATCCTCGCGCAAGGCGCCATTGAGGCCGGGCTGGATGATGCCGATGACGCGCGAGCCGGCGACCGCCTCGTCCACCATCTGCAGGTAGCGCGGCTCGAAGATGTTGAGCGGCATGCGGCCGCCCGGCAGCAGGAGCGCGCCCTCGAGCGGAAAAAGCGGGATCGTCGGCGGCAAATCCTTGGCGAGCCGGTAATGCGCGTTTCCCGCTTGCACCTCGTTCCTCCCGATCGCTTCCTTTTTGCGAAGCGTCAACCTGCCCTGTCCTATCTGGCGCACAGGCCCGACGCCACAAGCCCGTGCGACAAAACAACCGATAACCGGCTCAGGAAAACAGCAACGCCGACAATTTGCGGCGCGCGGCAAGCGTCGACTCGTCGGTCATGCCCCAGGCCTCGAACAGCTGCAGCAACTGCGTCCTGGCGCCATCCTCGTTCCAGCTCCGGTCGGCCTTGATGATGGCCAGCAGGTTGTCGGCGGCTGCCGTGCGATCGCCCTTGGCGTTCTGGATCATTGCCAGATCGAAACGCGCCTGATGGTCCTTGGGGTTTTCGGCCAAGCGCCGTTCGAATTCGGCCGGATTGCCCAACGCCGCCGCCTGCGCGGCCAGCGCGATCTTGGCACGCAGGGCAGCCAGCGGCGGTGCATCCTTCTTGGCTTCCGGCGCCGTTGCCAGGAGCACCTCGGCACCCTCTGTGTCGCCGGTCTCGAACAAAAGGTCGCCCAGCCCACCAATCGCCTCGACCGTCTCCGGCGCCTGCGCCAGGATGGCGTCATAGATATCGGCGGCGGCCTGCATGTCGCCGGCATCGCGGGCCTCGGTTGCCGCGGCCAGGGCCTCGGCCACCGGCGGCGCGCCATTGCCCTTGCCGCCGACCTTGGTGATGAATTCGCTGATCTGGCTCTCGGGAATGGCGCCCATGAAGCCGTCGACCGGCTGGCCGTCCTTGAAGGCGATCACAGCCGGAATCGACTGGATGCCGAGCTGGCCAGCGATCGAGGGATGATCGTCGATGTTCATCTTGACCAGCTTGACCCGGCCGCCGGCGGCCTTGACCGCCTTTTCCAGCTGCGGGGTGAGCTGCTTGCAAGGTCCGCACCATGGCGCCCAGAAATCGACCAGCACCGGTTGACGGCGCGATTCCTGGATGACGTCGGCGGCGAAGGCGGCGGTCGTCGTGTCCTTGATGACATCGCCGCCGGCAGGGCCCACGGGCGCATCGCCAAGCGCGGCCTTCGCCGGCGCCGGCGCCGTTCCGCCATACTGGACCGTGGTGGCATACTGGCCGCCAGTGTTTCCGAATGATTCACCAAACGGATTGTTGTCGCTCATCTCGTTACCCTTTCGGTCGCGCCCCCGGCCAGCGGCTCGGCGCCACGTCTCAATTGGAAATCGGCTTCGCCATCCATGTGGCGATCATGCCGAGACTTTCAAGATAGCAGCATCGTGCCCGGTTGCCTCGACGAATCTGATGAGGTCGGCCGCCGCGATCGATGTCGTCGCCTCGTTGGTCAGTGGATGCGCGTTGATCACGGCATGGTCCATCAAATCCTTGTCGAGTACCAGCTTGACCCTGTTTTCCCTGTCGTTGATGACACCGAAGACGGTGACCGCGCCCGGCGTGACGCCCAAAAGCTCCATCAGCATCTCCGGCTTGCCGAAGGAAACCCGGCTGGCGGCGCCGATCGACTGGTGGATCTGCTTGAGATCGACGACCGCGTCCTCGCCGACGGTGACCAGGAAGAAATTGTCCTTCTTGTCCTTCAGGAACAGGTTCTTGGTGTGCCCGCCGGCGATTTCGCCACGCAGCGCCTGCGAATCGGCCACCGTGTAGAGCGGCGGATGGCGTATCGTCGAAACGGCGATGCCGAGTTCGGCAAGAAAGGCCATCAGTTCAGCTTCTGTCTTCGGCATTGGTCGTCTTCTCGTCCGTTTCCTGGCCCTGCCGTTTACGGCCAATGCGGCGGCCGACACAAGGCCGTCGCGCAAGGAGCGATGAAATCGGCGCGTCGCGGACGGTTTGCCGGCATCGTTCGAGAGTTGCAAAAAGCCTGCTATTTCCCTGTTGCAATCGCCGCGCTCTTCAGCCATATAGGCCCGGCTTGCGGCCAAGACGCCGTGTGAGCGGGTGTAGCTCAGGGGTAGAGCACAACCTTGCCAAGGTTGGGGTCGAGCGTTCGAATCGCTTCACCCGCTCCAATTTTCCTTTAGGAAAATCAAGCGTTTAGATAAGGGCCACCGCACGGTGGCCCTTTCTGTTTTTGCTGTTGGTCAACACCTGGTCAACACGCGCGTTGATCGATTTCCCATGTGGCCGCTAAGTAAGCGGCCATGGCCCTTCAATGAAGTAGGCCGCAAAGGGCTGGGCCAATGGCGCAGCTTGGTCAGACTCGTCGCGTTGCTGCCGGCCCCAATCGCGGCCGTGGAAGGCTCCAGTTCGTGACCCACTCGTTGCGCCCCTTCATGCTGAAGAAAACGTGGTTATCCCCGGAATGAGTCGAATATATCTGCTCGCCATCAGCTGATTCATAGGAAATGCGGTAGTTTGGTCTTTGACCCGTTCCCAGGACTCCGATCCTCATCCGCGCATTGCCGTGACGTTTTCTGCAAGCCTCCGGTGAAGGCCGCAGGTTATGCCAATCACCCAGCTAAGGGGTTCCCCTAGGCTGATAAATTGGCAAAATGGCCCGTACGGCCGCTCGGCATAGAGGAATCGAGAATGACGTGTGGCATTGGCGCCCCTGACAATCAAACAAAGGACGCCGCAGCTCCAGTGAAACATCTGGTCGTCCATCATGATGATCTGGGGGCCAGTCATAGTGGCAACAAGGCATTCGTCGAGCTATTCGACTTAGGGGTTGTCACCTCGGGTTCGGTCATGGTTCCCTGCCCGTGGTTTCCCGAGATGGCGGCCATCTGCCGGGATCGGTCGGACCTTGATGTGGGTGTACACCTGACATTGACCGCCGAATTTTCGCGCTTCCGTTGGCGACCACTCACAGGAGTCCACCCCAATGGCCTTACCGATCGCGACGGCTTCATGTGGGCGAACGTTACCGAGGCCGTTCATGCGGACCTCACTGCGGTGGAGACAGAGTTGCGCGCTCAGGTCGAAACGGCCTTGGCAGCGGGAGTGGACGTCACACATCTCGACGCGCATATGGGGACCGTATGGCAGCCCGCATTCGTTGATCTTTATCTGCGCCTAGGCGAGGCCTTCCAGCTTCCAGTCATTCTGTCACGCGACGTAAACAACATGGCACCGCGAGATTTCGACTACACGCTTTATTTTGAGCGTCTAGCCGCTCGTGGCAACCCGGATTTCCAGCGTTTCCTTACCACTCCGTTTGGCAACTTCGCGCCCGATCACGCGACCTATGCCGATATCTTTAGCCGGGCTGCCCCCGGTCTCAATTGGGGCGGGTTCCACTTCACTGCACCCGGTGACATCGCCCTGTATTCCGATGATGCCGCAACTCGTCTCGGCGAATACGAAGTCTTCCGATCCGGGCAAGTGCAGGAACTGCTCAATGCCGCTGGCATTGACTTAGTCGGAATGCGCGCCTTCCGCGAAACCATGAGAATCGTTGCTTAGACCGCCCGATAGATGTCCGCTTGAGAAACTGTCACCCCTGCAAGGCGGCGGAAATCAGGGAAGGCCGGCATGACAGGCGGGCGGCCGCCTAGAGCAATTCCAGGAAAAGTGAGCAATTCCAGGAAAAGTGTTTAACAACTTTCCGTCAGGAATTGCGTATAAACAAAGAGTTAGAGCGGTCGCCTATCTAAATCGGGTGCTGAACCGCTCTAACGCCTACCGGCGTGTCAGTGTTTGGCACCCGACGCGTCGCCGGCGGCATCCGCACCAGCCTGCTGTCGTCCGGCGGTTAGTTTACCGGACTCGAACTCCTCGACCGCCTTGTCCCAGCAGGCCTTTTCACGGTCGGGCATCAGGCCTTCCCGTTCCCAAAGTTCGTGGGCCCGCTTCCTGATATGCGCGACACGTTCTTCTTGGCTGATCACCATGGCCGCATTCCTCTGGATTTCCTGAGGAAGCAACCGGACAGCGCCTGAAATGTTCCAACCGGATGTCGTCAACCTCGGCCAAGTCGAACAATGCATCCAGGACCGCGATTCGATACGCTTCTTGCCTTCAGGCGCTCTTCGCCCGCTCCGCCTTGCGCACCGACACCTGATGCACCGGCGAGGTCCAGCTGTTGGTCGAGGCGAGGTGGCAATAGAGCAGGCCGAGCGCGCCTGACTTCCTGAGGTCGAGGAAGGCCTCGTCGCTCAATGTGTTGAAGGCTGCCTCGTCGATCACCTGGAAATCGGTGAGGTTGAACACTTCGCCGCCTTCCAGCGTCACTTTGCTCTGACGCGGCGAAAACAGGCCGTGCCCGTCGATCTTGTCAACCATCCGAACATCGGCATGGAATCTGTCACCCGCAAGCCGGTCACCGTCCCGGTGTCGCTGGCCGGCTTCACCGCCGCGCTTACCAAGCTGGTAGGGGCGGGCATTCGCAGACATTCGGGATTAGCCGAGGCCTATCCAACGTTCGTCATCCTAGGGCGAAGCAGGAGCGAAGCTCCGTCGCGAAGACCCTGGGATCCATGCCGCGACATCCCCCGGGGAATGCAGCGGAGCAGAACTCTGGACTGCTGCGGCGCTTTTAAGTCGCGGCATGGATCCTGGGGTCTGCGCCGCGTCGCTGCGCTCCTCGCTTCGCCCCAGGATGACGAAGCGATGGACGTCTCCGCCAGTTTTCTAGGCATGTAGGGATCAATATCATCAAGCAACCAGCTTGATTGTCCGCACCCGCAGTGCTCCGTTGCCGATTGGGGCATACGGAGACGTTTCATGACGGGTTTTGTCGACCGCCAGCGAGCTACGCATTTGATGCAACGCGCCGGCATGGCGGCGCTGGTGCTCTGCGCGCCCGAGGCCTTCCACTATGCGACCGGCGCGTCGATCGGCCCGGCCGGCCTGTTCCGGCGCGCCGGCGCCGGCTTCGTCGTCATTCCGGCCAGACAGGACCTGCCGATCGGCGTCGTGGTCGCGGACTTCAACGCCGTGCAACTGCGGACCGCCGCGCCCGAGATGGTCGTGCGTTCGCACCCGATCTGGATCGAGTCCGCGCCGGTCGGGACAGGACCTGCCGGACCTGCCGGACTTGCCCTGGCGGAGCGTATCGAGGCCGGTCTGGCTTCGCTCGACCGCGCGCCGGATTTTTCGCGTCCCGCCACCTTCGACCTCGCCGGCTCGGTGCGCCAGCTGCAAGCCATGCTCATCGATTTCGGGCTGGAGCGCGCCACGCTCGGCCTCGACCTCGACTTCATTCCCGCCGCCGATTTTGCCGCCATCCAGGCGCTGCTGCCGGATTGCCCCGTTGTCGACGGATCGTCCGTGCTGGACCGGCTGCGCGCCGTCAAGTCGCCGCGCGAGATCGACCTCCTGCGGCAAGGCATCATCTTGTCCGAAGCCGGGCTGGAGCGGCTGCAGGTCGATGCCATGGCCGGCATGCGCCAGGGCGACCTCGTCGCGCTCTACCGGCAAGGCGTCGCCACGGCGGCGGCCGGCTTGTCTCGTCCGGTCATCACGGCCGAATATATGACGCTCGGTGCCCGGGCCAAAGGCGCCGACGCCAGGGCCGTGGCTGGCGATTCGCTGAAATGCGACATGGTCTGCACGGTCGGCGGCTACGCCTCCGACATGTCGCGCAACTTCACCTTCGGCCCGCCCCAGGCGGATCAAGCGGAGCTGCACGCCATTGCCGAGCGCGCCTTCGAGGATGGCCTGGCCGAGCTTGTCCCCGGAAACACGCTCGCCCATGTCCACCGCGTCGCCACCGAAAGCCTGGCGCGGCAAGGGCTACGCTCCTACCGTCGCGGCCATTTCGGCCACGGCGTCGGCCAGTCGGTCTTTTCCGAACAATGGCCGTTCATCGCCGCCGACAGCGATATCGCGATCGAGGCCGGCATGGTGCTGGCCTTCGAGATCCCGCTCTACATCGACGGCCTCGCCAGCTTCAATCTCGAGGACCAGTTCCTGATCACGCCGGATGGACCGGTTGTGATGAACCGGCTGCCGAGGCGGCTGGAGGTGATTGGATAGGGAGGCAGGGGGTTGGCGCGCTTGCGTTGCCCATTGCGAGGCAGCACTCTACGGCGCCCCCCTCTGCCCTGCAGGACAGAGGGGGGGCGCCACGGAACTCGGCGGTGATGCCTGAGCACGCATCGGCTGCAACGGTGCCGGGTGCATGGAACGACAGCGTACAGACATGATAAGAAATCGGGTCGAAAGCGGGCTAGGGAAGATCGACTTCATGACCGGAGCTGCCAGAGAGGCGGGCGCGGCGCGTCCTTCCCCCCTTGTGGGGGAAGGTGGATCGGCGCGACAGCGCCGAGACGGATGAGGGGTGTTCCAGCGGAGTGAGACGCTGGTGTTCCCTGTGCGATCGTGGCCGGAAAGCGATGTTGCCAAGCTGGAGCACCCCTCATCCGACCTCGCTTCGCGAGGCCACCTTCTCCCACAGGGGGAGAAGGGAAGACCGGGCGGCGCACTGTGAAAGGAAGAGGGAAGAAGACAGATGCTCGAAATGTCACCATCCAAACAGGCGGCCGCTTGGCTTGATTCCTTTTCGCAGGCGCTTGAATCCGGCGACGTGTCGGGCGCAAGCAACCTGTTCGTCGACGATTGCTACTGGCGCGACCTGCTGACCTTCACCTGGAACATCACCACCATGGAAGGCCGCGACGCCATCGCCGATATGCTGAAGTCGACGCTGGCGACGACCAGGCCCGCCGCATGGCAGCTGTCCGGCGAGGCGACCTCGGATGAAGGCACGATCGAGGCTTGGTTCACCTTCGAAACGGCAGTGGCCACGGGACAAGGCATCATGCGCCTGCGCGATGGCCGCTGCCGCACGCTGTTCACGGCGATGACTGAATTGAAAGGGTTCGAGGAGCGCAAGGGCGCGGCGCGGCCGCTCGGCGTGCGCCACAAAGCCGACCCGGAACGCGAAACCTGGTCGGAAGCGCGGACGCGCGAGATGCGCGAGCTCGGCGCCTCCGAGCAACCTTATTGCCTGGTCATCGGCGGCGGCCAGGGCGGCATCATGCTCGGCGCACGGCTGCGTCAGCTCGGCGTGCCCACCATTGTCCTCGAGAAGAACGAACGGCCCGGCGATTCCTGGCGCAACCGCTACCGCACGCTCGTGCTGCACGATCCGGTCTGGTACGACCATCTGCCCTACATTCCGTTCCCCGATAATTGGCCCGTCTTCACGCCCAAGGACAAGATGGGCGACTGGCTGGAAATGTACACGCGCGTCATGGAGCTGAATTACTGGGGCGCCACCAGGTGCCTCAGCGCCAGTTACGACGAGGCGGAGAAAGAATGGACCGTGGTGGTAGACCGCGTCGGCCAGCGCACCACGCTGAAGCCGAAGCACCTTGTCTTCGCCACCGGCGCCTACGGTCCGCCGCGCAAGATCGAGCTGCCCGGCGCGGACCAGTTCGAGGGTGAGTTGCTGCATTCCAGCCAGTATGCCAGCGGCGAGAAATTCCGCAGCAAAAAGGTCGCCGTCATCGGCGCGGCCAGTTCCGGGCACGATGTCTGCGTCGACCTCTGGGAAAGCGGCGCCGACGTCACCATGGTCCAGCGTTCGCCGACCACCGTGGTCAAGTCGGACACGCTGATGCAGGTCGGCTTCGAGATCTTCTCCGAGGATGCGCTGGCGCGCGGCATCACCACGGAAAAGGCCGACATGATCGTAGCCTCGACGCCGTTCGCGCTGGTGCCCAAGGGCCAGCGCGCGCTCTATGACGTCATCCGCGCGCGCGACGCCGCTTTCTACGAGCGTCTCGCCGCGTCCGGCTTCGCGCTGGATTTCGGCGACGACGAGACCGGCCTTTTGATGAAGGCCTACCGCACCGGCTCGGGCTATTACATCGATGTCGGCGCGTCCGACCTGATCATCGACGGCAAGGTCGGCATCCGCAGCGGCGTCGCGATAAAATCGCTGGCAGGCAAAGGCATCCTGTTCGAGGACGGCAGCGAGATCGAGGCCGATGCCATCATCGCCTGCACCGGCTACCAGTCCATGAACGAGAACGTGGCGGCTCTCGTCTCGCGCGAGGTCGCCGACAAGGTCGGCCCGTGCTGGGGCCTCGGCTCCGGCGTCAAGGGCGACCCCGGCCCCTGGCAAGGCGAATTGCGCAACATGTGGAAGCCGACGGCGCAGGAAGCATTATGGTTCCACGGCGGCAATCTGGCCCTGTCGCGGTTCTATTCGAAATACGTGGCGCTGCAGATCAAGGCGCGGATGGAAGGGATCGAGACGCCGGTGTATGGGGCGCCGGGCCTCTAGCTTCTTCCTTCTCCCCTTGTGGGGCCCGAAGGGCGGGCGAGGCCCGTGACTCGCCCAGGGCGGTGGATCGGCGCGCAGCGCCGAGACGGTTGAGGGGTGTTCCAGCGGAGTGAGACGCTTGCTTTCCCTGGAGCACCCCTCATCCGAGCTCGCTTCGCGAGGCCACCTTCTCCCACAGGGGAAGAAGGGAAGACCGCACAGCCTCACTCTTGCCTATGTCCGAAATGCCGGGCCGCCACCTCGACGTGGATATGCGCGGCATGCGCTTCGAAACGCTCGGTCTCGCCAAGGTCATTCGCCGCTTCGTTCGGCCACCAGGTGCCGCCGATGACGATGCCTTCCGACATCAGCCGCTGGTCGGCGACCAGCGAGGCGCCGACCGCGTCGACGAAGGAGAAGCGGCCCGGACGCTGCCGCAGCACGGCGACATCCCCCGCCGTGCCGACCGCCAGCGTGCCGAGGTCCGGCCGCGCGATCGCCCGCGCCGGCGCTTGCGTCGCGGCGCGCAAAACCTCGACCAGCGGCATGCCGAGCGCCATCAGCTTCGACATGCACACCAATATGTCGAAGGCCGGCCCGTCGACGCAGTAGAGATGCACATCGCTCGAAATGACGTCGGGCGCCAGACCTTCGGCGAGCATGGCGCGGGCGACGTCGAAATCGAACGAGCCCATGCCGTGGCCGAGATCGAAGATGACGCCGCGCTCGCGCGCCAGCCGCATGTCGGGCCGCACCATGCCGGAGGCGAAGACCGGCGCATTGGGGAACGGCCGGAAGCAATGGGTGAGGATGTCGCCCCGGCGCAGGCGCGGCAGCACTTCGGAGCGGCCGGGCGGCGGCTCGTCAATATGCGCCATCAGCGGCAGCCCGGCCTTTTCGGCGGCTTCCAGCGCCAGATCGACCGGCGCGATGCCGCTGGTGCCGCCGGCATGCTTGCCGGAGCGGACCTTGACGCCGACGACGACGTCGGCGTGCTCGCGCGCGGCCGCCACCACCTCGCGCGGTTCGCAAAGCCGGAGATCGCTGCATTCGCCGACCGACACCGTCTGCGAAAAGCCGAAAATGCCGGCAAAGGAAATGTTGACATAGGCCAGGATGCGCACCTTGGAGCGCTCCATGACATGACGGCGGAAGCCGAGGAAATTGCCCGCACCCGCGCTGCCGGCATCGATGAAGGTGGTGGTTCCGCTCTTGGCGGCGAGCCTGTCGGCATCGACGCCGAGCGAGGTGCCGCCCCAATAGACGTGGCTGTGCAGGTCGACCAGACCGGGCGCGACGATGCAGCCGGTCGCATCGACCACCTGCGCGGCGCTGGTCACGGGGATATCGGCGTCGACAGCGGCGACACGGCCATTGGCGATGGCGACATCGCGGGGCGCGTCGATGCCGGACGCCGGATCGATCAGCCGTCCGCCCTTCAGCAGGAGGTCGAATTGCATGGAGATGCCTCCGCCTTGTTACTTTGCCTTTCAGACCGGCCTGTACGCGACGGCCTCGACTTCGATCTTGATGTCGATCATCAGCCGCGATTCGACCGTGGTGCGCGCCGGCGGGTTCTTCGGGGAGTGCCTGGCATAGACCGCGTTGAAGCCGCCGAAGTCGCGCGCGTCCTCCAGCCAGACGGTGGTCTTGACCACGTCGTCCATCGTACAGCCGGCCAGCGCCAGCGCGGCCTTCACATTGACGAGCACCTGCTCGGTCTGTTCCGCAATGCCGCCCTTGACCACGATGCCGTCGCCGCCGACCGGAACCTGGCCCGAGACAAAGACGAAGTCGCCGGCCCGCACGGCGGGCGACAGCGGCACGTGGGATGTTCCAAAAGTCTGCTTGGGCAAGGGATGGCCTCCTCCGGTGACATGGCAAGGCACCGAGGCGGCGCCCGCTTTGGGGCGAGATTTACCGCGATCGGGGCGATCCCGATAGGGCCCTTGTTGGAAAGCAACATCCTTCGAAATCCGTGTTGCTTTATTACAGAAGCGCTTGCATCGTGCGCGTTGCCGGCCGGGCTCGACGCCACGACGGAGAGACGCCCTTGCGAGACCGGAGACCCCGACGATGACCTTCGACAAGAACCCGTTTCCTTCCGGCGACGCCGACCGCCACGCGCTATGGGAGATGCTGGTGCGGCGCGACATCGACGCCTTCATCGGCCAGGACTGGTCCATGGTCGAGAACGACTTTGTCGCCGAAAGCTTCTTCGGCATGCACGCGCATTTCCTCAGCAACGCCGATGCTTGGCGGCTACAATTCCCGCGGCTGGAGATCTATCGCGACGAGTGGCTGCGCCAGGCCAAGGAGACGGCGGCGACCAAATTCGCCGAGCCGCTGCGCGAGGCGCTGTTTCGCGTCACCAATCTGCGCGACATCGATGTCGACGGCGACCGCGCGGTGCTGCACAAGAAGTTCGACGGCAGCGTCGCCAAGGCGGATGGCAGCGTCGACCGGCTGAAATGGCAGACGCTGTATTTCTGCCGGAAGGTCGGGGCGAACTGGAAGATAGCCGGCTTCGTCGGCTACATGCCGTATCCACTGGGCGGCTAGCCGAGGCGCGGGCTGATTGCCGTGCTGGCGCTCGGCGCTCAGTACAGCGTGATGATAGCCGGCAGCAGTCCGCTTTCCCGGAGATACTCGACGAGTTCGATGATCGGGAAGATGGCGAGGAAATAGAGCCCGTCGAAAAAAGTGCGCTTCAGCGCGCGCGTCGAGAACTGCAGCTCGTCACTGTCGCGGTAGAGCAGCGGGTTCGGCCAGAACCGGGGCGTCGCCTTGATATAGGCTGAATAGGCCGGGCCGAACTTGCCCAGGAGATATTCGGCTTCCTTGCGCGCCGTGACGCGGAAGATCAGGAAGCTGGCAACGCCGAGGACGGCGGCCGCCACCAGCGAGCCATAGAGCAGACCGATACCGACCGCTCCGACCGTCGAGAAGAAGTAGAGCGGGTTCTGGGTCATCGAGAATGGACCCGCCGAAACCAGCTCCTCATTCTTCTTGCCGCCGACATAGAGGATGCTCCACAGCCGGCCGGCGACGCAGGCGAGCACCAGGCAGAAGCCGAGGAATTCAAGCGTCTCGTGGCCGTGCGAGCCTTCGCTGAGCGCCGGCTTTGTCAGGAACAGCAGCAGCACCGCCAGCACTGCCGCGACGCGGGTGAAAATCAGCCGCTTGCGCTGGACGAAAGCCTTCGAAACCGGCTTGAGGGAGGCGTAGGTCATTGGTGTTTTCCTGGGGTGCTCTCTATACGAGCCCGGCCACTGGGGCACGCCATTGATGGCGGATACAAGGCGGTCGCCTTCTGTCAGCGCACCTCGAGTATTCGTAAAGGCCTTTTGCGCCAGGCAAAGCCATCCTTACGAATTTGTATGCCGCCAGACAGGCTGGCGTGAAGTCGCTTGCCTATTGTCCGGATGCCGGATCGCCGCCGCAACCATCGACATCGGGACACCAGCCATGCTCGCGCCCAACACACCCCCCGCCGTACCAAGCCCCAACCGGGTTCCCGACGTCACCCTCGACTTCTGGCTGATCAAGCTGATGGCGGTGACAATGGGCGAAACGGCGGCCGACTATCTCGCCGTCAACCTCGGTCTCGGGCTGACCGTCACCTCGCTGATCATGGCCGGCGTCCTGATCGTCGCTCTCGTGCTGCAGTTCGCGCAGAAACGCTACGTGCCCTGGGCCTACTGGCTGGCGGTGGTGCTGATCAGCGTCGTCGGCACGCTGGTCACCGATAACCTCGTCGACAATTTCGGCGTGCGCCTGCAGACCACCACGATAGCCTTCTCGGTGGTGCTCGCGGCGACGTTCGCGGTCTGGTACGCGAGCGAGCGGACGCTCTCTATCCACACCATCTTCACTACCAGACGCGAAATCTTCTACTGGCTGGCGATCCTGTCCACCTTCTCGCTCGGCACCGCCGCCGGCGATCTTGTCGCCGAGAGTTTCGACTTGGGCTATCTCGGCACTGGCCTGCTGTTCGGCGGCGTCATCGCGCTCATCGCGCTCGCCTATTATCTCGTCCACCTGAACGCCGTCCTGGCCTTTTGGCTCGCCTATATACTGACGCGTCCGCTGGGTGCCTCCTTCGGCGATTGGCTGTCGCGGCCGGCCGAATATGGCGGTTTGGGTTTTGGCACCATTTTCACCAGCCTGATCTTCCTCGGCTGCATCATCGCCCTGGTCCTCTCCATGACACTGAGGCAAACCGCCGGCGATGCCGACGAGATCCTGCTGGAATCGGACTGAGCCGCCGGCGGGCGCTGCGGCCGCAGCCGGCCTTGCGACCATCCTAGGAACGGACCCGTGCCGGTGATAACCTGTCCCCGATATCGGCAGTCAACCGGAACAGCGATGCGGCTACTTCTCGTCGAGGACGACCACAGGACGGCGGACTACATCGTCAGGGGATTGACCGAGGCCGGCCATGTCTGCGACCTCCTGCGCAACGGGCATGATGGACTTTTCGCCGCGACCAGCGGCGGCTACGACGTGATCGTCGCCGACCGGATGATCCCGGGCCTCGACGGCCTGTCGATGGTCAAGGCTGTCCGCGCCGCGGGCGTGCGCACACCGGCAATCTTCCTCACCTCCGTCGGCGGCATAGACGACCGCGTCGAGGGGCTCGAGGCCGGCGGCGACGACTATCTGGTCAAGCCCTTCGCCTTTTCCGAGCTGCTTGCCCGCATCAACGCGCTTGGCCGGCGGCCGGCCGCTCAGGAGCAGAAGACCGTGCTCAGGGTTGCCGATCTCGAGATGGACCTGATCATGCGGCGCGTTGTCAGGCACGGCCAGCCGATCGACCTGCAGCCGAGGGAGTTCAGCCTGCTGGAGGTGCTGATGCGCGGCGAGGGCCGCGTCATCACCCGCACGATGCTTCTGGAACGCGTCTGGGATTTTCATTTCGATCCCAAGACCAGCGTCGTCGAGACCCATATCAGCCGGCTGCGGGCCAAGGTCGACAAGCCGTTCGATACCCAGCTCATCCACACCATCCGCAACACCGGCTACAGCCTGCACCGGCCGCTCTCCCAGTGATCGCGACATCCCGATGACCGCGACTTTCCCATGACCGCGACTTTCTCATGACGGCGACCTGGACCCGCCTGCTGCGCAGCACGCCGTTCCGACTTGCCCTGACGTTCGCCTTCCTGTTCGTGCTGGCCTTTGTGCTGGCGGGCGCCATCGTCTACCAGATGATGAGCGCCGACCTTGCCGAGCAGCTCGACGACACCATCAAGGAAACCTATTCCGTCATCGCCGCGACCTATGCCGACAAGGATCTCAAGGAGCTGGTGGAGACCGTCGAAAGCCACTCCGCGCGCAGCCTGAAGAAGGCACAGCTCTTTTCGCTGACCGACGCGGCCGGCAACCGTATCGCCGGCAACTTCACCGCCGCTGGGCTTCCCGACGGTTTCTCGATGTTCGGCGCCGAGATGCCTGACCTGCCGCCGGGCACCGAATACCGCGCCTATTCCGGTTCGTTGGGCGCCAACACTTTGACCATCGCCTTCAGCCTCTCCGAGACGGAGGAGCTGGAGACGATCATGCTGATGAGCTTCGGCTGGGCGACCCTGATCATCACCGGCCTGGCCGTCACCGGCGGCGCCCTGCTCGCCTCGCGCGTCCAGCGCCGTCTCGACGGCATTGCCGCCACGATGGTCGACGTTTCGCATGGCAGGCTCGATACCCGCATCCCGCTGACCGGCAAGGGCGACGACATCGACATCGTCTCCAGCCAGGTCAACGCGGCGCTCGATCGCCTGTCGGCACTGGTCGAAGGCATGAAGCAGGTCAGCGCCGACATCGCGCACGACCTCAAGACGCCGCTCAACCGCCTGCAGATGATCCTGGAGGGTGCGGCCGACAAGGCCGCGCGGCACCAGGACGTCTCCGACGATCTGGCCGACGCCCGCACGGAAGGCCATCAGATCAACGAGACCTTCGACGCGTTGCTGCGGATCGCGCAGATCGAGGCCGGTGCGCGCAAGGCGCGCTTCACCGATGTCGATCCCGGCGAGATCCTGCGGACCATCGCCGAGGTCTACACCGACGTGGCCGAGGACGACGGCAAGTCGCTGTTGCCGCCGCGGCTGGAGGAGACGACGGGCCGGATCCACGGCGATCGCGAACTGTTGACGCAGATGGTCGCCAATCTGGTGGAGAACGCGCTGCGCCATTGCCCGCCCGGCACCTCGATCAAACTGTCGGTGACGCGCCAGGGTGACCGCGTCCTTGCCAGCGTCGCCGACAACGGCCCCGGCATTCCCGCCGGCGAGCGCGAAAAAGTGTTTCAGCGGCTCTACCGGCTGGACCACAGCCGGTCGACGCCGGGCAGCGGTCTCGGCCTCAGCCTCGTCCGGGCCATCGCCGACCTGCACGGCGCGACCATCACGCTCGAGGACTGCCGGCCTGGGCTGGCCGTGGTGGTGAGTTTTCCCTTGGCGACGGATTAACTTCGGAAGTTGGCGAAACGCGGTGTAACGGCCAATCTCCCCCCTTGCGGGGGAGGTCGGCTGTATCGATCTTCACCTGTCGATCCGTGTCGACAGGATGATCGACGACGCGGTCCGCTCCACCCCGTCCATGGCGCCGATCTGGTCGAGCAGCGTGTCGAGGTCGCGGATCGACGGCGCGTCGACGATGACGATCATATCGAAATTGCCGCTGACCGAATGCAGCGTCCGCACGGACGGTAATGCCTGCAGGCTGCGCACCACCCTATCGGCCAGCTTGGGCGTGACGGTGAGCAGCACATGCGCCCTGACCAGCCCCTGCTCATAGTCCGGCGCCAGCCTGACGCCATAGCCTCTAATAATGCCGCGCTGCTCCAGCCGCTCGATCCGGCTTTGCACTGTGGTGCGCGAGACGCCGAGCTGCCGCGCCAGTTCGGCCGTCGAGGCGCGCGCGTTGGCGCGCAGCAGGGAAAGCAGGGCCTGTTCGGCATCACTGAGCATTTCGACGAAACTCTTCGGCAATTTAACTAAAGATAGGGTGCGGTTTGCAAGATCTCACGCTTCCTTTCGACAGGCAAGCTGCGATGATTCCGGCGAACGCAGAGGCAGGGGCATTTGACCATGAACAACATCGTTATCGTCGGGGCCGGCAAGATCGGCTCGACCATCGCCGAAATGCTCGCCGCAACGGGTGACTACCATGTCACCCTCGTCGACCGCTCGGCCGTGCAACTCACTGCCGCCGAAGTGCCCGATGGCGTCGAGACGCTCGAACTCGACATCGCGGCGGTCGGTGCGCTTGAAGCCGCACTCGCCGGCAAGTTCGCGGTGCTGAGCGCCGCCCCCTTCCATCTCACCACGCGCATCGCCGAAGCGGCGGCCAGCGCCGGCGTGCATTATCTCGATCTCACCGAGGATGTCGTCTCGACCAGGCGCGTCAAGGAGCTGGCACGTTCCGCCAAGAGCGCCTTCATCCCGCAATGCGGACTGGCGCCGGGCTTCATCTCGATCGTCGCCAACGATCTCGCCAGCCGCTTCGACACGCTGGAAAGCGTGCGCATGCGCGTCGGCGCGCTGCCGCAATACCCGTCCAACGCGCTGAACTACAATCTGACCTGGAGCACCGACGGCGTCATCAACGAATATTGCGAGCCCTGCGAGGCGATCGTCGAGGGCGAGCTGGTCGAAGTGCCGCCGCTGGAAGAGCGCGAGGAATTCTCGCTCGACGGCGTCACCTACGAGGCCTTCAACACCTCGGGTGGGCTCGGCACCTTGGCCGAGACGCTGAAGGGCAAGGTGCGCACGTTGAATTACCGCACCATCCGCTATCCCGGCCATGCCGCGATCATGAAGGCGCTGCTCAACGACCTTGGCCTGCGCCACCGCCGCGACGTGCTGAAGGACATTTTCGAAAGCGCCCTGCCGGCAACGCTGCAGGACGTGGTCATCGTCTTCGTCACCGTCTCCGGTCGCAAGAACGGCCGCCTGCTGCAGGAGACCTACGCCAACAAGATCTATTCCAGGCGCGTCGGCCAGACCGTGCGCAGCGCCATCCAGATCACCACCGCCTCCGGCATCTGCGCCGTGCTCGACATGCTGGCCGATGGCTCGCTGCCGGCGACCGGCTTCGTCAAGCAGGAGGAAATCGCGCTCGAAGCCTTCCTCGCCAACCGCTTCGGCCGCGCCTATGCCCAACATGAGATGGTAAGTCGGCTAGCGGGGTGAGGAGCACCAGCGTTTCTTCCTTCTCCCCTTGTGGGAGAAGGTGGATCGGCGCGCAGCGCCGAGACGGATGAGGGGTGTTCCAGCGGAGTGAGACGCTGGTTTTGATGCAGCCGATTGGCATGAGGACGCGCCAAGCTGGAGCACCCCTCATCCGACCTCGCTTCGCGAGGCCACCTTCTCCCACAAGGGGAGAAGGAAAGATCACCGCGCTCAAATATGCAGCGCGTGGCCCAGCGCCTTCAGCGCGGCTTCCTGGAACCCTTCGCCTTGCGTCGGATGCGCATGGATCGTGCCTGCGATGTCCTCCAGCCTTGCCCCCATCTCCAGCGCCAGCCCAAAAGCCGCCGACAGCTCCGACACGCCCTGACCGACCGCCTGGATGCCGAGCACCAGGTGATTGTCCGCACGCGCCACGACGCGGACGAAGCCATCCTCGCCGAGCTTGGTCATGGCGCGGCCATTGGCGGCGAAGGGGAACAGGCCGATCTTGATCTCGCCGAGCGCCTTGGCCTCTTCAGGCGACAGACCCGCCGTCACCAGCTCGGGATCGGTGAAGCAAACGGCGGGGATCGAGCGCTTGTCCCAGCTGCGCTTGTGGCCGGCGACGATCTCGGCGACCATCTCGCCTTGCGCCATTGCCCGGTGCGCCAGCATCGGCTCACCGGTGACGTCGCCGATGGCGAAGACGCCACGCATCGAGGTGCGGCACTGGTCGTCGATCCTGATGAATTTTCCGGCCCTGTCGAGATCGATCTGCTCGAGCCCCCAGCCCTCGGTCACCGGCTTGCGGCCGACCGTCACCAGGATCTTGTCCGCCGCGACCTTGGCGCTCTTGCCGTCGGATGTCTCGACCAGCAGCGCATCGCCTTTGGTCGACAGTCCCTTGGCCTTGGCGCCTGTCATCACTTCGACGCCAAGTGCTGCGAGCCGCTTGACCACCGGCCGGGTCAACTCCGCATCATATTGCGCCAGCACGCGCGGCAAGGCCTCGACCACGGTCACCTTGGCGCCCATCTTGGCGAAGGCCATGCCGAGCTCGAGGCCGATATAGCCGCCGCCGACGACCGCAAGCCTCTTCGGCACTTCGCTCAGCGCCAGGGCTTCAGTGGACGAAATCACCGGTCCGCCGAAGGGCAGGAGTTCGACCGGCGCCGAGCCCGTCGCGATCACGATCGTTTCCGCGCGGATCACCTGGCTGCCGGTCTCGGTCTCGACCTCGACGGTCTTGCCGTCGCGAAACCTCGCCCAGCCGTGCACCGTCTTCACCCCGGCCTTCTTGAGCAGGCCGGCGACACCGCTGTTGAGCCGGCTGACGATCCCGTCCTTCCAGGCGATGGTCCTGGCCAGATCGAGCACCGGTGCCGTGACCGAAATGCCGAGCGGGCTCTTGCCGCCGGCCATGTCAGACACCTTCTCGAATTCCTCCGCCGCATGGATCAGCGCTTTTGAGGGGATGCAGCCGACATTGAGGCAGGTGCCGCCGGGCTTGCCCGCCTCGACGATAACCGTATCGACGCCGAGCTGCCCGGCACGAATGGCGCAGACATACCCCGCGGGCCCGGCGCCGATGACGAGCAGCTTGCAGGAGATTTCTTTCATGGCGTCGGCTTCCCTTGGACGAAGGCCGCCGCGCGCTTTTGCCTTCTCC
>NZ_AZUY01000049.1 GCF_000513935.1 Mesorhizobium sp. WSM3626 | reverse complement strand
TAGGTGTAGGACCCGTCGGCGTTGAGATGCAGCGTGCCGTGCAGGCCGGCGATGTCGGTGGCGACCCCGCCGGTCACAGCGGTTGAAGTGTCCGCACCAGCGGCGCGCACGCCGCTGACGGTGGCGCCGTCGGCGCCGGCAACGTCGTTGGTCAGCACGCCGGCCGCGGCCGTGACGGTAAGCAGGACACCCTCGGTCACGTCGTTGCTGTCGGCATGGGCCGTCGGCACGTCGTCGATGATATTGATGACCAGGTTGCCGGGAGGAGCCGTGTCGCCATCGCCATCCGTCACCCCAACCGCAAAATTCACGCTCGTATTGTCGCCCGAGGTGTTGTCGCCGAGAGTATAGGAGTAGCTGATCGTGCCAACGCCCGAGGCAGCATCAAAGACATAGCTTGCGGTCAGCGAGCCGGTAGCGTCGCTGAAGGTCTGCGGGGCACCGGTCAGCACATGGCCGCCCAGCGTCACTTCCGACACGCCGTCCGGCGAGGTGAAGCCGATCGTGCCCGATATCGTCTCGGAGTCCGACGCTGCATCCGAGCCGGCCGACTCGCCGCCACGGGCCGGAAGGCCGGCCTCATGGACCGTCGCTTCCCCTATGGCGCCAATGGAGGGAGTGGAATCGTTTTCCAGGAGGCTCGGGAACAATTCGCGATGATCCGGCTGCCCAAATTGCAGGTCCGTTGGTGGCAGGAGGGCCGACAGGCCGAAGCCGTCGCCGATCCCGCCGGCAGGCTGTTCGAAATTGCCGCCGGCGCTCGAGGTCGAACCTCCCGGGCCCGCCGATATCGAGCCGTCCGCGCCGAAGGCGACATCGACATGGCTCGCTTCCAGTGCGGCGATCAAGGCCACACGCGGCACTTCGACTTCGCCGATGATGAAGGTCGGCACATTCAGGGCACCGTCCTTGATGACGATGACCGAGCCGTCCGCCTGCTCGAGCACGAGGTTGTGGCCGTCGACCTTGATGTTGTCGATCGAGACGTTGGCGGGAAGCTTTACGACGTTGCTTGCGTCAGCCACGTATTCGTGGGGGGCATTCGCCGCTGCCGGAGCAGCCGCTGGCGCGCCGCCGCCGACATCGACCGGCACAGGCTCGGCCGCTGCAGGCGCTGTTTGAGCCGGCGCCGCCGCTTGCTCGGCCGGCGCGGCCTGCGCCACCAACTGGATCGGCGCTGTCAGGTCGTGGTGATCGTTGGAGACGGAATGCTCGTCCCACGAGTTCGAAACGTTGTCCAACTCAATACTGGTCGTCATAGCTTTAACCCCTCCGGCATTTCCCGGAAAGAGACAGGCGGCGCCTCGACTTTGCAACGGTCCGTCAATCCATTCTATATATTTGGATATGCGTTCGATGACTTTTTTTACGCTTGGTAAACTGTGAACATATAATCAGTTATATCTTGCTTGGAATGGGCGGCGCTTTCCCGCGACCAGCGCGAAAAACTTGGTAAATAGAAGTATAAATACGTATAAAATTTTACACAAAATAGCAAAACCACTTTGCGGGAAAGTTATCCACCTTCATTTCCAGTAATTTGAGACAAGATTGGTAGCGTCCACGGTCAAAGGTGGGCGTCATGAAAAAACAAAAGAATGCTCCGAAGAAGAGAAAACTCAAGCTGCTTCTGCTGGCACTGGGGATAGCCGGCGCGGCGCAGCCAGCCCTTGCCGGGCCGATCATCAGGGATTTCCTGCCCGAAACGGCACTGCTTGGGACGGTCCAGGCGCCGCCTGGCCTCGGCGGCATTTCGCTGCGGAGGTACCAGCCCTGGCAGCCGGCCGCCGCCTACCAGATCAGCCTCGTCCTGAACGGCTACAATCCCGTTTCCGCGCAAGACCGGTCCAGCGCCTTGATGGCGCAAGAAGGTAGGGATATCGACCCGATGCAGACTGCGTCGATTATCCCGGGCGTATTCGGGTCGGTTGCGCTGTCCATGCGCAATTTTCCGGTTTCGGCGCGCTGGGCACCGGTCTACCAGGCCATAACCAGTTGCACCGCCGGCAGTCCCTGCGACCACAAGAGCCCGGCCTTCGCGGCCATGGTTTCGGCTGCCCAAGGCAAGGGGTTTGTCGAAAAACTGTCGTTCATCAACAGCGGCATCAACCACCTGATCGCCTACAGGAAGGACAGCATCGTTTACGGCAAGCTCGACTATTGGGCGAAGCCTTCGGAAATCCTCGCCAATCGCGCCGGTGACTGCGAGGACTTCGCCATTCTCAAGATGACGGCGTTGCTGAGGGCCGGCATTCCGGCACGCAGCATGTCGCTCGTCGTTCTCCAGGACCGCAAGCGAGGTTTCTTCCACGCCGTGCTTTCGGTGAGCACTGCAAGCGGCGCTTACATTCTCGACAGTCTCAACAATACGGTGCTCAAGGACAGCGCTCTTCCGGACTATCAGCCACTGTACTCGTTCAGCACCGACCGGGCATGGATCCATGGGTCCAAACCGGGGGCCGCGCAGATGGCCGACGTCAAGGGCGGTTTCGAAACCGTCGCGCCTGGCGAAGGCGCGCAGATGGAAGTCAAGTAAAGGCAAAGCGCGGTCGCGTTTTTGTCCTGGCCGAATGCCCAGAGCAATTTCAGGAAAATGCATAGCGCTTTCGCCGGGAATTGCGAACGATGAGCGACTCTAACCGTTGAAGACAAAAGCCATCAGCAATTCCAGGTCCAGCACCGGCGCGCGCACCACGTTAAGCTGGCCCCGGTAACGGCGCTCGCCGGCGCCGATCACAAATCCGCTCGCAACGGCAACGTCGCCGTTGGTGTCGAGGCGCGCGAATATATCCGCCACGTTGAGATCCAGCGCCAGCTTCAGGTCCTGCCGCGTGTCTCCGTCGAATGCCGTCGGCAACTGCCGTTTGACCAATTGCTGGAATGGCGCATTGAACGTCACGATCTTCTTGGTCGATGCAAGGGCGAAAGCCGGCGACGGACAGGCAAGCAGAATGGCGTTTACCGTCCCGATCGACGCAAGCCTGCGCAAATTCAGGTTCTCGTGTCCCAACGCGCGAATGCAGGCCACCCGAATTGCCGAGGTCAGGTTTCCGTTCTCCGCGTGACTTTCGGCGATCTCGTCGACCAGCATGCCGATGGTGCATTTGCGGCTCTCGGCCATCTGTTTCAGCGAAAGCCAGAAGGCCCGTTCCAGACGGATGCCGCGCCTTGCGCCGCCGCGCGCCACGACGCGGAACTCGAGCTCGAAATCTTCTGTCGGCAGCGGCAGAAGCAAACGGTCTTCGGGGGGCGGGGGAGAGATGGCGCTAGCGCTCACTCATTGCCTCCTGACGTGCTTTGTTGATCGGCTTCAGCAGGTAGCTCAGGATCGTCTTGCGTCCGGTCTTGATATCCACGGAACAGATCATGCCGGGGATGATCGAATATGCCTTTCCGTCTCGCTCCAGTGTCGATTTGTCGGTTGAGACACGCACCTGGTAATAGGGCTCGCCCGTCTTCTGATCGACCAGGCTGTCCGCGGTAATGTTGGAAACCTTGCCTTCGATGCCGCCAAAGGTCGAGAAGTCGTAAGCCGTGACCTTTATCAAGGCATCCTGGTCGGGGCGTATAAAGGCGACATCGCGGGGCGAAACACGCGCTTCGACCAGCAATGTCTCGGAAGTGGGCACGATGCCGGCTACGACAGTTCCGGGCTGGACGAAGGCGCCGACGGTGTTCAGTTCCATCGTGTTGACGATCCCGTCCACCGGAGAACGGATATCCGTTCGCGCGACCTTGTCGGTCGCGCCGCGAATGGTTTCGTCCACCACCGAAAGATCGGCCAAGGCCTGCGTCAGGTCATCGAGCGCTTCCTGCTTCAACTGCAGCCCGAGTTCCTCGACCTGGAGCTGCGCCTCGGTGATCGCCGACTTGGCCTTCTTTATCGTCTCGCCGGCCAGGTTCAATTGGCCGTTGAGTTCGGTTTGCTCCTGCTCGACCTTGAGCTGCTCGGTCCTTGCCATCAGACCTTTCTTGACCATCGCCTCGACCAGCTTCGCCTGCTGGTCGCTCACAGCCAGGTTTTTTGTCAGGCGGTCGAGATTGGCGTTCGCCTCGTCGAGTTCCTTTTCGCGCTGGTCGAGGCGCGACTTGAGCACCGACAGCTTGTTGTCGAAGTTTTCGCGCCGGGCAACGAGCAGATTTTGCTCGTTGTCGCAGATTTCCGGCGCCACCGCCTGAATGTCCTGCGGACACGGAAATGATCCGGTGATGCTGCCGCTCTGTTCGTATTTGAGCCTGGCGATCCGTGTTTGCAGGGCCCGCGCCTTGGCCTGCTGTTCGCCGAGGCTGGACGTGTTCAAAGTGTTGTCGAGACGAATGATAAGGTCGTTCTTCCTGACGACCTGCCCCACCTTAACGGCGATTTCCTGAACGACGCCCGGCTCGCTGGCTTGGATGACCTGGGTCTTGGAGGCCGGTATGACTTTGCCGTCGCCACGCGCGATCTCGTCGACCTCGGCGAATGATGACCAAGCGACAAAGGCGACGAAGAGCGCCGCTATGATGAATATGGATGCCGTCGCAAAAAGCGGCGGGCGGTCTTCCCTGGCAAGCATTTCCTACGCCCCGTTATTATATCGGTTTCAGCCCGATATAATTTGTTCCTTCAGGTATTGGTTCTCTGCAGCGCCTGAATGACTTGTTCTTTTGGTCCATCGGCAACGATCTTTCCCTGCTCGACAACAATAAGGCGATCAGCCAATTCGAGCATGCTGAAGCGATGCGTCGAGACGATCAGCGTCGTGTTGTGGTCAAATGCTGTCTTGAGTTGCTTGATCAGCTGTCGTTCCGAAGCCAAGTCCATCGAGCCGGACGGTTCATCCAGAAAGACGATCTTCGGCTTGGTCAAAAGCAGCCGGGCAATCGCCACCGTCTGTCTCTGCCCGCCGGAAAGATTGGTGCCCCGCTCGCCGACATTCATGTCGTAGCCGCGTGGATGGCGAGAGACGAACTCGTCGACGCCGGCGGCTTTTGCGGCTTCGATGATCTGTTCGTCGGTCGCCTCGGGAGCTGCCATGAGCAGGTTCTCCTTCACGGTGCCCGAAAACAGATCGCCAGCTTGCGCGACGATACCCACGGCGGCGCGCACCTCCGACGGGTGATACTGACGGATGTCGATGCCATCCAGCAGCAGCTCGCCTGAACTCGGCAGGAAAAGCCTGCCGATCAGGCGTCCCATCGTTGTCTTGCCTGACCCGATGCGGCCGATGATGCCGATGCGCTCGCCCGGCTTCACCGAGAAGTTCAGGCCGGACAGAACCTCGTTTTCCGAGCCGGGGTAGACGAAGCCGACATTCTTGAACGTCATCGCCCCATTGCGGATCGGGCGATTGACAAAGCCCACCGTGTCCGGCCGGTCCTCCGGTTGGGCCATGATGGAATTCACCATTCTCAGGGAGAGCATGGCCTGGCGAAATCTCGACAAGGTGATCGCGATCTGGCCGAGCGGAGCCACGGCCCGGCTCGCCAGCATCACCGTGCCGATAATGGCTCCTGTCGAAACATGCCCTTCCGAAAAGGCATAGGCCCCGGCCACGACCAGGGCGACCGTCACGAGCTGCTGGATGGCCTGGGTGATGTTGCCGGCCGCCGCCGAGAGCTGCTTGATCTTCTCGGAGGTGTTGGCCGCATTCTTCGAATGCTCGCCCCACTTCCTCAGCAAATAGGCTTCGGCGCGCAGGGACTTGATTGTTTCCAGCGTGGAGATGGACTCGACCAGCAAGGCCTGGCGCTGGGATGCCTCGTTCATCGAGGCGGCGACCCGTTTGCCGATGCGGCGTTGCGTGACGAGGCCGACTATCACCGACGCCACGAATGCCAAGGCCGGTATGATGACCAACCAATCGCCGATCGCGTAGATGACCAGCAGGAAGATGAAGACGAAGGCCGTGTCGATGAAGACGCTGATGGTGTTGGAGGTGAAGAACTCCCTGACGAACTCATATTGAGTGACGCGATTTGCATATTCGCCGGTCGAACCGGGGCGCGCGGACAAGGATGAATTCAGCACCTTCTCGAACAGCAAATACGATATCCGCAGGTCCGCCTTTCGCCCGGCATAGTCGATGAGCGAGGCCCGGGCCGTCTTCAGAAGCAGGTCGAAGAGAATGACGGCACCGATACCGATCGCCAGCACCCAGAGCGTCGATATCGCCTTGTTCGGCAATATGCGGTCATAGACGTTCATGGTGAAGATCGGCGAGGCGATGGCCAGCAGGTTGATGAAGATCGCCGACAGCACGACCTTCGAATAGGTACGCCAGAAAGCGCCCATCGTTCCCGTCAGCCAATGGCGCCGTTCGATCTGCTGCGCCGACCCGACCTTCATGCCTTCGGTGGCGTTGGCATAGGTGATCGAGAAGGATACGCCGCCGCTGATGTAACTTGCGGCCAGCTCGGATTTGCCGATGGTCGTGCGCCCGTCTTCCTGCGGGGCAGTGAGATACCCGTCACCGTCGATTTCCGCCAGCAGGGCGATCGGCAACTGGCTGACACGGAAGAGAATTGCCGGAAGATCGAGGCGACCGCGCAAGAAGTCGCGATGGTTGAATTCGTGGGTCTCGAGACCGATGCGTTCGGCAAGATGCCTGATCTCGGTGACCTCGATGCGCGTGTCCGAAATCGGCACCCCGGCAAACAGCACGGTTTCCGCGCTCGGCCTGCCGAGATAGGCGGCAACCGCCGAAAAGCAGGCCTTGAATGCCTCCTTGGGCGACAGAATATGTGGCTGCTGATTCACGACCCGCCCGCCAGGACCCTCAACCCCCCTTTACACCGGCTCACTTCTTCCTGACCGGGGCAAGGATGTCGAAAGGTATATCGTTCGTCTGTTCCGACGGGGTCCGTGCATAGGTTTCGGTATCCGCGTTCGCCGGAACGGCAAATTCGTCCTTGGCGTAGGCCGTGGCCTGCTTTGGCGGATGGATGTCCATCGTTTTCAGCAACTGCCCGGTCGCTGCCAGAAGCCGATATTGGGCAAAGAGGGATGCGTAGGACGCGGTGTCCGCCAGCGTAGCTGTGTTGAACCGTGTATTCTGCGCATCCAGCACATCGAGCAGCGAGCGCTGTCCGACCTTGAACTGCTCGCGATAAGAGGCAACCAGCTTCTCGCTGGAAGCGGCTTGCAGCTTCAGGGTCTTTGCCAGATCGGCTTGCCGGAAGCGGCGATCCCAGGACGTGCGAACGGCCTCTTCGATCTCCCGCAGAACCTGATGCAGCCCAAGCCGCTGCTCGCTGGCGCGGCGGATTTGCTCCTGCTCATTCGCTTTGTCGATGCCGCCGCGGTACAGGTTCCAACGCAGCACCAATCGTGCCTGCAAATCGGACGTGTCTCCATTGTCGCCGTCAATGTCATATCCGGCCCGGGCGGTGCCTTCGGCGACGATCGAAGGGCCGTATTTCGCCCGAGCGGCGTCAACCTGCGAGGCCGCGGCGGCAATATCGCTATTGGCCATGTGGACGCGCGGATTGTTCTCCCGCGCAATGCCCAGTGCGTCATCTAGGGACCTTGGCAGCGCGGAGGAAACATCGCCGGGCCGCGAAGCATTGGTCAGCGGTTTCCCGACTGTCTTGAAGAAGCGTATCCTCGAAGCCTCGAGTTCCTCGGAGGCTTCCTGCATGCGGGCCTTGGCCGCGAACAAGCGCTCCTCGGCCTGTTGCCGGTCGGCCTCGTTCAACCCGCCGCCTGCGATGCCTTCCCTGATGTCGTGGAGAATCGCTTGATGAAAGCCTAGATTCTTCTTTGCCTCTGCCACGATCGAGCCCTGAAGCATGTATTCCAGGTAATCCTGGACAACCGACAGCCCGATGAACTCGGATCGCTCCAGCACGCGGAACGAGGCGCCATCGACTCGCGAGGCCTGACGGTTGAGTTCGGCTCGTCTTGCGCCGCTATCATAAAGCGTTTGTGAAACCGTCAGATCGGTCTCCGCGGGATAAAGCGCGTCGTGCTCGATGGAGAGCGCTCGGCGGGAGGAGTTGTCCAGGCGGCGAGCACCAGTAGATGCCTGCAGGTCGACGCTTGGGAGATAAAGCCCTTTCGCCTGCCGCAGCTCGAACTCGATCGCCTCACGGTTTTCGATGGCCTGGCCGATTTCCGGGTTGGATTCCACCGCAACCGCCATGGCCTCCTTGAGCGTCAATGCATGCGCGCCCCAGCAGCTCAGCATGGTAGCCGTCATCAAGAGGCCAACGCCCATGACCTTGGTCGACAGACCTGTCGTCTTCATTTTCCCACCCACGTTTCCCCGCCCTTTTTTAGGGCGCCCCAGCCGGGCTCGGCGCCTAGCTTTGTTCGCTATCTTACAAATTAACGTGGACGTTTCATTATTAAGCTGTGACTAAACGATAGATTTTGGGCAGACGGCCAGAAAATGTAGCAAAAATAGCACACATTTGAGATGTCGGAGGGATCAAGTGCCGGCGTCGAAACTTGAGAGGACACGCTGCCAGAGGGAGGGGCATTTAATCGACGATCTAGAATTTGGTGCTCTTGTCGAAACCGTCCTCAATGCGACCGGCATAAGAGAAGAACGCGACAAGATCATCACGAACGCTCTCTTGGGTGCTGGAGTGGTTCCAAAAAGCTACGTCGACCTGAGGCCATAGGCGAGGGATATGGAGAAGCGAAAGGGCGCGGATCACACCGCGCCCTTTCGGCTTGCTGGAACCTGCTATTGAGCAACACCCTCGGCAATGTAGCGCCTGCCGACGATCACGAACGGCAGCGACAAGATCGTCGCCATGCTGCCGACCATGGCGACGATGTAGAGCCATGTCACGTCAGGCGCCACGCCAGTCAACGACCGGCCCGCCGACGCGATCGACAAGAATGCAAACCCCGCCACGACCGGCCCTACGATCATTAGGATCACCCCGAGCATCCCGGCCTCAGACAATTTTTGCCTTACGATAGTTTGCATGTCCCCTCCGGGATTAACTTACGATGTATGAGAAGGACGAGGTTCGACCCGTCCTTCTCTTTGATGCATTGTTGTGATGAGCAGCACAAGGATCATACTGACTAGGTGCGGATCAATGGCCGCTCGGAAAACGAGTTCGATCATATTGAATGCTTTCTGCCCTGGTGGGCGGTTTCTTACCTAATAGGCAGGAGTGGCGCGTATCCAGCCCACACGGGACCGGATAGGTTGCCAATGGTTGGCGGCACCACTCGCTATATGGCTGCAATCATCGTAGCCTTCGAGCTTCGGCAAACGTGCGTCTATAGGGTTTTCGCCCGTTGGCTGCTGGTGAGACCGGGCCCTGAAGCGCGTCGCGACCTTTTCGACTAAGCTAATCGCGAATCACTCGTGTTGGACGTTTGAGATGAGCGACGCCAGCGAAGCACCGGAACCTCCAGCAGGTTTGGACTGGGAGACATACTTTGCTCACAGGAATCGATTGGATGAAATCCGTGTCGAGCAATCGTCATCATTCGATAAGTCAATCCTGACCCTATCTTCCGGCGCCTTGGCTTTTTCTCTTGTAGTTCTAAAGGGTTTTCAAGACCAAAATATAAAGGTTGCTCTTGGGTTTTTAGTGGTGTCATGGACGTTGTTCGTCTTCGCAATTCTGCTCAATGTCTTATCCTACTTTGTAAGCTCCAAGGCGGCAGAAGTGGCGATTGAGCACTTGGATAATTGTATGCGGACTCAAAATTGGGAGGTAGAGGTTTCCAATTTTTGGGACAAAGTAACGCGTAAATTGAATTCGGTGTCTGGTATTTTGTTTGCCATGGGAGCAATTTGTCTGCTGATTTTTGCCTATCAGAGCGAATGAGGTCTGAGATGTCGAAGCGTACCGTAAATCCATTCGCGACGGCCGTCGTCTCTAATTCAGAAATATCGACAAACGGTGCACTCATGCCCGGTCAACCCGTATCGCGACCATTGTTCCCAAGCTCGTCGCCCGTCGCCGTAAGTCCAGCCGCAGCAGCAGGGCCGGCTGCGGCGCCAGCCGCTCCGGCCTCCTCGCCAGTTGCCACAACGCCAACTACGACAGGGAAAATATGAGCTTGCCCCCGCGTCCCGCTGCTCCGTCACCTGGGCCTACGCCAACTCCTTCACGGCCGACGCCGGGAACAGGAACCCCTATAGGTCCGCCGCCACAGCCTCGACCGCCAAAGCGTTAACCGCCAAATAGACTTAAGGATCGGTCCCGATGAAGAAAATCTCCGTGGTTGGCCGCAGGCCGACCTCCAGCAAAGAACAAGCTGGCACGACGATGACGACACTACCCGTCATAAAGCCGACGAAAAAGTGATGGTCAGCTCGGCGGAATAGGAACCTAAACAGGTGACCTAGAATACCCTACATCAGGAAATTGAATTCTGTGTAAGTGGCTGATTCTAAATAATAAATAAACAATGGCTGGGGCGCCAGGATTCGAACCTGGGAATGTCGGTACCAAAAACCGATGCCTTACCACTTGGCGACGCCCCAATAAGCCGTCAGAGTCGCTGTGCGGGCGCGTTATTAGCAGAGCAGCCGAAAAGCACAATGCTTATGAGCGACCGCGAAGGCACCCGGCTGACCAGCAGCGCGATTGCCGCCAGATGATCCGCAACGGATCATACGGACCACACAGCCAACTCGTTGCCGGCTGGGTCGACAAAGTGGAAGCGTCGACCACCGGGGAATGGAAATATCGGCTTGACGATCGTTCCGCCGGCGCTTTCGACGGCGCGAAGGGTTTCTTCCAGATTCTCACTGTAAAGCACAGGCAGCGGCTTGGCCGGCGCTTCTTCCGCATCGGCCTGAAAACCTCCGTCCAGCCCCTCCGCAAAGGCCGAATAGGTCGGTCCATAGTCGGTGAACGACCAGCCAAAGGCGGCACTGTAGAAGCCTTTCATCCGGTCCAGCGTGCCGCCGGTCGCCGGCATTTCCAGATAGTCCAGTTTTCCGGGCTGTTTCATGAGGCACCTCTTTGTTCCCTTTATGTTCTAGACATGGAGCCATCAGGCGGCAAGTCTTTTTGACGCATCCCGGGCGATGGCTTTTTCTTAATCGATTGTAGCGACCCCACGACTTGCCCGGCGCTTGCGTTTCGCACTGCAGCATCATATCGCTCGAAGTCGGACACGGGCGGAGCTTTCCGTTTCGCCAATCTTTCCAATCTCCTGCAACCGGAGAGCAAAGCATGACCAAATGGGTTTTCACCTTTGGCGATGGTGCGGCGGAAGGCCGTGCCGGCGACAGGAATCTGTTGGGCGGCAAGGGGGCCAATCTGGCCGAGATGTGCAGCCTGGGCCTGCCGGTGCCGCCGGGCTTCACGATCACCACCGAGGTCTGCAATGCCTACTATGCCGATGGCCGTACCTACCCGGCGGGATTGGAAGCCGACGTCACCGTCGCGCTCGACCATATCGGCCGGCTGACTGGCCGCCGGTTCGGCGACCCGTCGAAGCTGCTCCTGGTTTCGGTGCGTTCCGGCGCTCGGGCGTCGATGCCCGGCATGATGGACACCGTACTCAATCTCGGATTGAACGACGAGACGGTCGAGGCGCTGGCCGCCGATTCCGGCGATGCGCGCTTTGCCTATGACAGCTACCGCCGTTTCATCCAGATGTATTCCGATGTCGTCATGGGTCTCGATCACGAGGTGTTCGAGGAAATCCTGGAAGACCAGAAAGCCAGCCTCGGCCATGAGCTCGACACCGAGCTGACGGCCATCGAATGGCAAGGCGTCATCGCGCTCTACAAGGCCAAGGTCGAGGAAGAGCTGGGCAAGCCGTTCCCGCAGGATCCGCACGAGCAGCTCTGGGGCGCGATCGGCGCGGTGTTATCGAGCTGGATGAACAACCGCGCCATCACCTACCGGCGCCTGCACGATATTCCCGAAAGCTGGGGCACGGCGGTCAATGTCCAGGCCATGGTGTTCGGCAATATGGGCGAGACCTCGGCCACCGGCGTTGCCTTCACCCGCAACCCGTCGACCGGCGAAAAGCAGCTCTATGGCGAGTTCCTGGTCAACGCGCAGGGCGAGGATGTCGTTGCCGGCATCCGCACGCCGCAGAACATCACCGAGGCGGCGCGCATCGCGGCGGGTTCCGACAAGCCGTCACTGCAGAAGCTGATGCCGGACGCCTTCCAGTCCTTCGTCACCATCTCCGACAGCCTGGAAAAGCACTACCGCGACATGCAGGACCTCGAATTCACAATCGAGCGCGGCAAATTGTGGATGCTGCAGACAAGGTCCGGCAAGCGCACCGCCAAGGCAGCACTCAGGATTGCCGTCGAGATGGCCAGGGACGGGCTGATCACCAAGGAGGAGGCGGTCGCTCGCATCGATCCGGCTTCGCTCGACCAGTTGCTGCACCCGACCATCGACCCAAAAGCCGCGCGCGACGTTATCGGCGTCGGCCTGCCGGCGTCGCCGGGAGCCGCCACCGGCGAGATCGTCTTTTCCTCCGGCGATGCCGAGGATCTGAAGACGCAAGGACGCAAGGCGATCCTGGTGCGCATAGAGACCAGTCCGGAAGATATCCACGGCATGCATGCGGCCGAAGGCATCCTGACCACGCGCGGCGGCATGACCAGCCACGCCGCCGTCGTTGCGCGCGGCATGGGCAAGCCTTGTGTGTCGGGCGCCGGCTCGCTGCGTGTCGACTACAGGGCCGGCACGCTGCTCTCGATGGGACAAACCTTCCGCAAGGGCGACATCATCACCATCGATGGCGGCAACGGCCAGGTGCTCAAGGGCGCCGTGGCGATGCTGCAGCCGGAATTGTCAGGCGATTTCGCCGCGATCATGGAGTGGGCGGACGCGGTGCGCCGCATGAAGGTGCGCACCAATGCCGAAACGCCGCTCGATGCGCGCATGGCGCGCTCTTTCGGCGCCGAAGGCATCGGTCTTTGCCGCACCGAGCACATGTTCTTCGACGGCGCCCGCATCGTCGCCATGCGCGAGATGATCCTGGCCGACACCGAGAAGGACCGGCGCGCCGCGCTGGCCAAGCTTCTGCCCATGCAGCGCTCGGATTTCCTGGAGCTGTTCGAGATCATGGCCGGCCTGCCGGTGACGATCCGCCTGCTCGATCCGCCGCTGCACGAATTCCTGCCCAAGACGGAAGCGGAAGTCGCCGAAGTCGCGGCCGCCATGAACGTATCGCCCGACAAGCTCAGACAGCGCACCGAGGCGCTGCACGAATTCAACCCGATGCTCGGCCATCGCGGCTGTCGGCTCGCCGTCTCTTACCCGGAGATCGCCGAGATGCAGGCGCGCGCCATTTTCGAGGCGGCCGTCGAGGCCGGCAGGAAAGCCGGCGCGCTGGTGGTGCCCGAGATCATGGTGCCGCTGGTCGGCCTGGTGAAGGAACTCGATTATGTGAAGGCGCGTATCGACGCGGTCGCCAAGAGCGTCATGGACGAGAGCGGCGTCAAGATCGATTACCTCACTGGAACGATGATTGAGCTCCCCCGCGCGGCGATCCGTGCCCATATCATCGCGGAGTCGGCCGAGTTCTTCTCCTTCGGCACCAACGACCTCACCCAGACCACCTTCGGCATCTCGCGCGACGACGCGGCCTCCTTCCTGGAAACCTACCGCCAGAAGGGCATCATCGAGCAGGATCCGTTCGTCTCCCTCGATATCGACGGTGTCGGCGAACTGGTGCGCATGGCGGCGCAAAAGGGCAGGGCGACGCGGCCTAGCATCAAGCTTGGCATCTGCGGCGAACATGGTGGTGATCCCTCGTCGATCCGCTTCTGCGAGGATGTCGGGCTCGACTACGTCTCCTGCTCACCCTATCGCGTGCCGATCGCCAGGCTGGCGGCGGCGCAGGCCGCGGTGCACGCAAAGGCAGGACGCGGCTAGACCGGTACGAAGCTTACGGTTTTGTATGAAAACTCACGTGAATGTGCTGGCGACATGAGCGTAATCTCGACATTGTTTGCGACCAATTTGCGGATGACCGCCAATTGTCTCCGGAAACAGACGTTGCAGATATCACCCGCTCCGTTCCACTCGATCCTGATTATTCAAACGAAGTTCATAGGCGATATCGTCCTCGCCTCGACGCTCGCCAGGAACCTACAGCTCGAATTCCCCGGTGCCAGGATCGTATTCCTCTGCGAAGCCCACTTCGAGAGCTTCGTGCTTGCGCATGGCATCGCTTCCGAGGTGGTTGCGTTCAGGCGGGCCCGCATGCGAGGCAACCCGCTGGAACGTGGAAGAGAACTTTATGCCGTGGTGCGGGCGCTGCGCCGCTTCCACTTCGACCTGACGATCGATTTGACCGATTCCAAGACCTCTCGGGTCGTCAGCGGGCTCGTCAACGCCAGGAAGCGTGTCGGCTACAATCCTCCCGAGAGGCCGCTGAAGCTGCTGGAGCGGCAGCCCGCCAATGTGTTTGCCAAACCATACGGGTTTGGCGGGCAGCATTTTGTCTATCGCTATCTCTCCCCTCTTGAAGCACTCGGCATCGATTTGCGCGTGACGGTACCGAGCATCCAGCCGCCGACATTCGAGGCCACGAAAGCCCTGGCGCTTCTGGGCACGCACGATATCCACCCGAACGCCTTCGTCGCCGTCCATGCGGGCGCGAGTTTCAAGGGCCGGCAATGGCAGCCGGAACGGTTTGCCGAGGCAATTGACCAGGTTGCGGTCGAAACCGGACTGGGCGTCGTCCTGGTGGGAGGGCCAGGCGAACGTGAAACCGCCGCGCGGATCGTTTCCGGGACCGTGACGCCGGTGGTCGATCTGGTCGGAGCGCTTTCGCTCGAGAGCCTGCTGGCGGTCCTGGAACAGGCCCGGCTGTTTCTCGGCAACGAAAGCGGCCCGATGCACATGGCGGCTGCCGCGGGTACCCCGGTTGTCGGCCTTTTCGGCCTGACGCATCCGTCGCGCTGGGGACCTGTCGGCGTGCCCAGCATCGCGCTTCGGCCGTCAATGCCCTGCGATTGCGTGGCCAGGGATTTGTGTCGCCGGTCCGACCCCAGCAAGGCTTGCTGTGTCTGGCGTCTGGAGGTGAAGCCGGTCGTCGACGCCGTGCGCGAGATCCTCGCACGCACCGATCTGAAAAAGGAACGCGTTGTCTGAGGGCGATCGGTCGGCAAGACTGTCGCCGAATGTTCACCAAGCCGGAGGTCAAATTGCCGCGCCAGGCGTTTTTCTGCTATCCCTCGTCCGATTTCCGCCTTCATGCGGGTTTTTTGGGATGGCGGCTTGAAGTCGCCGGCCGAGAATTTGGTTTCGGGAATTTGGTTTGATGCGTCTGCTGCAAAAACATCTCTGCACGATCGCCATGTCGGCGGCGCTGATATCCGGTGCCCATGCCGCGCCGCTGGTCGAACCCACGCTGCACATCAATCCGGCTGCAAGCGGAACCGGCCGCGTTGCGCTCACGCTCGATGCCTGCGGCGGCAAGACCGACACGCGCATTCTCTCGGCGCTGGTGGACAACAAGATACCGGCCACCATTTTCGTCACCGGCATCTGGCTGAAGCGCAACGCCGATGCCGTCGCGATCATGCGGGCGCATCCCGACCTGTTCGAACTGGAAAATCACGGCGGTCGCCATGTTCCGGCGGTCGACACGCCACGGAAGATCTATGGCATAAGCAGCGCCGGCAGCCCGGAGGCTGTGCTCGCCGAGGTCGAGTCAGGGGCCGCGGCTCTGGCCACGACCGGCGAGCCGGCGCCGAAATGGTTCCGTGGCGCAACCGCCGAATACAGCCCCTCGGCCATCGCGATGATTCGCAAGCTGGGCTTCAAGATTGCCGGCTTCTCGATCAATGGCGACGGCGGCTCGCTGCTCGGCGCCAAGGAAACCGCCAGGCGTATCGCCGCTGCCAAGGATGGCGACGTCATTATCTCGCACATCAACCAGCCGACCCACGCCGCCGGCGAGGGCGTGGTGCAGGGCCTGCTGGCACTCAAGGACAAGGGCATGACCTTCGTGCGGCTCGACGACGCCGACGGGACGGGCGATCACGGCACCACTGAGTAGGGCGGTTCAGTGTTTGATAGAACCGCCGAACCGCTCTAACGACTGGGCATGAACCGAATCTCAATGCACCCTTAAGTGCGTCGGGCCGAAGCGTTCAGTCCGGCTTGGCTTCGATGGTGACCTTGCTGGCATAGAACGCGCCGTGGTCGCGGATCTCGGTCATCTCGTCGTACGGCTGGCGGTAGGCCCACATCGCGTCCTTGCCCGCTTCGCCCGCCGGCAGCACGCTCCAATAGCTGGCGTCACCCTTATAGGGGCAGTGGGTCGCGTGGTCCGTTCGGCTGAGTTTGTCGAAATCGATGTCGGCGAACGGAATGTAGAAGGCGGCGGGGTAGGGGGCCTCCGTCAGCACCTTCGCCCTCGCGGACGACGCGATGACGGTATCGCCGGCGCGGACCGTGACGGTGCCGGAATAGGGCTCTATCGTGATGATCTTGTCGGGATTGCGCTGGAAGCCGGGTGCCGGGTTGGCGATCTTGTCCATGCTGGTTCCTCCTTGCCCCGACCTAAAGTGTGGTGGACGGCCGGATTGCGCAAGACCCGTAGTCACAAACAAAACAGACGCCATGCGCCCGTGCGTGGCGCGAAGATTGCCTTCTCATGGCCGCGGAAATTCAGGCGGCGGTTTTGAAGGCATCCATCAGCCCGGCATAGGCGGCCGCGATGCCCGCCACCGGATTGCTGCTTCTGGAAATGGTCTCGACTTTCAGCGCCCCGCCGCCGGTTGGCAAGGTGAGCAGCAGGAACTGGCGATTGCCGCCATCGCCGACGGATGCCGCCGCGACATGCTGGCCTTCCCCTTCGTTCTGGACGCACATCTTGAACAGCAGCGTGCCGCCGACCGCTTCCAGCGCGCCGCCGACAACTTCTACGAACTCGTCTTCGGAAACAGTCTTTTCGTCCGGCACCAGATCGGCCAGGCTTTTGGCAAGCGTACTCTCGAGAACCTTATCGTCGAGCGCGTCCATGCGAACCTCTCTCAGTCGCCAATCGCACCCCTTTGCCCGTTAACGAAGTTTAACACCGACGATGGCCGGATTATGACACTTTTTGCGGTTGGTCCGATCACGAGAGTTTGCGCCGACGTAATGTATTTGAAGCCCCTGTCACTCGAATGGCAGCAAGGCCCGCCAAACGAAATCAAAAAGCGTCCGGATTCAATCGTTTGCCAAATACAGGTCGAACTCCGACTTTCGTCCGCTGCGCCCGTAGGTGGCTGGACAATTCGCCGGTTCGCTTCACAATGCGATCAAAAGCGCGACGTGAAAAGCGTGAGGGAGGGAACGGCATGCTGGGATTGATGCAGGAATGGCCGCTACTGTGCCACAAGCTGATCGACAACGCTGAAAGGCAGCATGGTGTGCGCGAGATCGTGTCGCGTTCGATCGAGGGACCGATCGTGCGCACCACCTACGCCGACATCCATCGTCGTTCCCTCAAGGTCGCGCAGCGCTTGGAGCGCGACGGTTTCGCGTTGGGCGACCGCATCGCGACACTGGCCTGGAACACCGCCCGCCACATCGAGGCCTGGTACGGCATCATGGGCATCGGTGCCATCTACCATACCCTCAATCCGCGCCTGTTTCCCGAACAGATCGTCTGGATCATGAACCACGCCGAGGACAAGGCCGTCTTCGTCGACCTTACCTTCATCCCGTTGCTCGAGAAGATCGCGGGTGCCGTCCAATCGCTGAAGAAGGTGATCGTGCTCACCGACAAGGCGCACATGCCGCAAACGACCCTGCCCGGTGTCGTTGCCTACGAGGACTGGCTTGACGAGGTTGATGGCGACTTCGCCTGGAAGACCTTTCATGAAGGCACCGCGGCCGGCATGTGCTATACGTCCGGCACGACGGGTGACCCAAAGGGCGTCGTCTACAGCCATCGCTCGAACGTGCTGCACGCCATGATCGCTGCCATGCCCGACGCCATGGGCCTGTCGGCGCGCGACACGATCCTGCCGGTGGTGCCGATGTTCCACGCCAATGCCTGGGGCCTTGGCCAGAGCGGGCCGATGACCGGCGCCAAGCTGGTCATGCCTGGCTGCAAAATGGACGGCGCCTCGATCTATGAGTTGCTCGATCAGGAGAAGGTGACATTCAGCGCCGCCGTGCCGACCGTGTGGATGATGCTGCTGCAATATCTGGAAGAGACCGGCAAGACGCTTCCCCATCTCAACAAGGTCGTGATCGGCGGCTCGTCGTGCCCGCGCGCGATCATGGCGAAATTCCAGGACAAGTACGGTGTCCAGGTCATCCACGCCTGGGGCATGACCGAAATGTCGCCGCTCGGCACGCTGTGCACCCTGAAGCCGGACTATGCAGGCCTGGATGGCGAGGCGAGGCTCGACGTCCAGGGCAAGCAGGGTTACCCGCCTTTCGGCGTCGAAATGAAGGTGACGGACGACGCCGACAACGCGCAGCCCTGGGACGGCAAGACGTTTGGCCGGCTCAAGGTGCGCGGCCCGGCCGTCGCCCGCGCCTATTATGGCGGTGTGGGCGCGGAGCAGTTCGATGAGGATGGCTGGTTTGATACCGGAGACGTCGCGCATATCGATGCCGGCGGTTACATGCAGATCACCGATCGTGCCAAGGACGTCATCAAGTCCGGCGGCGAATGGATTTCGACCATCGACCTGGAAAATCTGGCTGTCGGCCATCCCGATGTGGCGGAAGCGGCGGCGATCGGCGTCCAGCATTCGAAATGGGGCGAGCGGCCCTTGCTGGTCGTCGTCGCCAAACCTGGCAAGGAACCGACCAAGGCCGAGATTCTCGATTTCATGGATGGCAAGGTGGCCAAATGGTGGATGCCGGACGACGTCACGTTCGTCGGCGAGATACCGCACACCGCCACCGGCAAGATCCAGAAGATCACCTTGCGTCAGCAGTTCAGGGACTATCGCTTGCCGACGGATTGAGGGGATGTTGCGTGTTTCGGCTTCAAGCCGCCGCAAAAAGGCACTAAACCTCCATCCGGGTTGGGGCAGCGCAGAGCATAATGGTTAGCATTCCCGAACGGCAAACGTCGAAGGCTGCCGGCTGGTCGCGGCGCACGGCCGCCTTTTCGATGGTGCTTTTGCTGACGAACTTTGTCGGCCATCGCTTCGGCCTCGTCCAAACGCCGGTGTTCCTGTGGGTGCTGGGCATTGTCGCCCTGCTGGCGGCGCTGGCGCTGCTGTTTGCCGGCCTGGCCTTTGCAAGGCTGTGGAATTTTGGTGACCGTGGTGGCCGTGATCTCACCGTCGGCGCCTTGCTGGCACTGCTGGTGCTCACCCCCTACGGCGTTGCCGCCTACTGGGCGACGATCTATCCGCCACTGCGCGACATCTCGACCGATTTCGATGAACCGCCCGCGCTTGATGTCGGTGATCGGACCAGGGACATGAACGTGCTGTCCCCGCCGACGCCGGGTGAGCAGACATTGCAGACCGACAGCTATCCATTGGTCACCGCACGCAGCTACAACCTACCATTCGAGACCGTCGTCAATGCCGTTGAAACCGTGCTCGACCGGCGCGGCTGGGACCTTTCGGAGCCTTATCCCGAACTCGCCGGGCAGACAGAGGTGACCATTACCGCCATCGCCTCGAGCTTCGTTCTTGGTCTTCCTGCGGACGTCGCCATTCGCGTGAGGGATGACGGCGACACGGTCATCGTTGATATGCGATCTGCCTCGCGTTACGGCCGCCACGATCTTGGCGACAATGCCGCGCGCATCACCGATTTCCTGGCGGAACTGGACCAGGAAGTCGCCGGCCAGGTCGGCGCGGCGCCGGCCCAATAGCCATTTTCGGGCGGGTGAACACCGTGGGCGGGCGGGCAGGTCTATTGGCCGGGCGTGAAAGTGCCATCCATGGCGGGGGCGGCGTCCGTCGCCACCACGCCGCGTGCCACCAGGTCCTCCAGATGGGCAAGCACCGACAGGCCGGCGGCGCCGTGCAGCCGGGGATCGGTATCCCTGTAGATAGCCTTGACCATGGCGGGAATAGTCCGGTCGCCGGCTCTTATCCGCTCCAGTATGGCTCGTTCGCGCATCTTGCGATGCGCCTTCAGCCCGCGCATGAAAGCGCGCGGCGCCGTCACCGGTCCACCATGGCCAGGCAGCAGCAGGCGATCGCCGCGCTCGATCAGCCGGTCCAGCGATGCCATGTAATCGGCCATTGCCCCGTCCGGCGGCGCGACGATGGATGTTGCCCAGCCCATGACATGATCGGCTGAAAACAGGATGCCGGTGCCTTCCAGCGCGAATGCCGCGTGATTGGCGGTGTGGCCGGGCGTCAGGACCGTCCGGATCGCCCAGCCATCGCCGCTGACCAGTTCACTGTCCGGCAACGCGATGTCGGGAACGAAAGCGGTGTCGGCGCTGGCGTCGAGCGGATTGGTTTCGCCGATATGCAAGGGCCTCGCCGGCCGGTGCGGTCCTTCCGCCAGCACCTGGGCGCCGGTGCGCTCCTTCAGTCGGGCCGCCAGCGGGGAATGGTCGCGATGCGTGTGGCTGACGAAAATGTGGCTGACCGGCCGGCCGGCGATCACGTCGAGCAAGGTCTGAAGATGCGCCTCGTCATCCGGCCCGGGATCGATCACCGCCAGCGTGTCGCGGCCCACGACATAGCTGTTGGTGCCATGAAAGGTGAAGGGACTGGGATTCCCAGCCGTGACGCGTTGCACGTCTGGGGCCACGCTTACGCCTTGGCCATAAGCGGGGTCGAAGCTGGTATCGAATTTGAGGGCCATGTCGCCACATTATTCCAAGAACGGCAAAACCGATTGCCGCATAGCACGCAAGCCAATATAGAAAAACACAAGGCCGCGATTGTTGGTTCGCGGCAAGATTGAATGGGGAAGACCATGACAACCGCAACGACGACGCGCCCGCTTGTTTTTCTGGCCTTGCCGCAAGAAGGTGCCGCGCGACTGGCAACGCAGTTTGTCCTGGCGATTGCCGGGACGCTGCTGTTGACCCTTTCGGCCAAGACCAAGGTAGTGCTCGGGCCTGTCGACATCTCGATGCAGACGCTCGCCGTCTTCCTGATCGCCGCCGCCTTCGGCATGCGGCTCGGCGTCGCCACCCTGCTGCTTTATATGGCGGAAGGCGCGATGGGCTTCCCGGTCTTCCAGGGCACGCCGGAAAAAGGCGTAGGCATCGCCTATATGCTCGGCTCGACCGGCGGCTATCTCGCCGGCTTCGTGGTCATGGCCGCGATTGTCGGCTGGGCCGCCGACCGCGGCTGGGACCGTCATCCGATCAAGCTTTTCAACGCCATGCTGGTTGCCGAAGTGGTCATGATGGCGATGGGTTTCGCCTGGCTGGCGCTGCTCATCGGTCCGGAAAAGTCCTGGCAATTCGGCGTCGTGCCGTTCATCGTCGGCGACCTGATCAAGGTCGCTCTCGCGGCCAGCCTCGTGCCGGCCGTCTGGTCATTGCTGAAGCGCTCCTGATTTGAGATCATCCGGCCCGGATCACTCCGGGCCGGAGGTTGGCCTGCGGTCAGCTCGGGCCTGTTCACCAGGCATGTTACGGACGGGCCTTTGTGATGAAAGTTCTGGTCACCGGCGCTGCCGGCTTCATAGGCTATCATGTCGCCAGGCGGCTCCTGGAGCGCGGTGACGAGGTTGTCGGCATCGACAGCATCAATGATTACTACGACCCTGAGATCAAGCAGGCGCGGCTGCGGCTCCTGGCCGAGGCGAGCCGCGGCACGAATGCAGGCTATCATTTCATCCACGGCAATCTCGCCGACCATAGCGTGGTTGATGGCTGCTTTGCCGACCACGCCTTCGACCGGGTGATCCATCTCGCCGCCCAGGCAGGCGTCCGCTACAGCCTGGAAAACCCGCGCGCCTATGTCGAGAGCAACATCGTCGCTTTCACCAACATACTCGAGGCCTGCCGCAGCAGCCGTGTCGGGCACCTGACCTATGCCAGCACCTCCAGTGTCTATGGCGCCAACACCGACATGCCGTTTTCCGAGCATCGCCCGGCCGACCATCCCTTGCAGTTCTACGCCGCCACCAAGCGCGCCAACGAACTGATGGCGCACAGCTACAGCCATCTGTTCGGCCTGCCCACCACGGGGCTGCGTTTCTTCACCGTGTACGGTCCCTGGGGGCGACCTGATATGGCTCTGTTCCTGTTCACCAGGAGCATCCTGGCCGGCGAGCCGATCAAGCTGTTCAACAACGGCAACCACACGCGCGACTTCACCTATGTCGAGGACATCGCCGAGGGCGTGATTCGCGCCAGCGACAGTCCTGCCGCGGCCAACCCGGCCTGGGACTCCGGCCATCCGGATCCGGCGACCAGCAGCGCGCCCTGGCGCATCTTCAACATCGGCAACAGCAACCCGGTGAAACTGACCGCCTATGTCGAGGCGCTGGAAAATGCGCTCGGCCGCAAGGCCGTCATCGAGCTCCTGCCGCTGCAGGCCGGCGACGTGCCCGACACCTTCGCCGATACTTCGGCGATGCAAGCGGCGGTCGGCTACCGCCCCCGCACCTCAGTCACGGAGGGGGTAGGGCGGTTCGTCGAGTGGTACCAGGGTTATTTTGGGCGGGCGTGATGAACGCGCTCTTGGCCGCGTAGAGGCCGGCCTTCGGTCGAAAAGGACCAGGGACCAAGAAAATGTGCTAGTCTCCCAAGTCATCAGATGGTGGGGATTGCCATGTTGGAAACGGACAAGCTGTTCGCGGGCTCGATTCCGGAAAACTACGACCGCTACATGGTGCCCTTGATTTTCGAGCCGTTCGCCGTGGATATCGCGCAACGAGCCGCGGCGCTGTCGCCAGGCGCGGTCCTGGAAATCGCCGCGGGCACCGGGGTCGTCACCCGCGCATTGGCACCAAGACTATCCCCGGACGCAAGCTATGTCGTGACCGACCTGAACCAGCCGATGCTCGACTACGCCGCTTCGCGGCAGACACCCGACAGCCGCATCGAATGGCGCCAGGCGGATGCGATGGCGCTGCCGTTCGAGGATGCGGCGTTCGATCTCGTCTGTTGTCAGTTCGGTGCGATGTTCTTTCCAAACCGCACCTCCGCCTACCGCGAAGCCAAGCGGGTCCTGAAGCCGGGAGGACGGTTCTTGTTCAACGTATGGGATCGCATCGAGGAGAATGTGTTCGCCGATGACGTGACCAATGCGCTGGCGAGGATTTTCCCAGACGATCCGCCGCGCTTCCTGACACGCACGCCGCACGGCTACCACGACAAAGTGCTGATCCGCCGTGATCTGGAGGACGCGGGTTTCTCCGATGTCGCGATCGAGACGAGAGCCGAACAAAGCCGCGCATCCTCGCCGCGCCTTCCGGCCGTCGCTTATTGTCAAGGCACCGTTCTTCGCAGCGAAATCGAGGCCAGGGACGCTGGAAAACTGGACGCCGCGACCGACTACGCGGCATCCGCCATTGCAGACAGACATGGCAACGGCGAAGTTGCCGCCAAAATCCAGGCATATGTGATCATGGCTGTGGCCTAGGTGTTGATATGCCCCAAGCCCGTCCTCGATAAAGCCGAAAGTGCGATCGGTGATCACGGCCTCGGCCTTGCCAGGATGGGATCAGACGGGTTCGGCCGAAGCGGGAGGCGCCCGTCGATGGACGGTATTCAACATGGTCGATGCATTTGTCGTGTGCCGCATTGACAAGCCAATGCATGAAACCTAAGCACAGGCACTCAGGGCCGGGGGGCTTTGGCATGTCAAGGAGAGCTTTTTGAAAGGAATTATCCTTGCTGGAGGCAGTGGAACACGTCTTTATCCACTAACATTAGCGGTCTCTAAGCAAATTCTTCCCATTTACGACAAGCCGATGATCTATTATCCGCTGAGCGTGTTGATGCTCGCGGGAATACGAGAGATTCTGATCATTTCGACGCCTCGTGATCTGCCCGCTTTCCGTGGTTTACTCGGCGACGGATCGGATTTTGGGCTGGCACTGTCTTACGCCGAGCAGCCGCAGCCCAATGGCCTCGCGGAAGCCTTCATCATCGGCCGCGATTTCATCGGCAAGGACAGCGTGTCGATGATCCTGGGCGACAACATCTATTTTGGCGACGGGCTGTCGCAGCTTTGCCGCGCCGCGGCATCGCGCCAGACGGGCGCTTCGGTGTTCGCCTACCATGTCGAGGATCCCGAGCGCTATGGCGTGGTGTCTTTCGACAAGGCGACCGGAACCGCGCTGACGATCGAGGAAAAGCCACAAACACCGAAGTCCAACTGGGCCGTCACGGGTCTCTATTTCTACGACAATGATGTCGTCGACATCGCCCCGACCATCCGCCCTTCGCCGCGTGGCGAGATCGAGATCACGGCGGTCAACAACGTCTATCTCGAGCGCGGCCAGCTCCATGTTCATCGGCTGGGACGCGGCTATGCCTGGCTCGACACCGGCACCCATGACAGCCTGCACGAAGCCTCTTCCTTCGTGCGCACGATCGAACATCGCCAGGGCATCAAGGTCGCCTGCCCGGAGGAAATCGCCTTCGAACAGGGTTGGCTGACGGCGGACATGGTGCTGGAGCGCGCGGCCCGCCTGGGCAAGAACGAATACGCCGCCTATCTGCGCCGGCGCGTCGTCGATCTTTCGGAGGGCTAGAGATGCTGGAGGTGAGATCCCTGGGCATCGATGGGGTGCTTGAAATCGTTCCGAAACGCCATGGCGACGCACGCGGGTTCTTCATGGAAACCTACAATGCCGAGCGCTTTTCGCAGGCCGGCATTGATTTGACTTTCGTGCAGGACAATCACTCGTATTCCGCTGCCCCGGGCGTCTTGCGCGGGCTTCACTACCAGCTTGCGCCGCGCGCCCAGGACAAGCTGCTGCGCGTTATCCGTGGCAGTATTCTCGACGTCGCGGTCGACATCCGCCGCGCCTCGAAAACCTTCGGAAAATGGGTCGCCCTCGAAGTGTCGGCCGAAAAAGGCAACCAGATCCTGGTGCCAAAGGGCTTCGCGCATGGCTTCGTCACACTCGTGCCCGACACCGAGGTGCTGTACAAGGTGACCGACACCTATTCGCCCGAGCATGACCGGTCGATCCGTTTCGACGATCCTGCCATCGGCATAGAATGGCCGTCGCTGGCCGGCGGGTTCCAGCTTTCCGACAAGGACCTCAAGGCGCCTATGTTGGCCGCGGCCGAGGTGTTCGCCTGATGGAGCGTGTGGTGCGTAAGGACGACGGGATGAATTTTCTGGTGACGGGCGGTGCCGGCTTCATCGGTTCGGCGGTATGCCGGCATCTGTGCGCCAATCCGGCCTACCGGGTGACCAACCTCGACAAACTGACCTATGCGGGCAATCTGGCCTCGCTGCGGCCGATTGAGAATGTCCACAATTACCGCTTCGCCCAGGCCGATATCTGTGACGAAAGGGCGGTGCTCGATATACTGCGCCGCGACGATATCGACATCGTCATGAACCTCGCCGCCGAGAGCCATGTCGACCGCTCGATCGATGGACCGGGCGCCTTCATCGAGACCAACATCGTCGGCACCTACAAGATGCTCAATGCCGCGCTCGAATACTGGCGCGGCCTGTCCGGCGACAGGAAAGCCCGTTTCCGCTTCCATCATGTCTCCACCGACGAGGTGTTCGGCGATCTGCCCTTCGACGGCGGCATGTTCGTCGAGGAGACGCCCTACGCGCCGTCCTCGCCCTATTCCGCCTCGAAGGCGGCTTCGGACCATCTGGTGCGCGCCTGGCACGAGACCTACGGCCTGCCGGTCGTACTCTCCAACTGTTCGAACAATTACGGGCCCTATCATTTCCCCGAGAAGCTGATTCCGCTCGTCATCCTCAACGCGCTCGACGAAAGGCCGCTGCCGGTTTACGGCGCCGGCGCCAATGTGCGCGACTGGCTGTTCGTCGAGGATCACGCGCGTGCCCTGGAACTGGTCGCCACGAAAGGCCATCCGGGCGAGAGCTACAATGTCGGCGGCAATTCGGAACGCACCAACCTAGCCGTCGTCGAGACGATCTGCGACCTGCTCGACACCAGGCGCCCGCGCGCCGGCGGCAGGCGCTATCGCGAGCTGATCTCCTTCGTCACCGACCGTCCCGGCCACGACCGCCGCTACGCCATCGATGCTTCCAAGATAAGCCGCGAGCTCGGCTGGACGCCCAGGGAGAATTTCGACAGCGGCCTTGCCAGGACCGTAGACTGGTTCCTCGACAACAAATGGTGGTGGGGGCCGATCCGCGAACAGCGTTATGCCGGCGAAAGGCTGGGCGAAGCACGCAAGGTGGGCGCGTGAGGCTCCTCGTCACCGGGCGCGACGGCCAGGTCGCGGCGAGCCTGCTTGAGGCCGGCCAGGCGCGCGCGGGCGTGGAGGTCGTCGCCCTCGGTCGCCCGGAGCTCGACCTGGCAAGACCCGATACCGTCATCGACGTCATCGCGGTTGCGAAGCCCGATATCGTCGTGTCGGCCGCCGCCTATACCGCCGTCGATCAGGCCGAGGACGAGCCCGATCTGGCCTTTGCGGTGAACGCGACCGGTGCCGGCAAGGTGGCGGAGGCCGCGGCGCGGCTCGGCGTTCCCGTCATCCATCTTTCGACCGACTATGTCTTCGACGGAACCAAGGCCGATGCCTATGTCGAAACCGACCCGACGGCGCCGCTCGGTGTCTACGGAACCTCCAAGCTCGCCGGCGAGCAGGCGGTGGTGGCCGCCAACCCGCGCCACCTGATCCTGCGCACCGCCTGGGTCTACAGCCCGTTCGGAAAGAATTTCGTGAAAACCATGCTGAGGCTCGCCGCCGACCGCGACGAGATTTCGGTGGTGGCCGATCAATGGGGAAATCCCACATCGGCGCTTGATATCGCCGACGCGATCCTGCATGCGGCCGCCATGCTGCACCGCGACAAGGACTTCGCCGCGTTCGGCACCTATCATCTGGCCGGCACCGGCGAGACCAACTGGAGTGGCTTTGCCCGTCATATCCTGGACACAAGCCTGAAGTCTGGTGGTTCTTGGGCGCGGGTACGGGATATCACTACGATGGACTACCCCACCAAGGCGCGCCGCCCTGCCAACTCCCGGCTATCAAGCGCTAAATTCGCGGATGTGTTCGGATGGAACGCGCCGGACTGGCGGCAGTCGACGGAGAAGGTGGTGCGGCGGCTTTCTTGACACGGACACCGCGAAAAGCCCCACGGGATCTCAGCTTGTCACCGCCGCCTCCCAAGCGTGGTCCAGCACCTTTTGGCAAACCCGCTCAACGATAACGCCGACGTGGCCGTCCTCATCGCTCTCAGCGGCCGCGTCAATCGCCATGATGTCGATCCAAGAAGAGCATTCTTTTCTGATTCGATCGTCGCGATTTTCACGCTGAGAGCGCGTTCGGTCTCTCTCATCTTGACATCAGCTTCCTGAAGCTTCCGAGTCACATCTTGCTGCAATTCCTGTTGAGCTTGGCCAGCCTGCGCCAAAAGTTCCGTGTAGGCCAGGCGAGTTTGCTCCAGAATTTCTTCGTGGGTTAGGCGAACCTGCTTTAACTCTTCTTCGAGGTTATGGACTTCGGCGGCCAAGCGCTCCCGTTCATGAAGGTGTTGCAAGCCAGCCTGATGTTCCAGATGCAGCAAGGATGCCAGCCTGGTGTTCTGAGAATCAGCTGCCCAACGAGTTCCTAGGAGATCGAAACGTTGGCGAAGCTGATCACTGTCGCGTTCCGAAAGATTGCATAGAGTCAGAATGGCTTGAGGGGACGCCGAGCCAACACATAAAACTCCAAGGCCGTGGCTATGTAAGAATTCGAAGCTGGGATATTCGCTTTTAAGTTCTGCCCAGAGACGATGCACGCCGAATCCTTCTCCGAATTCATTAGTGTCATGGAACAAGACGACCGCTTGGTCTGACAATTTGTCTCGCCATGTCTCGAAATCATGTTTCACCGCTTCATACGAATGAAAACCATCAATATGGAGAATATCTATTGACTTGTCGGAAAACTGGCTACGAGCTTCGTCAAATGTTGTCCGCAAAAGACTGGAAAAGCTTCCGAAGAGTGGGGTGTGATAGGCACTTAGTTTCTGGAATACGCTATCATCGTAGAAGCCTGCCTGTTCATCTCCTTGCCAAGTATCGACTGCGTAGCACCGAGTCGCCAGCTGCATTCGCGCTACCGCGGAGCAAAATGCGGAATACGAAACGCCCTCGTGTGTTCCTAGCTCGACCAAGACGCGCGGCTTCGCAGCTCCGACGACCCAGTGGGCGAAGGGTATGTGCCCAAACCACGCGCTTGTTCTATCCAGCAAATCCGTGGGCCAAAAGACCGGATCCAGTTTGCTACTTAGAAGTGCCCGAAAAAAATCATCCGTTTTCGAAGGAGAAACCTGCACTGCAATGTGATCTCTCAAAAATGCTACTCCTTACCTGCCAACCAACTCACATCTCGTCCGCAACCGATGCCTCGAAACAATGCTATGGGCGGTATATGGCGAGGGTATGAGGCGTTAGAGGGGCTGCGAGAATCCGGAATTCTAGCGGCGAACGGGCTAGCAGTCGATCGCCTCAACAATTCCATGGCCGTTGATTTGTGGCGTTTGGAACGCATGTCAAACCTATTCGGGCGGCTCGCATGCCAAGTGGTCAAATTGGACATCTGGTTAGAGAACCGTTGTGGCGCATCTTTTTTGCAAGCGCGGACGCGGGGGCGCTGATGCTTTAAGCCAGCCCAACTGGAACTGAGCCTCTCTGCGTCTATTCAAATGAGATCGACGATGGTAACGAACAGCCGGATCAATAATCGGGTATGCTGAATGTCTAAAACATGTGTAGTGACTGGCGGAGCCGGTTTCATTGGCTGTGCGCTCTCCACCAAATTGGCGAATCGTTTCGGTCGCGTAATCGTCGTGGACATCTTGCACCCGCAGATTCACGCTGAGCGAAAGCGTCCCGCCGAACTTGATCCGCGCGTTGAACTCGTGATTGCGGATGTGACCGAGGCTTCCACCTGGACGCAGGCGTTGGAAACCGCCCGGCCCGAAGTTGTGGTGCATCTTGCGGCTGAAACGGGCACCGGACAGTCACTCACAGAGGGCTCTCGCCACGCGATAGCGAACGTCCTTGGCACAACCCGCATGTTGGACGCTTTCGCCACCGCATCGCATGTTCCTGAGCGCTTTGTCCTGGCGTCAAGCCGCGCCGTCTACGGAGAAGGGGCATGGCGTTCAAGGGGGGGCGGCCAAGTAACCTATCCGGGCCAGAGATCGAAGCAGCAGCTCGAGCGCGCGGAGTGGGATTTTCCCGGCCTTGAACCTCTGCCGATGGATGCGGAAAAAACGATACCGAATCCGACCAGTATCTACGGGGCGACCAAACTAACCCAGGAACAGATATTGCGGGCCTGGGCCCTGTCATTCGGAACGGCCGTCAACGTGCTTCGTCTTCAAAACGTATATGGCCCCGGCCAGTCCTTGACGAATAGCTACACGGGAATTGTGTCGTTGTTCATCAGGATGGCCAAGGAAGGCAAGAGCATCCCGATCTATGAAGATGGCGATATCGGAAGGGATTTTGTGTTCATTGACGACGTTGCCTCGGCCATCGACAAGGCCACGACAACAGATCTGTCGCAATCGCTCGCCTATGATGTCGGCACGGGCTCCAAGACCACGGTCCTTGATCTGGCGAAAATCGTCGCGAAGCGGTATGGGGCGCCCGAGCCGCACGTCAACGGCATGTTCCGCAACGGTGATGTACGCTGTGCCGTCGCCGACATTGACAGGACGGTGCGCGAACTGGAATGGCGACCTTTGAAAAGCGTGGACGAGGGGATCGGCCAGCTTTCCGAGTGGATTGATTCACGACTTGGCTAAGCTCAACTTATCGCGCCGAAAAGCTGCGCTGTTTCACCCAAAAGCGCGTAGCGGATTACAATGAAGCGCTTGGCCATCGCATTCCACTATGATGAAAACGGCAAGGTCGAAGACTATTATCTTCATCTGCTGGAGTCACTAAAGCCGTTCGTCGAACACATGATGGTCGTGTCCAATGGCTTCTTGGATGAGGAATCCGCGGATCGCGTCTCGCAGATTGTCGACAGACTAATTGTTCGGGAGAACAGGGGATTCGACGTCTGGGCTTACAAGGCCGGCCTGACCGATATCGGCTGGGAGCGGCTTGCCGACTTTGATGAAGTGCTACTCTTCAATCATACATTCTATGGTCCGATTTTTCCATTTTCCGAGATGTTTTCGCAAATGGACAGTGAGGCGTGTGATTTTTGGGGCATATCGGCCCACCGTGCGATGCGTCCACACCCTTTCAACTCGATGAAATCGGAATTGCCATTTCATCTCAACTCACACTTTATCGCGGTCCGGAAGCCTCTTCATCAGTCGGAAGCTTTCAAGCTGTATTGGCAGCAAATGAGCCGGATCGACTCTTATATGGATTCGATTAAGAAGCACGAAACCGTCTTCACCAAGCATTTTGAGGATATAGGATATAGATGTTCGGTCTATGTTGACCCGAATAACTACAAGACTAACTATCCTGTTTTGATGGAGGTTGATAAAACCATTGAGAACAGGAGTCCGATTCTAAAGAGAAGGCTTTTTTTTCAGGATACGCTATTTTTGGACAGGGAGGCGATAAATCTACCAAGGGCTCTGTGTCTGATCGAGAAAAATTCAGAATATGATCTTTCATTGGTATGGAGAAGTATCGGAAAAGTCGCGAAGCCGAGAACGCTCAACAGCAATTCTGCTCTCATGTCAGTACTCTCTGATGAGGTCGCAGAGGTAAATATGGTGGAGGAGCCGTTTCGTATCGCTGTTATAGCTCATATATTTTATCCCGAAATGTCGGGGGAGATGTTGGCCTATGTGGAGAATATTCCCGCTGGATATGACCTGATCGTCACGACCGACACCGATGAAAAAAAGGCGATGATAGAAGTCTCGATGGCCGGGGCGCGCGGTGCCAACCGTGTGATCATACATGTCGTTGATTCAAATGACGGCCGAGATACGTCAGCGTTGCTGATTTCTTGCCGAGATTATGTCTTAAATGGAGAATATGATCTTGTTTGCCGTGTGCATTCTAAGAAATCCCCCCAGGATGGGGCCAGGGGTGACCAATTCAAGCTGCATATGCTCGATAATTTGCTTTACTCGAAAGCCTATGTCGAAAACATAATCAGGTTGTTCGCGGAAAATTCCGCCATTGGACTTGTCATGCCGCCGATAGTCCATATTGGCTATCCTACGATGGGAAACTCCTGGTTCGGAAACAAGGATAATGTCGCACTGCTCGCCGAAGAGCTGGGGCTGAAAATACACCTTGATGACGACATGCCGGTGGCGCCTTACGGTGGAATGTACTGGTTCAGACCGCTGGCACTAAGGAAGTTATTCGCGCACGAGTGGAAATGGAGCGACTTCGCTGGAGCACGTCATAAGGACGGCAGCTTGCCTTATGCGATTGAACGGATCGTGGCATATGTGGCGCTTGATGCCGGCTACGTGTTCCGCCATGTCCTGACGCCCAGCCATGCGGCTCGAAATTATACCATGCTGGAAGCAAAATTGTCGGCTTTCTATTCCGGTCAGTCGCCAAACTATGGCGTGAAATCAGCGTTCAGGGTCCTGGTTCTAGCCCTTAAGCGAGCGACAACACGCAGATCGCCCTTTCTCTTTCGTATCCTTAGGCCGCCTTACCGAGCAATAATAGCAGTTGGAAATCGTCTGGCTAGGAAAGCGTAGGAGCCGCCTTCGCAGGTGCGGTCCTCGCTCCCACTCGGATGTATTTCGGCAGGCTGTGCGAAGGGTGGATAACGTCTCAAGCTCTCTGAATATCTAAGGACAGTTTGGGCATCCGACCTGAGAATTTGTCCGCGATTCTTCTTCCATAGTTGTTGGTCGGTCGCTCTAACAGTAATACATCAATGCAGTCACGGAAGCACGCACGCGATCGTCGCGACAATCCACGGAGCCAATGCCATTGGCCTCCTGTTGTTTGATGAAATCTTCTAAGCGGTTCTCGCGTAGGGCCTCACTCAAAGTCAAATCTGTCATAGGCTGTCTCCTGGGCTGGTAATGTCACGTTTCCCATTCGAGAGGAAAACGGTTGCGCCGGCGGGGGTAGTAGTTGACTTTAAACGCAACTAATCTTATTTTGTATCGAGCAACGGGGACAGGTCGTCTCGTTGCGCGACCACCGCTTAGGCAGAGGGCGGAGGCCAAGCGGTTTCTTTATGTGACGCCTAAGGTTCATATGGGTCTAGCCGGGAAAGACCCCGAGTTGAGCCATCTGCCAATGGCGGAAATGGAAGAGCAAATCGCGAATTTTTGTTTCGGTTGGTACATCGCGGTGAGCCTTAAAGGGGATCCAGACGAGCAGGGTCCGGACATGGAACGGTTACATACTCTTGATGAGGTTTGGGTGATTTGCGCTCGGAAGCCTAGGCACTTCCAAGTACGCCTATTCGGTCGTTTCCTCGATGCCGGCATATTCGTAGGCTTAGGGTTGCATTGTCGGCATTGGCTAGGGCTTCATAAGAACAGGAACTACAGAGACACTGCCGCCGGTATCCCCGGTCTTTGGAGCGGCACTATGGGTAATGTGCTGCCTTTTCGAGCAGCAACAGCGTTAGGGTACCTTAAGGGGCTATGTCGCGATGTGGATGAAGAAATCTAAGACGATTTCCGACCAAGAGTTTGCTCAAGAGTTCGAGCGGGGAATTCTGCGCTCTGCTTTTGTGAGTACGTTTTGGGCGGTAATCCAGGCCAGGAAAGTGGAGACAGGGTTCACTCTCACTCAACTTGCCGACCGTCTCGGAATCAATAAATCCGCCATCTCTCGATGGTTTTCAGGGACGAAGCCCAATTGGGAAATCAGCACCATAGCGGACATCGCGAATGCTCTAGATGTTGACGTTGAGGTAACGGTGGTAGACCGCCATTCGAACCGCCGCTTTGGGCCTGCTGGAGAGATACGCAACCCAACGCGAGCACCGAGCACCAACCGTATTTGCGTTACCTCACGCCGCGTGAGCGATGGCAATAGCCCATCCACGGATGTGGTCGTCACGCAAATAATTCGCAGTGAAGCAGCATGATCCTTCATCCACACGCTGGTGTCATATTCTGCGATGACATTCGACACGAGACCAACGGGAAGCAAATCTACATCGGCGTTTATAACGACGAAATTCTGTTCGATGGACCGCTCCCTTGGGCTTTGCCGGGCGGCCTATGGTGCGCAATCAGATACCAAGAGCGCTATCCGGAAGTGATACCATCGTTAGCAGTGAAGGTCCGCGTTGAAAATAAAACCTCAGGCGTGACGGACATGGTGGAAACGGCAATTCAGACAGCTTCAGCCGATGAGTTACCGCAGAAATCTCCTTTCGAATTTGAAACGGAAACCATTCATATTTTGACTCTTGCCGTGCAGTTGCAGCTTCCGGGGATGGCATTTGAAGAGCCAGCAAAATTGTCGGTTATAATCGTCCGTAATGGCGAGGAAATTCATGGCGGCCGATTGCGAATTGGGCAGCTAGTTAGGTGAAAGCACCCAGCGTTAGTGGTCGTTCATGCCTCAAGCGTCCTGGCATGCTTAAGCACAGCGAAAAGGCACTCACGACAAAAAACAATGGGACTCCCATTGTGTCAGGGGTGACGTAGACGCCGATCCACTCGGGCAAGCCAAAGATCGGCTGTGGCATCATCGCGACGTGAACCTACCACAACCCACAATGCGGCGAGGCCGCGCAAGGAATCCAGATACCGAACTCGTTTCGTTTTTCCGCTGGCAATCTGCGTATTGTTCCAATGGCCGGTCTTGCGGCGGATATTCGTTGATATTTGACTTACTCCTCTCTACCCATGTCGCAGGCGTCAGTCAGTAGTCAAGTTTCCACCGTCTTCCACTCGTATTCCGCCCCGCGACTTCGTCCACTCTCGAGTTGGAGGCTTCAGTTTTCGCTGTATGGATAAGGCAGCCGGTCCGCAATGCAGCCATATACCTACCGCTCCCTCGGCATTGTTGACAGAGCTGCCCAAAGGTTGACACAGGGTGCCGAGCCCGTTCATTTGCACCGTGAAACTCCATTGGGCGACCAGGGTGCCACCATGCTGTTGTTCCGTATGGACGGGTGTCTCACAACTGGAGATGCTCGCTAAGCGACCGAGAAAATGCACCACATCGACCAATCTGCGCATCGTCCTCTCATTGTAACATCCGGACCCGATAAATGATAAAGCGACTAGCCATAGCCTTTTTTTACGATGAAGAAGGGATCGTCGACGACTACTTTCTGCATCTGATCAAATCTCTGCAGCCATTCGTAAGTAAGACCATTTTTGTGTCGAACGGCTCTTTGTCGCGCGATTCCGAAATGGCCGTTAAGCCATTGGTCGAAGAGATAATAATTCGAGACAACAGCGGATTCGATGTTTGGGCCTATAAGACCGGAATTGAGTCGGTCGGATACGAAAATCTTGGCGAGTATGATGAACTTCTGCTCTACAATCATACATTTTATGGACCCATCTATCCGTTCTCGGAGATGTTCGAAGAGATGGAGAAAAGGAAGTCCCTCGATTTCTGGGGGATCACGATTCACAAGGAGATGACTCCGAACCCTTTTACGGGACAAGGCCATCTCCCTCGGCACATCAATTCCCATTTCATAGCCATTCGGAAGCCGATGCTTACCTCTTTGGCATTTCGCCGGTACTGGGAGACAATGCCCGAGATAGGAAGCTATAATGAATCGGTTCTGAAGCACGAGAGTCGGTTCAGCGATCATTTTTCGAAGCTGAAATACAAATACGAAGCGTATCAGAATCCGGATGACTACGGTTCGGATTACCCGTGCTTTATTAATATTGAGGAAACCATTAAGAATAGGATACCAATACTAAAAAGGCGATTATTTTTCCACGAGTCTCTGTTTCATGAGGCTCATGCGATAAACCTTCCAAAGGCTATCGATATCATACGCGAAACGTCAGATTACGACTTAGGTCTTGTTTGGAGGAACATTGCTCGTGGTGCCTCACCGAGGATATTGAATACCAATGCAGCATTGATGTCTGTGCTGCCCGATCAGATACTTGAGGATAACGCCCCGAATGATTTGCGAATTGCGGTGTGCGCTCACGTCTTTTACGTAGAGCTTTTGGATGAGTTGCTGTCATACTCCAGGAATATAGGAAATAAATACGATTTCATCGCGACAACAGATACTAGCAAGAAGAAGAGGTTAATCGAGGCTCGTCTTAAGAAGGAGGTAGGTATAGGTAATTCGATTGTTCGTGTCGTGAGCGAAAACCGTGGACGCGACATGGCGGCGCTCTTCATTTCTTGCAAGGATATCTTCCAGCAAGACAACTACGATCTCGTTTGCAGGATTCACACAAAGAAGTCGCCACAGGTCTCTGCCGCGCAAGGGTTGCTGTTCAAGAACCATCTGTTGGAAAATCTTCTGAACAGCCCAGGCTATGTTGCGAACGTCATAGACTTATTTCGAAAGAATCCGGTTATCGGAATTGCCATCGCACCTATTATCCATATTTCATTCATGACGATGGGATATTCGTGGTTCTCCAATAAAGAGCCGGTGAAGGACCTGCTCAGAAAGATCGACGTCAAAGTGCCTCTCGATGAGGATACGCCATTGGCTCCATACGGGTCGATGTTTTGGTTTCGGCCCAAGGCACTGCAGAAGCTGTTCGACAGGAATTGGAAGCTCAGCGATTTTCCAACCGAGGGGAATTATCGGGACGGCGATCTACCGCATGCCTTGGAGCGGGCTATTGTCTATGTCGCGCAGGATGCGGGATACCTCGCTCATCAGATCATGTCCCCAAGACAGGCTGCCTTCAACTACACAATGCTCGAATATAAGTTGCAAAAGATGCTGACACATTCTCCGGTGTACAGCTTTTTCGCACTCATTGAGAAAATGCGCATTTGGAAGGCGAATGGCCATCCCATTATGATCGAAGCCAACGGCAACCCTGTTCTAGCTCCTGTGGTTGAGGTTAACGGCAACTCTCTTGTCGGCGCGCGTCAGCCGCTCCTTAAGGAATCTATCGTGACGACGATCGGGGCTGCCAAGAGGTCTTTGCACGCCAGGGCTCCCTCCGTATTCTATGTCTTGCGGCCATTCTATCGGATCGGCAGGAACCTTATGTCTCTTGTGAGATGACGGCTGAGACCTGCATGGCGTATGAGTTTCTCAAGCGCCAGCATCTTAGGAGTCAATCAATGCTTCCTGGACGGGACTTTCACGACCGGATGTAGCGACTCCACTCGCCCACTGCGAAGCGTAAGCTTTTTTGTGCATACGCTGTTGATCAGATTCTCATCGTGGCTGGCCAGGACAATGATACCTGCTTTTTCTGCCAATTCGTCCATGCGCCGTTTGGCTTTCTGTTGGAACGCCGCATCGCCGGCGCCGATCCACTCGTCCATCAGCAGAATCTCAGGATCAAGCGCTGTCGCCGCTGCGAAGGCGAGACGCGCGGCCATGCCCTGGCTGTAGGCCTTGAACGGGACATCGATGAAATCACCGAGTTCGCTGAAATCGATTATTTCTTCCACCTTCTCTTCGATCTCGGCCTTCGTCCAGCCGCTGATCAATCCCCTCAGCACGATGTTCCTGCGCCCGGTGGCCTCGGGTCGGAAACCTATACTGATGTTGAACAGCGCATCGACTTTGCCGGCGATGGACATCGTGCCGCCCGTTGGCTGGTAGATTCCGTATAGAACCTTGAGCAGGGTGGTCTTACCGGCGCCATTCGGGCCGACAAGCCCTAACCGGTCGCCCGCCTTGAGCTCGAAGCTGACACCGTCGAGCGCCTGCACGACCTGTTTGGTGCCCGCCTTTGCTATGTTGCCGCCAAGAGCGCTGCGACGCCGGCCAGGCGCCGAAAGCGTCAGCTTTTCAAACAGCCGATAGACGAGGCTGACATTGTTCAGTTTGATGGAGGTCATGAGGCTCAGATCAGGAAAACGACGTGCTTGCGGTAACGGCCCAGCAGCAGCAACGCAATAGCCCAGGCGCCGATACAGATGTAACCTGTCACCGCCAGAGCATGCGTCGGAAAGATGCCCGCCGTGATCGGTTCACGCACGCCCTCAAGGAAATAGGTGAACGGATTCCAATGATAGGCATACTTTTGGATGCCTTCTTGCCCGCTATAGACCCAAAAGACCGGCGTCAAGAACATGCCAACCCGCATCATATTGCCGACGATGAACTCACTGTCGGGGAAAAAGGCGCCCAAGAACGCGAAGACCATGACAAATGCAGGAGTTGCCAGGACGATAAGCAGCAGGCCCAGCAACGACAGCAGCCAGTTCGTGTCGATGCCGTAACCGCTCAACAACAGAATAAGAACGCATCCCGCTAGCGAATAACCAGCCCGGATGACGCTTTGCATCGTCAATCGCATCACGTACACGAACAACGGCAGTGTCGTGCCTTGAATGAAGCTCGCCTCGCGCTGGAAGAGCGACACGCTCACGGTGATTGTTTCGCTGAGATAGAACCATACCAGCATGCCGATGGCTACGTAGGCTATGTAGCTGGGGTTGCTCGCGTCCTTGGTGACGAAAACAAAGACAAACGTGCCGACGAAAGCGAAATAGTTGACCAGCATCCAAAGCGGGCCGAGTGTCGTGCGTCTGTGCTGGTCGCCAATGTCTTCATGGGCAAGCGCCACCCAGACCCGGTGTAATTTCATGGCTTTTGAGATGTCGTCAAAAGCCCCGTTTAGTGCAGCGATCATAGCTGGGAGTATCGCAATCTGTTGTTTCGGCGCATTGTCCTTCGCTGGCCATAGCGAACCACCAAGCCCCTGTCTAATAGCCGTTTCGATGGACATATGGCAACGCATTGCGTCCTAACGAGGTCTGGAGCAGAGTCAACTGCGGCAAAACTGGACACACATGCTGATGACGTACTGTTTATAAGCAAGCGCTAATGCGGACTTCGCGGCAATTTTCCACGAATCGGGCTTCATGCTTCCCTTGCCTCTCATTCTTCCAAAAAAACATCTGGCTATGCCTCGTCCCCCGCAGTATGCGATACAGCAGGCGAGGGCCGGAGATGCTACTTGGAAGTGTGACGGTCACGAATGATTTCTCGTGTTCACACTTTGCTGGTAGTCATGCCGACAGTCTGGAGTTTAGTACTGCCTAATGAATACTTCCCTGGAAGCTGTGTTCGGACTCAGGCCCGGGATGCGGCGCGCCTTCATCATGGTCCAGGACGTGGCCATGGTCCTGGTCGCGGTCGCGCTCAGTCTCGTTCTGTCGCGGTCGGATCTTTCGTTCGGCGCGCTCTCCACGGAGGGTCTATTCACCTGGGCCGGCATCGTGCTCATAAGCCATCTTCTGTTCAGATATTGCGGCCTCTACACCACGGTCTGGCGCTTCGCCTCGACGCCTGATTTCTTCAACATCCTGAAGAGCTGCGCGATCCTGACCTTCGTGCTCTACGCCGTTTCGCTGGTCGTGCGTTTCTTCCAGCCCGTCGCGGGCCTCAACGAGCGCCAGTTCATCGTCTTCCTGCTCGTCTCCTTCACCATCATCTCGGCGCCCCGGCTGTTCTACCGCTTCCTGCGTGACGGCGCGAGCTGGGGTATTTTGAACCGCAAGGCCGACACGGCGCGGACCAAGCAGGCCCTGTTCGTCGGGCGGCTCGGCGAGGCCGACCTGATCATTCGTTTCACGCGTACGGCGCAGCCCGCCGAGCATTCCATTGTCGGCATCATGGCGACCGAGCGTGGCGCACCGCTGGGCACGCGCATTCAAGGGGTTCCCGTGGTGGCCACCCGGCCGCGCCTGATCAATGTCCTGGAGGACTATGCGACCGGCAGCAAGAGCCTCGATCTGCTGATTTTCGGCAGCGGCGCCGAACACGAGATCGAGGAATATTCCGAGCTGGTCCGCGTCGCGCGTCACGGCGACATCGGGGTCGTGCAGTTCGCTGGGCTTTCGCAGGTGGGCCAGGAGGGAAAGCTCGTTCTCGATGCCGTCGAGATGGAGACGATCCTGCGCCGCCCGACTGTGCCGTCCGACATCGAGCGCATCGGCGCCTTCGTCGGCGGCAAGCGCGTCCTGGTCACGGGAGGCGCCGGCTCCATCGGGCGAACGCTGGTCAAGCGGTCGCTGGAGCTTGGAGCCGAGGCCGTGCTGGTCGCCGACAATTCCGAATTCGGCATCTTCCAGCTGAGCCAGTATGTCGACGAGAAGGACCACGACCGCCTCAAGGTCCGCATCGTCGATGTCGCGGACAGGCGCCAGATGACGCGCGTCGTCACGGAGTTCAAACCCGACATCCTCTTCCATGCCGCGGCGCTGAAGCACGTTCCGCTTCTGGAGGAGAACTGGGAATCGGCCATCCAGACCAACGTTTTCGGCACGCTTGTCTGCGCCGAGGTCGCCGCCAAATGCGGCGTGGCGCAATTCGTCATGGTCTCGAGCGACAAGGCCGTCGATCCGACGTCCGTGCTCGGCATGACCAAGCGGGCCGCCGAACAGATCGTCAGCGCCCTGCATGAAACGCCGGCCGGCGAACCGGGCGGCCGCCGCGCCGCCACCAAGTTCATCGCGGTGCGCTTCGGCAACGTCTTCGGCAGCAATGGCTCGGTGGCGACCATATTCCAGGCGCAGATCGAGGCCGGTGGGCCGGTCACCATAACCGACCGCCGCATGACGCGCTATTTCATGACTGTCGCCGAGGCCGTCGATCTCGTCATCATGTCGGCGGCCGATGCCGCGTCGCGGCCGGCCGACCAGGACTACGCCGTCTACATGCTCGACATGGGCAAGCCCGTGCCGATCGTCGAAGTGGCCGAAACGATGATCCGCATGGCGGGCAAAAGCCCCTATACGGATATACCAATCCGCTTCACCGGTATCCGGCCGGGCGAAAAGCTCCACGAGATACTTCACGGCGAAGACGAGGTATTGGTCGAGCTCAGCATTGCCAAGATTTTTGGCCTGAGCACCGATGTGGCGCAGTGGTCGGATGTCCAGGCAGCACTTGCGGCATTGCAGCAATCCATGAAGAGCCAGGACAAGGCCGCCTCGCTCACCATCCTGGCCGATCTCGACCGCGCGACGAAGACAAGGGCGAACGCGCGGCAGGACGCGGTCCCGAAGACGGCCGGGCAGGCGAGCTAAAGCAATTCCGGGAAAAGTGCGTAGCGGTTTTCCTCGCGCAGCAAGGCGTTTGACATCAGTGGGTAAGACAGATCTGCGCATTGCCGTCCTGATGGCCACGAAGGACGGCGCCGCCTTCATCGACGAGCAAATGCAGTCGCTGCTCGACCAGTCCCATCCTCTGGTCGACCTCTGGATATCCGACGACGGCTCAGTCGATGGCACGGTTGCCATCGTCGAAGCCTGGAAGCCCCGCTGGGCAAAAGGTCGGATAAATTTGGTGGAAGGGCCGCGGCAAGGCTTTGCCGCCAATTTCCGGTCGATGATCCTCGACCCGCGCATTGACGCGGATTGTTACGCCTTCAGCGATCAGGACGATGTCTGGGAGCCCGACAGGCTTGAAAGCGCCCTTGGCTGGATGCGGACATTTGACGTGGCGCAACCGCTGATGTTCTGCTCGCGAACCGCGACCATGGCCGAAACCGGAAGCCTGGTCGGCCATTCGCCGCTGTTTAGCCGTCCGCCGGCCTTCCGCAACGCGCTGGTGCAAAGCATTGCCGGCGGCAACACCATCCTGCTCAACCGCGCCGCCCGCGATCTGTTGGCCAAGGCCTCCGCTCGCACCGGTTTCGTCAGCCATGATTGGTGGGCCTATCTGATCGTCACCGGTGCCGGCGGCGTCGTCCGCTACGATCCGCGACCATTGGTGCGCTACCGCCAGCATGCGGCAAACCTGGTCGGCGCCAATGCATCGTGGCAGGCGCGGATCTCGCGGCTCGGCCGCCTCTTCAAGGGCCACTTCGCGGACTGGACCGATCTCAATCTCGCCGGCCTTGCCGTCAATCGCGACCTCCTTACGACGGATGCGCTGGCATGCCTCGATTTGTTCGCGAACGGTCGGCAAGGTAGCCTTTTCCAACGCCTGGGCGCCCTGCACAAAAGCGGCGTCTATCGACAGACTATTGCCGGGACCCTTGGGCTCTATCTCGCCTTTATCCTGGGTCGCATCTGAATATTGCGGACCGCGTGGCGGCGCTTGGTCAGGAAGGCGACCTCATGCTACGCCGACCGGATTGACCGGTTTCGCTCGCGGTTGCCGCGTGAAACCCTGGCAGGGAGCCCATCGGCCACTCATGACGACAGCCAAGAAAATCTTCGATCTCGCCGGTGCGGCTGTGCTGCTGGTGGCAACCTCTCCCATTCTGTTGCTTGCCATTCTTGCCGTCCGTGCATCGTCGCCAGGTCCGGTGATTTTTTCCCAAACGCGGATTGGCCGCGAAGGGGCGCTTTTTCGCTGCCACAAGTTAAGGACGATGTACCAGGGAACGCCATCCTTGCCCTCGCATGAAACCCCCGTGAGCGCCGTGACATCGGTTGGAAAGGGCTTGCGGAAATTCAAGCTCGACGAGTTGCCGCAACTCTGGAATGTCCTGCGCGGCGAAATGAGCCTGGTCGGACCGCGTCCCTGCCTGCCGACCCAAACAGAACTGATCGAATGCCGCAGGCGGCTCGGGGTTTTGCAGGCTCTCCCCGGAATGACAGGCTTGGCCCAGATCAGGGGCATCGACATGTCGAACCCGCAACTTCTGGCCGAAATCGATGCCAGCTATCTCAGGACCGCGTCGTTCTGGCTCGACCTTCGGATCTTGTTCGGAACGCTCTATCGCGGCTGAGCGCGCCGTGCTCCAGAAGCAGAAAACCAGTCCTTGGACCAGTGGTCAAACGGGAAGTCGGGGCTTTCGGAGCCGCGCTATCTCGGTCAGCCATTCCAGTGTGCCGGATTCCGGCGCCCAGCCTTGCGAGGCAAGCAGGGAAGGGTCGCATATCTGTGTCGCGGTCAGGCTGTCCCAGAACGGCCGCCTGCCAAGCAGTATGGCGGCCGCCCGCATCGGTCCGGCCGGCATTGGCACCAAGCGCGTCGGCCTCCCGAAACCGCGGCGAAAGGCACCGATGATGGCAGCGACGGAAACCGGCGTCACGTCGCTGGCGGTATAGACCGGATGAAGCGGCTGCGAATGGCAAAGCAGATGCCACACCGCCCGTGCCGCCGATTGCGATGACAGCAGCGAGCGGTTTGCCGTCAACGCGCCTGTCGGGATCGGCAGAGCCGTATCGGCGAGCCGCATCAGCGTCGCCAGGTTTCCTTTCATGCCGATCCCGTAGACTGGAGGCAGCCGCAATATGGCGGCGTCGGCACGGCCATGGGAGGCATAGGCGTCCAGCACCGCGATTTCTGCTTCGCGCTTCGAGCGCCCGTAGGCGTCTTGCGGTTCGGGGACCGTGTTTTCGTCGATCGTTGCGCTGGCACGCGCGCCGATCACGGCCCGGATCGAGGAAAGATGGATGAACCGTCCGCTTGCCTGGGTGGCGGCGGCATGTGCCAGACGTGCGCTCAATTGCGCATTGGCTGCCCGAAAATCGGCTTCGGTAGCATTGCCCTGGTCATTGTTCAGACCCGCGCAATGGACGATATCCGTAACGTCCCTGGTCAGCGCCAGGAAAGCCGCGGCCGGCGCATCGAAACCCGGCATTGGCACGGCGTCGGACCCCGCGTCAAGTCTCTCCGGCCGGCGGGAGGCGAGGCGAAGCCCGACACCGGCCTCACGAAGCCGATGGACCACCTGGCGGCCGATGAAGCCCGTCGCGCCCGTAACCAGGACTTTCATTGTCTTGCCCGGACCGGCTATCGAGCGGCTGGCCGGGGTGCCAGGCCTTCTACTGATGGAACGGCTTGGCTGTTTGCTGGTGAAACCGTCCGTGCTTCCACCAACGCGGCCTGGCGCCCACATGCAAGATATGTTCCCGACACCAGGAAGACCATAAAGACCGAGTCCAGAATGTCATGGCCGATCAGGATGCCTGTCATTCCGGCGGTCAGGTAGGTGATCACGACGGCGACAATCATGGTGGCGCCGAACCGCTCGATCGGATCGGCGCTGTCGCGAAGGACCCGGGCGGCATTTCTGGCGGCAACCACAAAGATCGCTGCCAGCGTCACCGCACCCAGGATTCCTGCTTGCACCAAGGCGGTCAGGAAGCCGTTATGGAAATGACTGAAACCTTCGTCCATCCCGAACTGGTCCTGAAAGCCCTGCTTGATCAAGACGTGAGTGGCACCCACCCCATGTCCGAAAAATGGCATCTCCCGAAATGCCTTCAGGCCGATATCCCAAAGCGCGACGCGCGATCCCAGAGCAGTCGTGTGGTCACCATGGGCCGCCAGCGCATCCCAATCGGAGTGCAGAAAGGCGACACGCCCCGCTATCGTCTGGAACCCGAAAAACGCGATTGTGACTGCGATCGCGGCCAGCAGCAAAAGCACGCGAACGGCATTTCTCCCTCTCAGCCTCTGCTGGTTGATCAGCAGAACGGCGATACCGGCAATCAGCAGCGCCAGCCAGACGATGCGCGTACCGGAGTAGATAATGGCGACCGTTCCGCCGAGTGCAGCGCAGATGAGGGCGATCCTGTACCTCTCTATACCGGACAGGGCAGCAGCCACGCAGGTCACCACTGCAAGGCAGAGGACCTCAGCGAAAACGATCGCATTTCCGGCCCCGCCCTCGGCGCGTATGCCAAGCCGATACTGCTGATAGACCGCCAGCAGCAGCGCCCCGAAACAGGCAGCCATGCTGGCCAGCACAATGATGCGGACGAGCGTTGCCTTCTGCGTAATGCTCCAGGTCGAATAGGAGATGGGAAAAAACAGAAAGGTGATGAGCGGGATAAGATGCCGCGCGTCCTTGACGATCACGTGGTTGACGAGGGACGCCAGGACATTGCTTGCGCAATAGGCATAGATCGCGATCGTCAGCGGCATCATCGCGCGGTCGACATTGAAGCGTCTTCTCTTCAAGGCGATCAACAGGACGGACCACAAGCCGCCGCCATTGAACACGAAGCTAACCACCGATCCCAGGACCGGGGGAGAAAAGAAGCAGAGAATGGAGAAGTAGATATTGATCCGCGAAGGCGTGAATTGCTGCCTAATGGATGAAAGCCGGTTCAATTCTCGGACCTGCTATTCCAGAGAGATTTTATGCGGCACATCTTCGAAAGTGCTCGCCTCGAAACTGCCCGTGCTTCATCACGCACTTGCCCACTCTCGAAAAGCGTATAGCGGCTGGGTCGCTGTTTCGATAGTGCGTCCGGATCGATTGCCGCCGAAATCCCGCATTCGGGGCCGGTTGACCCCTGCGCCGCCGCCACGGCGCTCTCACAGGCAATATTTTTCCTGCCTTTCCCAGCTGGAGGCCCTTCAAGCAGAAATTTCCGGATTTTGCCACTAGCACGGAAAATTCATTCCCGAACCGACTGCTGCCGAGCTCGTCCTGCATTGTTCTGGGCCGCGACGATCTGCTAGAACGCCCGAACGAAACACTTTGTCCAGAAGCGAAGCTTGAAGCGGGCGCAAAAAGGCTCGATGATTTGACGCAGGAACTTCTGTTGCAAGGCACGAGAGAACGCTCACGGTCCATGATATCAGCGCTTACGCATCTGCAGCGGCTTGAAGCCGAGTCGATCCACATATTCCGCGAGGTCGCGGCCGCTTTCACCAAGCCGGTTATGCTCTATTCCGTCGGCAAGGATTCGTCGGTGCTGATGCATCTGGCGATGAAGGCGTTCTATCCGGCCAAGCCGCCATTCCCCTTTCTTCACGTCGACACCACCTGGAAATTTCGCGAGATGATCGCATTTCGCGATCAGATGGCGCAGAAGCTGGGGTTCGACCTTCTGGTTCATGTCAACGAAGACGGCGTGCGCGACAACATCAATCCGTTCGATCACGGTTCGAACACCCACACCCATGTGATGAAGACCGTGGCGTTGCGCCAGGCGCTCGACAAATACGGCTTCGATGCCGCCTTTGGTGGCGCCCGCCGTGACGAGGAAAAGTCGCGCGCCAAGGAGCGCATCTTCTCTTTCCGCAATGCCCAGCATGTGTGGGATCCGAAGAACCAGCGGCCCGAAATGTGGAAGATCTTCAACACTCGCATCGCGCAGGGTGAATCGATCCGCGTCTTCCCCTTGTCGAACTGGACCGAGCTCGACATCTGGCAGTACATTCTGCAGGAAAACATCCCGATCGTGCCGCTCTATTTCGCCAAGCAGCGGCCGGTTGTCGAACGCGATGGCATGTTGATCCTCAAGGATGATGATCGCATGAAGCTGCTGCCCGGCGAGGTCGTGGAGGACAGGTTGGTGCGGTTCCGCACGCTTGGTTGCTATCCGCTGACCGGCGCCATCGAATCCGACGCCGACACACTCGAGGCCATCGTCGGCGAGATGCTGACGGCACGCACATCCGAACGGCAGGGTCGCCTGATCGACCGCGATGAAGCCGGTTCGATGGAAAAGAAGAAGCGCGAGGGGTATTTCTGACCATGCGCCACATCATGGCGAAGAGCCTCGCTCCCACGGATGGCGTCCGCGATTATCTGGCCGCGCAGGAGAANAAGTCGCTGCTGCGCTTCCTGACCTGCGGTTCGGTGGATGACGGCAAGTCGACGTTGATCGGACGCCTGCTGTCCGACACCAAGCAGATTTTCGAGGACCAGCTCGCCGCGCTCGAACGCGATTCGCGCAAGCACGGCACGACGGGCGACGACATCGACTTCGCGCTCTTGGTCGACGGCCTCGAGGCCGAGCGCGAGCAAGGCATCACCATCGATGTCGCCTACCGCTTCTTCGCCACGCCGAAGCGCAAGTTCATCGTTGCCGATACGCCCGGCCACGAGCAATACACCCGCAACATGGCGACCGGCGCCTCGACCGCCGATCTGGCGATCGTGCTGATCGATGCCCGGCAAGGGGTGCTGCGCCAGACAAGGCGCCATTCGATCATCGCCTCGCTGCTCGGCATCCGCCACATCGTGCTGGCGGTCAACAAGATCGATCTCGTCGATTTCGACCAGGCGGTCTTCGACAGGATCGTCGAGGACTACCGGCAGTTCTCGCGCGATCTCGGTTTCCAAGCCATCATGCCGATCCCGATGTCGGCCCGCTACGGCGACAACGTCAGCCGCCGCTCCGAAACCATGCAGTGGTATTCCGGCCCGACACTGATCGAGCATCTCGAAACCGTGTCGGTCGACGAAGNCACGGCCGAGNTGCCGTTCCGCTTTCCGGTCCAGTACGTCAATCGCCCCAATCTCGACTTTCGTGGTTTTGCCGGCACCATCGCGTCCGGTACCATTGCGCAAGGCGACGCGGTCGTCGTCGCCAAATCGGGCAAGTCCTCGCATGTCAAACGCATCGTCGCCTATGGCGGCGATCTCAAACAGGCAGTGGCCGGCCAGGCCATAACGCTCGTCCTC
>NZ_AZUY01000048.1 GCF_000513935.1 Mesorhizobium sp. WSM3626 | reverse complement strand
TTAAGAGTTCGGTGCCGAGCGCACGCTCGACACTGAAGGCCGGAACTTGCAAGCAGAGGAGAAGATGGTGTGACCGGTCGAACCGGGACGAGCGAGACACTCCGAGGTGCTCACTGGCAGTCAATGTCGTGTACGTGTTTGGAACTCGCTATCCGTGAAGCCCATCTAGGCCAGCGCTCACATATCCGCGCGCAAAAGGCCGGACATATGAGCGCAAGCGATCCGATCAAATCATCTTCAGCCAAAACCTTGCAAGCAGGGGGCCGTCCACATATGAGCACCGGAAGCGCAGGAAGACACTGTTTGCAGGCCGGCATCACCTGAATATCGACAGATCCGAAAAAAAGGCCGGCAAGGGAAAGTATTCCTCGCCGGCCTGCCTCACCCGCCCGTGGGCCGGTTATCAGAACGATCCCATCATCTGAAAGAAACCGGCCTTCATCGCCACTACCGGTTGCCGCCCAGCGCCGAGGCAAGGCGCACAAGCGAAAGGAACTCGGACCTGTACCCAAACGGGTCGGCTCCTCGGGCGGCAGTGGCAATCTCCATGATCTTGTCGTAGCCGAACTTCGCGGTCGCATCCTCGTCGCGCAGCTTTTGGCCGAAGGCCGCCACCGCGACGGAGAAACGCTGATCGGTGCTCGCCTGGTCGAAGGACGCCACCTCGTTGGCCGAGGTCACCGGCGTAGTGATCAGCTTCGAGACGTCCTCGTTCGGCAGCTTGTAGCGGATCTTGACGAAGGCATATTCGTCCGCATTGGCAACGCCGCCATTGTTCACCATGGCCTGGCCATAGCGTAGCGGATCGATCTGCTCGCCACCACCGCCCTTGGGCGTGATCTCATAGATCGCGGTGACCGAATGGCCCGAGCCGATATCGCCGGCATCGACGCGGTCATTGTTGAAATCCTCGCGGTTGAGCGCCCGGGTCTCGTAGCCGATCAGTCGATATTCGGAGACCTTGTCCGGGTTGAACTCGACCTGGATCTTCACATCCTTGGCGATGGTGAACAACGTCGAGGAAGCATCCTCGACCAGCACCTTCTCGGCCTCGGCCAGCGTGTCGATATAGGCGGCGGTGCCGTTGCCGTTCTGGGCAATGGTCTGCATCATTTCATCGTTCAGATTGCCGCGGCCGAAGCCGAACACCGACAGGAACACGCCGGTCTTGCGCTCGCTCTCGATCAGCCGCTTCAGGTCGTCGTCATCGGTCTGGCCGACATTGAAGTCGCCGTCGGTGGCAAGCATCACCCGGTTGACGCCGTCCTTGATGAAGGACTGCTGAGCAAGCTTATAGGCTTCCTTGATGCCGGCCTCACCTGCCGTCGAGCCACCGGGTTGCAGATTATCGATGGCATTGAGGATCTTGTCCTTCTCGGCAACCTTTGTCGGCATCAGCACGGTGCCGGCGTCACCCGCATAGGTGACGATCGAGATGGTGTCGTCGGTCTTCAGCTTGCTGACCAGCAGCCGGAATGCCGACTTGAGCAGCGGCAGCTTGTCCGGTTCGTCCATCGAGCCCGACACGTCGATCAGGAAGACCAAATTGGCCTTCGGCTGCTCGGTCGGCTTGATGTCGAAACCCTTGATGGCGACATGCATCAGCTTGGTGTGCGTGTTCCACGGCGTCGGCATGACGCTGACTGTCGAGTTGAACGGCGTCGATGCCGAGTCCGGCCCCTTCCAGTCATAGGGGAAGTAATTGATCATCTCCTCGACGCGGACAGTATCGGCCAGCGGCAGGTATCCCTGCTTCAGTGAGCCGCGCACGAAGGAATAGGAAGCGGTGTCGACATCGATCGAGAAGGTCGAGACCGGGTCTTCCAATGCGGCGTGCACCGGATTGGTCTTGAAATCCTGGACTCGGTCGCGGTTTTCCTCCTGCGGCGCGATCTGGTCGGCCGGGATGGCCGCCGGCTGCTGCGGGGCCACAAGCTTGGACTCAGCTCCCTGGACGCGATTGGCCCGCGCGGCATTGGGCGCGCTTGGCATGAGACCGGTACTCTCCCGTGAAACTTCACCGGTGGGTGCAGGCGCCGGCCTGGAGGCTGGCAAAGTCCCAGACTCAACCTCCTTGCCGCTGTAGGTCTTCAGGTCAAGCCTCGACGATAAAGTGGGGCTTACCGGCGCGTTCGGTTGTGCTGCGCCACCGGCGACAGTCGATTCGGATTTCGGCGGCGCGGCCGACGCAAGGGCGTCGCTGGCATCGCGATCTTCCACATCCGCGCTGACCTTCTTGTCCTTGGCCGGCGCGGTGGTCACGGTCGGCTCGTTGACGGCCTGATCTCCCGGTGCCTGCTTGGTCAATGGCTTCAGCGTCGCCGGCTTGTCGGCCAGCGTCTCGGTGATCTTCTCGTCGCCGCCGAACGGCGACGGCTGTTCCCTCAGCATATGGAAGGTGGCGTATCCGGCGATCGGCAGGGCGACGAGCCCAGCGATGGCCGGCGTGGCAATGAGTTTCTTTTGCATGATCTCGCTCCAGAGCTTTCGTGCTCGCTCTGTGAGACGAAGGCCGCCGACCGATCCTTGGGTGACGGCGGAAATATTCTGCTGGTCATAGGCGCGCAGGGCGGCCTCGAAGGCGCGCGCCTTCGCGCTCTCGCCGGGCGCCGGTATTGCTGCGTCGCGCAGCTTTCTGAGTTCGTTGTCGTCGACCATGGTCACACTTCCCCGGCTGAACGCATCACTGTCTTCAGCCGTTTCTTCGCTTCATGGATGTGCCAGGAAACCGTCGTCTCCGAGATCGCCATCGCCTCGGCGGCGGCCGCGTGGCTCAAACCTTCGCCATAGACAAGCATCACGGCATCGCGCTGCTTGTCGGGCAATTGCCGCACCGCCGCCCACAGCGCCTCGGCGGGGTCTTCGCTCTCGGCCGGGGCCCCGCCCGAAATCAGCGCATGGACGCCATAGGCCTCGGTCTTGACGGTCTCGCGCGCGGTCTTGCGCATCAGGTCGCGCGCGGCGTTCATCGTCATGGCATAGAGCCATGTCGTGAAGGCGCCGCCGCCGCGATAGTCGCGGATCGCCTTGCCGAGCCGGATGCAGACTTCCTGGGCGATGTCCTCGGCATCCGCCTTCCTGCCGCACCAGCGATAGGCGGCGCGATAGACGAAGTCGTAGTGACGCTCCAGCAACTTGCCGAAGGCCCCCTTGTCTCCGCCCTTCGCCCGCCCGATCAGCTCGGCGTCGGAGGCTTCGCTCTCATCCAGCATCATCGCCATCATTTGCCTGTTGGACGAAGGCTAATGGCTAATCCTTGGGGTGATGGAAAGATTTTTTTCGAATTGGGACTCTTGCACCTGGGGGCGGGTTGAGATTCAGGGCAGGCCGGCCCCACCAGAATATCAACACGCCTGGCCCGCCGCCCAGCCTGACGACCACGCCCATTGGAAATTATAGCCGCCGAGCCAGCCGGTAACGTCGATGACTTCGCCGATGAAGAACAGACCAGGTATCGATTTCGCCTGCATGGTCTTCTGGTCGAGGCCATTGGTGTCTACCCCGCCAAGCGTCACTTCGGCCGTCCGGTAGCCTTCCGAACCGGCTGGCTTGATGCGCCAGTCGTTGACCGCGGCCTCGACGGTTTTGATCTGGACCTCCGAAAGATCGGCAACATTGCCGTCGAGCCCGGTTCGCTCGGCTATCCCCTGGGCCAGCCGTTTCGGCAAATGATTTGCCAGCACGGTCTGCACCGCTTGCCGGCCATTGTCACGCTTGGCGGCGCGGACGAGCTCAGCCACATCCACGCCCGGCAGCATGGCGATGCGGATTTCATCACCCTCGCGCCAATAGGAGGAGATTTGCAGGATGGATGGCCCGCTGACACCGCGATGCGTGAACAGCATCGCCTCGGAAAACCGCGTCTTGCCGCAGGCAATCTCGGCGTCGACGGCGTTCCCGGCCAGGGGCGAAAGCCGCTCAAGCGTCTTTGCATCGAAGGTCAGCGGCACCAGGGCGGGCCGTGTTTCGACGATTGCAAGGCCAAACCGTTCGGCAAGCTCGTAGCCGAAGCCCGTCGCGCCCATCTTGGGGATCGACTTGCCACCACAGGCCACGACCAGGGACTGGCAAGAGACCGCGCCGGTGGAGAGCGTGAGTTCGAACCCTTGCTCGGTTTTGCTGACAGTCTCAACGCGGGTCGACAATACCAGCTCGGCGCCCCTGCCACGCATTTCCGAGACCAGCATGTCGATGATCTGCCGCGCGGAGCCGTCACAAAACAGCTGTCCCAGTGTCTTCTCGTGATAGGCAATGCCGTGGCGTTCGACGAGCGCGATGAAGTCGCGTTGCGTATAGCGGCTGAGCGCCGAGATGCAGAAATGCGGATTCCTCGAGATAAAATTCTTCGGGCTCGTATGGATGTTGGTGAAATTGCACCGGCCGCCGCCGGAGATACGGATCTTTTCGCCAGGTGCCGCCGCATGATCGAGGATCAGCACGGAACGGCCGCGCTTGGCGGCCTCCACGGCGCACATCATTCCGGCGGCGCCGGCGCCGATGATCACGACATCATAGGATTGCATCAGGCTGATCGTTCCCGCATGACCCCGCGCCGCACTAGCCGGGCGAGCCGCTCATTCGGCCCTGATACCTCCAATGTGCCGCGCGGCCAACAGGTGGCGAAGGCTCAGACCAGCGTTTCGGCTAACAGGTCAGTCAATCGCTTCCAATGCCGCTCGGCACCGGCTGCATTGAAGACACCATGGTCGGGCACGCACCAGCCATGTGCCATGCCGACATAATTCTCGATCAAACGGTCGACTTCAGCATTCCGCAGTGCCTCTTCCAGCCGCATCGACTGCTCCGGCGGAAAGCTCCGGTCGACGCCGCCATACCGACATAGACGCGGGCCTTGATGGAAGCCGCCTTGCGGTGCGGGCTGTCGGCGGCATCGCTGGCAAGATTGCCGCCATGGAAACTGGCGGCGGCCTTGATCGTGTCTGGATACGTCGCAGCGGCGTTGAGCGCCCGCGCGCCGCCCATGCAATAACCGACAGTGCCGATCGGCCCTGTCACGCCTTCGGCGGACATTGCCTCGAGAAACGCGCCGCTGTCGCTGATGGTCATCTCTTGCGTCGTGCCGGTGACCAGGGCCATCAGTGCCGCCTTGGTCTTTTCCTCGGTGAAGGCGGTCTTGGCGTCGAACGGCCCGTAAGGCGCATTGCGATAGAAGAGGTCGGGCAGCAGCACCGCATAGCCCTCGCCCGCCAGCCGTTCGGCCATTTGGTTAAGCGCCGGCCGTGGACCGAAGGCGTCCTGGTAGAGGATGACACCGGCCTTGGCCGGAGAGACCTTGGCCGAGCGGAACAGGCCAGCCTTCGCCACGCCGTCACGGGTCTTGATCTGAAGGTCCTGCTTCGCCATTGCCTGCTCCGTTGATCAGATGGGCGATACATATCCGCGCAAGCGGCCACGGCAAGGCGGTTTGCCTGAACCCGCCAGTCAACATTTCGTGGGATCGCGTGACGCGCTAAAGACCAGCGAATGCAGCCATATGGAAGGCCTGAACCTCTGCCGGATAGCGGTAGCTTGTGCCATACGGGCAGGCATTGCGGTCAAGGCAACCACCAGTGCGGCACGACCCGCCATTCGCCCCGCGCACATGCGCCAGGCAGGGCTGGTAGGCGAACCCTTCCGTGGAATAGGCATCGACCGGACAGGATTTCAGACAGGGTTTGTCGACGCATGTGTCGCAGAGATGGATCGCCCCGCCAGGCTCCGGAAGCGCTACCTCCTCCTCGAACAGCAACGCGCCGCGATAGGCATGCCACAGCCCATATTGCGGGTGCATGAGGATGCCGAGCGGCGACGGCCTCAGCCCCTCCGCCCGAACAGCCCATTGCTGGAACGGCAGGAAAGGTTTGTCGGACGGCGAAACGGCGCGCGCGCCAAACTTTTCTGCCACAGCGCCAATCACCTGCCGCGACCAGGTGTCGAGAGGATTGGCGATCACCTTTGGCTGCTGCCGCCGCCAGCGCAGGAAATGCGGCCAGGGTGCCGCACCCGCCTGCCCTACCAGCAGGACGCACTTTGCCGGCGCGCCCGAGACGCCATTAGGGGCACCGTCGTGAGGGGGAAAAAGAAAGCCGCCACGCAGGATGAGGCCGTTGGCGCCAAGCGCGGCCGTGATCTCCTCGATCATGCCGCGCACGCAAATCATCCCTTCTTGTCCGGATCGGAGAAGGCGCTCCGCCAGACTTCCTTGTGGATGATGTTGGCGACTTTAGCCCCGCCTGACTCGGGCTCCTTTCAGGTGAAGGCGTCGGGCATCGACCCCTTCTTCTTGGCGATGAAGTCCTTCAGGGCTTCGTCGATGCCTTCATCAAGGTGCGGCGCCTCATAGCTTTCCAGCCAGCGCCGCGCCAGATCATTGGCGCGCTGCGGCGCGGTCTTCTGACCCTCGGCCAGCCACTGCTCATAGGAGTTGTTGTCGGCGATCGACGAGCGGTAGAAGGCGGTCTGGAAATTGGCCTGGGTGTGGTCGCAACCGAGATAATGGCTGCCCGGACCGACCTGGCGGATGGCGTCCATCGCCTGGCCGTTTTCCGAAAGATCGACGCCTTCGGAGAATTTTTGGGTCATGCCGAGCTGGTCGATATCCATCATGAATTTTTCGTAGCAGGACGCCAATCCGCCTTCGAGCCAGCCAGCCGAATGCAGCACGAAATTGGTGCCGGCGAGAATGGTCGAGTTCAGCGTGTTGGCGCTCTCATAGGCTGCCTGCGCGTCCGGGACTTTCGAAGCGCAGAGCGAGCCGCCGGTGCGGAACGGCAAGCCGAGACGGCGTGCGAGTTGCGCCGCGCCATAGGAGACCAGCGACGGCTCCGGCGTGCCGAAGGTCGGCGCGCCCGACTGCATGGAGATCGAAGAGGCGAAGGTGCCGAACAGCACCGGCGCGCCTGGCCGGATCAGCTGCGTGAACGATGCGCCGGCCAGCACTTCGGCCAGCACCTGCGTCAGCGTGCCGGCGACCGTCACCGGGCTCATCGCGCCGGCCAGGATGAACGGCGTGACGATGCAGGCCTGGTTATGCCGCGAATAGACCTTCAGGGCGCCAAGCATGGTCTCGTCGAACACCATCGGCGAGTTGGCGTTGATCAGGCTGGTCAGCACCGTGTTGTTCTCGACGAAGTCGTCGCCGAAGACGAGCTTGGCCATCGCTACCGTATCCTCGGCGCGCTCCGGCGCGGTCACCGAACCCATGAACGGCTTGTCGGAATATTTGATGTGAGCGTAGACCATGTCGAGATGGCGCTTGTTGACCGGCACGTCGACCGGCTCGCACACCGTGCCGCCCGAATGGTGGATCGACGGCGCCATATAGGCGAGCTTCACGAAATTCTGGAAATCCTCGATCGTCGCATAGCGCCTGACGCCGTCGAGATCGCGCACGAAGGGCGGACCATATACCGGCGCGAACACGGTCGCATTGCCGCCGATCTGCACCGAGCGTTCTGAATTGCGGGCATGCTGGGTGTAGATGGAGGGCGCGGTCTTCAGGAGCGAACGGCAGAGCCCCTTGGGAAAATGCACGCGCTCGCCCTTGACGTCGGCGCCGGCCTCTTTCCACAGCTGCAACGCTTCCGCGTCATCGCGGAAAATAATGCCGATCTCTTCCAGCACCGTGTCGGTGTTCTTCTCGATCAGCGCCAGGCCTTCCTCGTTCAGCACCTCGTAGACGTTGATCTTGCGCTTGATGTAGGTGAGCTGTGTGCCGGGGCCGCCGCCGGAACGCGCCGCGCGCCTTGCCGCCGCTCCGCCGCTGGCGCCGCGCCCACGCCGCGCGTTTGACGCTTCCTGGTCGACTGCCGCGTGTTCGCTCATGATCGCTCTTTCCTGAATATGGCCTGCCTGACTATGGCCGGTCCGTAACCGTTGCGGCCGCATGGCGCGGCTTTCGCCGGATCGTAGCCAAGCACCCTATTCGAAACGGCCCGTCCGCGCCAACGCCTGTCGCAAAATCGACAAGAAATCCGATAGATTTTCCAGTCGCTTTCCTTTTGCGGGAAGTCGCAAATCAGCTATGGATACCCGCCCGTTGCGGGTTAGGTATGAACGCCATTATTTTGTGCCTTGCGACACAGTCGCGATGCCGTGAGGAGCTGGATTAAAATGTCCGACGACGAGATCATCCTTTCCGAACTTTCCGACGACGAGTTGGTGCAGCAGATGCACGACGATCTCTATGACGGTCTGAAGGAAGAAATCGAGGAAGGCACGCGCATCCTGCTCGATCGCGGCTGGGTGCCCTACAAGGTGCTGACCGAGGCGCTGGTCGAGGGCATGCGTATCGTCGGCGAGGATTTTCGCGACGGCATCCTGTTCGTTCCCGAGGTGCTGTTGTCGGCCAATGCCATGAAGGCCGGCATGTTCATCCTGCGCCCTCTGCTCGCCGCCACCGGCGCGCCGAAACAGGGCAAGATGGTGATCGGCACCGTCAAGGGCGACATCCACGACATCGGCAAGAACCTCGTCGGCATGATGATGGAGGGTGCTGGCTTCGACGTCATCGACCTCGGCATCAACAACGCGGTCGAGAAGTATCTCGATGCGATCGAGCAGCACCAGCCCGACATCATCGGCATGTCGGCGCTGCTCACCACCACCATGCCCTATATGAAGGTCGTCATCGACACGATGAAGGAAAAGGGCATTCGCGACGACTTTGTCGTGCTGGTTGGCGGCGCGCCGCTCAACGAGGAATTCGGCAAGGCCGTCGGCGCCGACGCCTATTGCCGCGACGCCGCGGTGGCGGTCGAGACCGCGAAGGACTTTATGAAGCGCAAGCACAACGTGCGTGCTTCGGCCTGATCCAAGGCATCAGGACGACGAAAAAGAAGCCGCGCCTTGCAGCGCGGCTTTTTTGTTCCCAGATGATGGGAAGGCCGCTCGCGGATCAGGGCTTGGTGACGGTGTCCTTGACCGCCCTGGCCGTCGATTTGACGTCCTTGCCGACGCCGCGGACGGTGTTCGCGCAAGCCGTAAGGGCCAGGACGCAGGCAAGAATGGCAATCGGTGCGATGCGTAGCAGGTTCATGGACGGTATCTCCCTCAATAGATAAATTAGCTTACAGCAACGAAGCTCGGCTTGACTGATCTCATGGCCAAAACACAGAAAACGAAACCGAATCAAAGCGACAGGCTGCTCGTCATCGCCTGCGGGATGATTGCGCGCGAGGTGTTGGCCGTCAAGGAACGGCTCGGGCTGGATCACCTCGAATTGACGTGTTTGCCGGCGGAATTTCATTTCTATCCCGACCGCATCGCGCCGGCCATGGACAAGGCGATCGAAAAGGCCAAAGCGGAGGGTTACGAGCACATCTTCGTCGGCTATGCCGATTGCGGCACTGGCGGCCTGCTTGACCGCGTGTTGGAGAAGCATGGCGTCGAGCGCATGGCCGGCCCGCATTGCTTCGCCTTCTATCAAGGCATGGAGGCCTACGACAAGGTCGGCGACGACGACATGATGTCGTTCTACATGACGGACTTCCTGTGCCGTCAATTCGATGCCTTCTTCATGAAGCCGCTCGGCCTGGACAAGCACCCGGAGCTGATCAAGGACTATTTCGGCAACTACCAGAAGCTGATCTATCTCGCGCAGACCGATGATCCGGAGCTCGACAAGGTCGCGGAAAAGGCCGCCGCCCTGCTTGGCCTTGCCTATGAGCGCCGCTCCACCGGTTTTGGCGACCTGACGCCAGGCCTGGCGCGGGCGGCCGCGAACGCCTGACGGCTCAGGTCCCGTCTTCGGCCGCCAGCGCCGCCAACACGTCGGCAAAACTTGTCCTGCAGGCAAAGCCCAGCCTGTCCCTCGCCCGTGACGCGTCATAGACCCGGTCGATCGAGGAAAACATCGTCCAGCCTTTGCGCGCATAAAGTGCCGGAAATCCGGGAAAATAACGCGCCACCACCGATGGAGCGTCGGCGATCAAGTCGGCGCAATCGTCGGGCTGGAACGGCGTTGGCGCACAGACGATGAAGATGTCGAAGCCGAGCTCCGGTGCCTTCTCCAATGCCGCGACATGCGCCTGCGCCGCGTCGTCCACCGTCAGCCGCCGAAACAGCAGTTCGTTCGCCTTGGTGTTGGCGTCCGACTGCTCGATCGCATGCGCCATGTCGTCGGGCTCGGGGAAGAAACGTGCCGTGCGCAGCACCACCACCGGCAGCCCGTGCCGGAGGTGGTAGAGACGGCAGAGATGCTCGGCGGAGAGCTTGGTCACCCCATAGATGTTGCGCGGCTCGGGCGACATCGCCTCCGTCAGCCATGCCGCCTTGCGCGCACCACCCTTGAAGCCGTCGCGTATCGCCTGCGAGATCATCAGCGAGGTCGTTGACGTGAAGACGAAGCGTTGCACATTGGCCGCCACCGCCGCGTCGAGCAGGTTTAGCGTGCCTTGCACATTGGCCGCGATGAAATCGCTGTTGGCGTGGCTTTCTATGTTGGGCTTGTGCAGCGCACCGCTGTGAATGATGGCGTCTATCCGGTTTTCCCCGACGGCACGCATGACGAGATCGCTGTCGGCAATCGAACCGACGATCCGCGTTTCGGCCGATGGAACGGGATCGATCCCGATCACCTCATGTCCAATCCCGCGCAAGAGCGGCGCCAACGCGCTTCCCAGCCAACCCGACGACCCCGTAAGCAAGATTCGCATTCGTCACACCATGAATTTCGACCGTGACGCTGTTAAGCACGGATGACAGGCGCCAGCGACCCGGTAAGTTATGCCCCAGACAAAACAGGGAATCCTTTGATGAACCTCCGCCCCTTGCTTGCCGTTGTCGGCCTGCTCTGCTGCACTTTGCCCGCCCTTGCCGACGGCCAGGTGCAGAAACTGATCACCGCCGCCGATAAGGCGCGGCTCGACAAATATGGCGACACCCGCAAGGCGGCGCTCGCCGAGGCAACGGCGGGNNCCCCCGCCGAGGTCAAGCAGCTCGACGCGCTGCTGGGCAAGCCGCTGGTCGCCTTCTCCGACAAGGATCTCACTGGCAATTGGCGGTGCCGCACGATCAAGGTCGGCGGACCGGGCCCGCTCGTCATCTATGGCTGGTTCAAATGCAGGGTCACTGATGATGGCTCCGGTTGGCGGCTGGAAAAGATCAGCGGTTCGCAGCGCACCCAGGGCCGCTTCTTCGACGATGGCGACAAGCGCTCGATCTATCTTGGCTCCGGCTCCGTCAACGACGACCGGGCAAAGCCCTATGGCAGCGGTCCGCAAACCGACCAGGTCGGTTACGCCTTCCGCAACAGCGCCAAGGAATGGCGCATCGAATTCCCCGCCCCCTACTACGAATCGAAGCTCGACATCATGGAGTTCAAGCGCTGACCGGGGTCTTCATGCCCTGGTAGGCTTCCGGCCGGCCACATCAGCCGGTCCTTGGAGCATGGCAAGATCAATGGCAGCGTCGCGACGTTCGATCCAGGGGTGCCATCGAAACAATGGTACCACCCAACGATCTGGCTCTACGTCTGGACAGGGCTGAGAACCGGCATCTGGTAACGCATCCAGCGTCGGGAACAGCGCAAACTCCGCCGCCATTACTGCTGCATCGCCCCCGTCGCGACATGGGTCGCAAACGAATAAACCCGCCTTTCATTTTACGACATCCAAATGCGTCGCTTTTGAATGCGCGCGCGTCGTCCCATAACAAGCAGCCTTACGACGCTTGCGGCAATGCTCGGAATATCGAGGAGCGAGAATTCATGGCCGATCTTATCGTCGTCTACTGGCGCGACATCCCTGCCCAGGTCATCGTTAGGAAAGGCCGGCAGAACGCCAAGCGCGAATTGCCGTTGCGCTTCACCGAGGCGATCGACATGTGTGCCATGCGCACCGGCGCCGGTGGCACTGACGACTATCTCGCCGAATGGCGCAAGGCCGAACCGGTTCCGGTCGGTGACGATCTCGAAGCCGAGGTCGAAAAAGCATTCCACGAGCTCGACACGAAATACGACCGCGAGCGGCTGGTCGCTCTGGTCAAGGCGGGCGGAAAAGAAAATGTCTGACGAGAACCCGGCGGTTACCCAGGCCACGCTGGTCAAGAAGGCCGCGCCGAAATCCGACTACAAGCCAGCCGACGTGTCGCCGCAGCGCCGCGTGCAGCGCTCGTTCGCGGTGAGACTATGGTCCATTCGGCACTCGCGATTGCTTGAATGGTTTTATGCCCGTTTTGCCGACACGTTCCTGCTGCTGCATCCCTTGTGGAAGGGCATCGGCTACGGCCGTGTCGAGGCTCCAATCAAATTCGTCGAAAAGCGCGTCAAGGGCTTCATGTTCGACTGCCGCATGTGCGGCCAGTGCATCCTGTCCTCGACCGGCATGTCGTGCCCGATGAATTGCCCCAAGCAGTTGCGCAACGGCCCCTGCGGCGGCGTGCGCGCCAACGGCAATTGCGAGGTCGAGCCCGATATGCCCTGCGTCTGGGTCAAGGCCTGGGAAGGTTCGCAGAACATGGTCAACTCCGACAGGATTCTCACCGTGCAGAAGCCGGTCGACCAGTCGTTGCGCGAAACTTCGGCTTGGCTGCGGGTGACCGCGCAGGCCGCGGCAGCCCGTGAAGCCGCCGCTGCCGCGAAGACCGGAGCGTCCGCATGATCGGCCGCCAGCTCGATGAAAATCCGGCCGGCATCCATTTGCCGCTCGATCCCCTGCCCGGCCACACCTCGCGCGGCCGGCTGGAGCGTGTGCTCAGGCGCGGCGAATTCGCGGTGACCACCGAGCTCAACCCACCCGACAGCGCCGATCCCGAGGATGTCTACAACAGGGCGAAGATATTCGACGGATGGGTCGATGCCATCAACGCGGTCGATGCGTCCGGCGCCAATTGCCATATGTCGTCGGTCGGCATCTGCGCACTGCTGACCCGCATGGGCTACGCCCCGATCATGCAGATCGCCTGCCGCGACAAGAACCGTATCGCCATCCAGGGCGATGTGCTGGGCGGTGCTGCGATGGGCGTCGCCAACATGCTGTGCCTGACCGGCGACGGCGTGCAGGCCGGCGACCAGCCGGGCGCCAAGCCGGTGTTCGATCTCGATTCCATGTCGCTGCTGGAGACCTGCCGCATCATGCGTGACAACGGCAAGTTTCTGTCCGGCCGCAAGCTGACGACGCCGCCGCAGCTGTTCCTGGGCGCTGCCGTCAATCCGTTCGCGCCGCCCTTCGACTTTCGCCCGATCCATCTCGGCAAGAAGATCGCCGCCGGCGCGCAGTTCGTGCAGACGCAGTACTGCTTCGACGTGCCGATGTTCAAGACCTTCATGCAGAAGGCCCGCGATCTCGGCCATACCGAAAAGGTGTTCATCCTGTGCGGCGTCGGCCCGCTCGCTTCAGCCAAGACGGCAAAATGGATCCGCTCCAACGTGCCAGGCATCCATATCCCTGACGCCATCATCAAGCGGCTGGAAGGCGCCCAGGACCAGAAGAAGGAAGGCAAGCAGCTCTGCACCGACATCATCAACGAGGTGAAGGAAATTCCCGGCGTCTCTGGCATCCACGTGATGGCCTATCGCCAGGAGGAATATGTCGCCGAGATCGTCGATGAATCGGGTGTGCTGAAGGGCCGCCAGCCATGGAAGCGTGAGATCCGCCGCGACGACCAGATGGTCGCCGACCGGCTGGACCACATCCTGCACGACGAGATTACCGAAACCCAGGTGGATATGGTGAAGACCGCGCATTGACCCGCGCGGAACGACCACCATTCGCTTGATCGACAAGAGATAACGATATAAAGAACTCTTTATATCACGACGGAGAGATTTCATGACCCGGACCATCGTTGCCTCGGCGACACGAGAAATCATCATCGGCTTCGACCAGCCCTTCTGCGTGATCGGCGAACGCATCAACCCGACCGGCCGCAAGAAGCTCGCCGCCGAGATGGTGGTTGGCAATTTCGAGACCGTCATCAAGGACGCGCTGGAGCAGGCCGCCTGCGGCGCCACCATGCTCGACGTCAATGCCGGCGTCACTTCGGTCAACCCGAACGAAACCGAACCTGGTCTTTTGGTGCAGACGCTGGAAATCGTCCAGGGCCTGGTCGACCTGCCGCTGTCGATCGACAGTTCCGTCAGCGCCGCGATCGAGGCCGCGCTGAAGGTCGCCAAGGGCCGGCCGCTGGTCAACTCCGTCACCGGCGAGGAGGAAAAACTCGAAGCCATCCTGCCGCTGGTCAAAAAATACAACGTGCCCGTCGTCGCCATCTCCAACGACGAGACCGGGATTTCGATGGACCCGGACGTGCGCTTCGCCGTCGCCAAGAAGATCGTGCAGCGCTGCGCCGATTTCGGCATCCCGGCGCACGACGTCGTCGTCGACCCGCTGGTCATGCCGATCGGGGCGCTTGGCGATGCTGGCCGCCAGGTGTTCGCGCTGTTGCGCCGCCTGCGCGAAGAGCTCAAGGTCAACACCACTTGCGGCCTGTCGAATATCTCGTTTGGCCTTCCGCACCGCCACGGCATCAACGCCGCCTTCATCCCGATGGTGATCGGCGCCGGCATGACTTCGGCGATCATGAACCCGGTGCGGCCGCAGGAAATGGAAGCCGTGCGCGGCGCCAACGTGCTGAACGGCACCGACGAGAACTGCACCAAATGGATCAAGACCTACAAGGATTACAAGCCGGCCGAAGGCGGCCACGCGGTGGCGGCGCCAACAGCGGTCAATGCACCGGGCGAAGGCGGCGGCAATGGCAGCCGCCGGCGCGGCGGTCGTGAAGCCCGGATGGGCCGGGGATAAGCGCGCAATCGTGAATTCACCTGCAAACATTACCGATCCGCTCGTGCTGTTCATGCCGTCAGGCAAGCGCGGGCGGTTCCCTGTCGGCACGCCGGTGCTCGACGCCGCGCGCCAGCTCGGCGTCTATGTCGAGAGCGTGTGCGGCGGACGTGCTACTTGCGGGCGCTGCCAGATCGAGGTGCAGGAAGGCAATTTCGCCAAGCACAAGATCACCTCCTCAAACGACCACATCTCGCCCAAAGGTCCCAAGGAAGAGCGCTACGAACGCGTGCGCGGCCTGCCCGAAAGGCGGCGCCTCTCCTGCTCGGCGCAGATCCTCGGCGATCTCGTCATCGACGTGCCGCAGGACACCGTCATCAACGCGCAGACCATCCGCAAGGATGCCGACACCAGGGTGATCGCCCGCGATACGGCGATCCGCATGTGCTATGTCGAGATCGAAGAGCCCGACATGCACAATCCATCAGGCGATCTCGACCGTCTCAAGATCGCGCTGATGAAGGACTGGGGTTTTAAGAACCTAGAATTCGACTTTTATCTGCTACCGCAGGTGCAAGGCATATTGCGCAAGGGCAACTGGACCGCCACCGCTGCCATCCACAAGGATGCCGACAGCGACATCGCGCGCGTCATCGCGCTGTGGCCGGGCCTCAAGAACGAGGCTTATGGACTGGCCTGCGACGTCGGCTCGACCACCATCGCCATGCATCTGGTGTCGCTGCTGTCGGGCCGCGTCGCCGCCTCGTCCGGAACGTCGAACCCGCAGATCCGCTTTGGCGAGGATCTGATGAGCCGCGTCTCCTATGTGATGATGAACCCGGATGGCCGCGAGGGCATGACGGTTGCCGTGCGCGAGGCGATCTCCGGCCTCGTCGACAAGGTCTGCGCGGAAGGCAATGTCCAGCGCAACGACATCCTGGATTCCGTCTTCGTCGGCAATCCGATCATGCATCACCTGTTCCTCGGCATCGATCCGACCGAGCTCGGCGGAGCCCCCTTCGCGCTTGCCGTCTCGGGCGCCGTGCGCATCAAGGCATCCGATATCGGGCTGAAGCTCAACCAGGGCGCGCGCCTCTATATGCTGCCTTGCATTGCCGGCCATGTCGGCGCCGATGCGGCGGCGGTGACGCTGTCGGAAGGCCCGCATCGCCAGGACGAGATGATGCTGATCGTCGATGTCGGCACCAATGCCGAGATCGTACTCGGCAATCGCGCGCGTGTCGTGGCTGCCTCCTCGCCCACCGGTCCGGCCTTCGAAGGTGCCGAAATCTCCGGTGGCCAGCGGGCCGCGCCCGGCGCCATCGAGCGCGTGCGCATCGATCCCGACACACTGGAGCCGAAATACCGCGTCATCGGCTCGGAATTGTGGTCCGACGAACCGGGCTTCCTCGACAGCGTGCAGGCGACCGGCGTCACCGGCATTTGCGGCTCCGGCATCATCGAGATCGTCGCCGAAATGTATCTCACCGGCATCATCTCGGAGGATGGTGTCGTCGACGGTTCGCTTGCCGCGCGCTCGCCGCGCGTCGTCGCCAACGGCCGCACCTTCTCCTACGTGCTGAAGGAAGGCGAACCCAAGATCACCATCACCCAGACCGACGTACGCGCCATCCAGCTTGCCAAGGCGGCGCTATATGCCGGCACCAAGCTGTTGATGGAAAAGCAGAACACCGAGCATGTCGACCGCATCCATTTCGCCGGTGCCTTCGGCTCCTTCATCGATCCGAAATACGCCATGGTGCTCGGCCTTATCCCCGATTGCGATCTCGACAAGGTCTCGGCCGTCGGCAACGCCGCCGGCGCCGGTGCCCGCATGGCGCTGCTCAATCGCGGCTATCGTCGCGAGATCGAGGAGACGGTGAGCCAGATCGAGAAGATCGAGACCGCGCTGGAGCCGAAATTCCAGGAGCATTTCGTCTATGCCATGGCGCTGCCCAACAAGGTCGATCCGTTCCCGAAACTGTCGGCGGCGGTGAAACTGCCGCCACGCAAGACGGTGAGCGAGGATGGCATCGCCGGAGATTCAGCACCGCGAAGGCGCTCGCGCGAAGGCCACGCCGCACGGCGCAGCCGCGACTGACAAACCACTTCAGGCCGTTGCGATCGGATTCATGTGTCTGCAGCCTGGGTAAGCGGGGTCCCTTTTCCGCGCTTGACGCCTTTGGGGCGTGAGGGGTGCAGCGCCCGGATGAGCGGCTTTTCAACGACCAGATAAAGCATCGCCGAGAACACCAGGCTGAGAACGACGATCAGCGCCGGCTGCAATGCCGGCAGCACGCCGAGCCGCAAGGTGATGCCCGTCACCGCGACGGCCACCAGGGCGTGCCAAAGATAGATCGAATAAGAGGCTTCGCCGAGGAAGCTGAACAAGGCCACGGGCCTGAACGGCCGAGCGCGTTCGGCAAAGACCGCGCCCGCCACGATCAGCATGGCCGGGATGCCCCAGCGCAATACGCGCGGCATATCGGCGTCGACCAGCGGGATGACGGCGAGCAGAAGAAACCCACCACCAAGCAGCGTCAGGGCCAGCCCAAACGAGAGCCGAACGTCCTGGAGCCACAGGCGTGCGAGAATGATGCCGGCAGCGAATTCGAGCACGATTGGGCTGGTGAAGGAACGCGCATATCCGTCGGGCAAGACAAAATGCAGCGCGACGATGATGGTGAGACTGCCGACGAGCACGCCCAGACGCCATCGTTCGCCCAGAAAAAGAGTCAAGGCGAAAACGAGATAGAACATCATCTCGTAGCTCAGCGTCCAACCCTGGAGGACGACGGGATGCAATGCGCCGTCTTGCAGAAGCGGCAAGAAGAACAGCGAGCGGCCTAGGCTCAGCGGGCTGAGCAACTGATCGTAAAAAAACTGTGGCTTGATCAGCATGGCTGCGGCAGTCATGAAGGTGACGATCCAGTAGAGCGGCACGATGCGGGTGATCCGGCGGCCGATGAAGCCCACTGGATCCGCCGGCCGGCTCGCCGTCGTCACCCACATGATGAAACCGCTGATCACAAAGAAGACGTCGACCCCGGCGGCACCGACAGAGAAGGGGCCGTCGAACTGCTCGCTGACGTGGAAGCAGACCACAGCACTCGCAGCTAGCGCCCGCAGATACTGAATACTGTGGATACTCGGCACGATGACCCCAGTCATGGTTTCCGCGTTGTGCTGCAACGCACACTTCTGCTGCTGCGCTGCACAATTACAGGCAGTTGCGGGGCGACTTGTCAACTATTTTCTATTCGAGTCGCAGCGCACCACCGCCCGAGGACGTCCGATTTATCGGGACCTGAAAACGACTTCGGCGCCTCGAAAACTCATTTGTATGCAATGTTTCCAGATTAGGCCGATCTGGAAACGAACGCGCTATTTTCGCGAAATCCATCCGATACATGGCAGGCGCATTTACCCCGCATCGAACGGCGGCCGAGAAGTCCTTGGCCACCGCCGTTCTTCAAGGGAGATGAAAATGTCGATGTTCGAAAATCTCGGCCGCTTCGGTGTGACCATCAGGCAAGCTCATGCCAGGAATAAGGCGATCCGCGCGCTGAACAGCTTGCCGGCGCATGTCCGGAAGGACATCGGATGGCCGGCATCGCCGCCGAATGATCCGCAGGCCACGCTCGCCTCGCTGCTTCTGGGTAGGACGCGCTGATGACCTTCACCGACAAATGCAAATTGCTCGGCTTCCGCTGGGGACCGCGTACGTCCCCGACGGCCAACAACCGGCTGCGCGCGGCACTTCTGCCGCGCCACTGATCACACCAGCGTGTGGACAAGGCGCTGATCTTGACATCTTTGGCCAGGGCACGATCTTCAAGAATGAAGGGGAATTCTCTTAGTCGGCTGCCGCCGAAGTCCGTGTATCCGCATGCCAAGTTTGAAAAGCCACGTCGTGTCCTTCGTGCTTAGGCACAGCCGCAAGCAGGCCTTTTCCAGCCCGGAAAACCTGCAGCGCTGGATAGCGGCCGCGCGCAAGACCGAGGATCACCGTCCGCCGGCCTTGCTGCAGCAGCGTTACGATATCCAGACGCGCAGCGTGGACGGGTTTCCGGTCTACGAAATCGCGCCCAGGGCCGGAGAGCACAAGCAGATACTCTACCTGCATGGCGGCGCCTATGTCTTTGAGATCACGCCTTATCACTGGTATCTGATCGCCGACATGGCCGACCGGCTGGGCTACGGCATCATCGTGCCGATCTATCCCATCGCGCCCGAGCACAACTTCCATGCCATGTTCGGCATGGTCGGCGCTGTCTATCGCCGGATGCTCGAGGAGACAGAGGCGGAAGACATCATCTTCATGGGCGATTCCGCCGGCGGCAACATGGCCGTGGTGCTGACCATGATGGCGGCGGAAGAGGGTTTGCCCGTACCCTCGCGTCATGTGCTGATTTCACCCGGGCTCGACGTCTCGCTCGCAAACCCCGAAGTATTCGAGGCGGAGCGGAACGATCCATGGTTGGGCATTGCCGGTGGGCGGGAGGCAATCCGGCTCTATAGTGCCGGTATGGATCCGACCGACTGGCGCATCAGCCCGGTCTATGGCGATCTGTCGGTGTTGCCGAAGACATTGCTCCTGACGGGCTCCCGCGATCTTCTCACGCCCGACAATCTGATCTTTGCACAAAAAGCCCGCACCGCCGGTGTTGAGGTGGAGGTGGTTTACGAGGAAGGCATGTTCCACGTCTGGCCGCTGATTGACATGCCGGAAGCGCGGCGCGCGCGCCAACACATCGTTGCTTTCCTGAGCCAGAGCCCTTCGCCGATCGCCGCCTCCACAGAGGCGGCGGAGCAGCGCCTTCGGTCCGAGTATCCCGGATGATCAGAACTTGCCGGTTTCCCTAAACACTTCGAAAGTCGCGCGGATGTGGTCGGCGACGGCCTTGACCGGCGCACTGGCGTCCGGCGCCACCACCATGGCAAGATTGTAAGTGCCGATATCGGGCATGCCGTCCTTCGGGCAGAGTTCGACCATGTCGTTGCCGAGGAACGATCGCGGCAGCGGCGCGACCGCAAGGTCTGCCATGATCGCGGCTCGCTGGCCTGCGGTATGGGCGCTCATGTAAGCGACGCGATAGTTGCGGCCCTCGCGGCCCAATGCCTCGAGCGCACCGGCCCGCCAGGCACAGCCTTCTTCCCACAATGAGACCGGCAGCGGTTCGCGTAGATGCGCGCAGCCGCCCTTGGCGCCGGCCCACACGATCGGCTCGGTCAAAAGCACCTCGGCGCCAAGCGCGCTGGTCTTATAGGAGTTCGTCAACAGCGTGATGTCGAGCGCGCGGTCGTCCATGCGCCGGCGCAGATTGCTGCTCTGGTCGATGGTGACGTCGACGGCGATCGAGGGATGCGACTGCGCGAAACGCTTCAGCACATGCGGCAGCACGCGCTCGCCATAATCATCCGGGGAGCCGAGCCGCACCACGCCGACAATATCGGGGATAATGAACTTCGACACCACCTCGCGGTTGATCGACAAAAGCCGCCGGGCATAGCCGAGCAGCATTTCGCCGTCCGTGGTCAGCGTCACCGAACGCGCATCGCGCGCGAACACCGAGCGGCCGAGAATGTCCTCCAGCTTCTTGATCTGCATGGATACGGCCGACGGCGTGCGGAAAACGGCATTGGCCGCGGTGGTGAAGCTGCCGGTCTCGGCAATCGCCACGAAAGTGCGCAAAACGTCGAGGTCGAGCAGCGGCAGCGGGTGATTGAGTGGGGCGTTCATGACGATCGGCCTTCAATTTTTCTGATACAAAGCATCATTCCATTTCGTTTGATTGAACATCAGATCAGGAGCATAGTCAACTCCATCGAAGCAGCATGCCGCCAAAAGCGGCACGAAACGACCACGACGCAGACCTGCATTCGACATGTAATGAAGCTGAAACAGACCTGGCGTAATGCATTGCCGGCGCCTTCCGCGCCGCAGCAAAGGAGATCGAAATGTCTATCCTGTCGTCCCTCGGCCGCATCGCGACCGAATTCAACGCCGCCCGCGCCCGCTACCAGACCGAACGCGCCATCCGTTCCCTGCCGATCGAGTTGCAGAAGGATATCGGCTGGCCGGAAGCTTCCGACACCAAGACCGGCATTCGCAATGGCGTCGGATCCTGGGCTGGAGCAAAGTAGATCGTGTGTACCCCGTGCTAAAGGCCTGCCGCGCAACCCGCCCGGCAGGCCTTCTCTATTTTATTTGTATTCAAACGAATTCAGCAGCCATGCTGCCGCTGCATGGCGCATATGAGCAAGCCGCATAGCAGCTCGTTTTTGAAGCCAACCAACTGTAAATATTCGTAAATATTGGGCACAACACCTGCAACCTGCCCAAATCTGTGGCGATCGGTGTCGCATTTCATATCAAGCGCTTCGCTTTTGCGATTCAGTTTCTGCTTACACAAGCCTATATCCCCGTCAGCAAACGAGCTGCCCCACTCCATCAAGCGAAGGCGACCCGTCTGAGCAACCGATTGGAGATGATCATGAAGCTTTTTGCCCGCCTCTTCGCCCGCCGCGAAATGAACCTGACCACCGCTCTCGAGCGTCAGCGCCTCGCCAACACCATGCCTGGCCAGACCGGGGCCATGGCTGCGGCGCGTCTCGGCTTCGTCGCCTGATACCTCCACAGCCGCGCTCCCTGCCACGGCTTCAGAGTTGACAGCCGCCGCTTCGGTTCCGCCGAGGCGGCGTTTATCTGTTGCGCTTCCATCGCCTTTTCACAACCTGACGGTGGCCTGGTTTGAGCAGCACCGCGCGGCGATTGCCCATTTGCGACCCATGTCGCAAATTTAATCTTGCCAAAGCCGCCTAGCCGATTGACAGGAATGGTTTTTCCTGATGACGCTATGCTATTCGCGACATCCTGTTCGCGTCATGGCCAGATGAGGTTCCCCGTGAACGCCGTCAAGCATCCGATCAAGCGGTCGTTTGTGTTCTTCCTTGTTCCCGATTTCACCATGATCGCTTTTGCGACCGCGCTGGACCCGTTGCGCTCCGCCAATCGGATGCTCGGCTACGAGGCCTATCGCTGGCGCCTTGCCAGCATTGACGGCAAGCCGGTGCGCGCCTCCAACGGCGTGGAGTGTGCGGTCAACACCTCGCTGGAGGAGGAACGCAAGAAGATGGCCGGGCCGGACCGCCCGAACATGGCCATCGTCTGCAGCGGCACCAATGTCGAGCGCTATCAGAACAAGTCGGCTTTTGCCTGGCTGCGCGAGGAATATAACCGCGGCGTCGCCGTCGGCGGCCTGTGCACCGGTGCGCATATCCTGGCCGCCGCCGGGCTGTTGTCGAACAAGCGCTGCGCCATCCATTGGGAAAACCTGCCGGGCTTTTCCGAGGCCTTCCCGAAGGCCAATGTCTTTGCCGACCTGTTCGAGATCGACCAGAACATCTACACCTGCGCCGGCGGCACCGCCGCGCTCGACATGATGCTGAAGCTGATCGGTGACGATTTCGACGAGACCCTCGTCAACCGCGTGTGCGAGCAGGTGCTGACCGACCGTGTGCGCAGCCCGACCGACCGCCAGCGCCTGCCGCTGCGCGCCCGCCTCGGCGTGCAGAACTCGAAAGTGCTGACCATCATCGAACTGATGGAGGCCAATCTGTCCGAGCCGCTGTCGCTGATCGAGATCGCCGACCATGTCGACCTGTCGCGCCGCCAGATCGAGCGCCTGTTCCGCACCGAGATGGGCCGCTCCCCAGCCCGCTACTATCTCGAAATCCGCCTCGACCGCGCCCGGCATCTCTTGATCCAGTCGTCGCTCCCGGTAGTCGAGGTGGCGGTCGCCTGCGGCTTCGTCTCGGCCTCGCATTTCTCGAAATGCTACCGCGAGCTCTACGCCCGCTCGCCGCAGCAGGAGCGCGTAGACCGCAAGCAGTTGCTGGCGGCCTGACCCCAAACCATACACGCAGACCATGCCGTGAGCGGTTAGTGCACCTCTGCGGTCCGCATCGCCTCGACGCGGATGTCCTCGGTCAGCCGTGCCTTCAACGCCGAGAATTCCGGACTGGTCTTCAGCGTGTAGTGGCGCGGATGCGGCAGGTCGATGGCGACATCCGACTTGATGCGGCCGGGCCGCGCCGTCATCACGATAACCCGCGAGGCCATGAAGATCGCCTCCTCGATGTCGTGGGTGACGAACAGCACCGTTTTCTTGCGCCGTTCCCATATGCCGAGCAGCAATTCCTGCATCAGCCCGCGTGTCTGGTTGTCGAGGGCTCCGAACGGCTCGTCCAGCAGCAGGATTTCCGGATCGTTGGCCAGTGCCCGCGCTATCGCCGTGCGCTGCTGCATACCGCCGGAAAGCTGCTTCGGCCAATGATTCTCGAACCCCTTCAGCCCGACGAGATCGACATAGGAGGCAACGATCCCGTCCCTCTCCTCCTCGGCCATGCCGCGTTCGCGCAGGCCGAAAGCGATGTTTTCGGCGACCGTCAGCCAGGGGAAAAGCGTGTAGGACTGGAAGACCATGCCGCGGTCCGGCCCGGGTCTCGTCACCGCCTTGCCGTCGAGCAGAACGCGACCTTCGCTTGGCGCCTCCAGGCCGGCGACGATCCTCAACAGCGTCGACTTTCCGCAACCGGACGGCCCCAGGATGGTGATGAAATCATTTGCCGCGACCACAAGATCCACCGGCATCAGCGCCCTGACCGGCTCTCCGCCGCGCACGCCGGCAAAGGTGCGCGCAACGCCCTCGATGAGAAGCTTGCTCACGCCAGGCTCCATGGAAAGAGCCAGCGGTTGAACGCCTTGAAAGCGAAATCGGACAACAGCCCGATCAGGCCGATGACGATGATGCCGAAGATGATCTGCCCGGTCGCCAGCCGCGACTGGCTGTTGATGATCATATAGCCGATGCCCGACGACGAGCCGATCAGTTCGGCAACGATGACATAGGTCCAGGCCCAGCCGAGCACCAGCCGCAGCGTCTCGGCGATCTCGGGCGCGTTGGCCGGCATGATGACCCGCCTGACGATGCCATTGTTGGTCGAGCCCAGCGTATAGGCGGCCTCGACCAGGTCGCGCCGTGTGGAACCGACCTTGACCGCAATGATCAGAATGACCTGGAACACCGAGCCGACGAAGATGACGAGAAGCTTCTCCAACTCGCCAATGCCGGCCCACAGGATGAGCAGCGGAATGAAAGCCGAGGCCGGCAGGTAGCGGGCGAAGGAGACGAAGGGTTCCAGAAACGCTTCCACCGGCTTCCAGGCGCCCATGGCGATGCCGAGCGGCACGGCGACGACCGAGGCCAGCACAAAGCCGCCGAAGACCCGCCAGATAGTGATCAGTATGTCGAGCCAGAAACGGTCCTCGACCAACAGCCGCCAGCCGTCCCGCAGCATCGACAGCGGGTCGGCGAGGAAGATGCGGTTGACGTGGCCGCCAAGTGTGATCCAGGCCCAGAAGGCCACGAACAGCACGAAGAAGGCGATACCGAGCACTGTTCGCAGGCTCGGGGAGACAGGATGCAAGGGGCGCATCTTCATCCTTTGTCAGCGGGAAAGTGGCGGCGCACTGCGCCGCCGCACGGTATCCAAGGGTTGAACCGTCAATTCGCCACGGCGCTGGTGTCGGCCAGCGTGGCGACGTCGGGCGCCTCCTTGATCAGCCCCATCTGCAGCAGCAGGTCGCCGGCGGTCTTGGAAAAGTCCTGGAATTCCTTGGTGAAGAACTGCTTGTTCGCGGCCTTGTCGGCCCATTTCAGGTACTTCGCCGAATCCTCGAATTCCTTGGCAGACTGTTTCACGTCGGCGCCCATGATCTCGTAGGATTTCTGCGGATCCTTCTTGATCATGTCGAGAGCGTCGAAATAGCTGTCGGCAAGCGCCTTGGCGGCGTCGGGATTAGCCTTGAGGAATTCGGGCGTGCAGCCGACCGTGTCGAGAACCATCGGATAGTCGAGCGTGGTCGCCAGGATATGACCCTGGTCGGCCTTATCGCGCACGGCCGAGATGAAGGGCTCGTAGGTGACGGCCGCATCGTTCTGGCCGGCGAGGAAGGCTTGCGCCGCTGCGTCAGGCTCGAGATTGACGACCGTCACGTCCTTGGTCGACATGCCGTTCTTGTTCAGCACCCAGGCCAGCATGAAATAGGGCGACGTTCCCGGCGCGGAGGACGCTACATTCTTGCCCTTGAGGTCGGCGACGGTCTTGATATCGTTGCGCACGACGATGCCGTCGGCGCCATAGGATTTGTCGAGCTGGAAGATTTGCTTGGTGGTCACCCCGCTGGCGTTCCAGACCAGCCAGGTCTCGACCGTGGTGGCGGCGCATTGCAGGTCGCCGCTGGCGATGGCGAGCGGCCGGCTGGCCTGCGGCACCTTCTTCAAGGTCACGTCGAGGCCATGTTTCTCGAACAGCCCTGCCTGCTTGGCGAGTGTCAGCGGCGCGAATCCGGTCCAGCCGCTGATGCCGATGGTGAGTGAGGTGGCGGCCAGCGCCGGCGCGGTCAACCCCGCGGCAAGCGTCAATGTCGCGGCAAAGACGGTTATCCTGTTCATGTCAGTTCCCCTTTTGTTTTTCTGAGGGAAATTGTTCACAGAGGCCGACGGGCTTGTCAATCAACAGGAAGGTGTTTGCGCACAAAGCAGCCGGCAACCCGGTTTGGAATTGCTCTACCTGCTGTCGGGCATCCAGTTGCGGTTGCGCCACATTTTCTCGCCGACCTGGCAGTCGGCGGCGGGCTTGTCCTGCGCCAGCTCCACTGGCGGATAGTCCGCCTCCTCCGCCACCCAATAGGGTGACGCCGGACCGGCAAGCTCAAGCACAAGCTTGCGGCGGATGGCTTCGGGAAATTGTGTCCAGTCATTGACCGGGATCATGAAGGCACCGGCGCCGCCGATGACGCAGTCGCTGTAGTAGCGGTCGAGATCGTTGACGTCGTAGACGCCGGAAAAGCCGCCCCGGGTCATCAGCGGCAGGCCATTGATGACGATGCCTTGGCTGACCACCCCGTCGCGGACGAGATTGACCGGCGCGCCCTGGTTGTTTGGCCCGTCGCCCGAAATGTCGATGACGCGCTTGGTTCCCTGGTAGCCGCTTTCGGCGAAAAGGTCGCTGCCGAACTCCAATGCACCGGAGATCGAGGTGCGCCGTGCGCTGTTGGGCGGCTGGGCCGACAATTGCGCCACCACCCGCTCGGCGTCGGCCCGGCTTGCGATCACCGTCCACGGTACGATGACGTGTTGCCAGCCGGTGCCGGCCCATTCGACATAGGTGACGGCGATCTTGCCATAGGCGCCATCGGCGATCGCCTGCAGCACATTGTCATGCGTCAGCGCCGCCGCGTAGCCATGGCGCTGGATCTCCAGCTCCTCCGCCGACATCGACAGCGAAACGTCCACCGCCAGCACCAGCTCGACATCGACCGGCTCGTCGGCGTGGGATCTCGGCGCCAGCCAGAACGTCAGCGCCAGTGCGGCAGTGGCCGAAAGCAGATGTCTCGCGCGGGGCAAACCAGACATTGCGCAAGGTTAAGCCAGAATCGCCCACCGAAAAAGAGAAAAGCCCGGCCGTGGCCGCGCTGATCCAATAGCGAGGCCGGCCGCGGGCGATCAGCTCCGCGGCTTGAGATTCTCCGGGTCGTAAAGCGGCTTGTAGCCAACGCTGGCGACTTCAACCGGATAAGTCTCGCCGAAATACTCGACCTTGAGCTTGCGGCCCTCCTGGGCATAGGCCCAGGGCAGATAGGCGAGCGCGATGTTCTTGCCGATGGTCGGGCCATAGGCGACCGATGTCGTGAAGGAGCGGCGGCCGAGTTCGTCGACCAGTGTATCCCCGCTTTCGGGGTCCATCACCGGCATGATGCTGACGGGATAACGGGCAACACCCTTGGAGTCCGTATTCTCGGTCATCACCAGCGTGCACAGCATGGCGGGCTGGTGCGCGCGTTCGCGATACTTCACGTGCTTGGCCTTGCCGCAGAAATCGTTCTCCTTGACCTTCGGTCGGGCAAGATCGGCCTCGAGCAGATTATACTCGGTCAAGAGATCGGCGTTCTGCAGTCGCAGGCTCTTCTCCATGCGACGCGTATTGGCGTAGGTCTCGACGCCGAACGGCATGACGCCTGTCGAGCGCAGGGCGTCCCAGACGGCCAGACCGTCCTCGTAGCGCATATGCAGTTCCCAGCCCTGCTCGCCGACATAGGAAATGCGGAACGCGGTGACGTCCTTGCCGCCGATCCTGACCGGCTTGATCGCCGCGAAAGGAAAATTCTCCGGCGAAAGCCCATCCGGGTTCTCGACCACCTTTTGCAACGTCGCCCGCGCGTTCGGCCCCCAGATGCCGATGGTGACGTACTTCTCGGTCACATCGGTGATGGTGACATCGAACCCTTTGTCCTGAGCCGTGCGGCGCATGTATTGGAAGTCGCGCGGCCCCGCGTCGGCGCCGTCGATCAGCCGGCAGCGGTCGGTCATGCGGATCACGGTGAAGTCGGCGCGCACCATGCCTTCCTCGTCGAGGAAGTGGGTGTAGATGCCCTTGCCGATGTTGTTGTCGCCGCCGATCTTGGCCGCGCACAGCCATTCCAGCAGCGCGACATGGTCGGGTCCTTCGATATCATACATGGAGAAATGCGAGAGGTTGACGATGCCGCAATCCTCGCTCATCGCCAGATGCTCGGCGTTGGAGACGCGCCAGAAGTGGCGGTTGTCCCATTCGTTCTCGCGCACCGGCACCCGGTTTCCATACTTTTCAAGCAGATGCTCGTTGGCGGCGTAGCCGTGGGCGCGCTCCCAGCCGCCGAGTTCCATGAAATAGCCGCCAAGTTCCTTCTCCCGCTCCCAAAACGGCGAGCGCCTGACGTTGCGGGCCTTGGAGAAGGGTTCGCGCGGATGCACCGCCGGATTGTAGACCTTCATCGCCGTCTCGGTGCAGCGATCCCAGATGAACTGCTCCTTGGTCTGGTGCGGATAGAAGCGCGCATAGTCGATCGCGTGGTGATCGATCTCGGTGCGGCCGTCGGTCATCCAGTCGGCGATCAGCTTGCCCATGCCGGGGCCGTCCTTGACCCAGATGGCGACGGCATACCAAAGCCCCCTCACCTTCTGGCTTTCGCCCATCGATGGGCCGCCATCGGCCGTCACCTGCAGCAGGCCATTGAACGAATGGCTTTCGTTGTAGCCGAGTTCACCCAGGATCGGCGTCAGTTCCATGGCGCGTTCGAGCGGCGCCAGGATCTGCTCCATGTCGAGATCGCGCTGCGACGGCGACAGCCGCGCCTGGTCCTTCTCCAGCAGGTCGCGCGGGTGGCAGAGGCGCGGATTGGTCTCTTCGTAATAGCCCCATTCGATCTGGCCGCCCTCGGCGGTCTTGGGATCGCCAGTGTCACGCATATAGGCCGAGTTGCCCTGGTCGCGCAGCAGCGGCCAGCCGATCTCCTTGCCGGTGCCGGCGAACTCGGTGTACGGGCCAAAGAAGGTCAGCGGATGGTCGATCGGCATGACAGGCAGGTCCTCGCCGACCATCTCGGCGATCAGCCGGCCCCAGATGCCGGCGCAGACGATGACGTAGTCGGCCTCGATCGTGCCGCGGTCCGTCACCACGGCGCTGATGCGGCCATCCTTGACGACAAGCGACTTCGCCGGCGTGTTGGCGAAGGATTTGAGCTTGCCGGACGCTTCGGCCTGGTCGACCAGCTTGCCGGCAACGGTCTGCGAGCGCGGAATGACGAGACCGGCGTCCGGATCCCACAGGCCGCCCTGCACCAGGTCCTGTTCGATCAGCGGGAATTTTTCCTTGATCTCGGCGGGCTCGATCAAACGGGCGCGCGTGCCGAAAGCCTTGGCCGAAGCGATCTTGCGCTTGATCTCGTCCATGCGGCCGTCGTCGCCGACACGGGCGACCTCAAGGCCGCCGACGCGCGCGTAATGGCCCATCTTCTCGTAGAAATCGATGGAATAGAGCGTCGTCCAGCAGGACAGAAAATCATGGCTGGTGGTGTAACAGAAGTCCGACGCATGCGCGGTCGAGCCGATATCGGTCGGGATGCCCGACTTGTCGATGCCGACAATGTCGTCCCAGCCGCGTTCGATCAGATGATGGGCGATCGATGCGCCGACAATGCCGCCGAGGCCAATGATGACGACCTTCGCCTTTTTCGGAAACTCTGCCATTGCCCGCGACTCCAGAATGCTGTTGCGGGCGGCGTCGGCGCCCGCTTGATCGGCGCACAATATGCAGGCGACGGGCACGGCGCTACCGCCTGTTTGCGACACGCCAAAGATGCGGCGCGACCCTTCCCAAATCAGGGAAAACAGCTACCCATCAGGCAAACGCCCACACGTCCTCGGCCTGGAAGCCAAGCTGAAAACGGCGGGCGGGATTTTCAGCGCCATTGTTAGGCAGCTACCGGAAACGATAAAAGGCCGAGCAAACGCCCGGCCCTTCCAATCATGCCACCGAGATTACTTGATGCGGGCGACGCCGCCGGAAATCTCGACGGTTTCCGAACCGGTCAGGGCTTCGAGGTCGCCGTTGGGCAAGGTGACGAAGCAACCGTTCTGGCAGAACTCGACGGTTTCGCCGCCGGCCAGCGCAAGCTCGGTCTTGCTGCCGCCCTCGGTCACGACCAGCGTGCGCGTCTCGGCGTCCTTGTTGACCGCGCTTGCGGCATGGGCCGAGCCGCTCACGGCGAGCAAAGCCACGGCGGCGACGAGAGACTTCCACATTTGCAATATCGGTGTTCCCACCGCCTCTGTTGCATTTCACAAGGCATTTTCGCCTTTGCATGGAGCTTATATGAGATGGAAGCTGAACCGCAACTGAATGCCGCATTCATGCCGCAATTGGTCTTGGCGACGTGCAACCTTGAAATTCCAAATCTAATCCGGATCGGGCTTGCGTGTCTTGCGGCCTGATTTGGCCTGACGCTTCGCCTCGGCCTCGGCTTGCGCCTTGGCCTCTTGCTGTTCGGCGAAATCGGCCTCGATCTTGTCGTCATCGGTCGGCCATGCCACGTGCTTCTTGGCCTCGACGACCGCGCGAGGCGTTGAAGGGATTTCGATGTGCTGGTCGTCGAATTTCTCCAGCACGGTGAAGCGGACGTCGTTCTGCACGATGTTGCCGTTCATCACATCGGCCAGGAACAGACGAATCTCGAATTCGAGCGCGGCGGGTCCGAAATTGGAAAACAGCACGAACGGCTCGGGGTTCTTCAGCACCAGCGGATGGCTGCGCGCGATCTCCAGCAGGACGGCGTGGACATGCTTGACGTCGCTGCCATAGGCGACGCCTACCTTGATGTCGATGCGGCCGAGCTTGTTGCGGTGCGTCCAGTTGCCGACGGCATTGTTGATCAGGTTCGAATTGGGCAGGATCACCGACTGCCGCTGGAAAGTCTCGATCTCGGTGGCGCGCACGCTGATCTTCTTGACCGTGCCGCTGACGTCGCCGGCCACGATCCAGTCGCCGACCTTGAACGGCCGCTCGGCCAAGAGGATCAGGCCGGAGACGAAATTGGACACCACATTCTGCAGGCCAAAGCCGATACCGAGGGAGAGAGCTCCGGCGACCAGTGCCAGGCTGGAGAGATCGATGCCGGCCGCCGAAATACCGACCAGCGCCGCAAGAGCAACGCCGGCATAGCCGACCGCCAGCCGGATCGAGTTGCGCACCCCGGTATCGACCTTGCCGCGCGCCATGACCGAGCCGTCGAGCCAGCCCTGGAACCAGCGCGTCAGGAAATAGCCGATGACGAAGACGATAATGCCCGACAGGATGCCGGTGACCGAAATCGTCACCGAACCGATATTGATCCCGGTTGCGAGCTTATACGCCCACGCCTCGATATCGCCAGGCTGGAAGCCCCACATCAAAAGGATCAGCGGCAGGAACACCAGCACGATCATCACGTTGATGGCGATGCTGACGACAAGGCCGAGCTGGTCAAGCGCGGTGTCCTCGTAGCTGGAATTGGCCGACAGCCAGCGACCGACCGACGTGTTGGCGAAAGCGTCCTCCTCGCCGATCGCCTGCGCCGACAGGAAGCCGATATAGGCTGTTATCAGCGCCGTGCCGGTGACAACGACCTGTTGTGAGACGAACAGCGCAAGGCCGATATAACCGAGCAGCGCCGCGACGATGGTGAACAGGCCAAGGGCGAGCGATGTATAGCGCAGCCATGCCGGCCATGGTCGCCAGCTTCCGTCACGCGCCCTGAACGGCCTCAGCATCGCCATCAGCATCAGGATGACGCCGACGGTTATGGCGGCGCCGAAGCTGCGGGCGATGGTCAGCGACAGCGGCGAGCCCATCTTGTCGTTGACTATCGACAGGAAATAGTTGGCGCCAATGACCACGGCCATGGCTGTCGCTAGCCGCACCAGCCAGCGCGCCGGGCCGGTTTCGACGGGAATGAGCCGCCAGTTCGGTAGGCGCGGCTCGAGCGCAGCATTGGTCAGCCGATTGACGCAAAACACCACGCCGATGACGGCCGCCAGCGCATTGAGGAAGAGCCCAATATCGCCGCGCAACACATTATAATAATTGAAAAAGAAAATAGTCGAACCGAGAAAGGCGGCAACCGCCAGCGTCGGCAGCAAGGTCGACCAGAAGGCCACCGAAAGGCGGCTGAGATAGGACGGGTCCTCATTGCTGGATTCGGCCTCGAACACCCGCCCGAACAGGCGCCGCCCGCCGACCAGCAGCACCAGCGCAAGGCCGAGCGCCACGAAGGTTGCCGCCAGGATGGCCTGGAACTTGAACTTGATGGCGAAGCTCAGCCAGGACGACACCGCCTTGTAGAAATTGCCGAACTCGTCGCGCGCATCGGAAAACACCTGCGGACTCAAGGCGTCCGAGAGTACGTAGCGCTTGGTCAACAGATTCCGGAACAGCGCGCTGCGCATGTTGCCGATCTTGTCGATCAGCCCGCTGATGCGGATCGACAAGGTCTGAGCTTGTGCGATGACCGCGTTGATCTCCGCCTTTTCGGACGTCAGCGCCTGGCGCTCGCCGCTGACGATGTCGGGCTCCGCCGGTTGGCCCGCGGCAGGCGGCGGCCCGAGCTGTTCGAGCCGGCTGTTGATTTCGCCCAGGCGCGTGCGGAACGCCAGCGCGCTGGTCAGCGATTGCCGCGACAATTCCTCGAGCTGCAGGCGGATATCGACGAGGTTGCTGTCGTCCTCGCCATCCTGCTGTGTCTGCTTCTCGAAATTGTCGGCCTTGGTCGTCAGGCCCTGGATGATCTTTTGCTGGTCGGCGACCAGTCCGGCGGGCGCCTGGCCAACGCCTTGCGCCGCCGCCTCGAACGACAGCGGCGCCGCAACGACAAGCGCCAGGACCAGAATGAGGCGAAGCAATCGAAAAAACATGATGGATCGGCGACTCGCGGGCGGCAAAGGCATTCAAAAAGCCTCTCCTTGATAAAGACGGCCATATCATGGGGCAAGTCACCGCGACCGATCGCACACATCAAGCGTCGGCCAGTCGAAAGGCGATGGCGCAATATTGGCTTTCTATCAGCACCCTGCTCTATAGTCTGCCGCATCGCCCGCAACGGACACCTTACACATGGCAGAGTACTCGGCCCTTTCGCTGCTCGCGAACGCGTTCAAGGGAAACAAGGACTGGAAGCCGGCCTGGCGCAAGCCGGATCCGAAGGCATCCTACGACGTCATCATCATCGGCGGCGGCGGTCACGGCCTGGCGACCGCCTACTATCTAGCCAAGGAACACGGCATCACCAATGTCGCGGTGCTGGAGAAAGGCTGGCTGGGCTCCGGCAATGTCGGCCGCAACACGACGGCCGTTCGCTCGAACTATCTCCTGCCGGCCAACACCCGCTTCTACGAACATTCGATGAAGCTGTGGGAGAACCTGTCACACGAACTCAATTACAACGTCATGTTCTCGCAGCGCGGCTGCCTGAACCTGGCGCACACGCCGGCTCAGTTCGACGATTACGCAAGACGCGGCAACGCCATGCGCCATCTCGGCGTCGATGCGGAACTGATGACGCCAGCCGAGATCAAGCGCCTGATCCCGGCGCTCGATATCTCCAATGATGCACGCTTTCCCGTCGTTGGCGGCCTGATGCAGCGGCGCGCCGGCACCGCCCGGCACGATGCGGTCGCCTGGGGCTATGCACGCGGCGCCGACCGGCGCGGCGTCGACATCGTCGAGAATTGCGAGGTCACCGGCTTCCTGCGCGACGGCGACCGCATCACCGGCGTTACCACATCGCGCGGCGATGTCAGGGCCAAGAAGGTAGCGGTCGCGGTGGCCGGCAGCACCGGCCGCGTCATGCAACTGGCCGGCGTCGAGACAATGCCGATGGAGAGCCATGTGCTGCAGGCCTTCGTCACCGAATCGCTGAAACCCTTCATCGACACGGTGGTGACGTTCGGCATGGGCCATTTCTACATGTCGCAGTCCGACAAGGGCGGCCTTGTCTATGGCGGCGACATCGACGGCTACAACAGCTACGCCCAGCGCGGCAACCTGCCCATCGTCGACGAAGTGATGAGCGAGATGCTGGCGCTTTTCCCGGGCCTAGCGCGTGTGCGCATGCTGCGCTCCTGGGGCGGCGTCTGCGACATGTCGATGGACGGTTCGCCGATCATCACCATCGGGCCCCTGCCCGGCATGTATCTCAATTGCGGCTGGTGCTATGGCGGCTTCAAGGCGACGCCCGCTTCCGGGTGGTGCTTTGCCTGGACCATCGCCAAGGACCAGCCGCACGATTTCAACGCCCCTTTCACGCTGGACCGATTTCATCGCGGCCTGGTGATCGACGACAAGGGCCAGGGCGCGAACCCGCGGCTTCATTAGGAACATTCAGTGCTGATCACTTGCCCCTATTGCGGCCCGCGCGACGTCATCGAGTTCACCTATCAGGGTGACGGCAACCGCGAACGTCCCGACCCTGCCTCACAGAATTTCGAGGCCTGGAACGCGTACGTCTACGACCGGCTGAACCCGGCCGGCGACCACAACGAGATCTGGCAGCATTCCGGCGGCTGCCGGGCTCACCTGAGGGTCGTGCGCAACACGCTGACGCATGAGATTTCCAGTGTCGCCTTCGTGCGTGGCGATCACAGCTCGGCCGCGCGCCGCAAGGCGGAGGACAAGCCATGAGCCCGCGCCGCACCGTCACCGGCGGCCGTATAGACCGGTTGAAGATGATCCGCTTCACGTTCGACGGCGTTGCCTATATCGGGCATGGCGGCGACACGCTGGCGTCCGCGCTGCTGGCCAATGGCGTCACCCTTTTCGGGCGTTCTTTCAAATATCATCGCCCACGCGGCCTGCTGAGCGCAGGCGTCGAGGAGCCCAACGCGCTGGTAACGGTGCTGAAAGGCGAGGTGCGGGAACCCAACATTCCTGCGACCATGATCGAGATCCATGACGGGTTGATTGCCGTCAGCCAGAACCGTTTCCCCTCGCTCACCTGGGATATCCATGCCGTCAACCAGCTCGGTGGCAAGCTGCTGTCGGCCGGCTTCTACTACAAGACCTTCATGGGGCCGGTTATCGGCCCGCTGAAAGGCACGCGCTTCTGGATGTTCTGCGAGCATTTCATCCGCCGCGCCGCCGGCCTCGGCAGCGCCGGATCGGCAAAGGACCCGGCCCGCTACGAGCGCATGAACGCCTTTTGCGACATGCTTGTGGTCGGCTCCGGCCCAGCCGGCCTGATGGCCGCCAAGGCCGCCGCGGACCAAGGCGCCCGCGTCATGCTGGCCGATCTCGAGCCGCGTTTCGGCGGTTCGGCCAACTGGTCCGGCGAAACCATCGATGGCGCACCCGCGGCTGATTGGGTGCACCGCACCGTCGCTCAGCTCGAGGCGCGCGACAACGTCCGGCTTCTGCCGCGCACCACGGTCTGGGGCTACTACGACAACAACACGCTTGCCGCGCTCGAGCGGGTCAGCGACCACAAGGCACAGCCCGCCAAGGGTGAGCCGCGCCATCGCTACTGGGCGATCCGCGCGGGATCCGTCGTGCTGGCTACCGGCGCCTTCGAAAGGCCGCTGGTGTTTCCCGGCAATGACCGGCCCGGCGTGATGCTGGCGCATGCGGCGGAGCGCTACGCCAACGAATTCGGCGTGCTGCCGGGGCAGCGGGTCGTGGTGTTCACCAACAATGACAGCGCCTACCGGTCGGCGCTGGCGCTGAAGCAGGCAGGTGCGGCGATCGTCGCCATCGTCGACGTGCGCCCGCAACCGTCCGCCGAGATGAGCGCCCTGGCCGGCGAAGCCGAGGCGGAATTGCTTTCCGGGCATGCGGTGGTCGCCACGGAAGGCGGCAAGGCCTTGTCCGGCCTCAAGGTCCAGCGTTTCGACATGGTCGCCGGTGCGCTGAGCGGCGATGCGCGCAGCGTCCATGCCGATTGCCTGCTGATGTCGGGCGGCTGGTCGCCGACCATCCATCTGGCCAGCCAGGCCGGCGCCAAGGCGGAATGGAACGCCGCCCGGCAGGCCTTCCTGCCGCCCAAGCCTACGCAAAACTGGATCGGCGCGGGCGCCTTCACCGGCAGCTTTTCGACGGTCGAGGCGATCGCCGAAGGGCGCGCCGCAGGCATTGCCGCGGCTGGGGGAACCGCCGCGCCGGTAGCATTGCCCGCTGTCGAGGCAACCCCTGGAGATCCAGATCCCGCGCCCGTGTTCGAAATCAAGGGCAGCGGCAAGAGCTTTGTCGACTTCCAGCACGACGTCACGGCGGATGATGTCCGCCTGGCGCATCGCGAAGGCTTCGTCTCTGTCGAGCACCTGAAGCGCTATACCACGCTCGGCATGGCCACCGACCAGGGCAAGAGCTCCAACGTCCCCGGCCTTGCCATCATGGCGGAAGCGCTCGGCAAGCCAATCCCGGAAGTCGGCACGACCCGCTTCCGGCCACCCTTCGCACCGGTCTCGATCGGCTCGCTGGCAGCCGAACGCTTCGGCGACCTCAAGCCCGAACGGCTGACGCCGATGCATGACTGGCATGTCGCCAATGGCGCGACCATGTATTCGGCCGGCCTCTGGTACCGGCCGATGATCTACGGGCTTTCAGGCGAAACCATCGAACAGGCCTACGTGCGCGAAGCCAAGGCGACGCGCGAAAGTGCGGGCATCGTCGATGTATCGACGCTGGGCAAGATCGCCGTGCAGGGCCCCGACGCCGCCACATTCCTCGACCGCGTCTACACCAACATGTTCTCGACCCTCGCGGTCGGCAAGGCGCGCTACGGTCTGATGCTACGCGAGGACGGTTTTGCTTTCGACGACGGCACCACCTGGCGGCTCGGCGAACAGGATTTCCTGATGACCACCACCACCGCCAATGCCGGCAAGGTGATGCAGCATTTGGAATATTTCCTCGACGTGATCTGGCCGGAACTCAAGGTCCACGTCACCTCGGTGACCGACGAATGGGCGGGAGCCGCGATCGGCGGGCCGAAAGCGAGGCAGATTCTGGCCGCCTGTATCACCGGCACGGCTGTCGACAATGCGACGCTGCCCTTCATGGGCATCGTGCACGGCGAGATTTCAGCTGTGCCGGTGATGATTTGCCGGCTATCCTTCTCCGGTGAAATGGCGTTCGAGGTCTATTGCGGCGCCGGCCACGGCACCCATGTCTGGGAAGCGTTGGTCGAGGCCGGCAAACCATTCGGGCTGGTCACCTACGGGCTCGAGGCGCTGGGCACGATGCGCATCGAGAAGGGCCATGTCACCGGCGCCGAGATCGACGGCCGCACCACGGCGCGCGACCTGCATCTCGACTGGATGCTGTCGAAGAAGAAGCCCTTCATCGGCTCGGCGATGATGGACCGGGAAGGTCTCGTTGCGTCCGAGCGGCTGGAACTGGTCGGCCTGATCGCGCTCGACAACCGGCCGCTCAATGGCGGCGCGCACATTGTCGAGGAGGTCGACGAAGCCAATCCGCACGGCTCGGTCGGGCACATCACCGCCTGCTGCTATTCGCCGGCGCTCGGCAAGCATATCGCGCTGGCACTGGTCAAGGGCGGCAAGGCCAGGCACGGCACGCGCGCCTATGTCTCCGATCCCTTGCGCAACCGCTTCGGTCCCGTGGAGATCGTCTCCAACCACTTCTACGATCCGGAAGGGACCCGCATGCATGGCTGAGCGTCAATCGCCCCTCGAGCCGGAGCTCCACGTCGGCTCGCACGGCAATTTCGAACATGGCGTCGAGATCCTGCTCACCGAAACCCGGCCGGGCTCGATCGTGCAACTCGCGGCATGGCCGGGCGAAGAGAAGAAACTGATCGCGGCCATCCGCGGCGTCACTGGGCTTGCGCTGCCCGACGGCGCTGGCGGCGGCTTGAGCGACGGCGTGAAATCGGTGTTCGGCTTCGCTCCGGGAAAGTTCACGGTGACCGATGAGGCCGAAGGACTGGCCGCAGCCTTCGCCAAGCCGGTGACGCCTGCCATCGGCACGGTGACGGACCTGTCGCATGGCCGCACCGCCATCCGCATTGCCGGGCCGAAAGCCGAATGGGTGCTGTCGAAATTCTTCGCCATCGACTTCGCCTTGCCCGCCTTTCCGGTCGGCGCCGGCCGCTCGACAACGCATCACGATGTCTTCGCCCAGATCCAGCGCACCGGCACCGACCAATTCGACATCTATGTCTTCCGCTCCTTCGCGCGCTCGTTCTGGGAGGCGCTCTGCCACGCCAGCGAGGAAGTCGGCTATGAGGTGCAGTAGGCGGTGTGGCCTTAGAGCCGCTGCCTCTGGCCTCAACGCCGGCTGGTTCTGCCGCTAGAGAATCCCGCCGCGGGCGCCCATGATGGAAAATGTGGCCCGCTCAACCGGTCCAAGGGGATGAAAATCCCGTCTCAGAGTCGGCATATTTGGTTCGAACATCTCCATGACCGCTGAACTATCCGCCGGCGCTACCGATCGCGCCGATGTGTCGGCCAGAGCCTTGCTCCTGCTGCCGCTGACCGTTGCCTGCGGCGTGTTCATGACCAGCCTCGACCAGAATGTCGTAGTGACGGCGCTGCCGGGCATCAGCGAAAGCCTTGGCCGTCCGCCCAGCCAGCTCGGCCTGCTGATCACCGTCTACGTCGCCAGCCTGATCATCTCGATGCCGCTCGGCGGCTGGGCCGCCGACCGTTTCGGCCTGCGCAATGTCTATTGCTTTGCCCTGCTGGTGTTTGCCGCTTCATCGGCCTTGTGCGGGCTGTCGAACGACATCTGGATGCTGGTCGGCGCCCGCGCGCTGCAGGGCTTCGGTGGCGCTCTGATGGGCACGCTCGGCCAGGTCGTGATCCTGTCGACCTTCCCGCGCAGCCGGACCTTGAAGATCAACATGTATATCTCACTGGCCGGGCAGTCCGGGCCGCTGGTCGGTCCGCTCGTCGGCGGCGCATTGACCACCTACATCTCCTGGCGATGGATCTTCTTCATCAACGTGCCATTCGCGCTCGCGGCGGCTATTCTTGCCGCCTCACTGTTTCCGACAATGACCAAGCCGGTGCGCACGCGGTTCGATTTTCCAGGCTTTGTGCTGGTCGGCGGCGGCATGGTCCTGCTGGTCTTCGGCATGGACTCGCTCGCGGCGAAAGACGCCGCCGGCAGCATGATCGCCGCCGAGCTTGCTCTGGCGCTCATCATCCTGACGGCCGCCTCCTTCTACTGCCTGCGCGTGCGCAATCCCCTGCTCGATCTCAAGCTCCTGCGCATCCGCACCTTCCGCATCTCCTTCCTTACCGGCGGCGGGCTCGACACGATCGGTCTCAGCTCCGTCGTCTTCCTGCTGCCGCTGATGTTCCAGCTCGGCTTCGGCATGAGCGCGGTGCAGGCGGGATCGCTGACCTTCGTGGCGGCGGTCGGTTCGGTGGGTATGCGTGTCTTCATGCCACGCGTCCTCAACCGTTTCGGTTTTCGCCGCGTGCTGGTCTTCAACACACCCGTTGTTGCCGCCATGGTCGCGGGCTTCGCCTTGATGCAAGCAACGACTCCGGTCTGGATCACGCTCACCTATATCTTCGTCTTTGGCGTCTTTCGCTCGGTGCAATGGGCTTCGACCGGCAACCTCGCCTATTCCGACATCGCGCCCGAACAACTCGCCCGCTTCAGCGCGCTCTACTATATCCTCTGGCAACTGGCGGTCGCGATCAGCGTCGGCCTGGCGGCTGCGATGCTGTCGTTTCTCGCCGGCGGCGGGCCGGCCGCCGCCAGCGATTTCCGGATCCTGTTCGTGATCGAGGGCATCATCACGCTCTGCGCGCTGCTCGCCTATCTCAAGCTGACGCCGCAGGATGGCGCCCATGTCAGCGGCCACGGCGCGCATATGAATACGGAATAGCGGGCCTGCGGCGGACGAAACCTATTCGCTGAACGTCACCCATTCCTCGAGCGGCTCACGGTCGGTGCGGAAGGCGTTCTCGGGCTTGGACGTGTCTTCATAGCCGAGTGCCATGCCGCAGACGACGATCTCCTCGTCGGGAATGTCGAGCACCGGCCGGATCTGCCGGTGATAGGGCGCGAAGGCCGCTTGCGGACAGCTATGGAGACCCCTGCCCCGCGCCGCGACCATGATGTTCTGCAGGAACATGCCGTAATCGATCCACGACCCCTGGTTGAGCCGGCGGTCGATGGTGAAGATCATGCCGACCGGCGCGTCGAAGAAGACGAAGTTGCGGTCGTGCTGGGCGCGCATCTTGTCGACTTCCCGGCGGCCTATGCCGAGCGCGCCGTAGAGGCCGAACCCGTTGGCACGGCGGCGGGTGAGATAAGGCTCGAAGAACTGGGTGGGATAATAGCGGTATTCGTCCCAGTCGGCTTTTTCCGCGCGGATGCCGGAATTCATGATGGCATCCGTGATCCGTTGCTTGGTCCCGCCCTTGGTGACATAGACCCGCCAGGGCTGCATGTTGGTGCCGGAAGGAGCCCGCGCCGCAACAGTCAATATGTCACGGATCGTCTCGTCGTCGACCATGTCGGGCAGAAATGCGCGCACCGAACGGCGCGACATGATCGCATCGTCGACGATCTCGGCATCAACCGCGATTCGAGCCTTCTTTTCCAGCATGGGCCGTCCCTTAGCCATTGTGTCGATCGGACGTCCCCACTCGCCGCTCGCGGCGGAGCCTTTGCATGAACCGTCAAAATCCTGCAAGCAAATCTTGAGCATTGGTGAAAATCTACTTGATTTTTTCATGAGCTTCATTTCTCATGAAATTCGATTGCAATTTTTCATGAAGTGAGCGATTTGGCCTCCCCTACCGCACGAACATTACAGGGAGCTGACGAACGAGTCCTGGCCGGCGATATCAGGGCCTTGCGCCGGGTGCGCGGGCTGACGCTGGCCGAGATCGCGCTGAAACTCGGCCGGTCGGTCGGCTGGGTCAGCCAGGTCGAGCGCGGCCTGTCGACGCCATCGCTCAGTGACCTCAGGGCCTTCGCCGAGTTGTTCGGCGTGCCGATCAGCCTGTTCTTCAGCCATGACGTGCCCGTGGAAAGCGAGCGCGGCGTGGTGGTGCGCGCCGGCAAGCGTCGCACGCTTGGCACCAGCGAATCCGGCCTGGTGGAGGAGCTTCTGTCACCGGACCTCGGTGGTAGTTTCGAGATGGTGCGGTCGGTCTTCGCGCCGGGCGCGGAGTTGAAGAGCGAGGCCCGCCGGCCGACCGAGGAGGCCGGATACATCGCGTCCGGACAGTTCGACATCGAAATAGCCGGTGTCTGGCACCGGCTCGGCGAAGGCGACTCCTTCCGCTTCGAAGGCAAGCCTTACCGCTGGCGCAATCCGGGTAGCGAGCCGGCGGTCGTCATCTGGGTGGTTTCGCCACCGGTCTATTGAGTGCATGTCGCCCAAACCGTGGAGCGGTTTTGGGATAACGACATGCATCAAACAAAAATAAAGCGCGGCGCGCTTGAAGATTGGGAGAAGAACATGGCGGGTTTGCCGAGCACGGCGCGCGTGGTGATCATCGGAGGTGGCGTTGTCGGCACCTCCTCGCTCTATCATCTGGCCAAGGCCGGCTGGACCGATTGCGTGCTCCTGGAAAAGAACGAGCTGACCTCGGGCTCGACCTGGCATGCCGCCGGCAATGTGCCGACCTTCTCCTCCTCCTGGTCGCTGATGAACATGCAGCGCTATTCGACGGAGCTTTACCGTGGGCTCGCCGACGCGGTCGACTATCCCATGAACTACCATGTCACCGGCTCGCTCAGGCTCGCCCACTCCAACGAGCGCATGCAGGAATTCCAGCGTGCCAAGGGCATGGGCCGCCACCAGGGCATGGACATAGACGTGGTCGGGCTCGACGAGATCAAGCGCCGCTACCCCTTCCTCGAAACGCACGAGTTGAAGGGCGCGCTCTACGATCCGAGCGACGGCGACATCGACCCGGCACAGTTGACGCAGGCGCTGGCCAAGGGCGCGCGCGACATGGGCGCGAAAATCATCCGCTTCTGCCCCGTCACCGGCGTGCGCCGCGAGAAGGACGAGTGGGTGGTCGTAACGGCGCAAGGCGAGATCCGCTGCGAGATCGTCGTCAATGCAGCCGGCTACCGCGCCGCCGAAGTCGGCAGGATGTTCGGCCGCGACGTGCCGATGATGGTGATGAGCCACCAGTACATACTGTTCGAGGAAATCCCCGAACTCGCCGCCTGGTCGAAAGAACAGGGCAAGAAGCTGCCGCTGCTGCGCGACGTCGACACCTCATACTATTTGCGCCAGGAAAAGGCCGGCATGAATCTTGGCCCCTATGAGCGCAATTGCCGCGCGCATTGGGCCACCCACAACGACCCCATGCCGGAGGACTTTTCCTTCCAGCTCTTCCCCGACGATCTCGACCGGCTGGAGCATTACCTGGCCGATGCGGTTGCCCGCGTGCCGATCCTGGGCACCGCCGGCCTCTCCAAGGTCATCAACGGCCCGATCCCTTATGCGCCGGACGGCAATCCGCTGATCGGTCCGATGCCGGGCGTTCCCAACGCCTTCGAGGCTTGCGTCTTCACCTTCGGCATCGCCCAGGGTGGCGGTGCCGGCAAGGTGCTGGCCGAATGGGTGACGCAAGGCCAGACCGAATGGGACATGTGGTCCTGCGATCCGCGCCGCTTTACTTCCTTTGCTTCCGCGCCGGACTATTGCGTGGCCAAGGGCATGGAAATCTATGGCAATGAATACGCCATCCAGTTCCCGCGCCACGCCTGGCCGGAAGGACGTGACAGGAAACTGTCGCCGATCCACGATCGCATCAAGGCGTTCGGCGCCCGCTTCGATGCTTATAATGGCTGGGAGCGCGCTATCTGGTACGCGCAGGACGGCGACGACGTCTCCGAGGAAGCCACGTTGACCTTCCGCCGCGACGGACCCTGGCAGCATCGCGTCCGGGAAGAGTGCCTGGCCGTGCGTGACGCCGCGGGCATCCTCGACCTGCCCGGCTTCTCGCGCTTCAACCTCGAGGGCCCAGGTGCAGCCGAGTGGTTGAGCCGGCAAGTGACCGGCCTGGTGCCGAAGCCTGGCCGCATCGGCCTCGTCTATTTCTCCGACGACAAGGGCCGCATCGTCACCGAAATGTCGGTGGTACGCCATGGCGAGGAATCCATGACGCTGATCACCGCAGCGGTGGCGCAGTGGCATGACTTCGAATGGCTGAAATCGCACATGCCCGGGGATGCGGCGTTCAAGCTGATCGACCGGACGGAGGAATTCTCCACGCAGATCCTGGCCGGTCCCAATTCGCGAAAAATTCTTGCCGATGTCTGTGATGCCGACCTGACCCTGCCATGGCTGACGCATCAAGAGACCAGGATTGCCGGCCGCTGGGCCAAGCTGGTCCGTGTCTCCTTCGCCGGCGAGCTCGGCTGGGAGATCCACACCAGGGTCGACGACACCGCCGCGATCTTCGATGCGATCTGCGCCGCCGGGCAGAATCATGGGTTGAAGCCGTTCGGCATGTACGCGCTGGATTCGCTGCGTCTGGAAAAGGGCTACCGCACCTGGAAGGGCGACCTGTCGACGGACTACTCGATCCTGCAGGGCGGGCTGGAGCGTTTCGTCAAATGGGAAAAGCCCGACTTCCGTGGCAAGTCGGCGCTCCAGAACGAGAAACAGCAAGGCGTGAAGAAACGCTTCGTCACGCTGGTGGTCGAAAATCCCGGCGATTGCGACGCGCCTTACATGTCGACGCTCTGGCATGACGGCCAGATCGTCGGGGAGACGACATCGGGGGGCTGGGGCCATCGCGTCGACAAGTCGATCGCGCTCGGCATGCTGCGCGCCGACCTGACCGAACCCGGCACCACCGTCGAGGTCGACATCTTCGGCGATCGCTTCAAGGCAGTCGTGCAGCAGGACGAGCCCTTGTGGGATCCCAGGAACGAAAGGCTGCGGGCATGAAGAACGTTATCCTCACCGATGGCGGCATGGGTCAGGAGCTGGTGCGGCGCAGCAAGTCCGAGCCGACGCCGCTGTGGTCGGCCAGGGTGCTGATAGACGAACCGGACCTCGTGCGCGGCCTACATGCGGAATTCATCAGCGCCGGCGCCCGCGTCATCACCATAAACACCTATTCGGCGACGCCCGAACGCTTGGCGCGCGAGGGCGCGGAGGACCTGTTCAAGCCATTGCAGAAGCGTGGCATCGACCTGGCCAGGCAAGCGCGCGACGAGGCCGGCGATGCGGCCATCGCCGGCTGCCTGTCGCCGCTTTTCGGCAGTTACGCGCCGGCGCTGACCATCTCCTACCAGGACACGCTCGACATCTACCGCCGTATCGTCACCGAGCAGGCGGACGGTGTCGACCTGTTCCTGTGCGAGACCATGGCGTCATCAGAGGAAGCGCGCGCGGCGGTCACCGCAGCATCGGAAAGCGGCAAGCCTGTCTGGGTGTCATGGACGCTGGCCGATCACGGCACGCCACGCTTGCGCAGTGGCGAGACGATTGCGTCGGCGGCGGAGGCGCTTGGCGATCTGCCGGTGGCGGCGCGGCTGCTCAACTGCTGCCGCCCGGAAGCGATCGCGGCGGCCTTGCCGGAACTGATCGAGCTGGGCGGCCCAGTCGGCGCCTATGCCAATGGCTTCACCTCCACCGAAGCGCTCAAGCATGGCGGCACGGTGGATGTACTGCATGCCCGCCACGACCTCGGTCCGGACGCTTATGCCGAACAGGCTGTCGGCTGGGTGGAAGCGGGTGCGGACATCGTCGGCGGTTGCTGCGAGGTCGGTCCTGCCCATATCGCCGCCTTGCGCGACCGGCTGCAACGGAACGGCTACGCGATCTCGGGAGTCTCACATGCCTAGACCATCATCGCGCATTACCGGCATCGTGCCATCGGGCAAGGACGGCTGGGAGGTTCATTTCGCCGCCTGGAACCGCAAGGAATCCGGCGAGGACATCATCATGCTGTCGGCCGGCGACCATGATTTCGACACGCCTTCGGAAACGATCGAAGCTTGTGTGGTCGCGGTCCGTGCCAGCAACCATCACTACACGCCGCTGCCTGGCCTGCCACGCCTGCGCAAGGCGATGGCGGCGGCCTCCAGCGCCTGCACCGGCGTCGAGACAATGCCGGAAGAGGTCATCGCCACGCCAGGCGGCCAGGCCGCACTTTACGCGGCCGTGCAGGCTGTTCTCGACCCCGGCGACCACGCCATCGTCGTCGCCCCCTACTATGCCACCTATCCCAACACCTTCAGTGCGGCGGGTGCCAGTTTCACCGTCGTCGAGACACCGGCCGAGGACGGTTTCCAACCCCGCGCGGACATGATCCGCGCGGCACTCAAGCCCAACACGCGCGCCATATTGATCAACACGCCGAACAACCCGACCGGTGCGGTCTATTCGCGCGAGCGGCTGGAACAATTGGCCGAGGTTTGCCGCGAGCATGACCTGTGGCTGCTGTCCGACGAGGTCTACTGGACGCTGGGCGGCGGCGAGCACATCTCGCCGCGCTCGCTGCCAGGCATGGCCGAGCGCACGCTGGTCATCAATTCCATGTCCAAGAGCCACGGCATGACCGGCTGGCGCATGGGCTGGCTGACCGGTCCTGAGACAATGATCACATTGCTGATCAACCTCAACCTGGTGACGACCTACGGCTTGCCCGCCTTCATCTCGATCGCTTGCGCCGAGGCGCTGGAGCAGCACTATGGCGTCAAGGACATCGCCGAACGCTACGCGGCACGCCGCACCGTCCTGCTCGATGCGGTACACGGAATGAACGATGTCACTGTTCGCGGTTCCGAAGGCGGCATGTATGTCATGCTCGACATTTCGGCTGTCGAACCCGACGACGAGAAATTCGCCTTCGCCTTCCTCGACAAGGAAAAGGTCGGCGTCATGCCGGGCTCGAGTTTCGGCGAAGCCGCAGCCGGCCATATCCGCATCAGCCTGTGCCAGCCCGAGCCCGTATTGCAGGAAGCAGCCGCCCGGCTGCGCCGTTTCGTTTCCAGCTACCGCCGCGAGGCCGCATGACCGCCAGGATCCTTCCCACCAAAGCGCGGGCCGTCATCGTCGGCGGCGGCGTCTCCGGCTGCTCGGTCGCCTACCATCTGGCCAAGCTCGGCTGGACCGACATCGTGCTTTTGGAGCGCAAGCAGCTGACCTCGGGCACGACATGGCATGCCGCCGGCCTGATCGGACAGTTGCGCGGTTCGCAGAACATGACCCGGCTGGCGAAATATTCGGCCGATCTCTACGTCAAGCTGGAAGCCGAGACCGAGGTCGGCACCGGCATGCGCCAGGTCGGCTCGATCACCGTGGCGCTGACCCAAGAGCGCAAGCACGAGATCTACAGGCAGGCGTCGCTCGCCCGCGCCTTCGATGTCGACGTGCGTGAGATTTCTCCCAACGAAGTCAAGGAGATGTACCCGCATCTCAACGTCTCCGACGTGGTCGGCGCCGTGCATCTGCCGCTTGACGGCCAGTGCGACCCCGCCAATATCGCCATGGCATTGGCCAAGGGTGCGCGTCAGCGCGGCGCCACCATCGCCGAGAATGTGAAGGTCACAAAGATCCATACGAAAAATGGCCGCGTCTCCGGCGTGTCCTGGGCGCAAGGCGAAGACCAAGGCACGATCGAAACCGACATCGTCGTCAACTGCGCCGGCATGTGGGCGCGCGACCTCGGCGCCCGGAACGGCGTGAACATCCCGCTGCACGCCTGCGAGCACTTTTATCTCGTCACCGAGCCGATCCCCGGCCTCGGCCGGCTGCCGGTGCTGCGCGTGCCGGACGAGTGCGCCTACTACAAGGAAGACGCCGGCAAGATGATGCTCGGCGCCTTCGAACCGGTGGCGAAGCCATGGGGCATGGATGGCATTCGCGAGGATTTCTGCTTCGATCAGTTGCCCGAGGATATGGACCATTTCGAGCCGATCCTCGAAATGGGCGTCAACCGCATGCCGATGCTGGCCACCGCCGGCATCCACACTTTCTTCAACGGCCCTGAAAGCTTCACTCCCGACGACCGCTACTATCTCGGCGAGGCGCCGGAGCTGTGCGGCTACTGGATGGCAACCGGCTACAATTCCATCGGCATCGTCTCGTCCGGCGGCGCCGGCATGGCGCTGGCGCAGTGGATCAACGACGGAGAAGCGCCGTTCGACCTCTGGGAAGTCGACATCCGCCGCACCCAGCCGTTTCAGAAGAACCGCCGCTATCTCAAGGAGCGTGTTTCCGAAACGCTCGGCCTGCTCTATGCCGACCATTTCCCCTACCGCCAGATGGCGACGTCGCGCGGTGTGCGCCGCTCGCCCCTGCATGAGCATCTGAAGGCGCGTGGCGCCGTGTTCGGCGAAGTCGCCGGCTGGGAGCGCGCCAACTGGTTCGCGCGCGAAGGCCAGGAACGCGAATATCGCTATTCCTGGAAGCGGCAGAACTGGTTCGACAACCAGCGTGAGGAACATCTGGCCGTCCGCAACAAGGTCGGCCTGTTCGACATGACCTCGTTCGGCAAGATCCGCGTCGAGGGCAGCGATGCCTGCGCCTTCCTGCAAAGGCTCTGCGCCAACGACATGGACGTGGCGCCGGGCAAGATCGTCTATACCCAGATGCTCAACCAGCGCGGCGGCATCGAGAGCGACCTCACCGTGTCGCGGCTTTCGGAGACTGCCTATTTCCTCGTCGTGCCGGGCGCCACGCTGCAGCGCGACCTCGCCTGGCTGCGCCGGCATGCCGGCGAGCAGTTCGTGGTCATCACCGATGTTACCGCCGCCGAAAGCGTGCTTTGCCTGATGGGCCCGGATGCGCGAAAACTGATCCAGAAGGTCAGCCCCAACGACTTCTCCAACGAGAACAATCCGTTCGGCACCTTCCAGGAGATCGAAATCGGCATGGGCCTCGCCCGGGCGCATCGCGTCACCTATGTCGGCGAACTCGGCTGGGAGCTTTATGTCTCGAGCGACCAGGCCGCCCATGTCTTCGAGGCGATCGACGATGCCGGCGCGGATGTCGGGCTGAAGCTGTGCGGGTTGCACACGCTGGATTCCTGCCGCATCGAAAAAGCCTTCCGCCATTTCGGCCATGACATCACCGATGAAGACAACGTGCTGGAGGCGGGCCTCGGCTTCGCGGTGAAGACGGCCAAGGGCGATTTCATCGGCCGAGATGCCGTGCTGAAGAAGAAGGAAGCCGGACTGGACCGCCGTCTGGTCCAGTTCCGCCTGAAGGATACGCAGCCGCTGCTCTTCCATAACGAGGCGATCCTGCGCGACGGCAAGATCGTCGGTCCGATCACCTCCGGCAACTATGGTCACCATCTCGGCGGGGCGATCGGGCTGGGCTATGTGCCTTGCCAGGGCGAGAGCGAGGCAGATGTGCTGGCCTCGACCTACGAAATCGAAATCGCCGGCGAGCGGTTTGCGGCGGAGGCATCGCTGAAGCCGATGTATGATCCGAAGGCGAAACGAACGAAGATGTAGCGCCTCTTCCTTCTCCCCTTGTGGGAGAAGGTGGATCGGCGCGTAGCGCCGAGACGGTTGAGGGGTGTTCCAGCGGAGTGAGACGTCGGTGTTCTCTGGAACACCCCTTGTATCTGCACGGAGGAAACTTTGTGCGAGAAGAGCGACTGAGCCTCGAACCGGATGGCCATCCGATTCGAGGCTTNGCGAAGTCGCCCGACACCCNTCCGGTTACAACCGTGGATGAGCCTGGGATCTTCGCCTTCGTCACGTACGACCGAATAGTCGCTTGGCTCCAATCGCACGCACAAGGCAGGTTACCGTGAACACGATCATATGTGGAGTGGATGTTTCGAAAGGATGGCTCGATGCCCATGTCGAGCCGAGCG
>NZ_AZUY01000047.1 GCF_000513935.1 Mesorhizobium sp. WSM3626 | reverse complement strand
TGGCCGGGCGTATCGGCAACGATGAACTTGCGCTTCGGCGTGGCGAAGAAGCGGTAGGCGACATCGATGGTGATGCCTTGCTCGCGCTCGGCCTCGAGGCCGTCGACCAAGAGCGCGAAGTCGATGTCGTCGCCCGTCGTGCCGTGCTTGCGCGAATCGCGTTCGAGCGCGGCGAGCTGGTCCTCGAAAATCTGCTTGGTGTCGGACAGCAGGCGTCCGATCAACGTCGACTTGCCGTCATCCACCGAACCGCAGGTCAGGAAGCGCAGCAGCGACTTCTTCTCCTGCGCGGCCAGATAATCGCGGACGCCATCCGTGGAAGCGAGGCTCTTTGCCTTGATGTGGCGCATGGTCAGAAATACCCTCGCGCTTCAGGTTGAGACTATCGGTCCTGCAAGCCCTGATGTGAAGCCCATCCGCCGCTGGGGCCAAACGTGACCTGTTGCGGGTCAGCACGCCTGGGATCGCAATTGCGGCCGTCGCCTCGCAGATGGGGCGGCGGCTTCAGTCGGGCCTGGATGGAGCGGCCCGGCACCCCTTGTTGGTATGGGGCTAGGACACCGGGCCTAACCGACGGGCAGTTTGTGAGAACCGGCGCCGGGGGATAACGGACTATATGCGCTCATGCTCAAGACGCGCAAAGCATACGAAAGAAGTATGAGGACAGCATTCGGGGCTCAACGCCGATGACCGATCAGCCAGTGACGTGCAGGCGCCGCCTCACGCTCTCTTCCGGCGATTTGCGGGGTCCGGCTTGCAGCGCTGCTACTATCCCTCGTTCCCGCCTTGGCGGGAAACCACTGACCAAGTCACCATCGATCTGGTTTGGTCTTGTCGAGGCGCTTGGCCGTGGCGGAGAGGTCGAACCAATGCGCACCTCGGTCGCCGAGTTCGCCGCGATTGGCGGCCGTATGGTTTGTTGGCCGGCAAACAGGAAATGACCAGTCGCAACCCCTGTCTCGGCTTATTGGTGCGAGGCAAGCTGAACGCAATTGTAGGTTGTAATACCTTTGGACATATTAGCTAGCTAATATATAATTACCAATTGTTAACCAGGATTAATGCGCCCTTTCCACAGCATTGTAGTATGCCCTTTAGGTTGGGTTACCTCCATAGGGCGGGGAGGCCATACGTCCGTGCGTTGGGGCGGCGTATGCTCTACTCCTTGAATCCAATCCCCGGTTAAATCTAGGCAGCCTGACACGATGGAGCGTATCAGTTCACGCGTCTGACAAGCTTTGCGGGGCCCAAATCAAAGGGAGAAAAGCAAGTCGGCGACGGAGAGGAGTATGTAAGGCGATGGGACCTCACCAAATTTCCGATTCCTGGAATGATGCAGCAGTACCGCTACATAATGGACATCTGCCGGGCGCGAATGGTCTAGGCAGATCCGATGTCGAAGAAGAGCACCGAAGCGAAGGCCTCGTCCTGATTGTAGACAAGCGAGCGCTTGAACGTGAATGCCTTGCTCGTGGCCTTATCGAACACAATCCCACTTTGCGCGTTAGCGCGGTAGGATCGCTTGACGAAATCCAGCACATTGCCGGGAAAGAGGAGCCATCCGCGATCCTGGTCATTCTTGGCGCCAGAAAGGTCTCCGAGCAGAGCGTTCGGGCGGAACTTACGGACTTCATTGCTGAGATTGGCACCGTACCCGTAATCGTCGTGGTGGATTCCGACGACCCGGGGGAGGTCCTCGCCGCACTCGAATGCGGAGCCCGAGGCTACATTCCCACAAGCGTGAAGGTGAAAGTCGCTGCCGAGGCCATTGGTCTCGCTCGCGCGGGAGGGATCTTTGTACCCGCCAGTTGCGTGCTGGCGCTTCGAGAGATCATCCACTCGACGGCAAACGGTGCCCGGCCGCTCGCCGGCATGTTCACGATACGCGAGGCTGCGGTCGTAGAGGCGCTCAGGAAAGGCAAGGCGAACAAGATAATTGCCTACGAACTCAATCTTTGCGAGAGCACCGTCAAGGTCCATATCCGCAATATCATGAAGAAACTGAAGGCTACGAACCGCACGGAAGTAGCCTACAAGCTCAGACAGATGTTGCTATGACGGCTGCTTCGGACTTTACCTAACGGGTCCGGCAACAATTGCCGGACCCGTTGAGAGGACCTTTTTGGGGCTGGCTGTTCTTATAAGGTGGTTGGACACCCGTCCGGGTCGTTTTCGCGAAACAGACTCGCTCGCGCTGGTGTTTAAGTGCGTTGCCTCTCAATGGTCGCGGACCTTGCCTTCACGAGGAATCCAACACTGTCCTCGCCCAGTTCTGCGCCCCGATATGCTGCTTCGGCGGCTTTCAGCCCTCCCGTCAGCCTGCGGACCGTCGGAGCTGCTCCGAGTACGTCAAGTGGCAAGCCTAGCTGATCGCGGCCGGGCCTCTTCGGCGGCCAAACCGTGAGGCCGAAATAGCTGGCGGCCGAGCGATCGATCCCGCCGCTGAACTGCGCCAACAGCGTTTGGTTCGAGTTCCGGCCAATTCGGCCCAGGCTGTTGATGTCCATTGATGGTTTGTCGCTGGGTCGCATCGCTACGACGATGACATCCCATGCATCGTCGGTCAGCAGCACCGGGTGCGAAAAAACGCTTACCCCCGCCCCGCGCTCGCGGAGCGCATATTCAAGGGATGATGCACAGGGCGTGTCGCAGACGATGGCGAGCTTGGCCGCGCGTAGATCGACACCGGCATCGTCCAGCAAGGTGCAGCATAACCGCGCGAACTCTGGCAGCAGGTCTACGGCTGGATGGTTGAGATTGAGAGCCGCAACCTTAATGCCAGCCTCGTCACAGGCGTCGAAGTCCACAGTGCCAGGCCGAAGCTCCCATGGTCCAGCCATTAGCGAAACAACCGCATGAGAGGGTAAGAGTTCGACAAGCGATCTAGAAATCGTTCCGACCTGGAGGGAGTTCGTGACGAGGTCGACGTCCTGCCATTTGCGGCTGTCGATGCGGTCCGTCACTTCCACGCATTCCGATACGTTGGCAAAATTGGCAAATGCCAACGTCGCGGTCGCGGCTGCTGCCAGGCTCGGATGTCTGGAGGATATGCGAGTGAGCGCAACGACGCGGCTGGCCTTAGCGAGCGCCGCCGCTGCCGCAGTCACTGCTTGGTATCCTGTCGCAGCGCCAACGACCACGGTGAGGCCGGAGAGATCGAGATCGAGCAAGGCTATTTGCTTGCGCACGAGAGCAAGGACTTCGGCACGGTCGATCTCGGGAACATCACGAGCAAACGACCTTGCTGAAAAATGACGTGATGTAGGCATGAAGCTGGGCACCACGTTGCGCGCTCTCACTATCTGGTAGGCCGGCAATGTCCTTTAAGCGGATCCGCTGCCCTGCCGGTCTCGTCTGGGCGCGATGCGCGTGCATTTCCTGCATTGCGTTGGCTGACGCGTTTGCGGCCTTCGCATTTGGTAAAGTAGTTCCTGTCTATTCTATTCTCGCCCAGGCGAGTGACGGTCCAAATTGGTTGGCCCTCTGACCTCTTGGTGGCCGAACCCGTTCCAATGCGCGCTTTGGCAATACAGCCGAACCTGCCCGAACTGCTACTGCAGCAAACGGATGCTAGGTGATACCCCGTTTGATCGGAAGACTTACCGAGGCTACGCCTGCGACGCTCGGATCAGGCTAAGGGGGTAACGAGCGCTGGGTACGGCGCTACCTCCTTTGCTTCTCTTGCCGAGAATGACGCGCCGCTGTGAAGTTGGGCAGCAAAACCAGCAGCGTTTCTTGGTGACATCCGTGACAATAAGCGCCTTTGACATAAAGCACCGCGGGCCAGGCATCCGCGTCGGCCAAAACCTCCGTCCGCTTGGAGGCCGGCGCAAGAGGATGATGGACATGACCGTCGCATTGATCGCGCTTGTCCTCGCTGCGCCGGTGATGCTGGCGGTTGCCCTTTTGATATTGGTGACCGACGGCGGACCGGCGGTGTTCTCACACACCCGGATCGGGTTCAACGGCAGGCGCTTCGCCTGTTACAAATTCAGGACCATGGTGGCCAACTCGGAGCGGGTCCTGGCCGACTATCTCGCGAGCAATCCCGAAGCCGCCAAGGAGTGGGAGCAGAATTGGAAATTCAAGAATGACCCGCGGATCACATTCCTGGGGCGCATTCTCAGGAAGTCTAGCCTGGATGAGCTGCCTCAACTCATCAACGTGCTGCGCGGCGAGATGAGTTGCGTCGGCCCCCGTCCAGTCGTTCCCGACGAACTTCAACGTTACGGCTCCTCTGCGATCGATTATCTAAAAACCCGGCCTGGGCTAACTGGCCTTTGGCAGGTGGCCGGCAGAGACGCAATGGATTATCCCAGTCGTGTCTCTATCGACAGCCGATATGTGCGGGAATGGTCCCTATGGGCCGATGTTGTCATTCTCGTCCGGACCGTGGGCGCCGTGATGAAATTCGACCGTGCGTCTTGATCAATGCGCATCGCAAATTCTTGCCCGATGCATTGCTTTGCCTAAAAACCGCAGCGTGCTGTCGCGATCGCAATGGCGAAAGGTGCGGCGCCCGCCAGCCGCGGCGAAATGGCAGCCGCAGACCATTACTGCTCACGTGACATGCCTTGGCGCCAGATTACGCCAAGGAAGAGGCCGAGCAAGTAGGCCCCCTGTAGAACGACAACGAGAAGCAGGATTGAGATGAGGTGGTGCCAATCAAATACACTGCCGATGCCGCCTGCAGCGACGCCGCCCACGACAGTCGCCGCGGTCACGACAATGAGCGCGGCAACTCGAAAACGAAATCCCAGCAAAATGCCGATCACACCGACGACGACAAGGCCCCAAAGCACGGCGATCTCCTATGGGTGGAAGACTCAGTGTGCCATCTCCAAGTCTCCCACATCTGCGAAATCGGTACCAACACTCAATCCGGCTGCACCGCCTCGCCGAGCGATCGAGGGGCGGGAAATCGCCGCACACTCCCCCGCGCTGCACAAAAGGCGTAGAGCACCCTGTCCGAATGCCCCCTTTTCGCTCATTTCCTTGGCCACCCGCCGAGCCTACGCTGCATGGAAATAGGTATGCGGAAGTTCACCCGCCGTGCGGCAGCATGCAATGATTTATGATACGGACGCCAAGCCTGTGTTTATCAGTGCAGCTATTCAGGACAACAAGACGCTGGATGTTGCGCATCAACGCGAGGCTGCGTCGGCGCGCAGTTCCCGCATAATGCCTCTAACGTGACATTCTACCTATGCTTCAGGTATCTGTCCTTTTGCTGATCCTGTCCATCTGGTTCCCTGGCGCCACGCGGATTGCCGGAACGGATGGCTCACTTTCCTTCGTGCTGGCACTGTTCTGCGCTCTGCTAAGTGTCGGTGCCTATGCGGAAACAGCAAGACGCCTCCATCGGATTGAAGCCGCCCTGACGACTGCGGTGCTGACGATATCTGCTGTCATCATCGTTCTCTCTCTACTGTCGATGCTCTACGCAGACAATCCGATGAGGACGATGCGCGCGGTTTTCTCACAAGTGTTTGGCTTCGCGATCATTCCAGCAGTCGCGGCGATCTCCATGAGACCGAAGGGTCTCGTGGCAATCGACAGGGTTGTGACGACCATAGTCATCATGACTGTCGTAACATCCTGTCTGGTCGCAATCGGGCTGGGCGATGCCAGATTCGCCGATCGGGCTGAAGGCTATTTCAAGCATTCGAACCAACTCGGGATCGCGTTGTCGGCTGGTCTGCCGCTTGTCGCCGCGAAGCTGGTCACATCCCGCCGGCACCGACTTCTCCTTATGGGCTGCCTCGCTGCCGTGCTCCTGGGTTTGGTGAAATCGGGTTCGAAGACCAACTTCGTTCTCGGAGTGGTGGGCCTTGGTCTTTTCTTTGCGCTATACAGTATATATTTAATCAGAAGAAAGCAGAGTCCTTTAAAAGTAATCGTGGGAACCATTGCCGCTCCGATATTGTTCGAAGCGAGCCTGCTGACATTGCAGTTCCTAAATCCACGGGCTTACGGCCTGCTGGCCCTTCAACTTTCCGGAGGCGAGGCGCATTCGGTGGTATCGCGGCAGCGACTGTGGTCTATATCGATCGATCTCGGCCTGTCGCACCCGTTCACGGGTGTGGGGGCAGGGCAATGGGTGCAAGATATCGCACCCCATAGCCATAATCTGTTCATTGACTTCTTTAGAACACTGGGAGTGCCCGGCTTGGCGTTGGTGTCGATGCTGGTTCTCGTGGTCATGGCATATCTGGTCAGGGTCGTGTTCTGCACATTGTTCGGCAATGACAAGGGGGGCGACCATGCGGCGGAAGTGAATGTGATGGTGCTTGGAACGTCGGTTTCCCTGTGGAACTACATCATCGCAAACCAGATGAGCGACTCCTTCGGTCCATCGACAGCGCCTTTCTTCTGGCTGCCGTTGGCTTTGCTCATCTTCTATCGCGGCATCCAACGATCACTGCAGACCGGCCCTGAGCGTCCGAAATTGTACGCGGTTCCAGGGTCCCAGCTCTTTCAACATTGAAATTCCCATGGCTTCGCACACAGTCCGTGACCTGACGGCAGGCTTGGCGCCAAACGTCGAACCACGCCCACTTCAAACAGGCATTCGATTTGTGGAATTCTTTGGTCTCCCCGGGATTGGAAAGACAACCGCAACCACCCTGTTGGCTAGCGGTTTGCGGCGGCACGGCCCGTTGGTGGGTGATGTGCGGGTGGCGTCGGAGACAAGAAAGTTCATCGACCGCCAGATCTACAGAATAGGTATTGTTGCACCAAAGCTGAGGGATCGTGAGTTTCGCTCGCTGCTCTCACGAATTGCGCGCTTTGTCATCGAAGGTGGGCAATCATCGATTGTCGACACAGTCAGAGTCATCTGGAACCTTTCGTTTCTGATTGCTTATGTTCAAAGCGAGAGACAGGGAAGAAATACAATTATTGTCATGGACCAGGGCCTGTTGCAGGGATTCCTGTCCATCTTGCTTAAGAGCAGGCGTGGGGCAACATCCGAGAAGTGGCTTGATATCCTGTTCGCCATTGGCGTGCACGATATTGCTTTTGTCCATCTGCACGGCGAGATCGGCGTGGCACGAGATCGACTTCTAAAAAGGGGCGATAGGTCCTCGCGGATGCAAAGGACATCTCCTGACCGCGACCTTGATCTGTGGTCGACCGCGGACGGTGCTTGCCGCCAGATTGCGACCGATCTTGAGTGGAGGATGGGAACGGAAGATCACGCCGGCGTACTGGTGGCGGTCAACGTGGAGAGGTTTGCGTCGCCCGAAGACGTCGCCGAAAGGGTTCTCGATGCGGTGCTACTGGCCTGCCTTGAACGGCATCGGCTGTGCGATAGGGTAGGTCAATGAGCACGAAAATGGACCGCCGTTCTTTCATGGCCGTCGCTGGCTTGTACCCTGTAATCGCTTTGTTGCCGAGTTCGCTCCGAGCGCAAGGCGGACAGACGCCGGGAGGCAACGAGTTCGTCCTGGCGGGTGAGTATGGCTTCAAACAGCAATTAATTCGGAATCTCCAGCCGGGAGCAACTATCAACGCTCGCAATGCTTCCTTCACGGTTGCCAACAGCAGAAACAGCGATCCCAGCGCGACGATGGGCTGCGACGAGGGGACGTTGCCGGTCAATCGCTATCCCGTCGTCATCCGCAACTGTCCAGGGGTTCGCTTTGTCGGCGGCCGCTTCGACGGCCAGGTACCGCTGACGTCTGATTGGCGGGACACCTACTGCAACAGCGCGGCTTTGCTTGTCAGGGACGGAACCACCGATGCGACAATTGAGGGGGTGCGTGCCCGTCGCTGCTGGGATGGCATTCGCCTCGCCGAGCACGCCGACGGCTTTCGCCTAAAAGGGTGCTGGCTCAGCGAAATCAGGGATGATGCGGTGGAGAACGACTATCTCCTCAGCGGTATCATCGAAGATTGCCTGTTTGACGGATGTTTCTCGGGGATCAGCCTGGACCCTGCGTCAAACGAGCGGGACGGAACAGGGCAAACGGTGCGGGTCGACAAATCCCTCATTCGCATGCATGCCTTTCTGTCCAAGGGCGAAATCACACATCAGGCGCCGATCAAGGCTGTCGATCAGTCGCCCAGGTTGAGGATCACGGAATCGGTTTTCGCATTGGCCGCGGCCAACATGCGTGGATTCCATCGCCTGGAAAGAACATGGCGGCTGACGATTGAAAGCCGCGACAACGTTTTGCTGTGGCTGCCCGACGAGCCAATCCCCTCCTCGTTGCCGCTGCCGCCATCTGGTTTCAGATTGCTGATGGGCGCCAACGCCCGCGAATATTGGAACAAGGCGCATCTCCAGTGGATCGCGGCGCATCAGGACGTGGGCCGGTTCTCCGACGAATTGCTGTGAGAAGTCGCACCGTCGGCAATGATTATCCTAACTGCAAAGACAGGTGGCGCTCGCATGCACCCTGCTTGCAACAACAGCTTGGACCGTCACCGCGATGAACCAGCACGAGGCGATTGACAGAAGTGTGGCATCAGGATCCGCCGATCACGGCCCTGGGAGGTTTGTGATCCAGGGGCGGTTGGTACGCGTCAGGGGACAAAATATCCTGTTCAGCCCTTGCCAGAAGGCCATTTTCGCCGTCAACGATACTGCTGCCGACATCTGGCGCTCTCTGGAAGAAGGCATGCCACCGCACGCCATCTCGGTCGAGATGGCGCGCAGTGGCGTTGATAGACTTGAGGCAGACAGGCATGTCGAGGCTGCACTCGAAGATTGGCAGCGGCTAAACCTGATACGGCCCTGCGCGCCCTTGTCCGCTTCGTCAGCTCAAAAGCCTTTGAGCCAGGTGGTCGCAGTTGCGGGCCTCAACATACGCATCGTCTATCCGGCAGCCTACGCCTTTCCCGCGATTTCCGTATTTCGCCACCTCGAGGTCAAAAGAGATACTGCCGACGTACTGCTCGAAGTGGTTGGGCAGGGAGGGAGAGTCCATCTGTTGCGGGATGGCAAGTGGATTTTGTCCTGCTCCCTCGACGAACTACCCGTCATGCTGAAGGGGCAATTGCTGACCGAGGTTCTGGATTACGGCGCATATGAACTTGCCCTCCATGCGGCTGCGCTTCTCGGAAATGAACGCATCGTCCTTCTTTGTGGCAATCCGGGCGCGGGCAAGACGACGCTGACCTTGGCACTGGTCCATGCAGGATTTGGCTTTGTCGCCGATGATGTGACGCTGCTGGACTCTAGCGGGCATGGCGTCGGCCTTCCGTTTGCCCCGGCGGTCAAGGCGGGAGCATGGCCGTTGCTGGCCAAATACTGCCCCGGCCTCGATGCCGTTCCGATCTGTCGCCGCCCTGACCGCAAGCGTGTACGATTTGCCGTGCCCAAGGCGTTCGTGCCCTTGCCTCCCGCTCCCCTACCCATCGGCTGTGTGGTCCTGCTCCGTCGAGGTCGTGACACGAAAGCTAGCCTGGAGCCGATCGATCCGGCTCACGCATTGCGCGGCCTGCTCAACGGCGCGCTGGCACCCGGCGGAGAGCTCAGTGGCACCGCTTTCGAAGTGCTCACCCAACTCATCGGCTCGGCGCAAACCTATTGCCTGACCTATTCCGGGCTTGATGATGCGGTACAGCTAATCTCGAAAGCATGCCATGACGAGTAGAGGCAACGCGCTTAAGGCGCTGGTCGCCGGACTTCGCGGCGCTCCGACCGACAGCGCCGACTGGCAGGCCGTGATCGCTCTGGCAAATCACACTCTGCTCACACCCGATTTGTTCTCGTCACTCGCTCGGGCCGGACAAATCCATCAACTCCCGCAGGACGTGCGCGAGTACCTTCGGTTCGTTTACGACTGCAATCGCGAACGGAACCTGCGCTTGCGTACTCAACTGCGTGAAGCCATTGCGGCCCTCAATGGCCGCGACATCGTACCGTTTCTGCTCAAGGGGGCCGTTCCTCTGTTCCTTTCGCCGGGCGGCCAGGTTCCCAGCAGGATGACGAGTGACCTCGATCTAGCCGTGGACCCTCGCGAAGAGACGTTCGCCCGGACCTGTCTTGAAGAGCTTGGCTACGTCGATGTGGCGGGCGCCCGAGGCATGGCCCGCGAGCATGACGCCGGAATGCTGGAACTTCGGCCGAGCCAACCAACCTGCTATGCCCCTCCCGAACTCGTCCAACTCGGAGGACTTCGGGTGAACATTCCTCCCGCTCGGTCTCGCGCCCTGCATTGGATGGTGCACGACCTTCTCAAGGAGGGAGATTACTGGCGCGGAAGGATAGATCTCAGGCACCTTCATGATCTGGCCCGATTGGCGGAAAGCGAGGACGTGGACTGGATGTCACTGCAGGAATCCATGCCGGATCGGAGCGCCCGCAATGCGCTCGACACCCAGCTCTTGGCCTTGCATCATTTCTTTGGAACCAGAATCCCCGCAAAATGTACACAACGCCCGATGGTCCGTTTCCAGCACTGGAGGCGCGTCTTTACGGCGACCCACCCCATCATTGGCGCCCCGCTGCGCCTGGCAGGCAATTTGATGTGGGGCATATGGCGGTTTTCACGCGCCTACGGGTTGGCGAAACGTGGGCCGTCGGACCCCTTGCATCGCGTCGCTCGCACGCTCTTCAATCCTCGCACGAAAATCTAAGCCTTTTGGGGAACTAGTGCGCCTGTATGGAAAGCGTAAGATCAACCTGCGAATTGAGAAAGTTTGTGGGAGGTCGAAATGTCAATAGAAAGCACAAAACGCTCGGAACGGACGCAAGAGACGCTGGTCTCGGAGGCTCAAGCGCGCCGTGACTTTCTTAAGAAGGCGGGACGTTTTGCGGCGGTTACGCCGCCGGCTGTGACGCTTCTGCTCGGCACAAGCTTGAACTCCAAGGCAATTGCCAAATCGGGCGGCACACGCCCCGGCAATGGTTGGGGAGACGAGAACCATATTCACGTCGGTCCGCCCGGCCAGGTGAAAAAAGATCATTGAGCAGGTCGCTGAAAAACAGCGTCTCGACGACATAGGGCTCAGCCCTTCGTGAAAGCCCAGACCGCTTGCGGCGCCCAGAGTGCCGCCGGCGGTCCGGGCTTTTTTTTATCGGCGCTGACACACGTTGGCGAAGGCGGTTCCGGCACTGGAAAAACGTCTGTCGCTACCGAACTGGAGCGGCGGGGTTATCATGTCGTCCATGGTGACCGGGTCTTGGCCTATGTCGGCGACCCCGAAACAGGCAAGGCACTGCCAGGACCACCCGAAGGCGAGGATCGCATCGCCTGGGGATACGCGCACTGGATTTGGCCCGTCGACAAGGTCCGGGCCATTGCTGCCGACACCACCCATCCTGCCACCTTCTTCTGTGGCGGGTCGCGCAATTTCCAGAAATTCCTGGACTTATTCGACAAGGTCTTTGTGCTCGACGTAGACGTTGAGACGTTGAACCGACGATTGGATGGGCGACCGAATGAGCCAGGTTTCGATCCGGCCGAGCGGCGGCTGGTACTGCGCTACCATCATACCCGAGAATATCTTCCCGTTGGCATCGATATCGACACGGCGGGCACGGTCCCAGGCGTTGTCGACGATATCCTCGCTCAACTCGCCTGAAGCCCCGAACGCATCGTGAATGGGATGGAAGCATTCGAATGGTTCGGGAAGACGCTAATGCATGTCGCCCGGAAGTGTCCTCGGTTCCGGAATAACGACATGCATAAAATCAGAAGCTTACAGCAGGTCGGGCGAATCCTATTTGCCGCGACATGCTGTAGTCGCCTGAACGGCTCACTGGCGGCGCTGAGACTAGCCGACCGGCAGCTTGCGGATTGCCGGACGCCCTAACGACTGACTTGAAGGCGCGAAGCCGTGCCGGATCAGGCGATTACCCAATCGTTCAAATGGAATTCATAGATCTTGCCGTCGTTCTCGTTTGGATCCGTGTTATTGTCCACGCCCCGATCGACGATATAGAGGCTCATATGATGGCTCGGATCGTCGCTGCTCGGCGCCAGCGCCAATCCGGCCGGTTTATGCGCGTCGGCCGCCGAGATATCGAGCGTGCCCAGCAGATCCCCGGTTGGCGTTATCATTGCCACCGAGGTGCGTGACACGATGACGTAAAGCAGGTCGTGGACCGCATCATACGCGAGGCCCCCGTCAGCAGGGTTTCCGAGCGATTGCACAGAAAAACTCGTCACGACATCATCACCGCCCGTGCTTGGGACGCCGTCGAATTTGCCGTTCTGGCCCGGAGCGATGGTGTAAATGTTATGGTTTGAGCCATCCTCGAGATAGAGCACTCCGCGTTTTGTGTCGTAGGCAAGAGCCTCCGAATCCTTGCTGCCGAACGCGGCGGTCTTGAATGAGGTCACGATATCGTCGGACGTATTGTAAAGCCCATCCTTGCCTGGGTTCAACTCGTAGACGCTCTTCGTGCCAGTGTCGTCCGAGAAAAAGAGATGGTGGTTAGCAGGATTATAAGTCACCCCGGCCGGCTCGTCCGAGAAGTTGATGGTACTGAGCGTTCCCATAAGATTGCCGGCCAGGTTCATTTGGTAGAGATTCTTGCCGGTAAAAATGGGCATTTCATCGACTTCACTGTCGGCAACCAGCAGCGTGCCAAGATGAGAAATATAGACGATGTCCGTAGGATCGGGGCTCGGCGGCGACCACTGCGAGGTCAGGATGGTATGGGCCAGGGTCACCGATGTCGGCAGCTGGCTGCTACCGGTGACGTCAACGGTGAAAGTGTGAGTATCGAAGCTGCCGTCGGATGAGGTGGCTTTGACGTGGAAATTGATTGTCGGTTCGGTCTGGGCGTTGAGTGTGCCGCTGCTCGATCGCGTGATGACCCCGGTGCTGGAATTGATGGCGAAGCGCGAGTCGTCGATCGTGTACGTGACCGTCGAGCCGGCATCGGGATCACTGGCCGAAGCGGTGATGCCGACGGCAGTGCCGGCCGCGGCATTCTGGAGAATCTGGTTGGCCGCGGTGTTGGCATCGGGCGGAGCGTTGAATGCGACCGATTCGGGGCTGTCGAGGACGGCGAGAGTGAAGCTCTTGTTGGCGGTGCTGCCGTCGGAGGAGGTCGCCGTCACCGTCAGGTTGATGGACGGCTGGGTCTCGAAGTCGAGTGTGCCGACGGCCGAACGCGTGATGACACCGGTGCTGGAATTGATGTCGAAGCGCGCATCGTTGATGCTGTAGGTGACGCTCGATCCGGCATCGGGGTCGGTGGCCGAAGCAGTAATTCCGGTAGGGGCACCGGCCGCGGCGAGCTCGTTAATCTCGTTGGTGGCTGAATTGCTATCGGCGGGTGTGTTGAAGGCCACCGGCTTGCCGGATCCTGGCAAGAGGTATTCGACGTGCAGCAGCGGTGCACTGGCGGGATTGTACTCGTATGAATCGGCAGTGCGCGTCCCGGTGCCGCTGATCACGAAGGCCATGTCGTTGAGCGCCACCCAGCCGGAGCGGTTGACGACCTCCTGGACGATAGCCGTAAGGTCCGGCGTGCGCTCGGCAAGGCCATGTTCGCCCACGATGGTCCACGGGTCCGGTGTCCAGGCGGCGGAAGCCGTCGTCCGGGGAAGCGAGGAGACATTGAAGGCGGCGCTGGTGAAGGGGCTGGCGTCGTCGGTGTTGTCGCCCTGGATCAGCAGCGAGGCCGCGCCGGTTTTCACCTCGTTGGCCTGGAACTGGATGTAGGCGCTGGTGATGATGGCACCCTTAGGGATGTCGATGCCGGTGAAGCGAAGGCCGACGGTCTGGCGGGTGCTGCCGTCATAACCCAGCTCCAGATCGCTGATGTTGGTCCCAATCGTACCGGAGCCTTTCTCCTCGACGTCGTCGCCTGCGGTCGCCACCCTGGTCTCGAAAATCGGGTCGATCGCACTTGAGCTGGCGGCGAGGAGGCTGCTGGTGGCGACAGCGCCTCCTGTCGAGACCGTGCCGGTGTTTGCAACGGTAGGGGCGGTGTAGGTGACGCTTCTGTCCGCGTGATTCCGGGAGCTGTCGACGAAGGTGCTGTCCAGAGGGACGGCAAGTTCAGCCGGCACCTCGGCCTGTCCGGTGAATTTCAATCCGCCATCGTCTACCGATGGCGGGACGATCCCATGCTCGGAAGTGAGATCGAGCTTGCTCGCGGCTGGTTCCAAGTTCGGAGAGTGGCTGCCCGGGCCGTTTTCGGCAACAAGCGCTTCGCCAAGATCGGAGAGCACATGACCCGTCTCGTTGCCGCTCTCTTTTCCGCTCGGCCGGGTCCAATCGTCAATGTTCAGCCAGTCGCCGCCAATGCCTGCATCGCTGCCGAATTCAGTCATCAGGAATTTCGCGCCAACCTCGGTCAGTTTAGTCATGTTGGATTTCCCTTCCCCAATTTCCCGTGATTAAAGCCGGCATCGCGACGTGCCCGACAGGAGGTCAGTTCCCATACCCCAGGCGCGAATGGCCACCGTATCGCAGGCGCATGAAAGCCGCGGCCCGAATGTCCTGCTGGTCAGTCTGTTGCCTTCTTCAACCTGGGCCAGGCAGGCGCCACGGCCGCGAGCAGGCGCAGCAGTGATAGGCCGTCCCGTCCAAGGAACAGCGACGGCAGGATCCAGCACAGCAGCAAGCCTACGACGGACGCCAGCAATGCCGTATCGATGAGCAGGGGAAGAGGCGATAGATGGAACTCGCGCAGCCAGTCCACGACTGCCCAGACGCCAGTCCCGACAACACCCGCGAGCGCGAGCCCGGGCAGGTGCGCCGCAAGGAAATCCCCCCATGTCATGCCGGTCACGCGGAGGCTCAACTGTGCCATGAGGAAGAAGTTGATCCCGAAGGCCGCGCCGACGCCGAACGCCACGCCTTCTATGCCCCAGAATTGCCCTATGAGGGAACCGGCGAAGACGCCGATGGTGAAAACCGCCTGGCGCCAGGCACGAGCGTAGACCGTCCCTGTTGCGCGCGAGACGGAATCGCTGAGCTTGTAGCTCGTCCGGAACAGCATGCTGAACGCTAGTATCTGGAGCGGCGCGACTACTCCCACCCATCCCCGCCCGAGAATGACCGCAACCAACTCCGGCGCGACGATCGCTACGACCACACTGGCCGGCAGGACCAGCAGAGCGCAACCCGCGACCGCGCTGCGATAGGCACGAGCAAGCCGCGCCGGCTGCTCCTGGACCAGAGCCATGGTCGGGAACAGCACTCGATCGAGAACCTGCCCGACGATGACCGCCGGCGTCGTCATCAGCTGTGACGACAGGCCGTACAGGCCAAGCGCATCTGCTCCGAGCCAGCGGCCCACGACAAGCCTGTCCGCCTGGGTGGCGAGGTAATTGCATATCCGGGCAATGGTGAAACCGCTTCCGAAATAAAGCAGCTCGACGGTGGCGCGGCGTTCCAGCAAAGGTAGCATCGGATGCGGCTGGCCAGCGAGCAGCACGACCATGCGGATGAATTGCTGGATCAGGAGCGCGCCGACAAGGGCCCAGATACCGAAGCCGAGCCAAGCCAGCACTGGACCGGCAACGACGTAGCCAGCGGCGAAGGCGCAGGCGTCGACGAGCGCCAGCCAGCGGAACCGCAGCGCGCGCTGGGCTGCGGCCAATGCCACCATGGAAGCGCCTTGGAAAAGGAACACAAAGCAGATGGCACGAACGATCGGAGCAAGATCGGGGAGCCGAAGCAGACCGCCAATTGCCGGTGCCATCGCCCATACCAGGGCGGACACAACAAGGCCGAGGAGGCACGACAAGGTGAATCCTACCCGAAGATGTCGTTCTTCCAGGACCGGGCGCTGGACGATTGCGGGGCTAATGCCAAGTCCCTGGAAGATCGCCGAAAACTTGATGACGATCAGCGCCGCGGAGTAAAGGCCGAACTCATTGGGCGAGAGCAATCGGGCCAGGACGAGAAGTGCGACGAGCTCGGCAACCGCGAGGGCGCCCATCGACAGGCCCGTCCAGAACATGCCCACGACACTTTGTTTCGCCAGCCCCCGCCGGTTGTTGCTCACATCTCTCTCCACTAAAAAGGCGACCACTGCGTCCATCCTGGATGCGCCGAGCCGCAGGGGATGCTCGGCGACACGCCTGTGACGTCATCATCGGCGCCACGGTCATTTTCGTTATTGCCGGGATACGGCGTAAGGGACATCCGTACCCTTAGACACTCAGCTTCACCGCATCTATTTTGCAGTTGCGTGCGCATCGGGCATCAAAGGGCCTCGGCAGCGGTCTCGCTTGCCCGCCCAGCGCGCCTTTCCTCTTGAAGGAGCGGGGGGATTTCGTAGCGATAGAACTCCATCTCATCCCGGATCTCCGGTATGATCGCCGTCAAATCCTTCCGTTCGAGGCGGAGCCACTTCTGCTGGCGGCCGGGATCGATCATCTCCTTGGCCTTGTGGACGATATCGTCAGTACAGTTCAGCCCGCAATGCTCATAGATTCGCCGCAAGACCAACTCGGGGTCCTGTATCAAATCCTCGTAGCGAAAAGATAGAACGCGGCCATTGCCCAGCTTGGCGAGATCTTCGCGAGCCTTTCGATTGCCGCGCGCCCACTGGCGCGCGATCACCGTCAGTTTCTCGTTCTCCTTCAAATCCCGATCTATCCCGTTGTACCGTGGCCCATAGATCGATGTGTATTTCTTCCCCAGCAGCCTTTTTGTGACCACCTGCTTCAGAACGTCCCTTGCATAATAATGAATCTGTGACACGGGCGTCATCTTCAAGAGCCGTATTAGCCCTTTTAAAGATTTAGCTCGCTGCCATTTAAGTTCCATCGAGCTTATGTAAGAAAAAGGATTTCTCGTTATATAGAGATATATTGCATCTGGAAATATCTTGTGAACAAACGGCACCCGCAGGACATTGGCAGGCGTATTTTCCATGATCTGTCTGTCGCCGTGTTGCGACTGATATTCAAGGAATCTGCCGCGAATGTAGCGAGCGACCCTATCAGTAGCGTCGGTTTCGACGAATTCGTCATGACGCCGCGCCGGATCGGCGTACAGCCACACTGTTTTCGGCTCGTACCAGGTAACGATGTCGGGGTGCAGCCCGATTAATTTTTGTGCGATTGTGGTTCCAGACCGATAGTTGCCGATCAGGAAAATCGGAGGTTTCAGCTCTGTTGCTGTCATGGCAGGTCTCCGTCTCTAAAGGTTAGCCAGGATCGCGCCGACCGGCGTGAAAAGCTCCGCCGCGCGGCTACTGGTCTCTGAACGCACGCATGATCTGGTCCCTCAAAGGTCCGCCCGATCATGGCCCAACGAACCCACGATCGTTGCGGAGCGAGGCCGCAGCCTGAAGCGAAGCCGTGACCGAGGAAGCGGGCATGTGTTCTTGCTATTGACCGATAAGGCTTGGCTGAAGCGCCGGGCCTTTCGCATTCGGGATCGCCGTTGTTCCGGAAGTGTCCGGGGCGTAGAACCCTTTGTTGGCCACAATCGAGACTTCAATGACGTCGCCAGCTCTGACTTCCGTGTTTTCATCCGCGACGATGTCGTGGGCGGCTTTCTGGTCGCGCCTGAAGATCGAAATCTTCACGGAGCCTTGCAAGTCGTCGAAGGTCCTCTGTTCGCCATATGTAAATATAAAGAGAAGCTTGTCGGCGACATACCTTATTTGACTTTGAATTTTCCCCAGCTCGACCTGCGTGTCTTGGGTCTGCGAGATCAAGTCCATTTCATAACTCTGCTTCTTTTTTCGCAGCTCGCTTTCAGCGGTCAGCATCGCCTGCTGCGCCTGTTCCTGCTGCAGCTCGGTCTGCGAAAGTTCGGCGCGATAGCTGGTATGTGCTCGTTCGGCCGTCATGACATTCGAATTGGTGACCAGGCCTTTTTCCCGCAATGACCGGGCAGACTGAAGTTCCTCGAGTTGAATGTCCGCGGTCTTTTCTCGTTCCTTTCGAGTGGCAGCGACCATATCCGCTTCCTTCCTGGCCCGCTCCAACGAGACATCAAGGTAGGAAATGTCGTCCCGATATGCGGCAAGGCGGGCGTCCAACTGCGCTTGTTCGGATGCTACGATGTCGTCAATCAAGTGGACGCCAAACTCGACTGGCGGATCCGGCGGGGCAACGAAGGATTTGTCCTGTCGGCTTTCCGCCTGGAGCCGGGCAAGCCGAACCTTCAGACGGTATTCCTCGATCGCCAGACCTGCGCGCGCACTGCGTAGATCCGCTATTTGCAGGGCCGGCTCCGTGTTTCCCGCGGTCGTAGCCCGAAAGCCGCCTGCTATGGCGAGTGCATGGCGAACCGTAATGCCGGGTTGAAACGGGTACGATCCTGGATGAGCAACCGTCCCGGAAATAAAGAATGGCCGGTACTGGCCGATCTCCACTTTCACGTAGGGCTCGAGGATGAGCTTCTGCTGCTGGAATGCACGCTGAATGGCCTGCGAAAGGGCAACGCTGCTGAGGCCGCGGGCTTGGACATCACCCAACATGGGAAGTGATATCGAGCCCCGATCATCGACCACGACTTCCAGAGGATAGGCTGTCTCGCCAATCACGGATACGCGCAGAACGTCGCCGGTGTCGAATGTATAGCCATCGGCACGGGAAGCGTCTGCCGCGAGCAGAACAACGGCAATGGCGAGGCCACCAATCATTGCGAGCATGCGGCCGGCCACGGGTCCGGATCTTGGAAATAGCCATCGGCACCAATCCTGCAGCGAAGGCTTGGATGGAAATTGATGGTTGGCACGCAAACGCATCTTCGTACTCCCGTTGTCATGCTGCCGTCAGGACCAGTCGACATTCATCGGCGGAACGTCACGGCAGGTATTCGTTGTCGAGAATTAAGCCTGGAAATCCGGGCTCCGTCGCGGGAGCAAAAGGGATCAAAATCCGTGCAGTCCTACGATCTGCTTGGCGAGGCTATCGCGAATTCGCGGGTCATTCGGCCTTGCGGCTGAGAGAGCTGACTCAAGAACGGACTGATAAATCAACTCGACCCTGTCGCACATGGCATCCATCCCCCATGACGAAAGGTCGGTGAATTTCGCGCTGGCAGCCAGTTGAGCGCGATAGCGCTCATTTTGCAGAAGGTCGGCGATCGCCGCCGCTGCGGCGCCAACATCTTCTGCTGGCGTCACAATTCCGTTCACGCCATGCTTCACCACTTCTTCCACGCCCGGCAGGTGCGAGACAACGCTGGCTCGACCACCCGCCAGATACTGCATTACGACCCGAGGCAGTCCTTCTCGCATGGACGTCAGCACACATACATCGGCCAGGCTGATTAGTCGTTCAGGCTCGCAATGGTAGCCGATCATGCGAACGTTGTTTGCGAACGGGGATCGTTCAATCGCCGCTTCAACAGCGGACCGAGTCGGCCCTTCACCGGCTAGGATCAGTCGCACGTTTGGGATTCGGTCTACGACTTGCCCAAATGCTTCAATGAACTCTACATGGCGTTTTCTCGGTTCCAGTGCGGCCAGCATAAGGATTACCGGTGGCTTAGGCTCTCCGGCGGCCGTTCCCAGGAGCAGATGCGGCTCCTGCGGCCATTGCGCGTTCGCGAAGCGTGTCAGATCGAAACCGGAATGGACGACGTGGTGCTGATCGGGACTGCCCAAATGATTGGCGATGCAAATGTCGCGCATGGCCTGGCTGACATCGATGAAAGCGCGCGTGACTTTCGCGGCCAGGCGTTCGGCAGCCAGGAACATGAGCCTCTGCGCGTTGCCCACATGCACGAAAGGTAAAATGTGCACGCCATGTACGATGCAACGGACATTGGCTTCCTTGGCGGCAAGGCGACCGACGATCCCGGCTTTGCTTTGATGTGTGTGCACGATGTCAGGTTGCCAATCGCGTATAAGGCGAGTGAGTTGCCCGAATGCGGAAATGTCACCGGATGGCGAAATCGAGTTGATCAGTTTTTCCAGAGTCACCACCCTGATGGCTCCGGCAACCGACGCCCGTAATCCAGCATCGTATTCTTGGCCGTGAACCAAAAGCACTTCGTGGCCATGCCGCGCCTGAGCGAGACAGCAGGCCAATGTATTCTCTTCGGAGCCTGCCCGAAGCAGTCTGGTGAGCACATGAACAATCTTCATTTGCTTATACCTCAGGGGACATGAATCCGGGGCGGCGCATCCGGGTGAGCGAGCGCCTGGAGGCGGAGCGTTGAGGGCTCCTCGGCGGCTTCCCTGGCACGGCCTGGATCGGCTGTTGCTTGGCGCGATCGTGGCAAGCTGGCCAGCGCGTCTGCTGTGGTGAATGCCGGCGTTAAGCCGCCAGCGTTCTCAGAAGGACAACCAGATATGCCTGAACAGTTCCTGGCCGACCGCCTCTATGCCGGCGCTCGCGTCAATGGTTCGGATGTTCTTGTCCCTGTCCCGCAACTCCGCCATCAGCGATAGCCGCGCATCGAACGCTTCTTTCCTGATCTCTCCCGGCTTGCGCTGCTCGGAGACGGCAAAATCTGAAACGAGATGCAAAGTGAGTTGTGGCTGGCATTCTGCCATCTTTTGATAGAGCCTTTGCTCGAGGCGGGCGAGAACCGACAGGCCGGGGACGGAGAAGAGGTGCGGTGGGACGGTTGGCCCGTCCAGATATCCGCTACACAGCGCCTGCGGCCACCTGTCACAAATGACGATCAGTCCGCGCGTAGCCCATCGATGCGCACGTTTCACGACAGCGTATCGCTCTAATGCGATCAAGACTGCCCAGAATGCCAGCGCGGCAGCGGCGAGTCCTCCCTTCGACCAATTTCGGCTGAAGGAATTGTTGCCATCGTGCTGGGCCAACGACTTTAGACGGCGTCTGTAGGGAAAAACCAGAGTCTGCAACGCCTTGCGGAGCCACCACCCATTGCCGTCTCCGATTCCGACATATGCTTGCGCACACCCGAATTTCCATCGAAATATCCGTGTCAGCCGATCAGCTTGAGTGCTCTTTCCCATGCCATCAGGGCCGACGAGCGCCACTACAAAACCGCCAGCCGCAGGCCGCCTCTTTGGTGGGAATGTGCCGGGCATCAGGCGCTGAAGGGACCTCAACGCCAGATATGAGGTCTTGCGGGCCAGATGAACGCCGGCATCGGCGATCCCGTAACCTCCTGTAAAACCGCAGGCTTCACGGATTGAACGCCGGAGTCTGGCAAGATCTCTGCGGTTTGCCATCAAACCGTCTACGCTTTGCAGAAACCTGCAGCTCGCCAGTCTGCCGCCGCCAAGCGTGTATTCCGCGACACCCAAGCCTTGCTGGCCTGACGGAAGTGGCGGGCGTGCAAACTGGTCCCTCCAACCACCACCGACGGTGATCCACTGTCGCCAAGGCAATGCCCAGGTCCGGAAGGCGAAGCGGGCAATGGTTATTCGAATCTCGTCCTCGGGTGAGACGACTGGAATCGACACCCCATCCACACAAATCGACTCCCATCGTGTAATCGCCGCATAGTCGAATACCGGATATCGCTTGCGAAATTCCCAGCCGACACGGATCCCGATATGCATGTCCAGATGGAGATAGCGGCCATTTGGAAAGTCAGGCAGGAACCAGTCCTCCCGGCCGGCACAGACATTGTCGTAGCAAGACAGGCTCACGCTGCGACAGCCGTGCAGCTTGCTCACGATCGAGCAGAAGACCGGGTAGTCGTGCTTGTCCAGAAGGAGATCCAGGTCGTCGCGGCCCGCAAGTCCGCTTTGCAGGGATGCGAGATCCTGAATTATTCCGTACTTCAGGCCGCTCTCATTGAATGCTCGAAACAGTTCGATGGCGATCGGGAGGGCCGGGACTGTTTCAAGGGGCAGCAAGGAGGCGCTTGCGTCGGTTTGAGAAACACCGGCATCTGCTTTGTTGATCGACGAGCTCGCCCCAACCACCCTGGCTGGCGCTGGAACATTCACCCCCGGCGTCAACGCTTCGACCAGCATGCTTGCCTTGGCTTTTGGAACCCAGCGACGATATTGTTGCGGCTGCAGGCCGTCCCGAGGCTCTCCGGGATCCGTCGGACGGTAGCTTCCGGGTTTGGATTTACGTGAAGGTTGCAAGGGGTTTCCCCTGGTTGATCGCGTCGAGCGTCATTCGCTCATCGTCGCCGATCATCGTATCGGCGAGGTATATCCAACCTGTTGGCGCTGATTTCGTTGAGACGCAGCACCCAATGTTTTCAATGCCGGCCTGCAGCCTTGGATGTCACCTTGCAAGCTGCCGCATCGAGGGTGAATTGGGTGCCAACTCATCCTTCCGTTGCCGGGTGGTTTCGGCATCTTCCGAGCAAAAAGATATTATACGAAAACTAACGCATAGAATTCAGGATATAACAGAAAGTTTATCTCGGGCGATCGTGATTGGGATCGAACGGTTCATTATATCAAGAAGAATTTTGACTGCTCCAGCACTTCCAACATGATCAAGAACGCCAAGCTGTTCCGAAAACGGTCCATCTATGATTCTAATTCTTTGACCTGGCCTCAATAAGATATCGGGGTGCAAAATTCCGTCCTCGTCGGTTGCGGCTATCAAGGACTCGATCACGCCGTATGGCGCCGGGACCGGCATTCCTTTGCTCATGACAAGTCTTCGCACGCCGATGGTTGAGTTGATGGGGTACCAACTCTGCTGAGCAGCCAGCGAGACGAACAGATAGCAGTCGAAATACGCACCGGCGACGGTTCTGACAATGCGAGCGTGGCGAACGGTTCGCCTTCGCTTGGGCAGGTATGTTCGGAAGGTTTGCGATAGCAGGTGCCGCTCCGCCAAGCTCTCGGAATGTTGGTGCGTCTGGACCACGTACCAACGCGCAAGGTCCCCGCCGTAAGTCTTTCCCACCGGCTCCGGGAAGCGATCATGGTATAATTCAGCGTGCTGCATGGCGAAACATTTCTCTAGTTGAGATAGTAACTGTCCGAGACACTACTTTCGAGGGACGTGTAGCGGCCATATTTGGGCAGCTTTGGTTCGTCCACCATTGTCAGGGCGATGCCGGCAATCTTCGACCGACCGCCAAGGTGTCGAATTCCTTCTGCAACGGCCTCGCGCGCGGTTTCGCGCCACTTCACGACAAAGAGGACCTTGTCGACATACCGCGCCAGGATCGTGGCGTCGGCCGCGGCTCCAACAGGTGGTGCGTCAACGATCACCGTATCGAACTTTCCGCGAAGCTCTTCGAGAACCGAGCGCATCCGTGCCGAAGCAAGGAGGGCAGGCGGGTTCCGGGTCCTTGCGCCCGCAGGGAGCAGGGATATCCCCGAGCGTTCGTCCAGATGAATTGCGTTTGCTGCCTTCACCGGCAACGTCAGAAGGTCGACCAGCCCGACCTTGTCTGCCATGCCGAAGAAGGCCGTGGTGGCCGAAAGCCGCAAGTCCGCATCGACGACTAGAACCCGTTCGCCGTCGGCCGCTGCGGAGCAGGCCAAGCTCAATACCAGGGTTGTCTTTCCTTCGCCGGGCATCGCCGATGTCACCAGCATGAGGCGCGGCAAGCGGGCCTGTTCGGGCGTCGCATCGATGCCCAGGCGGAGCCGCCGCACGGCCTCGCTAAACCTCGATAGCGGTCTGCGCTCGAGATAAGCCACAGGTTGGGCTTGGGACTGGGCGTCTCTCGACCAGCCCGCCATCCGTGGAATGGATGCAAGAACCGGAACGGACAGCTCTTCCTCTATCTGCTTCTTTGCCAAGAAGCCGGAAGCGAAAAGTTCACGAAGAACGGCGCCTGCGCCCCCGACGAAGAAGCCGAGCACAAGTCCCAACGCCGCGAATAGAGGCCTGTTCGGAAAGCTTGGCGAACCCGGAATAACCGCATCGGTTATCACGCGCACGCCGCTGTTCAGCAAGGTAGACTTCTCCTCGGTGAGCTTGGCGCGTGAAAGGAATGTCTCAAACAGCTCCTTGTTCGCGGCGGCAATCCTTTCTAGGTCGCGCAACTGCACGCCAACCTGACCTTCGACTTCGGATCGGTTGGATACCGAATTCAAGGCTCGGCTGAGAGAAGCTTCCCGGGCTTCGGCAGCGTCCACTTCATTCTTCAGATTGCCGATGAGACGCTGGACTTCGGCGGTAATCTGCCCCTCGATGTCGCGGCGCTCGGCTTGCGCCGCCAGGACATCCGGATGCCGATCGCCATATTTCAATTTAAGGTCGGCTTCGCGCCGTGTCACTCCAGAGATCTGGGCCCGAAGCGCGCTGATAACCACAGACTGCAAGACGTCCGGCATCGACTGGATGTCGCCTCCGCTAGTCAGCAATTTGTCAACTTGTTGATATTGTGCCCGTTTCTCCGACAATTCCGCGCGTGCGGTGATTAACGCGACATTCAATTCAGACAGCTGCTGATCAGTCAAACTGCCTGCTGGCGTCGCCAATAGATTGTGATCGATCCGAAACTTCTGGACAGCTTGTTCCGAAAGGCTCAGTTCCGCTCGCAGAGATGCAGCCCGCTCACTGAGCCATGTGGACGCTTTCCTGGCCCCTTCGTAACGGGACCTTACTCGATCAGCGAGGTAGGCCTGGGAGATTGCGTTCGCCAGCGATGCTGCTTTCCCCGGGTCGTAGGCGGTCACCGAGATCTCAATAACATCCGCCAATCCGACACGCGAAACCCCAAGGGCGCCCTGTAGCCATATTAATGCCCCCGGCCCGATCTTCGGGTCTTCCGTCAGTTTTTCGCTGTCGACGACCTTCTGAAGGAGCGAGGCGGATCTCAGAACTGCAATTTGACTTTCGATAAATGTCGAATTGTCGGCAAAATCAGAATTGGAATAATCCTGCGGGGTCATATAGTCGACCGGGGAATCGAGTAAGACTTGTGCGACGCCCGTGTAGGATGGTGGAAGGAGATAGGCGGCGGCGACAAATAGGGCAAAGGTGATTACAGCAATGCTGCACACCAGCTTCCAGCGGCGGAGAAAGAAATCAAGAATCTCCCGCACGTCGAGCGGCAGTAATTCTCTGGTCATGGTCGGACTGTCAATTGAACTTGCCATTGCCGAATCCTTAGCGATCAACAGAACAACGCCCACCCTTCAGCGTCGGCTGAATGTGCTTTCACTTCAAAATGTTTGGGCAGTTGCCTGTTAGGCACGATGAGACTGCTGACAGGGTTCGCACCTGCCATCCGGCATGTCCAAATCGCTTCCGCCCACCAACGATCGCGTCGCCGGTCAGCCGAAAACATAACAGCTTCGCGCACACCGCCGCCATTACCATTATTGAGTAGTAATTCGGCTAAAGGTCGATCTGGTCTACCCGATGAGCCTTTCAGACCTTAGACGTCCGCAGGGACATCTATCGCTCGTCCGGGTGCTCTATGACGCGACCACAGTGCCGGCGCGCGGGGGACGGCCTACGCTCCCACACGACGAAGAGGCCGGCCGGCCCCGTTTATTTCGAGGTTGATATGGACACTTACAGCGACATTGTTCCGGGACTTGTAGATTGGGCGGTCAACAGACCGTTAGCCATTCTGATGCTGTCTGCAACCTGGCCGTTGATGCTTCTTCTAAACAAGGGCCGGTTGCTGGGCTATGGTGCCCTTGCCTTTTTTATTGGAGTTGGGGCCTTGATCGTGTTCGGCATCGAAAGCCCCGCAGGAGCAGCCATTGTCGTGCTCGCCTACAGTTTGCTGGTTTCAGTTGCCCTGATTTCCACCAGCAGGCGACTTGCCCAAATCGAAAATCGCCTTGCATCGGCCATATCGGTACTCGATGACCTAGAAGTTGCCGAGGAAAGACGGCAGACCTACAAGGCCAAGCATCCGTCGACCTCGCGGCTTCGCCGGAAACCAGTAGCTAGACCAATGGAGCCGAGCGTTGCGGGGGGCATGACAGAGGGTCTCGAAAGTGGGACGCAGGTGATCCCTGGCCCCCCTTGGCAAGAGTTCCAACCGCTAGATCCGACAGTGGGATCGGCGGTTTCGGCATTAACTCCACCAACAGGATCCGACGTTCTTTCAGAAGAAAGACGTCGAACAAGACTGGTATCAAGTTGAGTAGGTCAGCTTGCGGTAGTTTCGGCCAAGTGAAGTGACCGTCAGCTAGCGCTGATGCTCCGGCTGGGCGCAGCCCAAAGGAAAAGGTCGACTGCGGGCGACCGGGTTGGCGGGCCCACGGGCTACTTGCAGACGCCGATCCGGTAGAGATCATAAGAGCCGGCTTCGGCGGAGATGCACGGCAGCTGGTTCGCTTTTCGTTCGGTTGCGGGCACAAATCGTTGCCGACGGACCGAACGGCTGCCGAGCGGAACAGAGGTGCCGCGGCCAGAACAAGGAAATCGTGACCCCCGACTGGCCAGTGCGCCCGACGCTCTGGCTGTCCGCGCTGTACCGGCATGAGTGGCCCAGCAGGCATGGCGGCTCTTTATGACCTTTGCTGCATGTTGATATCCTCCGAAGGTGGTAAGGTAGTGCCCATCGGTGGTAAGTTGCGCCTCCATTCGGATGAAACTATAAATGGAACTTTATGTGTAGCTGATAGTTTGGGCCTGAGGGACGATCACGGCTGGGGTAATCACACAAAATGAGCTTATCAAAGCAGGCTCTTGGATTGGCGAGGGAGCCTACCCTTGCTGAACCAATTTCAGAAATGGGAATCTCTGTACTGCCTGGAGCTGTCCGGCGCCTTTATCCGGCGAACACGACGATTGCACGGGAGTATCAGGCTAGATCCTTTATCCTAGTTATGACCGCGGGGTGGGCCGCATTCGCCAAAACCCTGCGGAATGGCTCTCGTCTCATCGTCGATTTTGCGCTCCCTCACGAAATTGCCTTCATCGAGTTCTGCGGAGACGGGGGCGAGACGGTAACGGCTCTCTCGGACGTGACCGCGATCGAGTTGACGGGTCCGGTCCATACATGTTTTTCGCGTTATCCGCAGTCCATTTGCGAGGCCATCATGCTGGCTGAGGCACGGCGGTACTCAAGGGTCACCGAACATCTGGCGGGAGTCAGTAGAAGAGGACCTATTGAACGCACGGCTCACCTTCTCCTCGAACTGGGCTGCCGCGCACATAGATCGGTCACAGGTTATCCGCAGCGCTTTGAATGCCCGCTGACTCAGGCCCAGCTGGCCGACGCGTTGGGGCTGTCTGCTGTGCATGTAAGTCGCGTGTTGAAGGATTTGCGAGAAAACGGGTTGGTTTCGTTCCGCAATGGTGTGGTCGAGTTGCATGACCACGCGGGGCTTATCAAAATAGCCGGATTTGATCGATCTTACATTTCGAGTTGATGGCGCAATTCCGGTCTCAACCGCGTACCGACCCTCGCCGAGGGTCAACTACCGAGCCGTAGTCGATGCAGAGCCGTAAAGGAAATGGCCGGTGCGGAGGGGCAGCCTTCCGGGGACGTGAAGACCGCACCGGCCACTGCGGCGGGCTTAACGCTACGCACCCGTACTGGTCAATGTAACGCATACTAGCAACCAGGCAATTACGCCAATCGGTGGTGTCCAGGTCAGGGAAATACAGACGGGATCGTACGCCCTCCGTCTTGGCGAGTCTCTTTTCTAGAGCGATTTATGGTGTCTGATACTTCGGTCGATGGCACATTTCCTATCGGAGGTGTGCGCTATCAGTGCCCCCGTCTGACGATTTGTTTGCGGAAGCTCCGGCTAGCTTGTCGGTCGCTGTCCCTGGCCAGGGGCGCCGCAGATCGTCGACGCCTCGGCCATGAACCCTTCCTGCCACCGCAATACGCAGGCCACAACATCGATCATGAACTGCGCATCCCAACCGTCGCATACACCTCGAGCACGCTTCTCCGTCTCAATCGGTCAACTAGGCGCGTCTAGTTCTTTTGCGTTGTGACCTCATCCAAGTAGTCGAATGGACTGGACGCCATACAAGGCCGTAACTTTTTTGTTTGGCTGCGGGGGTTGGGAGGTCGTATGACCATACCTTTACAAATCAAAGAGTTGTTGGAAATCGAGGCGTACCGGCGAACCATCAAGATGCTCGACCACGCCTATGACGTCGACCTGGCAAATGCTTGCACGCCTGTGGAGCGGGAAAAGGCTCAGTACCGACATTATTGGGAAACGTTACTGTACTATGAACAGATTGCAGAGATAAAAACGCGGCGGCTCGTCCGGAAGGCGGAGCGTCTCAATCTGTCGATCGGCCCCGCGGACAGCGACAGCCCAATGTGGAGGAAATCGTCTCAGCTAAACAGCTGGATACTTACGACGGTGGGCTGTTCTGAAGTACAAAAAATAATCCGCAAAGAATACAAAGATCGACGAGAGCGAGACACTACCTGGGCTGGCGTAATCATCGGCCCACTCACCCGGCTAGCATCTGTTTGGCTGGTCGAGCGCGGGTAGCCGTACAGCAGCCAACGCACGCTCCCAGTCATGATCGCCGAGAAGGCGGCGGACATGATCCTATTTGGATCGCGCCGACAATGTTCTGGCGACGTGCGGCTGCCTGCATTGGAGGGGAATCCCATGACCTCGCCCGTTCATCAGAGTTTCGGGTTGGTTGTCCGCCAAGCTTCATACTCATCGTTCGCACTTGGGTGCAGCGGATAATAGCGTTGCAACGACCCGCCCTCCATGAGCTTCATGCGCGAAAATTCCTCCCAGTCGTGATGCTTTTGGGATTCCTCGATCACCTTTGCGGCCATTGCGACGGGCAGCACGACCACCCCGTCGTCGTCGGCGACGATGATGTCGCCGGGGATCACCGTGACACCGCCGCAGGCAATCGGAACGTTGACGGCGTTGGGATAGATGCTGGTTTGCACATGGTAGTTGGGCGTCCAGCCGCGCAGCCATAGCGCCAGATCGAGCTTTTCGACATTGGGCCGGTCGCGCATGCACCCGTCGATCACGATACCCGCGCCGCCTCTGCCCTTGAAATACGTCGACATCATATCGCCGAAGACGCCCGAGCTCATGTCGCCGCGCGCGTCGACCACGACCACGTCGCCTTCCTGCGTGTGGTAGAGCACGTGTCGGTGGAGTTGCGTCTCCGGATCGGCATATTCTCCCTCGGTGAAGAGGTCCGGACGCTGCGGCATGAATTGCAGCGTCAGCGCCGGCCCGACGATCGACTTGCCGTGGTTCTGCGCCACCGGGCCGACCATGTGCGGATTGCGGAAGCCCATATGGCCAAGCGTGCCGGCAACCGTCGCCGCGCCGATCTCCCTTAGCGCGTCGATCAGATCCTTGGGTGGCCGCGTGATGTCGGAAGTATGCGTCATTGTGGACTCCGATTGAAAGGGAACTACCAGTTCGTGACAGAACCATCGCGGCGCTTGAGGTGGGGCGCTTCCCAGAAACGGAAGCTCTGCGCCTGGACTGCCTCTTCGTTGACCTCGACGCCCAGCCCCGGCAGATCGCGGACGGGATAATCGGGGCCGTCGAGCCGTGGTTGCACCGGGAAGAATTCGGAATTGTCGAAGCCAAGCTTTGCTTCGGGCACCCTGGTCTCCAGCCACGCGAAGTTGGGTACCGCGGCGGCCAGATGCACGGTCGCGGCCGTGCACACCGGACCAAGCGGGTTGTGCGGCATCAGGTCCACATAGTGCGCCTCGCTCCAGCCGGCGACTTTCATCGCTTCGGTGAACCCGCCGACATTGCAGATATCGAGCCGGTTGAACTGGTGGATACCGCGCTCGATGTAGGGCAGGAACTGCCACTTGCTGGCAAATTCCTCGCCGATGGCGAAGGGGATGTCGGTCATGGTGCGCAGGGATTCGTAGGCCTCCGGCGTCTCGTCGCGTATCGGCTCCTCGAGGAAATCGAGCACGCCGCGGTCGAGCTTGTTGCAGAAGCTAGCTGCCTCCGCCACCGACAGCCGGTGGTGATAGTCGATGCCGAGGACGACATCGTCGCCCAGCGCCCGGCGCGCCTTGTTCAGCATGCTCGCGGTAGCGCCGATCGACTGGCGTGGCTCGAAGATGTCCCTGCTGTTTTGCCCGGCGGGAAAGAAGCGGATGGCCTGCCAGCCCTGCGCACATAGCTCGCGGGCCCGCTCGATGGCAATGTCGCCCTCGGCCTCGTCTCCGGTCGAGGCGAAGGTGGGGATCCGGTCACGCTGTTTGCCGCCCAGCAACTCGTAGACCGGCACCCCCAGCGCCTTGCCCTTGATGTCGTGAAGGGCGATGTCGATGGCGGATATCGCCGCCTGCAGAACTCGCCCGCCTTCGAAATACTGACTGCGATAAACCTCTTGCCAGATGCGCCCGATCTGCATGGGGTCGCGGCCGACCAGGAACTCGCGATAGTGCTCTACCGCGCCGGCCACGGCCTTCTCGCGTCCGCTCAGGCCGCTCTCGCCCCAGCCGAATATGCCCTGGTCGGTCTCGACCTTGACCAGCATCTGGTTGCGCGTTCCCACCCATGCCGGATAGGGCTTGATCCCGGTGATCTTAAGCTTCGTAGTCATCCACGCCCACGTTCCACACGCATCCGCCTGCTCAGCTGGCCTCGAGGGCCATTTCAGTTTCGCCGTCGAACAGATGCATCCGCTCTTGGTCGAACTCGAGCCAGATCTGCTCGTCGGGCGCGACGGCAATGTTCGGCGGCACGCTGACGTTGACGACGGCGCCGGACAGGAACGCCTGCACGAAGGTGACGTCTCCGGTTGATTCCACCGTGTAGACCTTGGCCGGGATGCTGCCTGGCGCCGCACTCTTGTGCAGCTTGATCGTCGAGTGACGTGCGCCGAGCACGACTTTTTTGGTCGTTGCCTTCGTGACCTTCTGGACGTTGCGCGGCGAGAGCCCGAGGCTCCAGCCCTCCACGCTGGTCAACACGGTACCGCCCGGTGCCGTCGATGCCTCCAGCGGAATAAGGCTCATCGCCGGGCTGCCGATGAAACTGGCGACGAACATGTTCACCGGATGGGCAAAGACCTGCGCCGGCGAATCGTATTGCTGCAGGAAGCCGCCGTTCATCACCGCCATCTTGTCGGCCATCGTCACGGCTTCGAGCTGGTCGTGCGTCACATAGATGATCGTCGCCTTGAGGTCCTGATGGAAGCGCTTGATCTCCGACCGCATCTGTACGCGCAGTTTGGCGTCGAGGTTGGAGAGCGGCTCGTCCATGAGAAACACGGCGGGGTCGCGCACAAGGGCGCGGCCCAAGGCCACACGCTGCTGCTGGCCGCCCGAAAGTTCGCGCGGCTTGCGTTCGAGCAGGTGCGTCATGTCGAGCACGCGCGCCGCTTCCTTGACCTTCTTGTCGATCTCGTCCCTGGGCAGTTTGCGCATCTGTAGCGGGAAGGCGAGATTCATATAGACCGACTTTTGCGGATAGAGCGCGTAGTTCTGGAACACCATTGCGATGTCCCTGTCCTTGGGGTCGAGATCGTTGACCACCCGTTCCCCGATGACGATGTCGCCCGATGTGATCGGGGTCAGCCCCGCGACGAGATTGAGTGTGGTTGTCTTGCCGCAGCCTGAAGGGCCGACGAGCGCAACGAACTCGCCGTCATTGACCGTCAGCGAAACGTCGTTGACGGCCTTGAAGTTGCCGTAGGTCTTGACGAGATCTTTGAGGACCACGTGGGCCATCGGCAACTCCCTAATGCTTGACCGCGCCTTCTGTCAGGGCGCGTACGAAGTATCGTTGCAGGACGAGGAACAGCACCACGACGGGCACGCTCATCATGAAGCTCGCCGCCATCAGGCCCGGAAAGTCCGTCGTGTTTTCCGAGAAGAAGCGCTGGATGCCGACCGGCAGCGTCAACTGGTCGTTCTTGGAGAGGAAGGTGTAGGCGTAGATGTACTCGTTCCACGCGCCGATGAAGGAATAGATCGCGGTGGCGATGATCCCAGGCGTCGAGAGCGGCATCACGATCATGATGAAGGCCTGGAACCGCGTTGCCCCGTCGATGCGCGCCGCCTGCTCGAGCTGCACCGGGATATTGTCATAGAAACCCTTGAGCAGCCAGATCGCCAGGGGCAGGCCGAAGGTGAGGTAGGTCAGGATCAGCGAGCCATGCGTGTTCACCAGCCCGATCGCGCGCATCAGGATGAAGAGCGGCACGAGAAAGATCACTGCCGGGAACATATTGCGCAGCAGCACGGCGAAGAACAGGAAGTTCCGGCCCGGGAAAGTGAAGCGCGAAAACGCATAGGCCGCGGGAACAGCCACGATCACCGAAAGGATTGTCGTGACGGTCGACACGAACAGGCTGTTCCAGAAGAAGCGCAGGAAGTCCTGGCCGACACTGTTCTGCGGATCGAGGAGCTTCTGGTAGCTGGCAAGCGTGGGCTCGTCAGGCCACCATTGCGGCGGGAATTGCGTCGCCGCGAAGCCCGACTTGATCGAGGTAATCAGCATCCAGATCATCGGCAGCGCTGTGTAAAGCAGCATGAACAGAAGGAAGATGCGCCCGGCCCACCGCCATCCGTCGACGCGCATGCGGCGACGGATCTGGCCTCGAGAGGCTGTCTCGGCGATCGTGCTCATGCGCCACCCTCTTTCCGCTCATTGCCGCTCAGCGCACGGACGTAGAAGTAGCCCAGCATCATCAGGATGAGGAACAGGAGCACCGAATAGGCCGATGCCACGCCCCAGCGTTGCCGGCCGAAGGCGAGCTCGTAAATATGGGTTATCCAGATATGCGATGCGTTCGATGGTCCACCCGCGGTCATGATCCAGGGGATGATGAAGGAATTGAAGTTGGCCACGGCAAGCAGCAGGATCGTCACCACCGAGACGTTGCGCAAGTGCGGGAAGGTGACGTGCCAGAAACGCTGCCATGCATTGGCCCCGTCGACTTTCGCGGCGCGCAACAACTGGTCGGGCACAGTCTGCAGGCCGGCCATCATCATGATCATGGCAAATGGAAACTCGCGCCAGATATTGACGACGATCAGGGCGGGGAGCACCGTGCTGACGTTGTCGATGAAATTCGGCGGCCGGTCGGTCAATCCAAGGCCCACCAGCACCGCGCCGATGATGCCGAAATCCGAATGGTAGATCCACTTCCAGATATAGGAGGCGGCGACCGCGCTGATCACCCAGGGAATGATCAGGATGGCACGCAGGATGCCACGGCCGACAAAGTCGCGGTGCAGCGCCAGCGCCGTGGCAAACCCCAGGACAAAGGAGATGAAAGTCGACCCGAATGTCCAGATCAGGGTGTTCCAGGTGACTTTCCAGAACACCTCACTGGTGAGGATGGTGGTGTAGTTGTCGAAGCCGATGAAGGTCTTGTCGCGGAGCTGCAGGCCCGGCGGCGTCTTATAGAATGACAGCTCGATCGTGTAATAGATCGGATAGGCGATGACGACGAGCATCACGGCGATCGCGGGGAGCACGTATGCGTAGTCGGCGCGATGCTCCCACATGTTCCGCAACGCGCCGGACCTGCCGGGTTGCGATTTTCGGCGAGCCTCGGCCTTGCCGGTCACGATCGTCACTGTGGCTTGCCCTTGTTCTTCGGAATGAACCAGCTGCACTCTCGGTGCAGCCGGCCAGATCGGAGGTCAGGTCCGGACTAGAGTCCGCCCATCAGGTCCTTCACCTTCTTGGCCGCGTCGTCCGCTGCCTGGTCGACGGTCATCGCTCCGGTCAGGGCATTCTGCAGCATGTCCGGGACGATGATGTTCATGATCTCGGGCGACTCCGGCAGCGCCGGGAACGGGATCCCATACGGCAGCATCGAGGTCGTGACATCGAGGAACTTGATGTGGTCCAGACGTTCCTTCATCCATTTGGTCTTGAAGCCGTTGAGGTTGCCCGGGTTGGAGCCGGCATAGGCCATCTTCAGCGACCATTCCGGGCTCGTCCACATGCAGATGATCGCCTTCGCGGCCGGCTCGTCCACCTTGCCGCCCTCGACATATTCGGGCTTCAGGATGTGAATGTTCGAGCCGCCGAACACGACGGCGCGCTTGCCGTCAGGGCCAGTCGGGATCAGGCCGTAGCGCATATTGTCGATGACGGTCTGCGCCTTCTCCTTGTCGGTGCCCGTCGCCTTTGCCTGCAGGTCGAGCATGACGTTGTAGTCGGACGGGTGCGAGATCATCATGCCCAGCTGGCCGGCTACGAACAGAGGCTGGTTGTCGGCCTGCTGGTTGGTAAGTGCCGAGACCGGAACCGACTTGTCGCGGACATACATGTCGTATGAGGCTTGCAGCGCCGCCTTGCTCTGCGGGCTGTCGAGCTCCACCTCCTTGTAAGTCGGGTTCGCGGTGGCTTCGTCGAAGACGCCGCCGCCATAGGCCCACAACTGCGGCATGAAGCGATAGGGCGTATTGCCGGCATTCTTGCGGGCCACGAGGCCGTAGCCGGCAATGCCGAGCTTGTCGTGGATCTGCTTGGAATATTTGACGACGTCGTCCCAGGTTGCCGGAGCCTTGTCCGGATCGAGGCCCGCACGCTTGAAGATGTCGGCGTTCCAGATGAACGCCATCGTCTCGTTGTTCGTCGGTATGCCGTAGGTCACCCCATCCCAGGTCACGGCCTTCATGGCGCCCGGCCAGAAATCCTCGGTCGAATAGCCGACATCCTCTGGTTTGAGCGGCTGCAGATAGCCCTTCGAGGCGAATTCGGTACCGCCCAGGATTTGCAGGCGGACCGCCATCGGCGCGGCATTGCCCAGGAGCGCCGTGCGGAATTTGTCGAGAAGGTCGTTATAGGTGAGGGCCTGTTCCTCGAGCTGGATGTTCGGATAGGTCTTGCGGAAAGTCTCGAAGAAATCCTTGTAGTACTGGCGCAGGAGGTCGGGATCGCCCTCGAACACGCCCTGATACCAGAAAGTCAGTCGCCCCTTGTAATCGAGCGGGGTGACCTTGCCGCAATCGCCGGCCGTGTCGAATTCCTGTGTTCCGGCGATGGAGCGCACATATTCGGGCGACCATTTGCTCAGGTCGACCGGCGGCGCACCCAGCGCCGATGTGGACATAAGCGATGCCGCCAAAACACCGACGACAGTGCCGCGCAGGACCGCACTGCCGAGCATGATCCTCGTCATAGGTATCCTCCCTGGTTCTCCGCCCTGCGATCGCGAGGATGGTTCTTTTAGTAAGGTGTATCCTCTCGATCACTTAGTACGTTTTCAGATCATGGATTGCCTGTCAACGAGCCAGATCGTACATTGTGTAGGGAAACTGTGCGTGATATCGGACAGACTGTGTATTAATTTGGGGAGCCGGCCCTTGGCCGAAACAAACGACTTTAAAGCAAAGCCACCTCCGGGGATCGACGCCATCGGAGCCTCCAGCGAGGGCGCCTCCCTTTACGAACTAATAAGGGAAGAAATCATCGAGGGACGGCTCGCCGCCAACGAACGGCTTGTCGTCACCGATCTCGCGCGCCGCCACGGCACTTCGACCAACCCCGTGCGCGAGGCCCTGCAACTGTTGCGGGGCGAGGGATTCGTCATCTTTTCTCCCAATCGCGGCGCGCGTGTAAGGCCCATTGATCAGGACTTTGTTCGCGACATCTACGAGATCGGTGTTCTGATCGAACCAGCCTTGACGCGATGGTTTGTGGGCATGGCCACCGGCGAGGACATCGCCGAACTGGAACGTATCCAAGGCCTGATTGAAGAGAACAACTTTGCCGACACATTCAGGCACAGTGAGCTGGATACCGCCTTTCACACCGTGATGTACCAGCGGCACTATAACCGCCATGCCGCCGAACTCTGGTGGAAGCATCGCGAAGTGCTGCGAGCGGTGAGCCGACGCTTCAATTTCACGCTCGCGCGGCGTGCCGCGATCATTCGCGAACACCGCGAACTCATTGCGCTCATAAAAGCGGGAGAGGCAGACAAGGCAGCCGAACTCATTTCCCGTCATGTCGAGGGTTCCGGCCGGCATGTTCTCGAACACATGCGTGCGCGCAACGCCGCTCGGGCCGGATAGGACGAGGGTCAGGTCTGGAACATCGTGGCTGACCCTCACTGGCAAAGGTAGTTGAAATGAAAATCACCAGCGTTCGGCCGTGGCTGATCAAGTCCGATGCTTCTTATTGGGGGGAATTCCTGTTCGTCGAGGTGACGACAGACGAGGGGCTGAGCGGCTGGGGAGAGATCACCACCACCACCAAGCTCGCCAACCGCGCCCTCTGCACGATCCTTCGACAGATCGGAGCCGCGGTGACGGGCGAGGATCCGGCGCGCATCGAGTATCTCTGGCACAAGATCTTCCGCAGCTTCACCTATATGGGCAGTCGTGGCGCCGCGGTCGAATGCGTGAGCGCGATCGACATAGCCCTCTGGGATCTCAGGGGCAAAGCTCTCGGCAAGCCGATCTACGAGCTGTTGGGCGGGCCAGTCCGTGATGAAATCGCGCTCTACACCCACCCAAACCAGGCCAAATTCACCAGCAAGGATGCTGTGGTCCGCGAAATCCTGCACATCGTCGAATCCGGACACACTGCTCTCAAGTTCGATCCTTTCCCCCACCAGGGTCGCGGTGCCGGCGGCGTGTCCCGCGAACAGCGGGACGGCTATCTCGATGGCGGCATGACCCGCAAGGATGAGCGCGAGGCTGCCGAACTCACGGCTCTGGTCCGCGAAACGGCGGGACCCGATGTCGACATCCTCATCGATGCGCACGGCCGCTTCGACGTTCCGACCGCCATTCGCCTCTGTCGCAGCCTCGAGGAAGCCGGCCAGATCGACTGGTTCGAGGAGCCGTGCCCGCCCGAGAGCCTTAACGCCCTCAAGCAGGTGCGCGAGAAGGTCAGTGCGGCCATCTCGTGGGGCGAGCGCGGCCACACGAAGTGGGATTTCGTGCCGGTTCTCGAGAACAAGCTCGCCGACTACATCATGCCCGACGTCACCTGGACCGGCGGCATTACCGAACTCAAGAAGATCTCCGCTCTGTGCGAAGCCTATTACATCCCGGTCTCGCCACATGACGCCGCCGGGCCGATCAACGTGGTCGCGGGAGCACAGGTGATGATGACCGTTCCGAACTTCTACAAGCTCGAGACGTCGGAGTGGAATTTGGGCAAGTACGATCATCTTGTCGACAGGCCGCTCGACGTTTCGAACGGCAGCCTCAAGCTCTCGTTGAGGCCGGGTCTCGGCATCGAGATGAACCGCGATTACCTGCAAGCCCATGAGATCGAACTGGGCTAGCAACGTTGTCGGCAGCATGCGGGCGACAAGCCTGCAAATCAGAACGAGGATAAGTCATGCCAAAGACGGATGGAGCCGACGAGGCCCTCAACCGGGTCAACACCAACTCGAAGCCGTCCGAGCTTCGCATCACCGACATGCGGGTGGCCGAAATCGTCGGCGCGCCGTTCACCTCGGCGCTGCTCAAGATCTACACCAACCAGGGCATCGTTGGGCTTGGCGAGGTGCGCGACGGCGCCAGCGCCACTTACGCGCTGATGCTGAAGAGCCGGCTGCTTGGTGAAAACCCCTGCGACATCGACCGTCTGTTTCGCCGGATCAAGCAGTTCGGCGGGCATGGCCGGCAGGGCGGCGGCGTCTCGGCGGTCGAAATCGCGCTGTGGGACCTCGCCGGCAAGGCCTATGGCGTGCCGATCTACCAGATGCTGGGCGGCAAGTTTCGCGATCACGTGCGCGTCTATTGCGATACCGACGCCGAGAAACCCAGCGGCACCGAAACCGGCAAGCGCCTCAAGGAACGCATGGGCCGCGGGTTCACCTTTTTGAAGATGGACCTGGGCTTGATGCAGATCGCCCATGTCCCGGGCGCCGTGGTCGCACCTGCCGGCGCGCTCGAAGGGTTTCACGGCAACCCGCGCGGCCGCGGTGGCTCGTTCGAGGAGCGAAAGGCCCGCAATCTCGCTTATGACGCGCAGAACGTGCAGCACCCGTTCACAGGCCTGCACTTCACCGAAAAGGGGATAGACCTGCTCGAGCAGTATATCCACGAGGTTCGCGAGGTCATCGGATACGAGATCCCGCTTGCCATCGACCATGTCGGCCACATCTCGCTGCAGGATGGCATACGCCTGTCGCGCCGTATCGAGAAATACGTTCCGGCATGGCTGGAGGACGTGATCCCCTGGCAATACACCGAGCAGTACCGGCAATTGCAGCAGGCTACCACGGTGCCGATCTGCACCGGCGAGGACGTCTACCTCAAGGAAGGCTTCGAGCCGCTGCTCAAGAGCGGCGGCCTCTCGGTCATCCACCCCGACCTGCTCACCAGTGGGGGCATTCTCGAGACCAAGAAGATCGGCGATATGGCGCAGGATCACGGTGTCGCCATGGCGATCCATATGGCCGAAAGTCCAATCGCCGCGATGGCCGCCGCGCATGTCGCCACCGCGACCGAGAACTTCATGGCGCTCGAATACCACTCCGCCGATGTCGGCTGGTGGGACGATATCGTCACCGGCCTGCCCAAGCCGCTTGTCAAGGACGGCTTCATCACCGTGCCCGACAAGCCGGGGCTGGGCATAGACGATGTGGTCGACGAGGTGATCACCCAGCATCTGCAGCCCGGTGTCACGGGGATATGGCAATCCACCGAGCATTGGGACAATGAATATAGCTGGGACCGGACCTGGAGTTAGCCCAGACCCCTTGCCCTCATTCCCCCAGGCTCACAGGGCCAACGACCGACCATTCGTGTCGACCGCTCCCAAGGGAGAGGCGAAGAAAGAAACGGACGAAACCATGATCTACGAACTGCGTATCTATGACTGCCTGCCGGGCAGACTGCCGACTTTGCTCAAGCGCTTTTCCGACCAAACGCTGGCCATTTGGGAGAGGCATGGCATCCGCCAAGCCGGGTTTTTCACCACGGCGATCGGCGAAAACAGCAATCGCCTCACCTATTTCCTCGCCTGGGAATCGCTGGCCGAGCGTGAGGCGAAATGGGCGGCTTTCGTCGCCGATCCGGCATGGCACAGGGCCCGGGACGAGTCTGAGCGCGACGGGCAGATCATTGCCAATATCAGCAGCCAGCTGCTCACGCCGACAGCTTTCTCGTCTGTGAAATAGGACTGCGCCATGAAGATCACCGACCTGCGGTGCGCCGTAATCGGCAAACATCCCATCGTCCGTATCGTCACCGACGAAGGTCTCTACGGCCTTGGCGAGGTCGAATACACCAAGCCTTATCTCAAGCCATGGGTGCTGCATTTCCGCGAGGCGCTGATTGGCGAGGATCCGACCGACGTCGAGCGGGTCATGTTGAAGATCCGCCAACGCGGCTCTTTCAAGCCCTATGGCGCGGCGGTCAGCGCCATTGAACATGCGCTGTGGGACATAGCCGGCAAGGCCGCCGGCGTGCCGGCCTACAAGCTGCTAGGCGGCAAGGTGCGCGACAAGGTGCGCGTCTACAACGGCTCGATCCGCCAGAAGCGCACGGGCGACCGGCCGGAGGACTACGCCGCCGACGTCAAATGGATGATGGAGCAGCCGCAGAACTTCTTCATGGTCAAGCAAGGAATCTCGTTCCATTCCAACATGAAGGACACCATCGAGGACTTCCATTACGGCGTGACGCAGAAGAAGGCCGGCTATCATGGTGCGATGGATCAGGGTGTGATCAGCGAACGTGGTTTCAACCACATGCTCGACTGCGTGATCGCGATGAAGGAAGTGCTGGGGGACAAGGTCAGCCTGGCACTCGACTGCGGCCCGGGCTGGATGCTGCCCGATGCGATCAAATTCGCTCGCGCGGTCGAGAAATACAATTTGATGTGGCTCGAGGACATGCTGACCGGCGACTATGTACCGTGGGTCAATCCGCAGGCCTACCGGGAGCTGACCACCTCCACCTCGACGCCCATCCATACCGGCGAGCAGATTTACCTCAGGCACAATTTCAAGGAGCTGATCGAGACGCAGGCGGTGCGCGTCATCGGCCCCGATCCTGCCGACATTGGCGGCATTGCCGAGCTCAAATGGGTCGCCGAGCACGCCTATATGCACTCAATCCTGATGGCGCCGCACGGCACCGCGAACGGCCTGCTGGGCCTAGGCGCGCTGATCAATGTCTGCGCTACCTTGCCCGCCAACTACGTCGCGTTCGAATATCCCAGCGCCTCGGACCCGTGGTGGAACGACATCGTCATCGGCCTGCCCAAGCAGATCGTGAAGGACAGCATGGTGGATCTGCTGGAAGTACCGGGGCTAGGTCTCGACATCGACGCCGAAGGCGCCAGGAAGTATTTGCTGGCGGAGGATGCCGGCTTCTTCGATTGATTGGGGCCGGTGGCCCTCGATCTCATCGACCGAGGGCATACTTCAAAGTGCGGATGCGAGCGGCTACTATTGGAGCGTAGCCTGCACACCTTGCAACAACGGAAATCGGCGCATTGTTGACGTGCGCCGGCCTTGTTTAGTTATGGCGGATCTCGGTCCCGAGCACCTTCAGGCATTCGCGGATGAAGGCAGCGAGGGCTGTCCAACCCTTGGCCGACACCATGGTGCCATCGACGAAGGCTTCCGTGGGAGAGAGGTCGACATAGGTTCCGCCTGCCAACGTCACTTCCGGTTCGCAAGCGGCGAGCGCGCCAACCTTCTTGCCGCGCACGACGCCGTCCACGGCAATCAGAATCTGGACCCCATGGCAGATCGTGAAAATCGGTTTCCGGGTGTCGTGGAAGTGGCGCACCATGGCTTGCACACGCTTATCCGTGCGAATGTATTCCGGGCCGCGGCCGCCAGCGCAGTATACGGCGTGGTATTGATCGAGCTGCTTTTCCGCCTCAGAGAACGTCTTGTTGATCACCTGAAAGTGGCCGAGTTTTTCGGTGTAGGTCTGGTCGCCCTCGAAGTCGTGCAGGGAGGTCTTGATGAGATCTCCGGCCTGCTTGTCCGGGCAGACCACGTGGACGGTGTGGCCGACCGCTTCCATCGCCTGCTGGTAGACGAAGATCTCGTACTCCTCGGTGAACTCGCCGGTGAGCATCAATATTTTCTTGCCTGACATAGTCGGTTCCTCTGTCGTGTGAAAAAAGCCGGCGAACCATGCCGCGCCCCGCATTGGCTTTGTCCGTCCTCAGAATGGTGAGTTGGGGAAGTAGTATTCCTCGGCGTTGTCGTTGGTGGTCAGTGGCGCGGACATCGGTTTAGCCTCAATCGAAGGCCGGCAGCAGGCGATCGCGCGAGTGCTCGATGTGCGCGCGCATTGCTTTCGCGGCCGCATCGGGATCGGCCGAACCGAACGCCGCAAGGATCGCCTCATGCTCGTCCAGCGCCTCCTCGGTCACGCGGGAGTGGTACATCAGGCGAAAAATGTGGAAGTGGGTGTGTTGATAACCCAGCGTCTCGCGAATGAGCTCGTTTTCGGCATATTCCATGATCTTGTTGTGGAAAATCGCGTCCTGCCGGGCGAAGTTTGAGTAGCGCAGACGCTCGTCCTTGCCCTCGCGGCGCGACATCACGCCTGCTGCCTCCAGCAGCGTGCCGAGTTTGGCCTCGTCCATCGCGGCAGCGGCCTTCGCCGCGCCGTGCGGTTCGAGCAGGAGACGCATTTCGTACAATTCGTCGAAACGGCGCCGGCTGATCTGCGGTGCGGCGCGGTATCCGATCAGATGCGTCTTCAGAACCAGGCCTTCGCCTTCCAGACGCCCGAGCGCTTCGCGGATCGGCGTATGGGAAACGTCGAACTCCTTGACCAAATTGTCGACGGTGATGCGTGAACCGGGCGCGATCTTCAGCGACATCAGCTGCGCGAAAATGGCCTCGTAGACGTCCTCGGCCAGGCTGCTCGCGCGCTGGATGCGACCCGCTCCCGTGGGTGCTTCACCATTATTGCTCAAAATGACAGGTTGCATTCTTTCGCCTCTCGACAAGGGAGACTGCTAACACGAGGGTTTGACCGATGCAATACTATATCCTATACGATTTTATCGGTGCCGTTCTGTTCAGGATCTTCGGTGCGGATTTTGCAATGCGAGTTTCTCCGACGCCCTTCAAGGATGCAGCCTGTCATGAGCCTTCTCACAGCCCTCCGGCTCCCACGCGAAATTCTATTCGGGAAGGGGCAACGCCATGCACTGCCGGTCGTGGCCGCTCGCTACGGCCGACGCGCCCTGGTCTGCACCGACGAGCGTTTCGCCGGTACGGCCGTGTTCGCCGAAATCGTGGCATCCTTGCAGGCAGCGTCGATCGAAGTGCTGGTCCATGACGATGTCCTCCCGGATGTGCCGCGCGACTCCGTGGCGGTGTGCGTCGAGGAAGCGCGGGGCTTTGGGCCCGATATGGTGATCGGGATCGGCGGCGGCAGCTGTCTCGATTTCGCCAAATGCGCCGCCTTGCTGATCAGCCACGGCGGCGAACTCCACGACTACTGCGGCGAGTTCAAGGTTCCGGGACCGACGCTGCCGCTGATCGCCGTGCCGACCACGGCGGGCACAGGGTCGGAGGTGACACCCGTCGCGGTGATCTCCGATCCGGACCGCACGCTCAAAGTCGGCATATCGAGCCCCCATCTGATCGCTGCCGTTGCCATCTGCGACCCCGAACTGACGATGACCTGTCCGCCGGGCTTGACGGCGATCGCCGGTGCGGACGCCCTCACGCATGCGATCGAGGCCTTCACGGCTATGCGCCGGGACGGTGACTTCACTCTGCCGCAACGCCACGTCTTCATCGGCAAGACGCCGCTGACCGATCATTTCGCGCTGCTGGCCGTCAAACTGCTCGGCCGCAGCCTGGAAAAGGCGTTTACTGACGGCGGCGACGCAGAGGCGCGCGCCGACGTGATGATGGGAGCGCTGGCGGCGGGTTGCGCGTTCGGCACCGCCGGCACGGCGGCCGCACACGCCGTGCAATACCCGGCAGGCGCGCTCACACACACGCCGCATGGGCTGGGGGTGGCGACAATGATGCCTTATGTCATGAGCTACAACAGCCGTGTGGCCGCGGCGGAGATCGCCGAAATAGGGATTGCTCTTGGCCTTGAGCCGCACGGTCGGAGCGCCGGCGAAATGGCGGGCGCGACCATCGAGGAGATCAGGCGTTTGTTTGCGGCGATCGGTATCACTCCGACGCTGGCCGGCCTGGGGCTTCCGGCCGACAAACTCGACTGGACCGCCGAGCAGGCACTCGGCATCGATCGGCTGATCAAGAACAACCCGCGCCCATTCGACCTCACCGCCATGCGCCGCCTTGTCCAGGCTGCCTATGACGGCGATCTCAACGCCTGCGCCATGTGAACGTCAGGAACAAGACGATGAACCTTCCCTATAATGCCTCCCAGCTCGATCAGGATCCGTACGAAGTGCGGGGTTTTCCGCACCGACTCTACATTGGCGGACAATGGCTGCCGTCTTCCGACGGCGGGCTCGTTGAGGTCATCGATCCATCCTCAGGTGCGGTAATCGCGGCGGTTCCCGATGCGACCCTGGAGGACGCCGCCGCAGCAGTCGAGACAGCGGCCAAGGCCGCCAAGGGGTGGCGCGAGACCGCGCCACGCAAGCGCTCGGAGATTCTCAGGCGCTGTTTCGAGCTGATGGTCGAGCGGTCGGAGACGCTTGCCATGCTGATCTCGCTGGAGAACGGCAAGGCACTACGCGACGCGCGCGGCGAGGTGGCTTACGCAGCCGAATTCTTCCGCTGGAACGCCGAGGAAGCTGTTCGCATCACCGGCGAGTTCGGCACCGCTCCATCCGGAACCAACCGGATCGTGGTCGACTATCAGCCGATCGGCATCTGCGTCCTCATCACGCCGTGGAATTTCCCCGCCGCGATGGCGACACGCAAGATCGCACCGGCCCTCGCGGCAGGCTGCACGGTCATTCTGAAGCCGGCCAGCGAGACGCCGCTGACCGCCTATGCACTCGCCGCGCTCTACAGCGAAGCCGGCGTCCCGGACGGCGTCGTGAACGTGCTGACGACGTCGACACCCGGCCCCCTGACGTCGGCCATGCTGGCCGATCCGCGCGTCAGGAAGCTCTCCTTCACCGGCTCGACCGGGATCGGCCGCGCCTTGCTCGCCGAGGCCGCCAAGCATGTGATCTCCTGTTCCATGGAGCTTGGCGGCAACGCGCCCTTCATCGTCTTCGACGATGCCGATCTCAATGCGGCCCTCGATGGCGCCATGATCGCCAAAATGCGCAATGCCGGCGAAGCCTGTACCGCCGCCAACCGCATTTACGTCCAGTCGGGCATCCACGATGCGTTCGCCGACGGCCTGTCCCGGCGCATGGCCGCGCTCAAGATCGGCGCCGGCACCAGGGCAGAGACGGAATGTGGACCCATGATCACCAGGAAGGCGGTCGACAAGATCGACCGGCTGGTCAAGGATGCGGTCAATCGGGGTGCCAAAGTGTTGTGCGGCGGCTCGGTGCTTGAAGGAGATGGCTTTTTCTATCCTCCGACCGTCCTGTCCGAAGTCTCGCCGGACGCCGATATGGCGCATGAGGAGATATTCGGCCCGGTGGCGCCCATCACCCGCTTCGAAAGCGAGGCGCAAGCCATCCTCCACGCCAACAACACCGAATACGGCCTCGCCGCCTATCTCTACACGCGCGATGTGGCCCGCGGCATGCGGGTGGCCTCGGAGATCGAGGCCGGCATGATCGGCCTTAACCGCGGCTTGATGTCGGATCCCGCAGCGCCCTTCGGCGGGGTAAAGCAGAGCGGCCTCGGGCGGGAAGGGGGCCAGCATCACGGCATCGCCGAGTTCATGGAGGCCAAATACATCGCTGTAACCTTCTGAGCGGACACCATGTCGAAGGATCCTTTTCGCACCCGCGACCACGTTGCCGATTTCGATGACATCGTGGCCGATATCGTCGCCCGCAGCGCCGCGACGCGGGCAGCGCTGCCCATGCTGGCGGATGTCGCCTATGGCCCGCACGAGGCCGAGCGCCTCGACCTGTTCTTTCCGGAGGGACCGCGTAAGGACCTCCCGGTGCACATCTTCATCCATGGCGGCTACTGGCGCATGTTCACCAGAAGCGATTATTCCTACATTGCCGAAACGGTCACGAGCGCCGGGGCAATCGCGGTCGTGATCGATTATGCGCTGATGCCTGCCGTCAGGATGGCGGCAATCGTCGACCAGGTCCGGCGCGCGAGGCAATGGGTGCTGGATAATATCGCCGGCCATGGCGGCGATCCCGGCCGGCTAAGCGTCAGCGGCCATTCCGCCGGGGCGCATCTGGCGACCTTTTTGTTCAACGAGGGTTCGGCCCCTTCGGCGGCACTCCTGCTCGGCGGGCTTTACGATTTGAAGCCCCTTCAGCATTCCTTCCTCGAGCCTTTGATAGGTCTCACCGACACGGAAGTTGAGGCATTTTCGCCGATGAGCAAATCCCACTCTCCCCGGACGAAAGTCACGGTGTTGGTCGGCGAGCGGGAGACGGAACCTTTTCACCAGCAGGCCAGCTTGTTTGCTGACCGCCTGACGGGGCAAGGCCTGGGTGTGTCGAAGGGCGTGCTCGAGGGTCGCAACCACATGGATAGCGTACGTGATTTGGGACTGCGCGGGACAATCGCGGGCGACTGGCTTCACGACGTCGTCGTGACCGGATAGATTCGACCCGCGTCGGTACTGCGGCCGCACGATGCTGTCTCATTGGTTCGAGAGTTCAGGCCTCGACATCGTCGCGACACGGGTGGAATCCGACACTGGTCCCGATGGGCAGACGCTGTTGAACTTTTTGACTTATTGAAAGATTGGTATGCGAAGCATACTCCGCTTTCTCATCCTGAATTCTGAATTCCACAGCCTCGCCTTCACCGAGACGGGAGCCCTCCCGAACCGCTCGATCGTCAAGTATCACGCAGCGGGTCGGGAGGGCGTTTCAAATGAAGTGCCCTGCTTGTCCACTTGCGACCTGTTCCGCGGTCGAGTTCCCGGACCCGCCCCGGAGGGGTGGGCACTGAGAGCCCGATTTCTGCAGCGGCTTCAGATGCCCCAAGGCTTAGGAGCGTGAAGGGGGCTCTCGTCACCGCACACTCGTTCGCTTCTCGGATGAATATGTATGCAGGCGCGGCATGGAGGCCTTGAATGTGGGGTGGTCCTTGTGAACCGCTCAAGCCGACCTCGATCACGCTCAGCGTCCTCTTAGCTGGGGCAACATCGATACGAGCCACCCGTCAGAGCATCAGAATCGTAGATTGCCCTGCTTGAGCAAATCCCGACGCACGCGAGGCCCCAGGGCCCGAAACACCATCATCGGGAATGAACGTCACGCCGACTTTCTCATAAGCGTCCTGCAACCTGCGGCGGGTTTCCACCGCGACCGTTTCGTCATTGCGCTCGATGCGCAGGATCGTACGCCGGCCACTCCGGTGAGCTTCGCCAGTTCTCGTTGGCCAATGCCGATGACGACACGTGCTGCCCTTAAAAGCGCGCCACAAAAGCCCGCTTGCTTTTCAATTAACAGTCCTAGCGCAATGCCGAGCGGCACCGGATCAGCGATGAATGTGGGGTCGCTCCCCTACCGGAACCGACCCGCGACTGCTGGCCATCAATGCGCGGCTAGCGTCAACCTTCGCGAAAAAGGAATGAGCATCGGTACCTTTCGCGAGTACGAGACATATTCTGGAAAGGCCAAGGACAAGACGTGTTCTTCGTTCAAGATCCGCCAGTATTGAATCGCGAAATTCACCGCGACCGACGTGATGACCACGGGTGACGGATTGGCCGCGACGGCTCCGACCATGAAGAGCGATTCCGCGAGATAAAGTGGATGACGGACAATGGCATAAGGACCGCGCGTTACCAATCGGCGTGCCTGCGCATCGATCGAAAACGATCGGCCGAGCCAGAGAAGGCAATAAGCAGAGCCCGTCATGCCCGCGAAAACCAGCAATGCCGCGATGGTTTGCATACCCTCTGCCGGTGTTGGGCGAACCATGATGGCGATAGTCGTGAGCATAAAGGTTCCGCAGACAGCCGCGATGCGCGGCGCCCAGCCTAGGCTGATATCCTTCGGCGGGAGCCGGATGATGGTAAAAGTGACCATCAGCGTGGAGAAGACGAGCGAAGACGCCCGCGAGACGAATTGGAGCATGAAGTCGTCTGGAGACATTTGCGCGTCGCCAACGAGTGCGACGAGACGCCCAACCCCGTTAAGCACGAAAAATGCAAAAACCAGCATGAGGATCAGGCGCCCCGCGAAGTCGAACGACCAAATTTTCATGAGCCACCCTCCCTGCCACCGGAGAATGAAGCATTTCTTAACCGTGCCCGCAACTTCGTTCTTAAGAAAGCGTTAACGCTGCTCTTAACGTCGAATTAGCCGAAGCTCCCTAACTTGGGTGGATCGAACCTTGGGGCTTATGTTTCGGCAATCTGTGCGAATTCTGGTGGTCTTTGTCAGCCTCCTGATCGTGGCGGCTGGCGTTTTCATTGGCCGGCTTCCTGCTCAATGCGAGTGGAAGCTTGGCACCGGCCTCATGAGCGCATGTGTCAATCGCGCGATCATCCGGGACGGGGATCGCTTTGAGACGAAGCGGCTGCATGCCTCGGCCTGATCGGGCCGCGCTCAAGTCACTCCCGATAGAAGTCAAGGCTCGGAGGACAGGGCACTTCCTTCGTATAGAAGGCCTTTACGAACCCGCTGCGGATTGCCTCTTTGGTGACATAGTATTTGATCGGGCACCAAAGCCGTCTTGGCGGCGCGCCGGGCGGGGTGCAGGCGCCGGTGATCACAATCGGAGAGATGCTTTCCGGGTCGATCGCTCCTACCTTCGCGGAACGGTGGTCCGGTCGCTCCCGTATGTAAAGGAAGTCCCAACGATCGACTCCAACCACCCTAAGACAGCCGCCGGGCTTGAACGCGAGCGCCTGGGGCGGAAAGGCGAGGATCATGAATGCCACTAGCAGCAGTCCAGACCACACGGCCATCCTTCGCTGGAACAAATCATCAAGACCTAATGCTTCACCCAAACGATGCCGGCGGCGCGAAAGCACCGCCCGGTCGATTTCAGCAGTGGCGCACATGAACAGGTTCTTAGCCAGCATGTCGTAGTCCGGTCGGGAAGCGGGGCATTTTTGCAACATCTTGTTCAGAAGTATCTAATAAACTGTATGGCGCTGTTGGATTTTCCTTATCCGGCCTATAGCAAGTTTTGGTAGGATGAGTCTTGGGACGGTAAGATTGGGTCTTGGGGACGGGGAAAGGTCCAGAAGCGTGTTTAGGGGACTGGGGAGTTTGGCGGCAGTTGCCGTCGCCGTTTTGTTTCTGGCCAGTTGCCAGACCGGAGACATGTCATCCTATGGCGACAGCGCCGCCTCCGTGAAGGATCTGCCCGACGTGTCGTTCTACAAGACCGACGAGCTGATCGCATTGGGCAAAACCCAGTTCAAGGAAAAGAACTACGGAATGTCCTACGCGCTCTTCAAGCGTTCGGTCGAGTTGTTTCCCAAGGACCCGCAGGCTTGGCTCGGCCTTGCCGCCTCGGCCGACGAGATCGGCCGTTTCGATACGTCCGACCTGGCCTATCGCCAGCTTGCATCGATGATCGGGGGGCGGCCGGAATACTACAACAATGTCGGCTACTCCTATCTTCTGCGTGGAAATCTCCGGCAGGCCCGTCGCAATTTCCTGAAAGCCTACGAACTCGACCCGTCGAACGAGACGACCGCAAACAACCTCCAGCTACTGGCCAACAGCACGTCGTTGGCGAAGCGGACGTGACGCCATGTCTTCGCGGCGGGTTCCGAAGGACGGCTGCACTGACATGGACCGGACGGCTCGGCCTCCTCCCTTGAAAGAACCAGTCCGGCGAGGCAGCCATGCTTAGCTTCGTCGACAACCAACCGGGATCCGTGGTGTATCCTGAGAACTCGGGGCCGCCGCCGGCGGCGCCGGAGCCCTTGATGCAGAAGGCCGGAGTGGCCGGTGGCATAGCCATCACGTTGAATATCATCTCGCTTGCTTTCGCCATCGGCATGGTCGTCATGCTGATCTTTGTCTTCCAGTCGATCCGCGAAGTTGCCACGCTCGAGGATCGGCTTTCCGGCCTTGGCCAATTCGAGACGCGGCTTTCCAGGCAGTTGGACACGGTCAACCAAGGTGTCCAAAGCCAGTTCGAGGAACTGAACAAGCGGATCTCAGCGCTGCTCGACCAGACCGCGCGGCTCGAGGAGCAGGTGGCGAAGCTCACCGGCGAAAACCGGGATATGGCCGGGCGTTTGCAGGCGCTCGGAGAAGCCGGCGATCCTGCGGTTATGGTCGCTGAGCCGTCAAATGAAATCGTTCTGAGCGCTCCGCCGCAACAGCCGAAGGAAGTGGGTCCGGAACCTGTCCGTCCGGCGAACCCGGTCCAGTTCGAGCGGATCGTGTCGCCCGATGGAAAAGTAACCTACAGCAAGGTCCGCAAGTAGGTTTGCGCGGAACCAATTCTTAATGGAAGAAGTTCATCGTCCCTGCAAGATGTTGCGGGAACGACCGATGCTGAAATATGCCACCAGGTTGATCTACCT
>NZ_AZUY01000046.1 GCF_000513935.1 Mesorhizobium sp. WSM3626 | reverse complement strand
ATTATCCGTTTCACGACAAGGCCGTCATCGTCACCACCTGCGGCCGCATCTGCTATAACAGAAAGAAGATCAATCTCAGCCTCGTCTTTGCCGGCCAGACCCTCGGCATCAAACAGGTCGAGGATCACATCTGGTTGGCCAGCTTCATGGACTATGATTTGGGATATTTCGACGATGAGACATGCAGGCTCGAACCACTCCAAAACCCGTTCGGGCCAAAAGTGTTACCCATGTCTCCGGTATAAACCGTAACCCATGTGTCCGGAACGGACCCCTGAAATTATGGCGATCCCGACAGGATTCGAACCTGTGACCATCGGCTTAGAAGGCCGGTGCTCTGTCCAGCTGAGCTACGGGACCGTCGGCCGGCCCACGGGCCGGCTGAAATACTTGGCACTGGCCGCAGTCAATGCGTCCAGGGCGCCTACGCCGAAAAGGAAGGACTTGCCCTCCGTGTCGAGGAACCGAAAGAGACCAAGCGCCGCCAGATTTCCTATGCGGAGAATTTCGGCCGTGACCGCAGGACGTTTCTAAACTGCCGGGCGGAAGGTGACCGGCAGGCGCTGCGGGCAGCGAATGACGTAAGACGGCATATAGACGACATCCTCCGCGGCGATGGTCAGCGCAAGATCCTCCAGCCGCCCGAACAGCGCGGGGAAGGCGCAGCCCAATTCCAGGCGCGCCAGCGCGGCGCCCATGCAGACATGCGGCCCCTCGCCGAAGGACAGGTGCGGGTTGTGCCCCCGGGTGACATCGAATCTGTCGGCGCCGGGACCGAAGGCCTTTTCGTCCCGGTTCGCCGCATGGAACACCATCAGGACGGCGTCGCCGCGGCGGACCCTGCATCCGTCGATCTCCACGTCCTGGGTGGCATAGCGGAACGGCAGATTGGCCACTGCGCTGCCCCAGCGCAGGATCTCCTCGATCGCCTGTGACCACGGAACTTTGCCGCTGCGCACCAGGTGCAGTTGCTGCGGATGTGTGAGTAATGCCAGCACGCCATTGCCAATGACGCCGGTAGTGGTCACGAAGCCCGCGGAGAGAACCATGAACAGCATGTCGATGAGCTCGGTGTCGGAAACGATCTCGCCGTTGTCGCGCGCGACGATCAGGGCCGAAGCCAGATCGTCGCCGGGCTGCCCCCGCTTGAGCGCGATCAGGCGACGGAAGAACTCCGGGATGCGCTGCCGCGTCTGTCGCACCTCTGCGGCTGTGGCTGAGGTGTTGGCCAGGCTGTAGGTGAGCTCGACGATCTCCTCGCGCTGTTCCTCCGGCAAACCGAAAAGTTCGGCGATTACGATGGTGGGCAGCGGAACGGCGAACTCGCACATCAGATCGGCACTGCCGCCGCGCTGCGCCATCTTGGCCAGGAGCCGATCGACGCATTGTTCGATCCGTGGCGCCAGCAAGGCCATACGAGTGGGCGCGAAGCTCCTGGACAGCAGGCCACGCAAGCGCCGGTGATCGGCGCCATGCGCCGTGACCATGTTGTCCACTTTGCACATCCCGATCAGCGGATGATCCTCGGGAATCTCGCCGTCCTGCAGCGCCCGCCACTGTCGCCAGTCCCTGTTGAAACGCTGGTCGGAAAGTACCCGCCTGAGCGTCTGGTGACCGCCTGCCGCCCAGGTTACCACATCGCCTGGCAGCGACACTCGCGCCATTCCCCCCTGCTGCAGAATCGCAGAAGACAGAATCTCAAGTTGCTTGGGAGCGACCGACACACCGATCACATCGCGATGATGGTTTTCTACGCGCATGCCAACAACTCCTTTTCCATCGCACTGTGGCAGCTCCAGGTCCATTACTATCGGCCGTTGGTCGAACGCATCATCCGACAAAGCCGAGCGGCGCGTGCTGGACGGCGAGCCGGTACCGGCCGGCGAGAAGTTGGTCATCCTGTTCGAAGACCATGCCGCTATCGTCGTCAACGGCAGCCGTCTCGGAAAACGTATCATGGCTATGAATATGCAATTGGCATGCCACCAAAAGGCTTGTGAGCAGCGACCCTAAATCGGAGGTATCGCCCCGGCCGGCTTGATCCTAACCCTTGGGATGTCTGGATCTGAACTTGAACACAGATTGTCGTCAATCGGACGCGGAATTGGGCGTGTGAGAGCGGGGCTGAGCAACAGGCGATCGCGGGGCCGTCGAGTTGCGCAGCCGTGTGTTGCTGTTAGCGTGGCTACATGCGGCCGCAGGTGTGATCCGAGCGCAGAATGCTGGCGCCGCTCGCTGCATCCGGCGACCCATCTAGCGATCACTGATCGAGCGTGATCGAGTTTCAGACTGAGAGTATCTCGTTCGCTCGCTCGTCCCGCTGCGGCCGTTCAAGGCTTCGCAGATTCCGTTCTGCATCGGCTTTGGATCGAAGGTGCTGCCCTCCTGCCGTCCAGGCGAGCATGGCGTTCGAGATGGACCCGGTGCCGTGGTCCGCCGGAAATCAGATTGCGTCTCGCCCCGACTTGGCAAGCCAGACGGATGAAAGACGAAGCCTCTATCCTTCTCTTGAAGCTGCTGCTTGTCCTTAGCTAGTTTCCGTCCATGAACGGCAAAGTTTGAGCGAGTCGTAGCTTTGCGCAAGCAAGGCCCGGCGGCTTCAGGTAGTTTTGCATCATGCCTCTGATTCCAAATCCCTGCCCACGCCGGAGCCGACAACGCGTCAAGAACGCACCGTCTAAGTCAGCTTACTCGATCTTTTCGCCGCGCCCGAGATCGGTCCCGAGTTGAAGCGATGTCGCGATGGCTGGATGAGTATCGCGATTAGCTTGGCTTGATGGCTCGCGATTTGGTGCGGGTCGGGGGTCAAGGCCACCGGGCGGCGGGGCCCGCCCGGTGAAGCAGTTGCGCTACGCTGCGCTCTGCTGAATCGGCAACTGGAGCTACCAGGAGTTGGCCTTCCGCCTCAAGGATTCAGCCTCGTTCGCGCGCCTTTGCCGGTTCCGTTGTCCTGGAGCCCGCAGAAGTCGGTGCTGCAAAAGACGATCAGCGCCATCCGGTCTGAGACTTGGTTGCAGATCAATCGGATACTGCTGTCGGGTGCCCGGCAGGCGACGCGCCGATCCTTGCGGTGGAGAGGGCTGTGCACGGACCAGGACCGCTTTGAGATCCTCACGAAAGGAACCCAAAAGAACGGTTTCACCTCTACATCGCGCCGATGGCAAAGCCGTTGACGGGCAGGCTGTGACGTCCTTCTCGTCGGCGATAGCGTCGACCCGAACAGCGCGAGCCCGTCGGAAAGTTCGATAGGGAAGGGGATGCCGTCCTGCATGGCTCGCCGCCGGCACGAAGGCCCCGCGGGACGGGTGGCAGCGAACTTTGTCCGGGCGGCCATAGCGGGCCAGCAAGGCACGAAGCGATCAGCAAGAATTGTCGCCCGCGCCGAGCTCAGGCAACCGCAAAGCGAAGGTGCAGCAGCTTGCCGGTCGCGCCTTCGATGTAGACGAGCAGCGTCGGCCCATTGATAGCCGGGAGTTTTGCCGCGGGGTCCGCTAGGTGCGTGTCCGCCTCCCTCGGGTACGTCACGAGCCGTGGTAACCGGTCGAGCGCGATGCACGTGCTTGGAGACCATCTTGTCTACCATCTTGTCCGGTGCTTGGAGCGGGGCGATTTGTCGGCTCTCGACGCAAGGGGACCTTTGCTGATTCCCGCTGATGCCGGGCACTGCCTGTGCCTCGGATGTATTCGGTCCGTCCATTTTGTAAGGAATTCGACAAACCAACGTTGCCCGCTCACCTCGAGACGTGATGGAATTCAACAAGAACCGACTGCTGCGCCTCTGGCATGGCTCTTGCTCTTACAGCTGTGACATTACACGCCAACTACAGGTAGCTATCTCAGTACGGCGAAACGACAGTCCCATCCCCCATACACGAGAATATCCATGACACGCGCCCTTGCAGCAGCAGCTTTCCTCCTCACGGCTTTGGCCTCAGCCCAAGCCGCATCAAATGTTAGTTCGCCTTCGAACACCTGGAACAGGCAGCCGGGACACACATTGAACCGTTCGCCGTGCAGTCCTCGCTATGTGCCGTGCTTGACGCATTATATCCCTTGGTGCGAGCCGGACCCAGATGGTCCCGCGGCCGACCGCGATCATGCCCCAGGGGGTTCTCTAATCGCCTCTGTCAATGCGCTCCTTTCTCGCAATTGATGCAGCGCGTGCCGGGCTCAGAGTTCTCTCCGGGGTCGATCGCAAGCGTCGTCGCGTGTTTGCGTCGGAACGGGTGGGTCGAAGTGGTGTTCGCGGGTTCCGTTGGCCCGCATGCCAGGGTGCAAGCTCATCCGCGCGGCGTCCCGGCAGGACACCTCTCGGGAAAAGGAGTTGGGGTAGGACGGCGAAGCTCGTCCTCAGGCTGCAGCATCCGCGTAGCGGAACGGCTCCTTCGTCTTGCACATTCCGTGCAGGATGACGGCGAAGTTGCGCGCCACCGCGACCTTTGCCTTCTTGGAGCCGGCGCCCTTGAAGCCGTTCAGAGAAGAGAAGCCGATCTGTCGCGTGAGGATAACATTGGAGGCTTCATATTGGAGGGTTCGCGTGAGCTCGTCGCCGGGCTTCGAAACGCGGACCTTTCGAGTGACCACGCCGGATTCATAGCGCTTGGACGCGAGACCGAGATGGGCGCCGGCAATGGAGGATCGACGAAAGCGGAAGCATCGTCGCAGGTAGAGGCAGAGAGTGAAGCGCCACCATGTCCGAACAACCCTTGCCGACTTTGCCGATGTGGCGCGTAGATCACATCGAGCCCTCGCCCGAGATGTTGGCGCTACGCGCCAATGGCCCGATCCACCGCGTGCGCTTCCCGTCCGGGCACGAAGGCTGGTGGGTGACAGGCTACGACGAGGCCAAGGCAGTGCTGTCCGACGCGGCGTTCCGGCCCGCGGGAATGCCGCCGGCGGGATTCACCCCGGATTCGGTGATTCTCGGTTCGCCGGGGTGGCTGGTCTCACACGAGGGGGGCGAGCATGCCCGGTTACGCTCGATCGTGTCGCCGGCCTTCAGCAACCGCAGGATGAAGCTGCTCGCGCAGAAGGTCGAGGCGATCGCCGCGCAGTTGTTTGAGACGCTGGCGGCCCAGCCCCAGCCCGCCGACCTGCGGCGCCATCTCTCCTTTCCGCTTCCGGCCATGGTCATCAGTGCACTGATGGGCGTGCTCTACGAGGATCACGCCTTTTTCGCCGGGCTGTCCGACGAGGTGATGACGCACCAGCATGAAAGCGGCCCGCGTAGCGCGTCGCGCCTGGCCTGGGAAGAACTGCGCGCCTACATTCGCGGCAAGATACGGGAGAAGCGTCAGGATCCGGGCGACAACCTGCTGACGGATTTGCTTGCGGCGGTCGACCAGGGCAAAGCGACCGAGGAAGAGGCGATCGGCCTGGCGGCGGGCATGCTGGTGGCCGGGCACGAGAGCACTCTCGCGCAGATCGAATTCGGCCTGCTGGCCATGTTCCGCCATCCGCAACAGCGCGAACGCCTGGTCGGCGATCCATCCCTGGTCGACAAGGCGGTGGAGGAAATCATGCGCATGTACCCGCCGGGTGCGGGCTGGGACGGCATCATGCGCTATCCGAGGACCGACGTGACCATCGCAGGCGTCCATATTCCCGCGGAGAGCAAGGTGCTGGTCGGCCTGCCGGCGACGTCGTTTGATCCGCGCCATTTCGACGACCCGGAAATCTTCGACATCGGACGCGACGAAACTCCGCACCTGGCGTTCTCCCACGGGCCGCACAACTGCATCGGCATGGCGCTGGCCAGGCTGGAACTCAAGGTGGTGTTCGGTTCGATCTTCCAGCGCTTTCCCGCGCTGCGCCTGGCCGTCGCCCCCGAAGAACTAAAGTTGCGCAAGCAGATCATCACTGGCGGGTTCGAGGAGTTCCCGGTGCTCTGGTGATGCCCGGACGCCGCGGGGAATTGCGATCTTCTCCGCAATTTGCCGGCGCGCCTGGCGCGCGCCGGTCAGATCAGCCAGCCAACAGGTAACCAAGATGGACGTGCAAGAAACCACGGTGGCATGCCGGGACGCCTTCGCCGAACTGGCGTCGCCAGCGTGCATCCACGACCCGTATCCGTTCATGCGGTGGTTGCGCGAGCACGATCCGGTGCACCGCGCGGCGTCGGGCCTCTTTTTGTTGAGCCGCCACGCCGACATCTGCTGGGCGCTGAAGGCTACGGGCGATGCGTTTCGGGGACCGGCGCCAGGCGAACTGGCGCGTTATTTCCCGCGTGCGGCGACCAGCCTGTCGCTGAAGCTACTGGCGTCCACGCTAGCGATGAAGGAACCACCGACGCATACACGTCTGCGCCGGCTGATCTCGCGCGATTTCACCATGCTCCAGATCGACAACCTGCGGCCGAGCATCGCGCGCATCGTCGCAGCGCGCCTGGACGGCATGGCGCCCGCGCTGGAGCGAGGGGAGGCGGTGGACCTGCATCAGGAATTCGCGCTGGCCTTGCCTATGCTGGTCTTCGCCGAATTGTTCGGCATGCCCCAGGACGACATGTTCGGGTTCGCCGCAGGGATCGGCGCCATTCTGGAAGGCCTGAGGCCGCACGCCAGCGATCCCCAGCTCGCCGCCGCGGACGAGGCCAGCGCCACGGTGCAGGCCTACTTCGGCGACCTCGTAGAGCGCAAGCGCACCGATCCTCGCCACGACATCGTGTCGACGCTGGTCGGCGCCCACGACCACGACACCGACACGCTGTCTGATGCGGAGTTGATCAGCATGCTGTGGGGCATGCTGCTGGGCGGCTTCGCCACCACTGCTGCCACCATCGACCATGCGATCCTGGCGATGCTGGCGTATCCCGAACAGCGGCACTGGCTGCAGGGAGACGCCGTGGGGGTGGAGGCATTCGTCGAAGAGGTCCTGCGCTGCGACGCGCCCGCCATGTTCAGCTCCATTCCACGTATCGCCCAGCGCGACATCGAACTGGGCGGCGTGGTGATCCCGAAGAACGCGGACGTGCGCGTGCTGATCGCGGCCGGCAATCGCGACCCGGACGCCTTCGCCGATCCGGACCGCTTCGATCCCGCGCGGTTCTACGGCACCAGTCCGGGCATGTCGACCGAGGGGAAGATCATGCTAAGCTTCGGCCACGGCATCCACTTCTGCCTCGGTGCGCAACTGGCCCGGGTGCAGTTGGCCGAGAGCCTGCCGCGGATCCAGGCGCGCTTCCCCACACTGGCATTGGCCGAGCAGCCGACCCGGGAGCCCTCCGCGTTCCTTAGGACATTTCGCGCGCTGCCGGTGCGGCTGAATGCGCAGGCGGGGGGCTGAGATGCGCGTCGTGGTCGACCAGGATCTGTGCGGAACCACCGGGCAGTGCGTGCTGACACTGCCGGGCACCTTTCGCCAGCGCGAACCGGACGGCGTGGCCGAAGTGTGCGTGGCGACCGTCCCGCAGGCGCTGCACGCCGCCGTGCGGCTCGCGGCCAGCCAGTGCCCGGTCGCCGCCATTCGGGTCATCGAAAGCGACGCTGGCAATAACGAGCGCGCCAGCACCAAGCCTGCGCCTCTGCCTCTGGCGGAGGCCGGGCGGCCTGCCGCGGAAGATCAACGCAATCCAGGAGGACCCGATGGGACGGTTTGACGGCAAGGTTGCCGTGGTGACCGGCGCCGGCGCCGGCATCGGGAAGGCGTGCGCCCTCGCCATCGCGCGCGAGGGCGGCAGAGTGGTGGTGGCCGACATTGATGGTTCGGCGGCCATCGCCTGCACCGCGCAAATCGCGGCCGAAGCGGGCCACGCGCTGGAGCTGGCCATGGACATTGCAGATGCGCAGGCGGTGGCAGCGCTGTTCGAGACGGCGGAGCGGCACTTCGGTGGGGTCGACCTGCTGGTGAACAACGCGAGCGCCATGCATCTGACCCCGCGCGACCGCGCGGTCCTCGACCTGGACCTGGCGGTCTGGGATCAGACCATGGCGACCAATCTGCGCGGCACGCTGCTCTGCTGCCGGCAGGCCATCCCACGGATGATCGCCCGCGGCGGTGGCGCGATCGTCAACATGTCGTCGTGCCAGGGGCTCAGCGGTGACACCGCGCAGACGTCCTACGCCGCGTCGAAGGCGGCGATGAACATGCTGTCGGCCTCGCTCGCCACCCAGTACGGCCATGCGCAGATCCGCTGCAACGCGGTTGCGCCGGGTCTCATCATGACCGAGCGTCTCCTAGCCAAGCTGGACGAATGCATGCAACGGCATCTGCACCGCCACCAGCTCCTGCCGCGCGTCGGCCGCCCCGAGGACGTGGCCGCGCTGGTGACGTTCCTGCTCTCCGACTCTGCTGCGTTCATCACCGGCCAGGTCGTGTGCATCGACGGCGGCATGCTGGCGCATGTGCCGACATACGCCGATGGCGGCAACAGCCCCGACGCGCGGGCTGCCGGCGACACTGTCGAAGCGGCGCGCGGCTGATGAATATGCTGCTCAACCCGCTGAACCGTCGGCACCGGCTGCGGTACGACATCCCGGTCGTGCCCGGCGCCTTCCCCCTGGTCGGGCATCTTCCCGCCATTGCCTGCGACCTGCCGCGCCTGCTGCGGCGCGCGGAACGGACGCTGGGCAGCCACTTCTGGCTGAATTTCGGCCCTGCCGGACACCTGATGACCTGCATGGATCCTGATGCGTTCGCACTGCTCCGGCACAAGGACGTGTCCTCGGCGCTGATCGAAGAGATCGCGCCCGAATTGCTTGGCGGAACGTTGGTCGCCCAGGACGGCGGCGCGCACCGGCAGGCGCGCGATGCGATCAAGGCGGCGTTCCTTCCCAAGGGGCTGACCCAGTCTGGCATCGGCGACCTGTTCGCGCCCGTCATCCTGGCGCGGGTGCAGGCGTGGCGCCACCGCCGCGAGGTAATCATCCTGCCTGAAACCGGCGACCTGATGCTCAAGCTCATCTTCAGCCTCATGGGAATCCCCGCGCAGGACTTGCCGGGATGGCATCGCAAGTACCGGCAACTGCTGCAGCTGGTCGTCGCGCCCCCGGTTGACCTGCCCGGACTGCCCTTGCGACGCGGTCGCGCCGCCCGCGACTGGATCGACGCGCAGTTGCGCCAGTTCGTCCGCGACGCGCGCGCGCATGCCGCGCGCACCGGGGTGATTAACGACATGGTGAGCGGCTTCGATGGCAGTGACGGTGCGCTTTGTGATGACGTCCTGGTCGCCAATATCCGCGTGCTGCTGCTTGCCGGTCACGACACCACCGCCTCGACGATGGCCTGGTTGGTGATCGAGCTGGCGCGGCGGCCTGTGCTGTGGGACGCCTTGGTCGACGAGGCGCAACGCGTGGGCGCGGTGCCGACCCGGCACGCGGACCTGGCGCAGTGTCCGGTGGCCGAGGCGCTGTTCCGCGAGACGCTGCGCGTACATCCGGCGATCACGCTCCTGCCGCGCCGCGCGCTACAGGAATTGCAACTCGGCCAGCGGCGCATTCCCGCGGGCACCGATCTATGCATCCCGCTGCTGCATTTCTCGACCTCGGCGCTGCTGCACGAGGCGCCTGATCAGTTCCGCCTGGAGCGGTGGCTGCAACGCACGGAGCCGATCCAGCCGGTGGACATGCTGCAGTTCGGTACCGGCCCCCACGTCTGCATCGGCTACCACCTGGTATGGCTGGAAATGGTGCAGTTCTGCATCGCCTTGGCGCTAACCATGCATAAGGCTGGGGTGCGTCCGCGGTTGCTGAGCGGCGTCGAAAAGGGCCGGCGCTATTACCCGACCGCACATCCGTCCATGAAAACCCGCATTGGATTCTCATGAGCTGGCATCGCATGCCCCGTCTGGCGAGGCAGCGGCGCCGGCGACGCACGGCATTGCTGCACCTTGCGCGCGCTCGGTGCGACCCCGGCAACACCACGGCGGCTGCCGCTCGCCGTGGCCGTCCCCTGTCAGGTACAAGGACATGAACAACGTGCAGACCGGTTCCACGCTACATGACGACCGAACTGGCGTTTCCGCGCTCGGCAGATTCGGTGCGCAGGCGTCCGGCGCATCCGGCAGGCTGCTGCCGGAGATATGGACGCAGGACGGCGCAAAGCGCATCGAACAGGCGTTGGCGCGTCTTCTCTGCGCCGAAGAGGACGGTGGGACCGAACTGATGGCGGCGATGCGCTACGCCACCTTGCATGGCGGGAAGCGCACCCGCGCCTTGCTCTGTCTGGCTGCCGGCGCACTGGTCGACACGCCGGCGCACATGCTCGACGACGTAGGCGCCGCCATCGAGATGATGCACGCCTGTACCCTGGTTCACGACGACCTGCCCGCGATGGATGACGACGTGCTTCGCCGCGGCCTTCCAACCGTGCACGTCAAGTTCGGCGAAGCCACTGCGATCCTGGTCGGCGATGCGCTGCAGGCGCACGCTTTCCTGACCCTGGCGAGCCTGGATGCGCCGGGCGACAACCGTATCGCGCTCGTGCGCGAACTGGCGCAGGCGGTGTCCGCCGAGGGTGCCGCAGGCGGGCAGGCCATGGATTTGTCGCTGGTTGGAAAGCACGTCGAGCTGGACACAATCGTGGCGATGCACCGGATGAAGAGCGGAGCGCTAGTGCGCGCGTCCGTCCGCATGGGCGCGCTATGCGCCATCGCGGAAGATGCCGCACACGCTGCGCTGTACTGTGCGCTCGATCGCTATGGCGCCTGTTTCGGGCTGGCGTTGCAGGTGGTCGACGACATTCTCGACGCGACAGCGGACGCCGCGACGCTGGGCAAGACCCCCGGCAAGGACGCGGCCGCCCGGAAGCCGACCTGCGCGTCGATCATGGGACTGCAGGCAGCGCGGCAGTTCGCGCTTGATTTGTTGCACGACGCCGGCGAGGCCATCGTCCCGCTGGGGCCGCGTGCGGAACGGTTGGCGCAGATGCTGCAGCGGGCCAATGCGTATCTGTTGAAGCACGCGCCATGCGCATGAGCGCGCTCATCCGCTTGGAGTCGTCCGTGTGCCGCTGCGATCGGCTGAGCGCAGCGGTGGATGCTGCTGCACCGTGTTCGAGTCCGCGGCGCCGATTGCAGCAGGTGGGCAGCACGGCCACGGCCCACGCGGCGCGTTACGCGCAGCAACCCTATGCGGCGGACCGGCGTCTGCCCGATCCTGATTCTCGTCAACCGGCTGCAGAAGGAACGTCCGCGTGAACGCGCTGTCCGAACAGATCCTTTCCGAATTGCGCCACCTGCTGAGCGAGATGGGCGACGGCGGCGGCGTCGGTCCGTCCGTCTACGACACGGCGCGAGCTCTGCAGTTCCACGGCAACGTCACCGGTCGGCAGGACGCATACGCGTGGCTCATTGCGCAGCAACAGGCCGATGGCGGATGGGGAAGCGCGGACTTCCCGCTGTTTCGCCATGCGCCCACGTGGGCGGCGTTGCTGGCATTGCAGCGTGCCGATCCTCTTCCCGGCGCTGCCGATGCAGTCCAGGCTGCAACCCGATTCCTCGAGCGCCAGCCCGATCCCTATGCGCACGCGGTGCCGGAAGACGCGCCGATCGGCGCGGAGCTGATCCTGCCGCAGTTGTGCGGCGAGGCCGCATCCTTGCTGGGCGGCGTGGCCTTTCCGCGCCACGCGGCGCTGTTGCCGTTGCGGCAAGTGCGCATGGTCAAGCTGGGGGCGGTGGCGACCTTGCCGAGCGGCCATCCGTTGCTGCACTCCTGGGAAGCCTGGGGGACCTCGCCGACCACCGCATGCCCGGATGACGACGGCAGCATCGGCATCAGTCCGGCGGCCACTGCCGCGTGGCGTGCGCACGCCGTGACACAGGGGAGCACGCCGCAGGTCGGGCGCGCCGACGCGTATCTGCAGGCGGCATCGCGGGCGACCGGCAGCGGGATCGAAGGTGTCGTTCCCGGTGTCTGGCCGATCAATGTGTTCGAGCCGTGCTGGTCGCTGTACACCCTGCATCTGGCCGGGCTGTTCGCGCATCCCACGCTCGCCGAGGCGGTGCGCGTGATCGTCGCTCAGCTCGACGCTCGCTTGGGCGTGCGCGGTCTGGGCCCGGCCTTGCACTTCGCGGCCGATGCTGACGACACCGCCATTGCGTTGGGCGTCCTGCGCCTTGCAGGCCGCGACCCGGCGGTCGATGCATTGCGCCAATTCGAAACCGGCGAGCTATTCGTCACCTTCCCCGACGAGCGCAATGCCTCGGTGTCGACCAACATCCATGCCCTGCATGCGTTGCGACTGTTGGGAAAGCCCTCTGGCGGCACCAGCGCCTACGTCGAGGCCAATCGCAACGCGCACGGTCTCTGGGACAACGAAAAATGGCACGTTTCGTGGCTGTATCCCACCGCGCATGCGGTCGCTGCGCTTGCGCAAGGCAAGCCCCGGTGGCGCGACGAGCGCGCGCTGTCGGCACTGCTGCAGGCTCAGCGCGACGACGGCGGCTGGGGCGCCGGTCGCGCGTCCACATTCGAGGAAACCGCCTATGCGCTGTTCGCGTTGCACGTGATGGACGGGGGCGAAGAGCGGACAGGGCGCCGGCGCATCGCGCAGGCGGGGGCGCGTGCGCTGAAGTGGATGCTGGCCCGCCATGCGGCGCATATATTGCCGCGGGCGCCGCTGTGGATCGGCAAGGAACTGTATTGCCCCACCCGGGTGGTGCGCGTGGCCGAACTCGCCGGGTTGTGGCTGGCGCTCCGTTGGGGGCGGCGCGTCCTGGCCGAGGGAGCAGGAACGGCGCCATGATCCAGACCGAACGCGCTCTGCAGCAGGTGCTGGAGTGGGGGCATCCCCTGACCGGGTTCGCCGACGAGCATGCCGTAGAAGCGGTCACGGGCGGCCAGTACATCCTGCAGCGCATCCACCCGAGCCTGCGCGACACCAGCGCCCGCACCGGCCGCGATCCGCGGGACGAAACGCTGATCGTGGCGTTTTATCGCGAATTGGCGCTGCTGTTCTGGCTTGACGACTGCAACGACCGGGGCCTGATCGCGCAGGAGCAGCTCACCGCCGTGGAGCAGGCGCTGGGGAAGGGCGTGCCGTGCGCGCTGCCCGGATTCGAGAGCTGCGCTGTCCTGCGCGATTCGCTGGCCGCGCTCGCATACGATCGTCGCGACTATGCTCAGCTTCTCGACGATACCCGGTCTTACTGTGCGGCGCTGCGCGCCGGACAGGCGCAGGCGGCAGGGGCGGAACGCTGGTCCTACGCCGAGTACCTGCACAACGGCATCGATTCGATCGCCTACGCGAACGTGCTCTGTTGCCTGTCGTTGCTGTGGGGGCTGGACATGGCGACCTTGCGCGCGCGTCCCGCGTTTCGCCAGGTCCTGCGGCTCATCTCCGCGATAGGGCGCCTGCAGAACGATCTGCATGGACGCGACAAAGACAGGTCGGCCGGCGAGGCCGACAACGCGGCGATCCTGCTGCTGCAGCGCTACCCGGCCATGCCTGTGCTGGAGTTCCTCAACGACGAGCTGGCCGGCCAAACGCGCATGCTGCACCAGGTCATGGCGGAAGAACGCTTTCCCGAGCCATGGGGACCGTTGATCGAGGCCATGACGGGCATCCGCGCGCAGTACTATCAGACCTCGACGAGCCGCTACCGCAGCGACGCTGCGGGGGAGGCTAGCGTGCGCCGACCTGAACGCGCGGGAGGCGGCGGTGTGCGCGCGCTGCCGTCGGTCCCCGATTCGACGGATGGAGCCAGCATGAGCGACACCGCCCTGAGCCGGCGCAAGGAGGACCATTTGGACATCGTGCTGGATCAGCGAACGGCGCGGGCCACGGTCGCCGCCGGCTGGGAGTATATCCGTTTCGAACACTGCGCATTGCCCGAGTTGGACCTGACGCAGATCGATCTGCGCGCTTCGCTGCTGGGCAAGACCATGCGTGCGCCGCTGCTGATCAGCTCCATGACCGGCGGCATGCCACGCGCGGAGGCCATCAACCGGCATCTGAGCGAGGCAGCGCAAGCCTTGGGCATCGCCATGTGCGTCGGTTCGCAGCGCGTAAGCCTGCAATCCCGCGACTCCCGGGGGCTGACGCACGCGGTGCGCCGTCTGGCCCCAGACATTCCCTTGCTGGCCAATATCGGCGCCGCGCAACTGCGGGAGACCGACGGCCTGGACCTGGCGTGCCGGGCGGTGGATGCGCTGGAGGCCGATGGGCTCATCGTCCATCTCAATCCGCTACAGGAAGCGGTACAGCCGGAGGGCGACCGCGACTGGCGCGGCATCCTGGCGCAGATCGCTCGCGCCGCGCGCAGTGTGGGCGTGCCGATCGTGGCCAAGGAAGTGGGGTCGGCCCTGTCCGCCTCGGTGGCCTGTGCGCTCGTCGAGGCGGGCGTGACGGTGATCGATGTCGCCGGCGCTGGCGGCACCAGTTGGGCCGCGGTGGAGGGCGAGCGTGCCCGCGGTGCCACCGACCGTGCAGTGGCGATGGCGTTCGCCGATTGGGGGATTCCGACCCCGGCCAGCGTGAAGGCGGTACGTCGGGCGCTGCCAACTGTGAAGCTGATCGCGTCGGGCGGGATCCGCGACGGCGTTGACGTGGCCAAGGCCATCCGCCTGGGCGCGGACATCGCGGGGCAAGCGGCCGGCGTGCTGAGCGCGGCGACAGTGTCCACCGAGGCGGTCGTCGCGCATTTCGAGATCGTCATCCGCCAGTTGGCCGTTGCCTGCTTCTGCACCGGCTCGGCCGATCTGGCGGCGTTGCGTCAGGCGCGCTTGTTGTCCTCGGCGCATCTGCCCGCCGGTTGATGCTGGCGTCGCCCGCCCGTGGCAGCGGGCACCCTATCGCTGGCCGAGTTGCTGGACGAGTTCGGCCTGGCGCAAGACGACGCGGGCGGCGAGCGATTTGGCCGATTCGCTTCCACAACTGGCCAACACCGAAGGCGCGGTCGGGATGCTGACCGGCAGCTAGACGCGGCAACGCGAACTTTCCATCCTGCACGCATCCCGACTCGCCGCCTCAGTCACCGAATCTTGACATCACTTTCATAATCCACTCGCGCTCAGACGACACGCGCGTATACACACCGTACTTCAGGGCCCGTCCGCAACCATCCCCAAAGGATACAATTCCAACCAAGATGGCGTTCTCTGGGTTATTGCCTTTGGTCAGAGGACCTCCACTGTCCCCTTGGCAAGCATCGGTCCCGCCGCTGGCACTTCCGGCGCAGATCATCCCAGCAAGGATCTCCCCATTATATGCCTCCGGACCATTGCACGTTTCGTTGTCTACGTACGGGACGGTGCCCTTTAGGAGCTGGTTTGATGGTTCTCCGTCGTCTGATTCTTTGCTTTCTTGCGTGTCTCCCCAACCCGTCACAGTAAGGTTCTCGCCAATAGCAATTTGCGTACTGGCGGTAGCAAGGGGGATGACTGCTGCGGGTCGCGTACTGTCCACCCGCACCAGCGCCACGTCATGTTCATATGTCTTCGGGTCATAGTCTTCGTGAACAACAAAATTCGTTGCCTCGATCGAAACGCCATCATAGTAATTGTCAGCGCCTGCCTTGACCTGGACCTTTACGTCGTCTGTTTCATCCGCCAAACAGTGCGCCGCTGTGACGATCCAATTCTCTGCGATCGCCGATCCACCGCACTGGAAACTCCCGTCAAGATAGAGTGCGACCTGCCAAGGATGCTGTCGGATCTTGGTCGGCTCGCCACCCACGATTTTCTTACTAAAAAAAGTCGTGGTCTCCGGCGGTGACTCGCCCGTTATATCTCGAGCATGGGCGTGTTGTCCCCCAACAAGGATAGCGAGCGCGCACAGGGTAGGACGGGTGATTGGTCGCATCAGTTTTCCTCTTACTATTTGGCTTTACATATGTACGGCCGAGTGCCGTACGGGCAGGTTGAAATGCTACATACGCCCTCCTGCTTGCCATCCCGGCACTTCGGCCAGGACCAGCACAACTCATGCCGGATCTCTGTCGCGCATGCACAAGGGACTATATTTGAGTGCCTTCAGCTTTGGCGGCTGCAGCTACGAGCCTGGCCTCACCCATCACAGCCTCGCCTCGGGCTTTCAACGTCTCGCCGGCATTGCGAATGTCGCGTTCCTCTTTGTTCTGACTGAGCTTGGATTTGCCGAAGAGCCTGGTGATCTCAATCTCGATGCCGACGATTGCCTTGAGCAAAGTGTGGATGAACTCTTTCGGACTGTCGGTCATCTTCCAGGGCACTGTCTGCTCGGCCTCCTGAGTCCTGTCAGCCGGGCAACCATACCTCGGACATAGCGTTCGTCGTCATGGATGGTGGCATGCCCATAGGCGTGCGCGACGAGGTAATTCCAAGTCGGAACCATGTTTGTGGAAATCGTGCTTGCTGGGATACCAGTTGGGCGAGATGTAGGCGTGTGCTTGGCGGAAGATGACCAACACTTCGTCGCCGGTTGCGAGGTCCTGCCAGATCGGATTGGCTCGTGCCACGTGGGAGTGCAACACTCCAAGATGCCCTTGCTCCTTACTCAGTTCGAAAGGAAGGTGGTTGGCGTCAAGTCAGTTCTTGCCGTTTGTAATAAGACTACCAAACGGGTTTTCTCGATGAGACTATGCAGCACCTCGGTGCTTGACTCGGCGAAATGTGGCGGGACGTGCATGGAGTTCCTTGGCAATAAATGGCGCAGAAGAAGTTCGCGTTGCTAAGCAATCGGCAGTTCCTATTCAGATCTCGACCATGTCGAAATTGGCTGCCCCGCAATCGGGGCAGATCCGGTCATCAGCAACCTCTTCTCAGCGGGTGCCAAGTGGGATGCCTTCCTCTGGTCTGCCGTCGCGTTCGTCGCAAATGAAACCGCACAGCCTGCAGAGCCAGGTCTTGTACGCAAGCGCTTCGGCGGCGCCTGCAGAGGAAACGTCAATAGGTTCACTCATGCCACGTCTTGGAGCCGACATGGTTCGTCAAGCCTCACTTGGAAGGATCTTGCATAATCCGTGGACCATACAGAAGGGCCAGTTTGATGAAATCCATGCAGTCCAGTCCCGGCCGTATCTTAATCAGAGGCTCATGAGCGCTCCGCGGAGCTACCCTGTGACTTCATCAGGGAGGCATTTGAGCGTCTCCGCTATTTGATGTCTTGCTGCGTCGGGCAGGGGCAAGATCGGGCGCGGTGGCTCTGCCCGGCAGATCCCGATCATGTCGGCGAGAGCGTAAACCACCCGCAAGCTGGAGAATTGCCTGAACAGACTCCAAAGCGGCGCCAGCATGGCATCGATCCGGCGCGCTTCCTCGGCGTTGCCTTGCCGGGCTGCGATTACGATCTGTTGGCACGGTCTGGGAAACAGGCCGCCCAGCACACTGTGCCAGGTGTCAGCTCCGGCGATCATGGCTTCGGTCGCGTGCCAGTCTCCGCTATAGCCGATGGAAAAGGTCACCGGGACGACGGCGCGCTGTTCAGCCAGATGGCGCGTTGTCTCATCGCGATCGCCGGCTGGGTTCTTGATGCCGACAATACCAGGTACTGCTGCAAGCCGACCGACAAGCTCTGGAGTAAACCGAAAATGGGTCGTGCCAGGATTGTCGTAGATTAAAATCGGCAGGCCAGTTTCGAGCGCCACAGTGGAGAAATGTCCAAATACTTCGTCATCGGTTAGGCTGGTATAGGATACCGCCGCCAGCAATCCAGCTGCCGCGCCGATAGCTTTCGCGTCCTGCGCCAGCTTCACGGCATCGTCTGTCCGCAGCGCCCCTATCCCGACCACTATAGGCGTCCGCGCGCCAGCTTCGCCCACTGCAGTTTCCAGGGCACGGCGGCGCTCTTGCCGTGTTAAATACATGTATGTGCCGGTGCTGCCCAGGAGCCCGATGGACTCGACACGCGCCTCGACCAGACGTGCCACCAGCTTCTGCAGGCCAATCTCATCGACATTGCCGTTGCTGGAACTCGGGGTGATCGGAAAGGCGGACAAGCCGCGTGGAATCGTCACTCTTGCGTACTCCCCTGGTTCGATGCGAAAAACGGCAAACTCATAGGCCGTATTCGCTCGGCAGGCTTATTTGCGGGCACGACTCGTTCCTGGATCGAATCCAGCATCAGTCGGTTCCTGTCAGGCCAGGCCGATAGAAACCGTCGGGCGTCGGCCGCCTACCGAAAATCACCAGTCAAAGCCTCTCGGATCATAGCCGTGGTGAATTGCGCGTGTTGCGAAGCCGAGGTCTGCCTCCCCATGGTCGATCTGGTTTGTCGGATGATCGAGTTCTTCGTTGCTTCTGATCACGATCTATTTCCTTCTGGCCTTCGCTGTAAATAGCTGCAAGCTGGATACCTAAACACACCCAGTTGCGGAGATTTTTAATGGTCCAGTTGTCCGAAGCTTGAAAGAAAAGTCGCGCTGGTGGAATGGGCGCCAGGCAGATCTATGAGGCGCTTAAGGACCAGATCGTCAAGGGTGTCTATGGCAAAAATGCCTTGCTCCCGTCGTCGCGGGGTCTTGCTGCCGAACTTGACGTCTCCCGAACGACGGTAACGGCTGCCTACGAACAATTGGCAGCTGAAGGATTTGTGGACCTGCGCCAGGGCGCGCGTCCCCGCGCCATGCCAGCATCCATAGATCAGCTTGGCACCAAGCGATCCCCCGAGCACCATCCAAGGGGGCAGTTGTCCAGTTACGGAAAGCGACTAAAGGCTATTCCTCCGAGGCCCAAAGTGCTTCAGCCCTGGCTGATTTCCGTTACGGCGACCTGGCTCCCTCGGATTTTCCAGTTCCTGCGGTTTCTCCGCTTCCTTCACAGGAAAGGCGCACCAAGAACGGGGCACACCTCGATACAAGCGTCGGCAGCCTTCAACATTCGTTCGCTCGGATTGAATCCTGGGAGCATTTGCCCGAGGATCATAGCATTAAGGAACAGCGAGCCACCTAGACGCGGATGGGTCGTGTGCCCTATCGCCAAACTAAGATTTGAAGGGCGACCACCATAGCGGAATGCAATATTGCGTGCGTTTGAAACGCCAGCGATACCACGCTTCTTTTTTCCTTCCGCGCTCATTTCTGTTTTTCTTTCTATTTATTCTGTCGTAAAAATTGTGCAATAAAGTACTGCGCCACCGTAACCGATGGCGTATGCTTGCGGCTCATTGTCTTCATGTTGCGACCAAGGCTGTTGCCACCCTTGCGCGACTTTTGTGGGTCTTGTTTCCCTCTCAGAGGGGGTACACGGGTCCAAGGGAGGAGCGCATCGCTTCTCTTGCGCATTTGGGCGCAGTCACCCTCGTTCCGTGTTGCCACCTCTCAACTTACAAAGACCGTGCCAGCACCTCAGCGCCCAGCAAGCGCGATTTGCCGTCAAAACCTCCACAGTGCCCAGAGGTGTTGTAGTGAACCTGACATTTTGTCTGTCGCTGTCAGCTTTTGGACACGGGGTCACGCAGCTTCGCGCCGCCGGAAAAGACGTGGCCAGCGCCCAACGTCGTGTGAAACATCGACGCCAGGCGCCGCGGTGTCGCCGCACGCCAGAGCGTCCTGAACGAGACGTACAAGCTTGGTCCGGGAACTCGAGCCGAAATCGAGGTTTTGGCTTGGTTGTGGGGCGCCGTGCCGCTGTTTGCGCCGCCAACCGATGAATGAGCGGACAGGGCAGGGTGGCGGGGATCCCGCCGCCGGTCCCGTCGCCCGTCGCCGAGTTGAATGGGCGGGTATTCGCCGACGAGTGCTGGAATCCGCAAAAGCGCGGCGCGAGAGGCCCTTATGAATCCCGGAAACCTGCCGTTTGTCGGCGCTGTCGCAATTGGCACGGAGCTTGCTGCGACCTTGTGAGCAACCTTCGACCGGAGCGCAGCGACCGGAGATGCCGGGGAGGGAGGAGCCCACCTCGATTCAGGAGACAGTATGTTGATTTTTGTGACCTGCAAACAGAAGCGCGAGTCCCGCGGCCCGCAACCCCTCTTTGCTGCCCTGCCGTTCACTGTTGGTTGGAGCCAGATCCATGCCTGAACCAAGAGCCGCCAGTACCGTTGTTTTAATCCTGGCCCTGCTTCTTGTCGGGCTTGCAGCGCAATCTCATCCGCCTGTTCCAGACTTCCTGCGCCAGCGCGAAAACCGTCGCCTGCTCGAGGCGGATTGGCCGAAGCTCATTCCGGAGCGGCGCGACGCACTCTTCAACGATCCCTCTGCGCCAACTGCTGGCAACCCGAATGGTGACGTCCCTCTGGTGATGTTTTTGGACTACAATTGTCCGCACTGCCGGGCGGGAGACCCTATCATCCAGCAAGCCCTCAAGAACGATCCCAAGCTGAAGGTTGTCTACAAAGAGTATCCGGGCAAGGCACCGGGTTCCAAATTCGCCGCCGTGGCGGCGCTCGCCTCCCGCAAACAGGGAAAATATGAGCCGTTTCATCACGCCCTTATGGCTGCTCGCGGCCAGGTCAGCGAATTCTCCATTTTGACTATCGCACGACAGGTGGGCCTGGACGTTGAGAAGCTCAAGCGGGACATGGAAGATCCCGCCATCGAAGACACCCTCCAGCGCAATCGCACGCTTGCCACGGAACTGTACATCACCGGCACGCCGGCCTTGGTTCTCGGCGAGGAAGTGATCGAAGGGGTGCCCGAAATTTCCACGTTGGAAAGCTTAATCGCCAAAGCGCGGGAAAAGCTAAGCGTCGATACCGTGCCGGATCACCACTTCGCCATTTTTTGACAGTGGTGACGGCCGGCGCATCCCGTTCTGTGGACATGGGTGCTCTCGCCGGGCCAGATCGCTTATGTGGCCCGGCAACGCGGTAGTGGGCGCACCACGCCGTTCCATCGGCAGCGTGCATCCCGCATTCAGCGGCGCTTTCCTCAAAGTCTTCGAACGGGACCGCACAGCTCGGGCGCGATACCCAGCCGTAGCGCTCGGCTAGCTCGCTAGCGTCATGCGGCATGCTTGCCTCTTTCTCGAGGTTGACCGCGATGCGCAGAGCGTCGTCCGGAGTTCCGGTCCTTACAATGTTTGTCGACCTTACTGAAAAGGTTCCCTTCGGCAGGATCCAGCCAAAGCCCGCTTTCACCAGATCACGCAGTTCATGATCAGTTCTCTAAAAGCGCAGGCGATTATCTGGTTCACAAACCCAAAGCGAATAGGAATATATACATAATTATATACGTGACAAAGCATGAGCGCTCTGCTACAAAGATGGCAGGGGAGCAACCTAGCCATGAAACTCGACAGCCCAATCTTCCAAGACGCCGACGCCGCCCGCATTCATTTGGAAGCGCAGCGTTGGCCGCATGGCCCTAATTGCCCGCATTGCGGCAATGCCAATCCCGACCGTATCACCAAGATGGAAGGCAAGGCGCACCGCCCCGGCCTGTACAACTGCATGGAATGCCGTGAGCAGTTCACCGTCACTGTCGGCACCGTGTTCGAGCGCTCCAAGATCGCCTTGAACAAGTGGCTTCTGGCAACGTTCCTCATGGCTTCATCCAAGAAAGGCATGTCCGCGCACCAGCTGCACCGTATGCTTGGCGTCACCTACAAGACCGCTTGGTTCATGGCGCACCGCATTCGTGAAGCCATGGCGGAAGACGTTAAGTCATCTGGCCCGCTTGGCGGCGAAGGCAAGATCGTAGAGGCCGACGAAACTTACATCGGGCGCGTCGATCGCGATTACCTTTCGCCGCAGCGCAAGGGCCAGCCGCGCTTGAAGCGCAAGATGAAGCCGAAGCGCACTGTTATTGGCCTTGTCGAGCGTGGCGGCAAAGCCCGCATGGTTCACGTCCAGCACGCCACCAAGGCCGTTGTGCGCGATATCCTGGTACGCAATGCCGACCGCAACTCGACGCTCTACACCGACCAATCCAAGCTCTACACCGTGACCGGCGAGGAATACGCCTCGCACAAGACCACTAATCATTCCGCTGGCGAATACGTCCGCTATGAGGACGGCGCGTCGATCCATTCCAACAGATTGAGAACGTGTTCTCGGTCTTCAAGCGCGGCATGGTCGGCGTGTACCAGCATTGCGGCGAAGCTCACTTGCACCGCTACCTTGCCGAGTTCGATTTCCGCTACAATCGCCGCACCGCGCTTAAGGTCACCGACACCGAACGCCACGACCAGTTGCTTGCCATGATCGAAGGCAAGCGCCTTACCTATCGGCGGATTGGTGAAGCCCGTCTCGCCTAAGCAGAAGGCGAGGAGGCTCCTTACATTGCGAAGAAAGCGCCCGTCACGACAGTCGTGACTGTGATTCATATTCCCTTGAGAACACGATACTAGCGCGTTTGACCACCATAAGCAGGGTAAGAAAGAAATGAACGTAGAGCGCGAAAACAATGCCAGATGTCGGCGGGCATTCCCATTGCATCACGTAAGCGAATAGCAACATGGTAATAAAAATAACCGACAACAATATTAGATATGAAATGTTGTCGTTAAGCTCCTTTATAAGGCTGTCTCTCGACCTTTTGAGATCTTCAAAGTTCTTTGTTTTCTTTGGATCATCCGGCGGCGAAAGAGGTCGAAGCGATACACTATAAAGCGCTACCTGAACGCTCAGAAGAAGCGCGGCAAAGATAGAAAAAACAGTAATCGATAGACCTAACGCATCTTTTGGTATCATCCCGTTAAGCAAGGAAAATACTATTCCCATCGTGATAGGCAGCACATAAAATGTGCCGATATCGGACCACAGAACTTTACCTCCATCATCTCTGAGAGAATTCAAATGCCACGCTACGATGCCCAGGATATTGATCTTCTGCATGGCTATGTCTTGATGCCGTGGTAAAAATCTTCCATCAGGCCATCAACCTCGTTTTCGATGCTTTCAAACTCAGGATGACCGCTGGGATAGCGCTTCACGTCTTCTGAAACATCTATCAGGCCCGCGTCATAACCCGACCCATATATCCCGACTGTGCGGCGCTTTCGCCCCATTTTCACGTCAGCTTTTACGCCTTCGAACTCGTGTCCATCGAATTCAACGATCCCATCACCGGGGAATCTGTCGCGCAATTCCTTGTATGTCGACAAGGCCGAGCCGCGCTTGCGGGCCCGCACGGTAACCTCATAGTCGACGTCGTCGGCTGGCCTACCTAAGAGATAGCGATCAGCCTTGTCTTTAACAGTCCTAGGCTTGAAGAAAGTCACGGTCTTGACAGGCGCGGTGTCGAGGAATGAAGCGGTTGAAGCAACGACCCTAAATGTCATTGCATAGCCGTGATGTTTGTCTTCGAAGTCCCTAATCATGGACGACCGAACAAAAGAGACGCAAGACCTCCCCTGAAACGACTGGAACGCCATAAGGGCAAATTCAGAGTTACTAGGCACCCATATCTGGAAATAAAGCGGGATTTCCTCTAAATCGGAGGCCTTCCTTTGATACTTTTCCTTCCGAGTCGTTACGTCCTTAAACTTGCTTTCGAAGCCGTGGGTGCCATAATTTATGTAGCCCTGAACCGTACGAATGGAGTTTGTTTTCTTAGGTTCAAAAAACCATGTTCGCTGTTCTGACGTTTCAACGGTCGGCTCTCTCTTGCGAGCAGCAAAGTCATTCGCGAAATCGATTAGATCACAAGGTTCTGCGCCGGGGCCGATCTTCATCGGAGTCTTGTCACTTTTCCTGATTATCCCAATTCGATAGAAACGAAGCCCAATTGCGAATGACATGCGTCAGTACCCCTCCATGCGCCTCGCGCATAGAAGCATGATTCCCGGTTAAGCGCTAATGGGATAGAAGTGTTAGAAATCGGAAGGGTAAATACAATCTGGATGCGGCACCTAGGACTGCTTCGCCGGATCTGTCTTTCCAGACGTCGCGCGGTTCCCCTTTAGCTTATTCTTTGTAGGCTTTTCACGCTTTGGCGGCGTCTTCAGCATCCGCTTCAGCGTCTCGTTGAAGCGCTTTTCGTCGGAATCCTTGGCCGGTTTTCCACCGTTCATGCCTGTATCCCCAGAAAGCCTTGAAAAGAATCGGTTTTTGGGCCGGGACTCTTGTCGGACCAAGACGAATCAATAGGGTCGAATGTTCCAGCGCGATGGAGGGGGTGAGTCGGCCCGCAAAGCGTCTCACACCCCGCCCCACCGGGCGTCGCTGGATGGCGCACCCCGCTACGGGTGCCTTCTTCCCCGAGCCATCCGGGGAAGTCGTAGTGGGGGTGTGGGGCTGGTGCCCCGGCGCGCTGATTACCGACCACCGCATTCGGGTTCGATCCCCGACACCTCCACCGACTCAGGATGTAACCAGATTGGTTACACCCGGTAAATACGTTTACGCATAAACGGGACGAATTGTCCCCTATTCACATTTGCCGGCCTGTCGGGGATTTCATAGCCGAATCAGCCTTGCTTTGTCACGTATATAATTAGGAATATATGCCTGATAGGCCGGCACGTGGAATTTTGTACGCATTCGGACATGCCATTGCGAACAGGTCCGCTTAGGAACATGCTCAACCTTCACCGGCTCATGCCCCCAAAAGCCGGTCCGGCCCGGCCTGCGGGATGATCCTGTGTCACACGATGAGCAGGCCGGGCGTCCTTTGTGCGTGGTGCAGATGACTGACAATTTCGGTCACGCCTTCGAGATGAAAATGGCCCTTGCGGCGATTGGGATCATCCTGGTTGTCATGGGCATTTTCTGAAGGACGCTAGTCCCGTACAAGTCAGGCGCTATCCAGCCCGTAGGTTCGGCTATCCGGGCCAAAGCATTTCAGCCCCGAAGAATGCGGCAATCCCCAGTGCCGCCAATGCCACAGCCAGGACCACTGCGGCCTCGATCGGGCCGCCGCCATTACCTTTGTCCGTCATTTGGATCATCCCCAACGCACGCCAGCAAATCATACATGGCGCGGGCCTTGTCGCGGCAATGGCCAAAGCGCAGGGCTGTGAGGCTGTTGGTGTCACACGGCCCAACTCATCGTGCAAGGAAACGGTAGTTCAAGTGCATTCGCACACTCCCATTAAGCTGCACACGCTATGCGAACGATAATGCAACATTATTATTCGTTTTGTCTCGCCGACAGGCTGTGCGTTTTGATGCGAACTCCGTGGCCAAAAGCGCACCGCCGCGCTACCTTCCAAACCCATGATTCGCCTCGATCTCGCGACCGCCAGTCCTGCCCCGCTGCCCGCCGTTCCGGCTTGGGCGCTCGCAAGCGCTGGCACGCAGAGCGACGGTGATGCCGCTTTCCGGGCCGGCGCCGCCTTGGGTGCGCTCGACAGCCTCGCCGGCGCGCAACCTGCCTGGGCCGGCGCCTGGCGCCAGCGGCTGGCGCTCAACTGCGCCGGCGCCAGCATGCGGCTCGCCGGCCGCGCCGAGGACGTGGCCGCCTTGCGCGATGCCTGGCAGCTTTGCCCGGCCGGCGCCGATCCCGGCCCCGCCGGCGCCATCCTTGGCGCCTGGCGGCAGTTGGCCGCGCAGCCGCTCGCCGTCTGCGCCGACCGGCTCGAAAAGATCGTCGACCAGTTCGGCCTCCACTGGGACGGCGCGGCGCTCACCGACCTCTGCACGGAGATTGAAAAGCTGGCGATATCGCGCCATCCGGCGCCGTTCGCCGCCGCGGCGATCGCCGCGCACGTCATCACGACGCGGCCCGACTCCGAGCTTTTGGCCTGGGGGCTTGCCGACCTGGTGCTGGCGCAAAGCCTGCGCTGGCCGCGGCCGCTGCCGCTGCTGATGGCCCAGGTTTTTTCGCCAGCCTTCCGCGCCGAGCCCGGCGGCAGGCGCATCCGACCCGGGGAAAAAGGTTTTGAGCGGGCGGTCTGCGTTGCGCTGGTTCAGGCGGCGGCCGAAGCCTGCCGGTTGGCCGCCGAGCTGTCGCGACGCGCCGAAAAGCTGCTGGCAGTGGCGCCAAAACTGCGCGCCAAGGGCGCCGGCGACGTGATTTTTTTGCTCCTGAATGAAGATGCCGTTTCCGGCTCGCTTGTGACAAAGAACCTGTCGCGCTTTGCGACGCGGCGGCTGTTCGAACGGCTGCAACACCTCGAGGCGGTGCGCGAGCTTTCCGGCCGTTCCTCTTTCCGGCTGTTCGGGCTCTAGCGATGAGCCAAGCGTCCGCCCGCCGCAAAGCAAACGATCAGCCGGCGTTGCTGGACACGGAGCTCGAGCATCTGCCGGTCGAACTGCGCTGGCGCGAATGGATGGGCCGGGTCGAAGCGGTGATCTTTGCCGCCAGCGAACCGGTGACACGGAGTGTCCTCGCGCGGGTGGTGGGAAAAAGCTGCAATCTCGAGCTGATTATAGACGACATCCGCGCCGAACTCGCCGGCCGCCCCTACGAGCTGGTCGCGGTCGCCGGCGGCTGGCAGCACCGGACCAAAAAGGCTTTTGGCGACGTCATCCACGCCGCCTTCGGCACGGCAGCGGGCGAGGGGGCAAAGGAGCTGAACCAATCGGAGGCGCTTGTGCTGATGTGCATTGCCTATTTCCAGCCGATCACGCGTGGCGAGCTGTCTTCCTTCTTCGGCAAGGAGGTGTCGCGCGATCTGATCGGCGTGCTGCGCGCGCAGGAGCTGATCGCGTCGGGTCCACGCTCGCCGCAGCCGGGCGCGCCCTACACCTATGTGACGACCAAGAATTTCCTGTCGCAGTTCGGGCTCGACACGCTGCGCCAGCTGCCGGATTTCGAGGCGCTCGAGGACGCCGGGCTGCTGTCGAAGGAGAAGCTCCTGGCCGGCGACATCATGCCCCACTTAGCCGCCGGTCAAGACGACATCGGCTTCGAACTCGACGAATAGGAGGGGCTTTTGGTGTGTGAGCCATGTCCGAAATCCGTGGCATGTTTTCGGACATCCCCAGCGTGGGAGCGGCAGCATCAGCTTTCGACAGGAACTGAGGAGCTCCACTGGCCCGAACGAAAGCCCTGCTTGCGGCGCAGGGCGATGATGTTCCAGCTCCAGTATCCAATTGCTCGCGCTCACCAAGGCTGATCGTTATGATCACTGTTGATGGAGCCTTTCACATCCATGGGTTCTCTTTGCCTGCAGGGTCACTTTCATCTCGCCAGATAGGTGGGCACCGGAACGATGGCGCAGCGTCCAACCTCTTGGCGCAAATAGGCGACGCAGCCGAGGATCCAGCGGTCGAGTTCTGCGACCGTCTCGAGCGGATGGGCCACTGGAACGCTAGGTTGCCGCCACCAAAGGGCAGCGCTCGCGAGATGCATGCGTTCAACCGTGAGACCAAACAGCAGATCCTCTGCGACCCCCGGTGCCGAGATGTCGCCAAACTCCATGGCAGCGTGCTGATCCGTTGGTTTGTCGAACCGCGTTGGGGGCTCTGGGGCACGGGCACGAGCGCTTTCGAGGACATCGAGTTGCCAGTGCGGATGCCCTGCTCGATTGAGGAAGGCATTGCTTCGGCGACCGATCCATTCGCTCCTGAGTACCTGAGGCTTCTTAATTTCGCCCAGACGGCCAACGTGCAGGGTGAAACCACCTTCTACGAACCGGAAGCTCTGCTCGATCCCCTGTTTTTGCCACTGCTCACGATAACCGATCCAGGCGAGAACGTCGCCGGTAACTGGACAGAGTGGGAGGACTCTGTGAGCCTTGCCGAGGTTGCGCGCAATGACCTCGCTGGCGCGGCCGGCGAGCGTCATAATTGCTGCCGTGCTGCTGATCTCCGGTGCGAAAGCGATCTCTCCGGTCGACTGTTCCAGCGCTTGGGCGAAGAAGACTGCAAGTGATTTGCAGCGCTGGTTGAATCCCACGGCTGACAACTTGGGCTCAACCGGGTCAGCCTTCGGCAAGGTCGGGCACCCCATAGAGCTGCGCAACCCACCTGTCTACATCGCCTGTATTCACAGGCTCTCCCCGTTCGGCCGCAGTGGCTACGCGCGCCAACCGGCGCACATACTCTCCAAAGCTTGGATCCTCAGACTTCTCCCAGAGATCGGGTAGGAATACGGGAGAGATAAAGCGACTGCTCAAATCGAACTGGCCTCCGGCGATGGTCACCGACCGGAACGAGACCAATCGCATAAACGCTCGGGAGTTGAGTAGCGCAACATAGGCTCGCAATACCTCAGCCAAGGCGAACTCATTGACGCCCTCACTAACCTCCCCAGGAATTTCCTCTTCGAAACCCTCTTCCTGCTGCGGAAAATCACGCTTCGGAGTCCAAACGTGGCCAGTCGAAGGTAAATAGCGCGCATCAGGATCAAGCGCGAAGCTGCCTTCAGCGCCGAAGAACTTAGAAACAATCCGTGGGCGGCTATCGAACGCAAATGTACCGCTGCGTGGGTGCATCAGCCCCCACCAGTCCGCACGGTTAGCTCGCACAATCGAAGCTCGAGCCTTGAGCGCAGGTTCATTGCGCTTGAGTATGGCGCGGTAATATGTGGGGACGGCTGCCGCGACCGACGCTTCATCGGCGAACAAAGGGCCATCGCGCCCGTGTGGGAAGAACAAATGGTACACCTTTACGATCCGACCATCCTCGATCGAGTCTGTCATCAGTGCATCGCGAAAATACCGTTTCTCCTTCGGAGAGAGGCCAAGCTGACGGAAGGCATAGTCGTCGAGCAGAAAAACCTTCAAGTTGCCAGTCTGAACGCCCTGCGCGATGTCGAACAGACTACCGACGGTGGGAGTTTGCGCAGCCTCCAGGGCGTCGAGCAGGGCTCGCTGCTGCGGCGTCAGGATTCGCCACGGAAGCTTGCGATCAAGCACTGCTGCATCGGTCGCGAACAGCTTCCACTGCCGGTCACCGTTTGCGATTGCGGGCGGCATGCCATGGGTTTTGCGTAGCTCTCGGAGCGCATCGCCTGTGGCGCCCGGCTCGTTACCGGTTACGAGCGCGGTGAATTCGTCGCGACGTGGCTGGCCCTTAGCGATCACCGCACAGGCGACGTGGACAAGTGCTTGGCTGAAAAGCCCGAAATCACCGATACTCGCCAGAAGACGGACGTTACCCTCGCTCGCCAGTCGCTCGCGCCACGGAGTTGCTGCCTCATGGGTCAGAAGGTTTGCAGGAAAAAGCGTCCCCATTGCGCCTCCATCTGCGAGCGCGTCCAGCGCTTTCGTCACGAACGCCATGCTGTAGTCGCCGCGGCTACCGGCCTTGTCGCCGACCACAGCGCGTAATTGGGCCTTTTGCTCGGGCGTCTGGGCGATGACGGAGATAAATGGTGGGTTCATAACCGTTATGTCGGCCGCCGGAAAAGCGGGCGCGGCAAGTGAATTTCCGACGGCCAGATCGAGGACCGCGCCGCCGGCGGGTTTCCAGTCGCGTAGTGCCAAAGTCAGGGTGAAGCGGGCCATCGCAATGGCGGGGCCTGATATGTCGCGGCCGATGATCCGAAGAGCACCATCGAAGCCCACCCGCCGCAAACCTCGCAGTGCCTCGTGGAGAAACGCCGCCGAGCCACAGGCCGGGTCACTTATGGTGAGTTCGGGGCGGCCGGGAAGATCTTCGACTTGCAAAATGGTGTGGTCGACGATGCTGCGGGCGAGTGCCGGTGGAGTAAAATGCGTGCCGCCTCGCGAACTGGGTTCAGCCGTCGCTATATCAACATAGCCGAACATGTCGGGCGGTGGCGCGCGCACCAGATCGAAATGCGCCTCTTGGAAGAGTTGGCCGCCGGCATGGCGGATAGCGAGGCTCGGGTGCAACGTGAGTGCAGACAGCGCGGCCGGGGCTGAACGGATGTCGCGCAGGGTCTCCTCCAGCGACGGACCTCCTAGCGCCGTGCGTAATTCGGCGGCGTCGTCAGGCAGCCCGAACGTAGTGGCATCGGCGGGCGCATCCTCGCTGGCTATCAGATCGCCGAGAATGGTTACGAAGGCATCGATCGCGCGGTCGTCGGGAAGCCGGGCATGTGCGACGAGTGAGCGGACGCGGCCGAAAAGGTTGATGAGGTGCTGAACGACGGTTCGATTGGAGCGGAGCCGGTCGCGACAAAGGAAACGATAGAAACCGTCAAGGTCGCGATTGACTGAGTCCAGAGAGTAGATCTGCGCGTCGGTGGCCGCGTCCCAGCGTACCACCTGGATATCGGACTTAGTGATCGCAACATGGTGCGGAAGATCACTCGACCAAGCCCACCCCGCTGCGGCAGCCGGATCGGGCCGCTCTTCGACGACCGAAAGGCCGAACGAGCCATGCCCACCATCGAGAAGAACGTGATGATCTCCACCCGCGCGCTCCTCCTCGGAGGCGAACATGGGTGATTGGGCGAGACCGAATCGCTGGCTCCACAATTCGCCCGTGGCAGTCATCGCAACGATCCCAGTTGGGTCACAAGCGGCAATTGACCCTGGAGTTCCTCGGGCGTGGCTTGGTTGGCTATCACTTTGAGGTGCAGATCGAGCGGCACGATCAGGGCGGCGCCGGGCAGTCGGGCGGTAGAGAGGGCACCGAGTGTGGCGGAGTGCTGATCAGCGAAGATCGCCGACTTGCCCCACAGATTGGGAAAGAACTGGCCGTCAAGCCTACGCCGCAGTTCGGCTATGCCGATAGTCCAGCCGCTTGCACGTCCCCCAAAGACTGAGACGATCTCGCGGTAGATGCGTAGTGCGATGATATCCTGCCAAGAATACAACGCCAGACGGCCGGGACCGCGCGCAGGTACAGTGGGTTGGAACAGCCCCCGCTTTCCGCACCATTCACGCAGCTGGCTCTCCGAAAGTTCGGTGAGACGCAATGCATCGGAAAATTGCACAGTTTCCATGCCGAATGGGTATGAGACCCACTCGGCTTAGTCAATTGGCCTCATGTTGGAAATTGTCTCTCAACCGCTCTGGGTCCGCTGATGCGCGGTCCCTTCCAGCAGCCGGCAATCGACAGAGCTTCTTGGTCCTCTTGAAGACCTGTTCTAGACGGTCGTTTCCCGATAGGTGTTCACAGCAAAGAATTCACTGTCGCTGTCACCCCCATTATAGGATACCGACAGTGGTTGACGGCGACCTGGCTGCAATTTGGCGACTGGACCGTGTATCGCGAATATGGACCGATGAGCACCTTAGATCTTTTCAAGCACGATTTCGTTCTAAGCATCAAACCGGAATATGCGACCAAGATCGTTGCCGGATTGAAGACGGTCGAACTTCGCCGGCGGTTTCCGTACGGCACTGTCACCGGTGCCATCATGTATATTTACGCGACCGTGCCGCTGCAGGCGGTAATCGGATACGCGACGATCTCCACGGTCGAAGAACTGGCGGTCGAGCGTATTTGGCAGCTCTACGGTGACGTCGCTTACATCACGCGCCCGGATTTTGATGCCTACTATGCCGAGCGTAAGTCGGGGTTCGTCATAAAGCTCGAAAAACCTGTCCGAATCGAGGAGCCCATTCCGCTCGCTCGGCTTAAGGATAAGCTAAACTTCACCCCGCCCCAATCCTTTGCATATGCCGACGACGCTTTCCGTCAGCTCATTTTCGGTGCCGGTAAATGAAACTACTGATGGATACCAACGTCATCATCCACCTCGAGGACGCCCGCGAGGTGATGACCCATTTCTCCGATCTCCAGCGCAAGTGCCAGGAACATGGCGTTGACATATTCGTTCACGAGGCCTCCCTAGAGGACATCCGGCGGGACAAGGACGAAAAGCGGCGAAACGTTACGCTCAGCAAGATCAAAAAATTCCGTCAGTTGAAGGGGGTACACGTCCCGGCTGATGCAGAGCTTGCGGCGCTCTACGGGAAGCTCACCAAGCCGAACGACGTGTGCGACGCGAAGATGTTGTACTCGGTCGGGGCCGGCGTCGTGGACGTCTTCGTCACGGAGGACGACGGCATTCATCGGCGGGCCAAGGCGGCGGGCCTGAGCGACCAGGTGCTGACGGTCGCCGACGCCCTCACATGGATCAGGTACCTGTACGAGCCCGAACAGGTCTTCCTGCCGTCGGTTCAAGCGGTTAAGGCCTACGGCGTCAACTTCGAGGACAAAATCTTCGCCGAATTGGCATCCGACTATGGTGGTTTCGACGTTTGGGTTGCTAAATGCAAAAAGGAGCACCGTGATTGCTGGATGATCATGGACGGCAAGAAGATCGCCGGCATCGTAATTCGCAAGGACGAGGGGGCGGTCGCGGCTGGCACAAAGCATGGCGGCCCGAAAATCCTCAAGATCTGCACCTTCAAGGTCTCTGAGGACTATCGGGGCCAGAAGCTTGGCGAGCAACTGCTCAAGCAGATCCTGTGGTTTGCCCAAAGAAATAGGTATGATCTTACCTATCTGACCGTCTTCGAGAAGCAGGAGGCGCTGATCCGCCTCATCGAGGAGTACGGGTTCGAAAGGACTCTGACGCGACCCAATGGCGAGTTGGTGTTCGAAAAGCCGATCGGGCATGGAGCGCTTGCAATTGCGGCCGGCCAGTCGGTCCTTGCGACGGACCGCAAGAACTATCCCCGGTTTGCGGACGTGAACTCGGTGCGCAAGTTCGTCGTCCCAATCAGGCCGGGATATCATGCCAAGCTCTTTCCCGAAGTCACAGCGCCGCCGGCCGGGACCGGAAACCCACCGGGCGGCAAGCCCGGCAACACGATCAAGAAAGTTTACATCTGCCATGCGCCCACCGAGCAGATGCGGCCCGGCGACCTCCTGTTCTTTTACATGACGAAGTCAAGCACCTACGGTGCACAATCCATCACGAGCATCGGCGTCGTGGAGTCGGTGCGCAGAACATCGGACGTCGCCGAGCTTCGTCGATGGACCGCCAAGCGCTCGGTCTTCTCGGACGCCGAATTGGCCGGTTGGGTACAGGCCAACCGTGCGCTAAAGGTTATCGACTTCCTCCTGATCGGTCATCTCGAGCCGACAGTGTCTCTCGCGGCGCTCACGCACGAAGGCATCATGGTGTCGTGGCCCCAGTCCATCACGCTGCTTTCGCCTGTAGCCTACAGCAGACTGAAACCGTTCCTCAATCTGGGGTTCAACGTCTAGATAGAGATAATGTCGCGCGCGGGATCGTAATTCGCCCTGGTTTGCATCCCGTTCGCTGCGGCAAGCTGGAACGCGTAGATGCACACGGTATCATCGAGATCGAGACGTCCGTAGAAGCTCTCCAGCGTTTCCAACAGGTGATACCTGGAGTCGAAGCCATCGTTCTCAGCATCCGAATCAGAGAGTTCGTCAACGGTGGCATATCGAACACTGACTATTCGCAAATCGGCGAGACAGCGAGCATTGCCGCGGTCTTGGCCTTCTTCGAGCGAGTAGAGCGGCAACAGGGATTCGGCGGGATATTCAACGGCGTTGCGATCATACCGGATAGTGGTGCATTTCCGTCGTTGCAGAACCATTTCCGCCAAATACTCGGCCATTACAAACCGTCGTCTCGGCACGGACGCCAGCCCCGGGAATTCCTGGGCCAACTTGGTCTTCAATCGCTCGATCGCCAAGCCGGTAGAGCCATCAGGAGTCTGAAGATTGAATAGCATGGTATGGTCCCGTTGCAGGCTCTTTCTACTCGATGCACCCTCAGATCGAAACGGCTTGGGAGGACCTTCCCCTGAAAAACGCCGCCTCGCGGATCGTTGCCGTCATATTAGGTCGTGCGGTCGTGCGCCCACGTTAGATGGGTTTTCGTAGTACTCGGAGGGGCATCGTGAGGACTACCGTAGTGGTCGGCATATAAGGGGTCGGCAAGTCTCGATTGATCAGGGAGTGCTGCGCAAGTCGAAATCGGAGTGGCGGCGGTGACGAGGACGCGGCGCGGCTCGTCTGATTCTCGATCCTACGATACGAGGCTGCGGAGTTCGATATCCTCGAACCAGCGCAAGGTGAACAGCGTGCGCTCGATGGCCGATTTCGCGTAGCGCGGCCGCTAGGCTGTTCTGCTGCCGGTAGGCTGAGAGTTTCTTCAAAATGGGCGGCGGCGTCACCACCCGGTTCCTGAGCGCATCGACACCTTCTGAATATCATCCCAATGCGCCCGCATCAGCCCCGCGTCGAGACGGTGGCCGAACAGCAGTGCCAGACCGCCATAGCGGGCTTAGGTTCGAACGCAAGGAACCAGGGTCCGATCTGCTTGACACGTGCTCATGGCAAAGCACGACGGTCGAGGCGCTGGCCAAATTGCCGACGCCTTTCCGGCAGGGCGGCACGGTGACGGCCGGCAATGCTTCCGGCGACAATGATGGGGCGGCGGCGCTGATCGTTGCCTCGGAAACGGCCGTCAGGAAATACGGCCTGACGCCGATCGCCCGTATCCTTGGCGGTGCCGCTGCTGGTGTCGAGCCGCGCATCATGGGCATCGGCCCGGCGCCGGCGACGCAGAAGCTCTGCGCGCGGCTTGGCCTGACGCCGCAACAATTCGACATCGTCGAACTCAACGAAGCCTTTGCCTCGCAAGGCATCGCCGTGCTGCGCCAACTCGGCGTCGCCGAGGATGCCGGGCACGTCAATCCGAATGGCGGCGCCATTGCGCTCGGCCATCCCCTGGGCATGTCGGGCGCCCGCATCTCGGGGACGGCCGCACTTGAGCTTCGCGAACGCGGCCGCCGTTATGCACTGGCCACCATGTGCATCGGCGTTCGCCAGGGCATCGCTGTGGCAATTGAGCTGGCCTGAGGACCTTCGAGCGCTCTCAATCTAATGAGCCGGCTGTTTTCGCGATGGTATTCACCATTCAGGTATCGCATCGTGCGAAACCTCCGACTTCGCCTCGATGAGCGGCTTGCCCATCTCAACATTGAGATCGCTGCGAGGTCGTCGGCGTGGTCGACATCAGCTGACGCCAACGCCAGAGAATGTCGCTGCGCTCTCTGGCGGTTAGCGCCGCCCATCGAGACTGCGCGACATGGGCTTTGCCGATCGCGGCGCGTGTCTCCTCGATGCCCATGTCGGCAAGCTTCGCTAGCAATTCGCCAGTCGAGGGATTAAAAATCTCGAATGTCTGATCGCTCGCCGGCGAGCTAGGCCAAAGGCGGGCGCAGCGGCAATATTCAGCCATTAGCAAAAGGTAACAAGCCCGCCGAAGCCGCGGGAAAGGAGCCATGGCTATTGATCTGGATCCTTCGGGATGAACCAGATCCATGCGACTCGATCCGTGTGGTACTTCCGGGATCGGTATTCGAGATCACGAAATCCGGCAGTCTGAGGTCACAAGGGAAAGTTGGAACGCTAGGTCCTGTGCTTGACAGTCGGCAGGTGGCGACCAACATAGCCGATCTCAATAGTTTGGTCGGCGGCAAGCTTCAAAAGATGAATGCGGTAAAGGCTGTCTACGTAGATGTGCTCCTCATAGGTTGTGCTTTGACCTTGCGCATTACGAAACCTCCGCTGAAGTGCGTATTGTGCCATAGTCGGATCGGACTCCGGCTTTATGCGGGGACGATGGTCAGGGAACAAGCTCGTGTCTTTCCAAATCGCTGCACGACGATCGAGATCGGCGAACCGGCGGAACAATAGCGGTATCAAACCCCCGTCGAAGCGGGCGAGTTGGCCTTCGACCTCGATGCCGAATTTGAGATTTGGGAACAACCTGCCCCTGCTTTCCCATAGATCCCGTGCTGTGAGCGCTCTCATCATGTCTTGGGTGCGACGGTCACGGATCGCGATAGCGTGCGCCGAATTGCTCAAATGATCGAGATGGTAGTCCTTGTCCCCTGACTTGAAGGCAAGGTGGTCAACGTTCCAATGGCCCTGGCGGGAGAGGCCCACCAGCAGGTCACCGGTGACTGCGCATAGCATTGCGTCTGGCGCTGCCTCGACGGCGCGCCCAAAACAGGCTTCATGATCTTGAGCTGCATGCTGAGGCTCAAGCCGCAAGACCGCCTCGATTTCTGCTTCCTCAAGATCCGAATCCGCCGGCGCCATTCTTTGCAAGGCATCAAAATACTCGGCAGCCTCGTGCTCGCCAATCGCATAGAGGCTATGGGCGACATCGCCCATCGACAAGGCTGCGTGGGGCTGATCGACTAATAGGATGAGCCATGGGTCATTGTAGGAGCGGAATGCTGGCAGAGCTTCCGCTTCGTCATCGAGGGCCGCCAGCGCCTTAGCTAATTCCAAGAACTCGACCTGCGCAGCCTGAAGGCTGTCGAAGCGGGCAGAGACCGACGCTCGGTTAAGGACGTAGTCGGCCATGATCACTTCGCCGGCTTAACCAGCCGGGCGGTATTTCTTCGATGCTGATCGAAAAAGTGCGCTGGCCACGCACTCAATTTGCCGGAGCGGTCTATGCTTGGAGTCTCGACCGACGATTTTGAGCCCGATCGAGTAAAATAGTGGAAGATCGCGTCCTCGGGGTCGATGATGCCTTCGCGCACGGCGATCCTGACGCCATCCATTAGATGGTCCGAATGGGTCTCGACGAGAACCTGAACGCCGGCCGCAGCCGCGCGGGCGCATAACTCACCGATCCTGGTCTGGCCGCGGGGATGCAGATGCGCCTCCGGGTTTTCGATGAGCACCAAGCCGCCGGGAGGGGTTGCCAGAAGCGCGACCAAAACGGGTAAGATATAGCTCAGTCCAAAGCCGACATTGGTTGCCCGAAAGCTCCGGCTGCGCAGCGATCCTTCGCTGCCAAACGTATAGCCGCCCACAATAAGATCAGCCTGGGCGAGCGGTGTGAGATCGAGTCGGACGCCGGGGCTGACCTCGCTCAACCAAGCCTCGACCAGATCTCTGAGGCGGGCGCCGTGCCCCTCGATGCGCCTCGGATCGCTGCCGCTCAGCGTTGCGCTGTCCTGATGCTCAAACAAGGCCTGCAGCACGTACTCACCTCGCGTGCCCAGCTCCAGCCGACGTCTTCCGGACATCGGCAGCGATTTTCGCGGTCCGTTTCGCTCCGCATGAAGATATTGGAACGCGAGGTGATCGGCGCCAGGTAGTTCTCCTGTTAGCAGAGCGCTTGTCGTTGGGTAAGCCAGCATCCTTTGGATGGCGAGCTTGTTTTCCGGCGCATCGACAGCGATCGCGATCGATCTATCTTCGGTAATGTCAAACGCGAGGCGGATCGATTCTGACCGGTCGTCGCAGATGAACGAGAACTCGATCCTGTCCTCGGAGGCATCTTCGAAGAGCACCTCGCCGGCAGAGCCAAGATCGACAAGCTCGCCGGAGAAGTTGAGAAGCCCTCGCTGCAATTCGCCACTTTTATAGGACTGCCTTATGGCCAAAAGCGCCTGCATGACGCTGCTTTTGCCGGCACCGTTAAGGCCGGTCAACAAGGTTATCCTGCCAAGCGGCAGTTCGGCGTCAGCGATGCTCTTGAAGTTCTTGATATGCAGGTTTTTCACGTCAGGTCTGCCAACACCGTGAGTAAAAGAGAGGCGATTTCATTAAAGCGCTTCGCAACGCGCTTGGGAACGCCGGTGGAATAGGAAATCGAAATAACGAATTCCGGATCGCTTCGGATGAGATCATTGAACGATCTGACAACAGTTTCGCGGCGCTCACCGAGATCAGAAAGAGCTCCATCGCTCAAGGTGGCCAGCGAAACTCCCCATGCCTCGAAAAGCGGCTTGCTCACAGGATTGCGATCGGATTTTAGATTGCCGTTCTCGTCGAATCGAGGCTTGCGGAAGGCCAAGCGGTCAAAGATGTGGCGCGCGGCGCTCATCGCCCGAACGAATTCGCTGGCCAGCGCCTCCCGTTCGAGGTCGGTCATGGCATTGATGCGCCGCATGGCATCGTTCAAGAACGTGTCCAGGTCATTAACCCTGTACTCCGCCGGCGGTGTCATCCGGAATGCGAGGAAGCGCAGGACCATCTCCTGCGCGTCCATCCGGTCATCTCGCACAGTGCCGTCTGTCGCTGAAATGAACGATGGATGCTCGGCAAGCTCGCGAAGATAGGAACGCACGGGCCCTTTGTTCAGCGCATTGCGTATTTCTTGCCCGGTGAGGGGAACGCCGCCAGTGTTGATGCGCTTGAATATGTTGATCATGACCTCTTCGGGCGTGCCCGGCTGGATCACGTTGATGACGAGTTCCGTTTCCTCTATTCGGCGTTGCATCGCCCGATCGAGCTCGTTGAACGCCTTGCCGTCCAGCACCCTAAGGTATTCCAGACCCGACAGGTGAAACTCGCCGGACATAAAATCAAAGATGGTTGTCAGTCGCTGAAGTCCGTCAACGACAGCCCAGTCGTCCTTTTCATTGGCCGCTACATAAAAGACGGGCAAGGGGATGCGCAGCAAAAGCGATTCGATCAATTGGCTCTTGCGGTGAATATGCCAAACGCGAGCCCGACGTTGGAATTCCGGCGCAAGATCGATCTCGCTATGCTGAATGCGCCTCACGATGAGATCGATGTTTTTCTTTTCGGTGGTGACGCGAATCTTACTTGGATCAAACGGCCGATCGATTACTAGAGACTGGTCGAGCGGTTCGGCCTCGACGCCGATGATGTTTTCGGCCACTTCTGTCTCAAGCGTAGCTTCATCCTCAGTCTCGTTCATTGCTATCCTTGATTACGGCCGGCTGGTCGGTTGCCGCTGCGAGCACGCTATACCACAGTTCGCAGCACTGTCGCCGATGGGTCAAGAGTATTCGCGGACGTAGGGGACCTGGTTCGTCAGAGTGAGGTTCTGCCCCGCTCACCCCCCGCCCGATTCGTATGCACTGCGGCAGTCGCAGTGGAACATCCGGAGGCGCAAGGTTAATTGCCGAGGTGACCCAATCGTCAGCCTGCAATCATGTTCACTTTTTGTGCTTCGAAAGTTGTCTAATTGCGATGGGGTCGTCAACCGTCTTTAGGCGTTTCGACGGCACTGCCGGTGCATGGTTGTCTACGCGGTCGACAGCAGCCGCCGCACGATGGGGCTTCGCGGGAGGAGCCTTCCAATGTCGCATACGCACGCCACTCAATCAGCGTGCAACTTTCGAGGCGGAATGACTCTGCCCACGTCCCGGCAGGGACGTCTGAAGCGCTCGGATGTTGAACGCTATTCACAAAAATCTCATGCTGCGACTCCTCCGAGTTGCCGATCGAAGTATGCACTGGTCTTGAGCATTGCGAGCATCGTCACGGCTAATTTGCGCGCAACGGCTACAGCAGCACGTTTGAAGCCAACCCTTTCCTTGAGTTTGAGCCCCCATGTCCGCAGGCAACTGGCAGCCGAACTGCGGGTCAGCATGACCGTCGCAGCTTCGTAAAGAAGGGTGCGCAAACGAGGATCGCCCCGCCGCGAGATGTGACCATCATAATCAATCTCGCCCGATTGGTAGCGGCGGGTTGTCAGGCCGAGCCAGGCACCGACGGAGCGAGATGTCTTGAAGTTGCTCGGATCTTCGATGGCCGCCGCAAAGGACGTTGCAACAGTCACACCGACGCCGGGGATCGACATGAGAATTTTACAGGTCTCGCTTTGGCGCGCATCCACAATGAGTTGACGGGCGAGATCGGCAGCGCGCATGCGAAGGCTGCACCATGCTTTCAGCAGTGGCAGGATAACAGGAGCCAGTTGCTCTTGGTCCGCAAGGAGGCGTTGGACATGCCTCTCGAACATGTTCCCCTTGCCCGCCGGCACGATTATGCCGAAGGTTTTCATGAGCCCGCGGATCTGGTTGGACAGCTCAGTGGTCATGCGAACCAGCCGGGCGCGGGCCCCGACCAGCGTGCGGGTCAGCATGCTGTCGAATCCCTTGACGCGTACTTCACGGTAAAAGCCCACCTCCGCCAGATGCGCCAAACCATCCGCGTCGTTGGCATCGGTTTTATTGGGCGCCATATCGAGCGCAGCCTTGGCATGACGTGCATCGATGCAGATTGCCGGCAATCCCTCAGCGCGAAGCGCATGATAGAACCATACCGACAGGGGGCCGGTTTCGAACACGACGCGTTTCACGTCCGGCGCGCGCTTGTGAACAAGCTCGGCAATGAGCTTCGGATCAGAAGCACATTTGCCCCGCCAGACGCGGGCGCCGGCGCGTCGAATTGAGATTGCCGTCTCTTTCATCGAGACATCAAGGCCGATAAAATCATCCATGGCTGCTCTCTCCGATAGTTGCCTGGGCCCGTGGGAATCGTGAGCCCGTACGTCCATCTTATCGGGGGAGCAGCCGCCTCCCATTTGGGATTGGTTTCATGGGGCTTCGCTCCCGCAATTACCCCATGTCGCATAATTGGCAGTCTGGAATTTCAGAGAATTTCCAGAAACCGCCATCTCTTCACGGTTGCGGTGAACCTGCCGGCATCGCCAAAATTTGCGAACGAATTCATTCGATCGGAATAGCGGTATGAGCCGTTTCGGCGTCAAGGCTATGCATTGATCGAGGCGTTCCAACGTAGCCTTTTTGGCATTGAAGCTGATGACCTGCGTGCGCATCTGCCGAGCCTCCGTCAATCGTATTTCTCTGATCCAGCCCAGGCCCGCGTATATTCAATGACCCACCATCCATGCAGCGTGGAGTAGCGTCCGAACTAACACCGAGAGATTCGGCCCTAAGCCTCGTTTCAGAACAATCTTAGTTGATACGGTAACGGCCGTTTCAGAGCCTTTAATTAAATAAGCAGTGCCAAACCCCAAAGAAGCAACATGACGCCTCGCAGCAAGCGTATTCTAGGCAAATCAATAGTGGTCACGACAATCGCAATCGTCGCGACCTTTGCTCTGTCGTTCACGGCGAGAATCGCCTTGCGCATGCCCATCGATTGGCTGAGTTGGGTTGAATGCACCCTCATCCCCATCCTGATTGGAATGCCGGTCGGGGCCTACATCTTCGCCCAGTCGGAAACGATCCAGGACACATGTGACAAGCTGGAGAAATCGTATACGGCCCTGAGAGAGACCCACGACAGGCTGGCGTTCGTCACCAGCCACGACCCGATGACGGGGCTTCTTAGCCGCGGCGGGTTCATGGCAAGGATGGACAGGAAGCGTGATGAGGGTGAATACGACACGCTTCTCCTTGTCGATCCGGACCACTTCTCCATGTTCAACGACAGGCACGGACATTCCAAAGGTGACGAGGCCTTGGTGAGAATCGCTAAAGCACTTGTCTATCTGACGCGCCCTGGCGATTCAGTTGGTCGCCTTGGTGGCGAAGAGTTCGGGGTCCTGCTGCGAGGGATGCGCAAAGAGCAGGCAATGACCATCGCGGAGAACATCCGCCGTCTTGTTGAAGGGATACCATGGATCAAAGGGCAACAGGACGATGTAAAGGTGACGGTCAGCATCGGGGGTGCGGAAATCCCTCCCGATGCAGATACGCAGGATATTCTTCGCACAGCAGGACGATGCCTTTCTGAAGCGAAACAGCGCGGCCGGAACCGCGTTTCCTTCGACTTTGAAGTAGCCAAACTGCGTGCCGTGACACCATAGCCGGCCCTGCTTGGCCTTCCAGTTTACGTCGCTGGAAGAGGTGGTCGGGGCAAACCACGAGCATTTGGTGACGGCCGGGCCCCCAGGGGGCGTGCGGATGTGGTGGTCAGCCGCCCCATGCCTCCCAGTAATACCCGTGATGACGCTGATGCAGTTGCCAAGCTGCCTTCTGGGCGATAAACGCCAGCGCGGAACAGGAAACTGGCGGCGACTACCCGCAAGCTACCGTGACCTCTTCGAAAATGATGCTCACGAGGAAGCAACATGAGGCGTCAAACGCGACCATTCATCCTGGAACTCAAGCGCAAGCGTGGCATTCAAAAGAAGCCCCGGTCCATTTGGGGAGATATTGATATTTCAGCGGCCGTCGCCGAGACAAACCGAGAATCGAAGGCGACAGAGTTGCGCAATTGTCAGACGATTGACTCCGACATAATCTGCGCCGATCCTGAATATCTGTTCAAATCGCACGCGGAGATTCCTATGCCGGACTTAAATGGCGCTGAAGCTGTAGCATCCCCCTCTGAAATCACTGCGAAAGCAGCGAAGCCAAAGGCCAAGAGAAGAGTTGCGCAATCGCTCAAGCCGAAGCCCGGCAAAACATCGCCTGCTCATAACAATGGTGCCGTAGCTCAGACTCCGACATCGGACTCGGGGGCAGCAATTGGAAGTGGCCGGAAAATCTACTCGGCAAAAGAGCGAGCCGAGAAGCTCTCCGAGATGCAGAAGTCAATGAACGGTGGCGCCACTCTGAAGCTGGCCGCAAAGCAGGCGGGCATATCGGAGCAGACCTATTATCATTGGAAGCGCGCCTCGGCACCTGCAGCCGGAAGCGACGATCTGAAAGATCTTCTCGCCCTCGAGGACGAAAACAAGCGGCTAAAGAGCCTTCTCGCGCAGCGCCTCCGGAAGGAGAACTCGGAACTGAAGATGAGGCTCGGCTTGGTGTAAAATCGTTCTTGAGTCGCGGGCCGGCGCGCTGGTGACTGCCAGTGCGACATGTCTCACCAGGCGTAGGTCTAGCAAGGATTTGCCGCAGGCAGCAGACGGAGGCGGGCAAACCAATTTTGTCCTTCGCCGTCTGGATGATGATAGGTTGAGCGATCGAAATCGGCTGGCGGCTGCCCAGCGTGACCTCCATCGGCAAGGCTGCGACCGTGCCACGACGCGCATCGCGATCCGGCGTGTTAGCCCGAGACGATGCAGCTTTGAGTTCGGGCTTGACCGGCATCTACACCTGGCAGACCAGCATCAAATGCCCGGCTCCCGTTCGCTCGGGCTACCGGCGAGGCGACTTCGTGCTGTATGACGCTCCTGCTCCTTCGACCTTAGCGTGTCAGGAAATCAGCCTTGTTCCGGCATTGCGCAAACAAACATTAGTCGAACTCTCGAAAAACGAAATGTTCATAGGTCTTTTCGACAATCGATCATTGACGGGCGATGAATTTATGATTGCTATCTTCGGGAGGCGCAAAGACGATAACTGTTCGTGAGGCCGGCGGGCGTCGCTTTGCGCGGACAAGATGTGTCAAGCACCCTAACTCGTTCGATAGCAAGAGCGATTCCCTTGACCTTGATCTAACCAGCTTGGAAACGGCACAGAAGCTGCTTGAGCAAGATGGCATCGTCAATGTTGGCACACGCGAAAAGTTGACGAACACGATGAGACCACGCTTCGATGAGCTTTGGGCAAGGCCGCCGGCTGAAGCTGGTTGAGAATACAAGTCGTTCCAGCAGCAAAAAGTTGTCTACAAGCCTCTGTTGCCCTTGAGAGGAATGACAACCAGTCCTTAGAGTGGGCTGTCGGAAGCTCGGAGGCATTTCATGTACCGTTTTGTTTCGATAACTGCCCGGTCGCTTGCCGCAATCCTCTTGGCTACCCTCTCTCTCGCTGATGCGAGCGCGGACGATTGGACCGTCTCCGGCGTCATGCTCGCCCCGTCCGGGACCATCATTCCCGATGGAGCCATCGCGGTGTCAGGGCAGAAGATCACTTCGGCGGGCGAAAGCTCCACCGTTCCGTCCTCAGCGACAGCGATCAAGGTGCCAGGCATAATCCTTCCTGGCTTCATCGACCTGCACAACCATCTGACTTGGAATATCCTGCCCCGCTGGTTGCCGGGCAGGACGTTCGCCAACAGGTACGAATGGCAGGACAGCGCCGAATATGACCGCTTTCTCACCACTCCGCACAACCTGGCTCTCAATGCAGCCGCGTGCGAGTCGGAGATCTATGCGGAGGTCAAGGCGCTGGCGGGAGGTGCGACGTCGGTCGTCGGAAGTCTGCTGCCTGGAAGCCATCCGGAAAATGCAAAATGCGTAAAGGGGCTTGCCCGCAACCTGGACGTGGCGTCGGGTCTGCCGTTCACGCCTCCGGCGGCCGACGATCCGTGCAACAAGGGCGCGGGATCGGCCATTCCGCTGGATGTCGTGGACTACGAGGTGTTTCCGTTGGAGATGCCACATGCTCGGCTCGACTACCTTCTCTGCGAACTAGGCACCGGAAACCTGCGGAGCCTGATCGTACACCTTTCCGAGGGAAGCGCTGGCGATTCCGGTGCTCATCGTGAGTTCACGATGTTCAGCAAGAGCTCAACGATGCCGCCCGGTCTGATCTTCGTGCACGGGACGGCATTGCGGCCCGAAGACTTCGCGAAGATGACCGGCGTCGGATTGGTATGGTCACCCCGGAGTAACGACGAACTCTACGGTTCCACGACGAACATCGCCGCCGCGCAGCAGGCGAAGATCGCGGTGTCGATCGCTCCGGACTGGAGCCCGTCCGGGAGCGCGGGCGTCTTGCAGGAGATCGCCTACGCTGCACGGCACCACTTCATCGCCGCCGATCAACTGATCGATATGGCCACGGGTTCTCCCGCCAAGATGGCCAGGCTGGATGCCCAAATCGGTACGCTCGCGGCGGGCAAATTCGCAGACATCATCGTCGTTGATGCCAAGATCGACACGACATCGAAAAGGCCGCTGGATCCGGTGGTCAAAGCGTCCCCGGCCGATATCGAGCTCGTCGTTGTCGGAGGTCAGGCGCTGTACGGCGATCCTGCGCTCCTGGCGAAATTCCTTCCGCAGGGCACGAAGCTCGACACTCTCACCGTATGCGGAGTGCAAAAGGCTGTTTACCTCGGCCAAAGCGGAGCCGCCGACCTCGGAAAAAATCTGTCCGACATTCAAGCCACCTTGAACGATGCGCTGGCAAAAGCCGGATCAAAGATACCCGACATCGAATGCTATTGAAGATCGGGTAGTTTGCTCCAAGAGTGAGGTTGGAATGGTCAGCGGACGGCGGCGCATTCCGACGGTTGAGGTATGGCCCGGCCGACGGCGTCTTTCTTGAAGAAGCCGATTTGATTTTCGAGAAGTCGGGCCGTTCAGCAGGATTGCAGGCTGCCGCACTCCAACCAGTATTCAGCCGTTGGGCGAACTTGGCGAACGAACGAGGCAGGGACTTGGAATCATTATCGGTCAACTGCGCATATTGCTCGCATCGGCTGATAAGTGGGCGCGTTCACGAGGCGATTGAAATGCTTCCACGCAGGGATCAGGGGGAATAGTTGGATTCTGGAATTCGCCTCGAACATTTCGGCCTTCTGGAACAATATGGTGGTGCGCCGTGGACGCGAACAGCCGATCAAGTCGCTGCTCGCGACCGCCTGCGTGAGCCTTATAAAGCGACGAAGGCATGGGCGGAGGCACTCCAAGTCAAGCTCTTCCCCGACGGCCGGACGGACGGCCGAATGGCCGTGATTAATCAGGGGCAACACTTCTCACGCTACACTTGGTGGCGCATCTACCCCCGAAAATCCTCGCCTCATGAACTCGCCTACACCGTCGGAATTGATTGCTCCGGCGAGTTCATCGTCAAGCTAGATACTTACCAAGCCGCAGCCCCGGTTCACGCCGCTTATGTTGCAGAGAGCGGTCCTACGATTGCAGCTTCGCCTTTCGCAGCGGTTATGTCTGCCGAGGAAGGCGTTAACTTGTCCTTCGAGGCGCTGATCGATTGGTCCATTGCAGCGATCGCCGACTTCTATCCAGGCTACGAGGAGCTGGCAAACCGTATCGGGCTCGCCCAGACGAGGTTGCGGCTTGTGATCGACCCTCATGTAACCCGACGCCAACTCGACCGCTGGCGCGCGGCAGTACTCGAGGGGTCAATCGCTCGTAAGGGTATTAGATGGGTGCCGGATAGCCCGTTTGTCGTTCGTGTAGTCAAGGCGCCCGATGGCCGAATCCGGACGGAACTCGGTCATGATCCGTCAGGAAAGAACTGGACCGTCGAGATCAACGAAGCTCGACAGACTGGAAATCCGAATTCGCTTTCTGCGGTGGCCGTTGATGCACAGGGCCGTTCTTATCTTCTGAGGCAAGGCCTACTTCGGAAGAACGGCGAGACCGAGAAGGGAGTCTCACCTTCCGCGTTCGCATCAAGGACGGGCCTGACGCCGGTCAATGTTGAAGTATCGCCAACTGGAATCGAGCGGGCCTGGTTCTTGGTGGCTGCGCTAGAAGAGAAATCAGATCTTATTCGAAAAATGACAGGGCGGTTCGTACGAGCCTGCGCGCTGGCAAGGTCTACGAGATCTCCGGCACCGACAGCCGAAGATGTCGGTTACCGGCTCGGAGCCGACGAGAAGGGCGGAACCTATGTGATCGGATCGACCGGCCCCCAGGATGAAAAGATCGTCTCCCGCAAGCAGGGATTTGTATGGCTCGCCTTGCAGGAACGGCTGCTAGAACGGGATATCAAGATCGAAAAGCCAGGTCATTCGCTTGGTTACGAGGTCGATGCAACCGTCAAGCGGCCGGGAAAACGCCCGTTGCTGATAGAGATCAAAACGGGAGCGACTGCTGCCGACATTCACACAGGTGCCGGGCAGTTGCATCTCTATCCGGCGTTGATACCAGCGATCGCAGGGCATGAGAGGATCCTTCTCCTACCTGGACGCCCCCATGAAGATGTTGTCGCCGCCCTCGCCAAGTTAGACATCGTGGTCTTCACCTACGATCCAGGCATTGAACCTGATGGGAGCGGCATTCGCTTCACCAGCGACTTTTTGGAGCTTTGCGGCCTCGACTAACATGGCAATAGAAGGGCGGGTTATCTGCACACACGGTTGCGCTCGAGGAACGTAATCCTTCGAGGCGATGCCGAGCACCCAGACCTGCGCGATCAGGAAGCCAGCGACGCCGACCACGGCGGCCGCCATGGAACTGCAGAGCGGTTTCGTGATTGCCTTTTGGGTGCCAACCGCCAGCTGGGAGTCGGTCGTGTACCTTTCATAGGTGCTAGGTCTCCGTGCCTGCCGCTTTGCAATTTTTTCCTTACCCGGACGCCGATCTCAGGCTCTCTGAATTGAAAGGCGCAATGAGGCTTGGCGCGCCCGAATTGCATTCCGTACTCTGACATCCAGCCGGTCCCGTAACATCTATGTCCGAGACCCGACACACCGACGCGCTGGCATTTCACCCCGCGGGTCACGAATTATCCGTTCCTCTCCCACCACCTCTGCGATGGCACGACGGTTGCTTGGCACACTCTAGCCGAGGTGTTCGCCTCGATGAATAAGATGCAGGCCAAGGAATATGACGGCGGGAAAACATCCAGGGACGGAAATAGCTGATGCGGGTTGCTTCGCATGAAAACACAGGGTTGTCCGGGGTTCGAACACCGCGAGCAGGTCTGCAGTGCGAAGGCGATAACGGACTGCTCCTCGCCCTAGAACGGTTCATGCCACCTGATCCCCAAGGTCGGGACGTGCGGCTCTGGGCTCAGGACACTGCTTCGCTGAAGGCCAAAGCCGGCCCTTTCGAACAGGACAAGCTCCCACGCCAACCATCCGGAATCAAGGAACCGCCATGTACATTGCCATGAACCGCTTCAAGGTCCAGAACGGCTCGGAGGCCGACTTCGAGGCCATCTGGAAGAACCGCGATTTCAGCCTCATCGAGATGAAGGGGTTTCGAGAACTCCATTTGCTGCGCGGCCCAGTCAACGAGACCGAAGGTTACACGCTGTTTGCCTCGCACGCCCTGTGGGCAACCCACGACAATTTCGTCGCCTGGACCAGATCGGAGAATTTCCTCGCTGCCCACAGGAACCTCGACGAGACGAAGGTCCACTACCTCGGTCACCCTCAGTTCGAGGGCTTCTCCGTCCTCGAGGGCGCCTAAGTACCGACTTGGTCTGTGCAGCGGCCATCAGGCTGGCCTTGCCGCCCCCGGCCGCCGATCGCGCCATGCCCTTGGCTACCTGCCTCGGCATTTGCCGCCTCGGCCGCGTAGATATGGGCTGATGCTCAAGCGCACCCCGATCCATGTCGGTGACCAGCCGGCCGCGACCAGGCGCGCATTGGTCTTCTTCCATGTGGCTGCACCAAGTCGCTCGACCGGTCCCCTCAATCGCAAGCCAAAGCATAGTGCTGGCCGACGTCGTGCCGGTGACCGCGGCGAAGGAACGGCCTTTTGTCATTCGACTTCGATAGGCCAGAGTGCGATCGGCTGGTAGCGAGCATAAACATATCCGGCCAAAAGCAAGCTGAGCTACGAGCACCCAGTCTCACAGTGCACGCTGCTGGGGACCGACCTTCCGCAGAAGCTGAGACGCCGTTCGGCAGCGCGAGCACCTAGACCGTCCATCTTTCAAGGCAGCTGCCATGTCCTTGGCCGAAGCTTGAGAGCGTTCGTGCGCCAAATCGGTCCTGCGTGCTCAGATGCCGCCCATGCACAGGTATTTGATTTCGAGGTAGTCCTCGAGCCCGTGACGGGAGCCTTCCCGGCCGATGCCGGACTGCTTTATCCCACCGAAGGGGGCCGCTTCCGAAGACATTCGGCCGGTGTTGATGCCGACCATTCCATATTCGAGCGCCTCCGCCACGCGCCAGACTCGCTTGAGATTGGACGCATAAAAGTAGGCGGCAAGCCCGTAAATCGTATCGTTGGCCTCATGAACGACCTGTTCCGCATCTTCGAAGCGGATGATCGGAGCCAACGGCCCGAATGTCTCCTCTTGCGCGATGGCCATTGCGCTGGAGATGTCAGTGAGCACCGTCGGCTGAAAAAACGTGCCCGCTTTGCCGATGCGCTCGCCCCCGCATTCAACCGTGCCCCCTTTTTGGACGGCATCCGCGATATGGGATTCGATCTTGGCTAAGGCATGCCTGTCGATCAGCGGTCCGATAGCCACCCCCGGATCGAAGCCGTCACCAACCGAAAGGTGGCGGACTTTTTCCACGAATTTCACGACAAACGCATCATGGATGCTCGCCTGCACATAAAGCCGGTTCGCTGAAACACAGGTCTGACCAGCATTGCGGAACTTCGCCTGGATCGCACCATCCACCGCGGCATCAAGGTCGGCATCGTCGAAGACAATGAAAGGCGCGTTGCCACCGAGCTCGAGGCTGACTTTCTTGATCTGGTCCGAACACTGGCGCATGAGCAGCCGCCCGACCTCGGTCGAGCCGGTAAAGCTAATCTTCCGGACCTTGGCATTGGAGCACAGCTCACGGCCAATCATATCGCCTTCGGAAGCGAATATCAGGTTGAGGACGCCTTCCGGAAAGCCAGCTTCGCGGGCGAGGGCAAACATTGCACCGGCAACCAGGGGGGTCTGCTCAGCGGGCTTGAGCACGATTGTGCAGCCCGCGGCTAGGGCCGGCGAGATCTTGCGTGCCACCATGGAGGCCGGAAAATTCCATGGCGTGATCGTGCCAACAACGCCGATCGGCTGCTTGATCACAAGCATGCGGCGGTCCGTGGATGGCGCGGCGATCGTCTCGCCGTAGATGCGATTGGCCTCCTCGGCATACCATTGCAAGTACGCGGCCGCATGCGACACCTCCGATTCTGCCTCGGCAAGCGGCTTGCCCATCTCGGCGGTGAGAATTGCCGCGAGGTCGTCTGCGTGGTCAACGATCAGCTGGTGCCAGTGCCAGAGTATGTCGCTGCGCTCCCGCGCGGTCAACGCAGCCCATGCAGGCTGCGCCTTATAGGCCTGGTCGATCGCGGCTCGCGTTTGCTCGACGCCCATGTCAGGAAGCTCGGCCAGCAATTCGCCGGTCGATGGATTAAAAACGCTAAACGAGCGGTCCGCAGCCGGCCTACCAAGCGACGGTATATCGTCGATCGCGCCGAACAGGTCGGAGGCTTTCAGGTGGCGGGTAATCGGCAGGAATAGAGGCAATATCGGCTTCCTCAAAGCGACGAAGGTGTCGATTGGCAGGTTGCCGATGTCTATGCCCACGTCGCGCTTTTCACATAGAGCCTCGGATCCACGGCGGGTAGACCCACCGTGATTCTACCGCCGGAAGAAAAGCTGACACTCCGGCAAAGAAGCAACGGCGAAACCGAGAGTCCTAAGAAAAATTGTGCCTGCGGCAGGTCACGAACGGTCTGCGGTTCGGCCCATTGGGTAAGGACAAGTTGTCATGACATGGGATGGTTTGACGATGCGCGATGCATCGGCAAACAGCACGGCTCATCTGCCGGCTCGACGTCACCGAACACCTGGCCCGTGACGACCATCGCCGCTATCCGCAGTCGTTACAAACCAGGGGGAGTGTAATCGACGGGAGGAGGTTTACGCCATCAAAGACATTTGACAGAAACGCGTCGCCCGATAGAGATATAGCGGCGCAAGCCTTCGCCATGCCAGCCGAGACGATCATGAGCAGATACAGAGACCATCGCAAACCACGCCGGGATCGAGATGGGGACGAGCCCGATTCTTTTTCTGAGCGGGCTCCCGAGCCCAGCTACTTTCAACGGCCGTCTCCCACCTCCTCCGATCATGTTGATGCCGAGGTGAAGTGGTTCGACGCGAGCAAAGGATTTGGCTTCGTCAAGCTCTCAGACGGCAGGGATGCCTATCTGCCCAGCAGAGTACTTGAGGTAGCCGGAGGCCGCAGTGTCTCTGAGGGAGCGCGTCTCAAGGTCACCGTCGAAGAGCGGCCAAAGGGTCCCCAGGTTTCCCAGGTGCTGGAGAATGGCGATCCCGTGAAAACTTCGCCAGATCTCAGTGGTTCTAAAGGATCCGCCTCTGCAGCGGGTGAATCGATCGAGAGCGCTGGCACGGTCAAGTGGTACAATCCCGAAAAGGGCTTCGGCTTCATTGCTCCTGAAGAAGGCGGGCAGGATGTGTTCGTTCATGCCACGGCGTTGGTCCGCTCTGGCCTCGGTGGGCTGGTGGAGGGGCAAAAGGTGCTTGTCGAATGCGGGCAGGGCAAGAAGGGGCTGGAAGTGCAGAGCATTCGCATCGCTTAGAGCCAGCGCGCGTGCAATCGCGCGAAACTCATCGCTCACGCAAAAGGCCCGCTGCCGGGAGGAAATAGCAGCGGGCCGATATCGAAAACAGCGCGGAGGAGGTGCGCTGCATTTCAAAGCCGGCATCGCATCTGGGAGGAGTAAGATGGCCGACGGCGGAACGTTACCCATCGAGCAATCTAGTGCAATGCACAAAAAATTGTTTGCAGCAGCGAGGGCCTAAGCGCCGCCTCGAACGAGCTGCCATAACTATGACCGTTAGCTCCGATCGACAAAAGGAAAAGGGCGGCATCGCTGCCGCCCTTCCGGGATAGTCACATTTGCGCTGTCAGAAACCCATCCCGCCCATTCCGCCCATGCCGCCGCCAGGCATACCAGCCGGCATGCCGCCGCCAGCCGAGTCCTTCTTAGGAGCTTCGGCGATCATGGCTTCGGTGGTGACGAGCAGGCCGGCGACCGAGGCCGCGTCCTGGAGGGCCGCGCGCACGACCTTGACCGGATCGACGATACCCATGACGATCATGTCGCCATATTCGCCGGTCTGGGCGTTGTAGCCGAAGGTCGCNCNNNNGTTNTCGAGGATCTTGCCGGCGACGATCGATGCTTCCGCACCGGCGTTGGCCGCGATCTGGCGGGCCGGAGCCTGCAGCGCACGACGAACGATGTTGATGCCGGCGGCCTGGTCGGCGTTGACGCCTGTCACCTTGATGTTGGCCGAAGCGCGCAGCAGGGCAACGCCACCGCCGGCAACGATGCCTTCTTCCACGGCCGCGCGGGTCGCGTTGAGGG
>NZ_AZUY01000045.1 GCF_000513935.1 Mesorhizobium sp. WSM3626 | reverse complement strand
CGCGACCAGCAGCAGCAGCAGACCGAGCAGGCTCCCGCCGGTGAGGCAGCGCCCGCCACCGACGAGCAGCAGCCGCGCAGGAAGAAGCGCGACCAACAGCAGCAGCAGACCGAGCAGGCTCCGGCTGGCGAGGCGGCCCCTGCCAACGACAACCAGCCGACCAAGCCCGGCAGGAAACCCAAGCAGGATCAGCAGAAAGAGGCACCGGCCGCCGTGCCGGAGACCGCCCCGACACCGAAGCAGGCTCCTGCCGGCGAAGCGACGCCGAAGGTTAAACCGGCCCCGGCCGGCGAGCAGCCTCCCGCCCAGGGCGAACAGTCCCAGGACAAGACGAAGAAGCACGGCAGGAAACCGGCTGGCGAACAGCCTGCGACCGGCGAGCAGCCTGCGAACGGCGAACAGCCGCAGACCGGCAAACAGCCCGCCACCGGCGAACAGCCGGCGACCGGAGAGCAGCCCGCTACCGGTGGGAACGCCGCGCCTGTCCAGGGCGAAAACCCGGTCCAGGGCGAAGCACCCGCCGACAAGAACGCCGCCCCCATCCTCGACAGCCAGAAGGATGCTAGGCGCAAGGGTCGCGGCGAGAATGGCCAGGGTGGCCGGACGCCCGCCAACCAGCCCGCCAACCAGAATGGCGAAGAGCAGAATGGTGGGCAGCAGAATGGTGGCCAAAATGCCCAGCAGGGCGGTGAGCAGGGCCGCAAGGCGGTAGTGGCGCCGGCGGATCAGGGCCCGCCTCCAACCGACGATAGGGCCGCCCAGGAGGCGATCAGGCCCGAAAAGATCGTGCCGGTCACTCAGGAGCAGGGCAAGCGCCTCGAGCGCGCGCCTGACGAGGACATCCGTGAGCGCCGCCGGCCCAAGGGCGTCGACGTGCTCAAGGAGATCGGTGACCGGGTCATCGTCCAGTTCAACAACCAGACGTTCGTCCAGAGCAATGACCGCCCGCGCCTGACCCGCGGCGCCAAGGATGTCTACTACGAGGACCTGCCGCAGGGCCGCACACGCGAGACGGTCGAGCGTGACAATGGCTTCCGGATCGTTACCATCCGCAACCGCTACGGCGACATCCTGCAGCGGTCGCGCATCGCCCCCGACGGTCGCGAATATGTGCTGAGCTATGTCGACGAGCGCAGCTACCAGGACGAAGAGGACTGGCGCGATCCCGGCGATGACCTGCCGCCCATGCGGCTGACCATCCCGCGCCGGGATTATATTCTCGATTCCGAGGATGTCGAAAGCGACGACGACTACTATACCTTCCTCGAACAGCCGCCGGTGGAGAAGGTGCAGCGCCTCTATTCGATCAACGAGGTCAAACGTTCGGCCCGCGTGCGTGACATTGCCCGGCGCATCGACCTCGACACGCTGAACTTCGAATTCGGCTCCTCTTCGATCTCCGACACCGAGGTGCAGAAGCTCCAGGGTGTCGCCGACGCCATGGAGAAGCTGTTGAAGAAGAACCCGGCGGAGACCTTCCTGATCGAAGGCCATACCGATGCCGTCGGAACGCCGGAGGCGAACCTTGCCTTGTCGGATCGCCGTGCCGAAGCGGTTGCGGAAGCGCTGACCAATGCCTTCGGCATCCCGGCCGAGAACCTGACGACACAGGGTTATGGCGAGGAGTATCTGAAGGTCGACACCTCGGCGCCCAACCGCGAGAACCGGCGTGTCGCCATCCGCCGCATCACCCCTCTGGTGGCGCCGGTGGCGAGCAACAATTGACCGGCCTTTCCAGCGGCTTGCAGTAATTTCTGGAATCAGGCCGGCAACAAGGTCCCATCCCGGTCAACCGGGATGGGCTGGAGCCATGGGCAGCAGGACCGGGTCAACAAGAATTGTACAGCCGTTAGAGCCAACTCATTGAATCACTGGGCTTCCCACCCCAGATTCTTGTTTGGGCGTTCCCTGCCCCGTCCCGACTCCAGCGGGACGCAATGAGCCCCGCCGGCCCTCTCCGGCGGGGTTTTTTGCTTCAGATCCATCTTGCTCATGGGTCTGTTCGACGGACCAGTTGATGCGACTAACCATCACCCATCTCGCCTTCGTCGTCTCAGCGCTGGTGCCGGTCTATATCGACCGGCTGATGGGCCTGAGCAAAGGCAAGAAAGACGAGATTCCAAACGTTCCCGATGCTTGTCAGGTTTCCGGGAAATTGATACCATCTATTGGTATCGGAGAGTGATATGCCAAAGAATACGTCTATCGTGCTAGGCGATCAGTATGACGCGTTTATCCAGAGGCAGATCGTAAACGGTCGTTTCGGCTCCGCAAGTGAAGCCGTTCGCGCGGGGCTGCGCCTTCTGGAAGAACAAGAGTTGAAACTCGAGCAGCTTCGAGCCGCTATCGATGACGGAGACATGTCAGGCGATCCCGAGCCATTCGACATTGAGGCTTTTATCGAATCTAAGAAACGCTGATGAAGCGAACCATCCGATTTTCGCCAAAAGCGAAGGGAGATCTGGATGACATATGGGACCATTCGTTGAACGAATGGGGAGCAGAGCGAGCGGAAGCCTACGTCCGTACCATTCACGCTGTGATTGATCTGGTTGACCAGTTTCCGACGATCGCGAGAAGCGCCTCGACGGTCCGTCTAGGCTTACTGAAATATGCCGCCGGGTCTCATGTTGTGTTTTTTCGGATCGGCCACGAATCCATCACCGTCGTGCGCATATTGCATCAACGCATGGACTACCCAAGACATCTTTAGAAAGCTGTCCTGATCTTGGTGTCCGAATTCGCAAACACCTCATCCGGCACAAAGAAATCTCCCGCCAACGGCCCGGTCGCGCCTGGCGCATAGACCGAGAAATCGCTGACGCCCTCGGCGCGCAGCACCTCCTCGTCGATGTAGAAATTGCCCGTCGCCTCGCGCGACGGCCGCATGAAGATCGCATGCGCGGCATCGGCCATGATGTCTGGCGACCGGCTCATCGCCGCCACCGTCGCCCCACCCAGCAGATTGCGCACCGCCGCCGTGTCGATGGTCGAGATCGGCCACAGCGAATTGACGGCGATGCCGTCCTTAGCGAATTCCGCGCTCATGCCCAGCGTGCACATCGACATGCCGAACTTGGCCATGGTGTAGGCGACGTGGTTCTTGAACCATTTGGCCTTCATGTCGAGCGGCGGCGCCAGATTCAGAATGTGAGGGTTTTTAGCCAACTTCAGGTGCGGGATGCACATTTTGGAGACGAGGAAGGTGCCGCGCGTGTTGATCTGATGCATCAGGTCGTAGCGCTTCATATCGGTTTCCAGCGTGCCGGTAAGCTGGATGGCGCTGGCATTGTTGACGCAGATATCGATGCCGCCGAATTTCTCGACGGTCCTGGCGACCGCCTCGGCCACCTGCGCTTCCTCGCGGATGTCGCACAGCATCGGCAGCGCCTTGCCGCCCGCCTGCTCGATCTCTTGCGCCGCGCTGTAGATCGTGCCCGGCAGCTTGGGATGCGGCTCTGCGGTCTTGGCCGCGATCGTCACATTGGCGCCGTCACGCGCGGCGCGCAGCGCGATCGCCAGCCCGATGCCGCGCGACCCGCCGGAGATGAACAGCGTCTTTCCCTTGAGCGACATTTTCCGCGCCTCCCTCGTACGTGACCGGCGCAATCCTTGCGCGGCGCGAGACCGTAGCGCAAGACCCGACACATCTGGATAAGGCTTACGCAACGTAGGCCAGGATGGGGACGATAGGAACAGAGCTTAGACCAGCACCAGCCCCTGTCGCATGGCAATGGCGATGGCATCGGTACGATTGGCGGCGCCGAGCTTGATCAGGATCGCGGCGACGTGGAACTTCGCCGTATGCACGGAAATGTTGAGCCGCCGCGCGATCACCTTGTTGGGCGCGCCTTCGGCGAGCAGCGCCAGCACTTCCGCCTCGCGTGGCGACAGCGCTGGCCGGGCGGCGTGCTCGTCCAAAGCTTCATCCTCGAACGGCTCGCCATCGCCGGCGTGGAAATCCTCACGATGTTCGGGCGCGCGGCCATTGCCCGATATGCTGTAGCCAGCGGCGGCCAACCGCGCCGCCGCGGCGATCAGCAGGTCGTCCGCGCCGGCGGGCATGACGGCAGACACTTCGCCGGCAGGCCGCTCGCCGCCGGCGCGCGCCGACAGCAGCACCCGTGGCACCGAGGCCGGCACGGCATCACCGCTCCTGTCGTCGACGATCGCGACATCGGCCCTGCCGCCGCCAACGACCACCGGCAACAGGTCGTCGCTGGCGGCAAGCGAGGCGGCCAGGCGCTCGGCGCGCCCGGCATCGCCAAGCGCGATCAGCACCACCAGCCGCCGCGAAGCCGCACGGTCGGTCCCGATCCGGTCGCTGGCGAGTGTTTCCATCATTCCTCTCAGCTCAGCGGCTTTTCGCCGATGGTCAGCACGACGTCGCGCTGTTCGCCGCCCCGCACGACACCCAACGTCACCGAAGCACCGGCACTGTCAGGCCCGAGCCGGCGGATCAGGTCGCGCGGGCCATGCACGGCCTCGCCGTTCCACGCCACGATGATGTCGCCGAGTGAGAGGCCGGCGGCCTTGGCCGGGCCATTGTCGTCGAGGCTCATCACCATTGCGCCATGCGCGTCGCGATCACGCACCGGATGCAGGCCAGCGCCGAGATAGCCGCGTGCGACATGGCCCTTTTCACGCAGCGTGGCCACCGCGCGTTCGATCGTCTCGTGGGGCATGACCAGCGCACGGCCCCGCGGCCCGAACAACAGCATGCCGATCAGCGCGCCCTTGGCGTCGAGCACCGGCCCGCCCTCGAAGCGGCCGCCGGCTCCGACGGCCAGGTTGATGCGCCGGTCGATGGTGCCGCCGCGCATCGAGCGCCAGGCCGGCCCGACTTCGCCGACCGAGCCGGACACGGCCAGTGCTGAACCCTGGCTGCTGCCGATGGCAATGGCGATGTTGCCCGGCCGAACGGCATCGGCCCTGGCAAGGACAGGCGCGTTCGCCGCATCGGCGGGCTTCAGCAGGGCGACGCCCGTCGAAGGATCGCGGCCGATGAGTTCGGTCTTCACCGTCGCGCCGGAGGCCAGCGTCAGCTCGATTTCCTCGCCGGCCTCGACGGCTTCCTCGGCGGTGACGAAATAGCCGTCGCGCCAATGGAAGGCGCTGGCCGTGCGGTGGTGATGGGTGGCGAAGCTCGCCGTCGCCGGCGCGGCTTTCGCTGCCAGATCGGCGATGGCGTCTGAAAACGCGCTCAAATTGAAGTCGCTCATAGGGGTCTCCTGGGTTTCTTGCATGTCCCAGATATCGCTCGACGGCGCGCTTGCGGGTACTCGCCTGACGGCTAGTTGCGGATTTGACTGGCCATCTGGTCAGGTCGCGGCGGTTCGGGCCGCTCCGCACATATAGTGCGTGTCGCGCAAAAGTGCTCACCGGTTTTGGGACAACGACACGCATGTAACAAACGCATCGTTGTGCCTGAAAACACGGAGCCCGCTCATGGCCCTCGCCGCCCCCAAAATCCAATCCGATGACACCTTGCTCGACGCCTATTCCGAAACAGTAGCGGACGCTGTCGATCGCATCGGCCCGGCCGTCTGCCGCATCGAGCGCATCGGCGGCCCGGGCGGCCATGGGTCGGGCTTCGTCATCGCGCCGGATGGGCTGGTCGTCACCAATTTCCATGTCGTGGGTGACGCCAGAACAGTGCGCGTCTCGATGCCGGACGGCGCCTCCAGCGAGGGCCGCGTGCTCGGCCGCGATCCCGACACCGACATCGCCTTGGTGCGCGCCGATGGCAGCTTCGCCGATGTGGCGCCGCTCGGCGATTCCAAGCGGCTGCGGCGCGGCCAGATCGCGATTGCCATCGGCAATCCGCTGGGCTTCGAATGGACGGTCACCTCGGGCGTGGTCTCGGCGCTCGGCCGCTCGATGCGCGCCTCGACCGGCAGGCTGATCGACGACGTCATCCAGACCGACGCCGCGCTCAACCCCGGCAATTCCGGTGGGCCGCTGGTGTCGTCGGCGGGTGAAGTGATCGGCGTCAACACCGCCATGATCCACGGCGCGCAAGGCATTGCCTTCGCCGTCGCCTCCAACACCGCCAGGTTCGTCATTTCCGAGATCATCCGCTTCGGCCGCGTGCGCCGCGCCTTCATCGGCGTCTCCGCCGACACCGTAAACCTGCCGCGCCGCGCGGCGTTGCTGTCGCAGGTTTCGACCAGCACGGCCGTGCGGCTGCGCAGCGTCGAGAAGGACGGCCCGGCAGCCAAGGCAGGTCTCAAGGAAGGCGACATCATCGCCGCCATCGACGGGCGCCCGGTGACGGGCGTCGACGATCTCGTGCGCATGCTCGACGCCGAGCGCATCGGCCGCGAGACGCTGTGCACCGTGGTACGCCGCACCGGCGTCAGCCAGGTGGCGGTGACGCCGGTGGCAAGGGCTGGTTGAGCCCGCCGCTCACACCCCCGCCGCGCCTTCGGCATACTGCGCCAGGAACTCCTCGCTGGGCGGGATCGGCTTGATGACGTCGATCAGCACGCCGTTGGGATCCTTGGTGATGAAGTGGCGCTGGCCGAAGGGCTCGTCGCGCAGCGTGCGCAGAATCGGCAAGCCGGCGGCGGTGATCCGTTCGTAGACTGCGTCAGGATCTCGGACCTCGAAATTGATCAGCAGCCCCGAGGTCTGCCCCCGCCCCTCCTCAGGGATCGTCTCGTGGTCGCCCTGGACGATGCCTAGGTTGACCCTGCGGTTGTCCACCGATTGGAGGTGCACGTACCAGTCGCTCGTAAACAGCGGCTGGAAGCCGAAATGCTCGACATAAAAGGCGGCCGTGCCGGCGACATCGCCGGTCATCAGCACCGGGTAGTAGCTCGTCGTCTTCATCTTTCCTTCTTCCGTCAATTAACATACAGTCTGCATGTAAATCGAATTAACATACAGGCTGCATGTATGCAACAGGAATCGGGGCGCCGCTCGAACCGCGACCGCACCGAGGCGACGCGCGCCGACCTGATCGCGGCGGCGCGCAAACTGTTTACGGAAAAATCCTATGCCGAGACCGGCACGCCGGAGATCGTTGCCGCCGCAGGCGTGACGCGCGGCGCGCTCTATCACCACTTTGCCGACAAGCAGGCGCTTTTCGCCGCCGTGGTTGAACAGGAAGCGGCGGCGGTGGCGCGGGAGATCGACCGCGCCTCCCCGCCTTCGCTCAGCGCCCGCGATGCGCTGATTGCCGGTTCCGATGCCTATCTCATGGCCATGCGCGCGCCCGGCCGCACGCGGCTCTTGCTGCTCGACGGCCCGGCCGTGCTCGGCCGCACCGCCATGGACGCGATCGATAATCGCCATGGCAACCGCTCGCTGCGTGAAGGCCTTGTCGCCGCCATGCGGGCACGATCGATGAGAAAGCTGCCGGCGGAGGCGCTGACGGCGCTGCTCGGTTCTGCTTTCGACCGCGCTGCGCTCGCCATCGAGGCGGGCGCATCAGCCGAGGACTACCGCGCCGTCCTGACGGCGCTGATAGACGGACTGTCCCGCGCCTGATGCAGGTCGCCCAAAGGTGGCCCACGCTACTCAACTGTCCGTCCAGCGCCGGAACAACGCGCTGGCGTTTACCCCTCCAAAGCCGAAGCCATTGGAGATCGCGTAGTCCATATCCAATGGCCGGGCGTGGTTTGCGACGAAGTCAATCCCGTCGCCGGCCGGATCGGGGGCGCTCAAATTGAGGGTCGGCGGTGCGACCTGGTCCATGAGCGCCAGGATCGTGAAGATCGCTGCAAGCCCACCGGCGGCACCAAGCAGGTGCCCGGTCGCCGACTTCGTTCCGCTGACGGCGATGCTGAAATCCGCGCCAAAGACCCTTTTGATCGCCTCTATTTCCCCCGCATCGCCGACCGGCGTGGAGGTCGCATGCGCATTGAGGTGGCGGACCTCACGCGGCGAAATACCGGCTTGGGTGATCGCGATCTCAATGGCCCGCCGCGCACCGTCGCCATCCTCGGGGCCGGAGGTGATGTGATAAGCGTCCGCCGTCGTGCCATAGCCGACGAGCTCGGCGAGCGGCTTGGCGCCGCGCGCAAGCGCGTGGCTCAATGCCTCGATGACCAGGATTCCGGCTCCTTCGCCCATGACGAAGCCGTCACGCAGCATGTCGAAGGGACGGGAGGCCTGATCGGGACGGTGATTGAAGGAGGTCGAAAGGGAGCGTGCGGCGGCAAAGCCGCCGAGGCTGACCGCATTCATGCAGGCTTCCGTTCCACCGCACACCGCGATGTCGGCTTCATTGGAGCGGATGAGACGCGCCGCATCGCCGATCGCCTGGATGCCGGCCGCGCACGCCGTCACCGGAGCGCCGAGCGGGCCTTTGAACCCATATCGGATCGAAATCTGTCCCGCCGCCATGTTCACCAGGAACGATGGCACCGTGAACGGCGAGAGACGCCGAACACCGCGCTGATCGACGGTTCGCACGGCTTCGGTTATCGCGGGAAATCCTCCGACACCCGAAGCGATGATCGTCGCGGTGCGGGCTCTGTCGTCGTCCGAGACCGGCTTCCACCTCGCCTGGGCCAGCGCCTCTTCCGCCGCTGCCAATGCGAAGAGAATGAAGCGGTCCGCCCTGCGCTGTTCCTTCGGAACCAGGACGGTGTCTGGATCGAAGCCGGCCTCGGGGTCCTCCTGCAAGGAGGGAACAATTCCGCCGACTTTCGCCGGCAGGTCTCCCACCATTTCATCCGGCAGGCTCCGAATGCCCGAGCGGCCAGCGAGGAGCCGCGACCAGGAAGTCGCCGCGTTGGCTCCGAGGGGGCTAACTGCTCCCATGCCTGTAATGACGATACGACGCATGTCTACTCCAGCTTCTGTTTGAACCGTTCGCGCGGCGGCGCCGTGCCGGCGCTCGATCGCGACCACGGACCCCTACGAGGTCGCGATGCGCCTGGCTTCGCCGGCGGCGGCGTCGAGAAAGTCCCGCGACATCTCTTCATCTCTAAGGATACGGGAGATCGTCACGGCACCCACCATGAGCGACAGCATCGCCATCGCCTTGCGATGGGTCTTTGGACCTTCTGCCGCCGGCATCAATTCGTCGAGAACCTCAAGGTGAGCTGCGATCCCATCCTGGAAGGGGCCCCTCACTTCCTCGCTTTGACGCGCCGCGTCCGAACCAAGCGCCACGATCGGACAACCGTCGCTCTTCTCTTCGCGATGTCCATGCGAAAGGTAGAGCCCGATAACGGCTTCAAGGGGATCAGGGCTCCCGGCAGCAACAGCCGACCATCTGCGGGTTGCGTGCTCCATCGCTCGCCGCGATGCCTGCGCCGCCAAGTCCTCCTTGGATTCGAACTGCTTGTAGAAGGCGCCTTGGGTCAGCCCGGCACCTTTCATCAGATCCTTCAGCCCGATGCCGTCAAAGCCGTGCTCTCGAAATAGACGACTTGCCACATCGATCACGGTTTGCCGATTCTGCTCAGCCTGACTGCGACTTACGCGCATCGCGATCTCCTTTTTTAGATTGCATTCGTAATCAATAGCAGATATAGAGTGTGAATGCAATCTATTTAACAGGAGGCGACGGGCATGAAAAAGAAACACGTTATTGGGTTGGGGACCGTTTTGGTCGCGGGATTGGGTGTGGCGGCCTTCGTCACACTTTCCATTCGCACGCAGGCAGCTTCCGCAGCGGCCGACCCGAGGCAGGAATCACCGATCGTCAGACTGGTGACGGCGGTGCCGGTGCCCGGATCCGAGCGCGGCTTTACAGGCACCATTGCCGCGCGGGTGCAGAGCAATCTAGGCTTTCGCGTTCCCGGCAAGATCATCGAACGCCTGGTAAATGTCGGTGAACAGGTCAAGGCGGGCCAACCGCTGCTGCGGATCGATGATACCGATCTGGCCCTTGCGCTCACCGCCAAGCGCAACGCTGTCGCCGCGGCACGCGCTGTCCTGGTTCAGACCAGTGCGGACGAAAAGCGCTATGCCGTTCTGGTCAAGAAGGAACTGGCGGCAACCCCGCAGCGCTACGAACAGGCGAAGGCAGCACTGGATACCGCGACGGCACAGCTTGCCGCCGCGGAAGCGGATGCGAAGGTCGCGGAGAACGAGGCGGCCTATTCCATCTTAGACGCGAACGCCGATGGAACGGTCATCGAAACGCTTGGCGAGCCGGGACAGGTTGTCACCGCCGGACAAACCGTGGTTCGGATCGCGAACGCCGGCCCCCGCGAAGCTGTGGTCGCGCTTCCCGAAACGATCCGGCCGGCGATCGGATCGGTAGCCGAGGCGGGCTTGTATGGGGGCGATGGGCGGCATTTTACGGCGCATCTGCGGCAGTTGTCGGATGCCGCCGATCCCCAGACCCGCACCTATGAGGCCCGTTATGTGCTCGATGGTGAGGCGGCGGCAGCACCGCTTGGCGCGACGGTAACCATCCGGCTTCCAAGCCAGGCAAGTCAAACCGAAGTCCAGGTGCCGCTCGGAGCCGTGCTGGATGATGGTCAGAAGACCGGCGTCTGGAGCTTGGACGGCGCAACCTCGACCGTACACTTTCGGCCCGTCAAGCTTGTTCGCGTGACCAGCGAAACCGCCGTGATCTCCGGACTGAGTTCCAGCGATCAGATTGTTTCGCTCGGCGCTCATCTCCTGCAGGAGGGCGCTCGCGTCAGGACTGCCTCTGAAAACGGGAGCAATTGACGATGAACCTCAATTTTTCCGCGATCGCCGTTCGCGAGCGCGCCATCACCCTTTTCTTCATTATTCTGCTCGTCGCCGCCGGCGCCTACGCTTTCCTCATGCTTGGACGGGCGGAGGATCCCAACTTCACCATCAAGACCCTGACGGTCACGACGGTATGGCCGGGCGCGACCGCGCGCGAGATGCAGGACCTCGTCGCCGAACCGTTGGAGAAGCGACTTCAGGAGCTGACCTGGTACGATCGGGTGGAGACGACAACACGACCAGGCTATGCGTATCTGACGGTCACGCTGAAGGACAGCACACCGCCATCCAGCGTTCAGGAGGAGTTCTATCAGGCCCGTAAGAAACTCGGGGATGAAACCCGCAACCTGCCGCCCGGCGTACTCGGCCCCTTCGTCAACGACGAATATTCCGATGTGAGTTTCGCTCTTTACGCCCTCAAGGCGAAGGGCTTGCCCATGCGGGAACTCGCCAGGCAAGCCGAGACCATTCGCCAGGACCTTCTGCATGTGCCTGGCGTCAAGAAGATCAACATCCTCGGCGAGCGTCCCGAACAGATATTCGTCGAGTTTTCCTATGCCAAGCTGGCAACACTCGGCGTGTCGGCGCAGGATATCGTCGCCGCTTTGCAGCGCCAGAACACCGTCACACCGGCGGGCTCGATCGACACAAAGGGGCCGCAGGTCTTCATCAGGGTCAACGGCGCTTATGACAGTGTCCAGACGATCGCCGACACGCCGATCGTCGCTGCCGGACGGACGTTGAAGCTCTCCGACATCGCCGAGGTCCGGCGCGGCTACGAGGATCCTGCCACTTACGTCATCCGTCACCAGGGCGAGCCGACCATCATGCTCGCGGCGGTGATGCAGGAGGGCTGGAATGGTCTTGAACTCGGCAAGGCACTGGAGGAGAGATCGGCGGCGATCGCACAAACGCTGCCTCTCGGGATGTCGCTGGCCAAGGTCAGCGACCAGGCCGTGAACATCGGCTCGTCGGTGAACGAGTTCATGCTCAAATTCGCGATGGCGCTCGGCGTGGTGCTGCTGATCGCCCTGATCAGCATGGGTTGGCGCGTCGGCATCGTCGTGGCGGCCGCCGTTCCTCTGACGCTTGCCGTCGTCTTCCTCATCATGCTGGAAACCGGCCGGTTCTTCGACCGCATCACGCTCGGCGCCCTTATCCTGGCGCTTGGCCTTCTCGTGGACGACGCCATCATCGCCATTGAGGTGATGGTGGTGAAAATGGAAGAAGGCATGGACCGCATCAAGGCGGCGGCCTATGCCTGGAGCCATACCGCGGCGCCGATGCTGTCGGGCACGCTCGTGACGATCGCCGGGTTCTTACCAGTGGGCTTCGCGCGCTCGACGGCCGGCGAATACGCCGGAAACATCTTCTGGGTCGTGGGCTTCGCCCTCATCGTCTCCTGGGTCGTCGCTGTGGTCTTCACCCCGTATATGGGCGTGAAGATGCTGCCCGCGATCAAACCGATCGAAGGGGGTGTCCATGCAATATATGACACACCGAACTATCGGCGCCTTCGCCGGCTCATCACCTTTGCCGTGCGCCACAAGTTCGTGACCTGCGCTGCCGTCGGCATCGTCTTCGCGCTTTCGGTTGTCGGCATGGGCGGTCTCAAGCAGCAGTTCTTCCCGACATCCGATCGCCCTGAAGTGCTGGTCGAGGTTCGCCTGCCGGAAGGCACCAGCATCGAGACGACGACCGCCACGGTCGAAAAGCTGGAACACTGGCTTGACGGCCAACCCGAGGCCAAGATCGTGACGAGCTATGTCGGCCAGGGCGCCCCGCGCTTCTTCTTTGCCATGGCGCCGGAACTGCCTGATCCCGCCTTCGCAAAGATCGTCGTGCTGACCCCGGACGCGGAAGCCCGCGAGGCCTTGAAGCACCGGCTGCGTGAAGCGGTTGCGACAGGGCTTGCCCCCGAAGCTAACGTCCGCGTTACGCAACTCGTGTTCGGACCCTACACGCCGTTCCCGGTCGAGTTCCGGGTCATGGGGCCTGATCCCGCGCAATTGTACGCCATCTCTGAGAAAGCCCTCGATGTGATGCGCGGCGTGCCGGACGTGCGGCAGGCCAGTCGCGACTGGGGCAATCGCACGCCGGTACTGCGCTTCATACCGGATCAGGATCGACTGAACCTCATCGGCCTGTCGCCGGCGGAGGTGGCCCAGCAGCTCCAGTTCCTCCTCACCGGCATCCCGGTCACGCAGGTCCGCGAGGACATCCGCAATGTCCCCATCGTGGCACGCAGCGCCGGCGGCGAGCGACTGGATCCATCGCGTCTGGCGGATTTCTCGCTGATGAGCCGGGACGGTCGCCAGATCCCGCTCGACCAGATCGGCCACTCGGAAATCCGTCTGGAAGAGCCGATCCTGAAGCGGCGTGATCGCACCCCGGTCATCACGATTCGCTCGGACATCAATGAGGCGACCCAGCCTCCAGAGGTTTCCAAGCAGATCATGACGACCCTTCAGCCGCTGATTAAATCCCTGCCTGCCGGCTATCGCATCGAAATGGGTGGATCGATCGAAGAGGCGGCCAAGGCCAACACCGCGCTGGGTAAGGTCTTCCCGGCCATGCTCGCCGCCATGCTGATCGTCATCATACTGCAGGTGCGATCGTTCTCGACGATGGCGATGGTCATGCTGACGGCACCCCTCGGCCTCGTTGGCGTCGTACCGATGTTGCTGGCCTTCAACCAGCCCTTCGGATTCAACGCCATTCTGGGCCTGATAGGACTGGCGGGCATCCTGATGCGCAACACGCTGATCCTGACCGAACAGATCAAGGAGAACCGTGCCGCCGGCCTTGACGACTATCACGCCGTCATCGAGGCCACGGTGCAACGCACGAGGCCGGTGATCCTGACCGCACTTGCCGCCGTGCTGGCTTTCATCCCCCTCACGCACTCCGTCTTCTGGGGATCGATGGCCTTCACGCTGATCGGCGGCACGGCGGCCGGCACGGTGCTGATCCTGCTGTTTCTCCCTGCGCTCTATGTGGCGTGGTTCCGGATCAAACCGACCACGGATGAACTCCATGAGGATTCGACGGAGGAACCGGAAGTGCCAGCAGCTATGGCGGCCGAGTAGGGCTCTGTTGTCGCAAGAGACGGTTCAAGTTCTTGCCCATTGGCCTTGTCTGGGCACATGCGGGGCCAACGGCACGAACTTACCGCCTACAGATCACCTCCACGCGAGTCCGGCAGTTTCGCTTCATCAATTCTGGAGACATGCATGAATCGTCCGGTTCGAACACCTGATCCCGACGAGATGCGCGCGCGCATCCTGGAGGTTGCTGAGGAGCACTTTCGCCGCATCGGCTGCCACAAGACGTCGGTGGCCGACATCGCCTCCGGGCTTGGCATGAGCCCGGCGAACGTCTACCGCTTCTTCCCCTCCAGGGATGCAATCAACGAATCCATCTGCAGAAGGGTCTTGAATGAGTTTGATGACATTGCCGTTGCGATCGCACGCACGAACCTACCGGCCTCGGTGAAACTCGACCGACTCTTGAACGCACTTCACCATCACAACAAGAAGAAGCTGATCAAGGAACGGTGCATGCACGACATGATTGTCGCCGCCATGCAGGAGAACTGGGCGGTCATCAAGTCGCATCTCGAGCGGATGGTGACGATCTTCAAAGCGATCATTCGCGAGGGCATCGAGGCGGGCGAATTCAAGGTCGAGGACCCGGCGGAAGCGGCGCGTGCGGTTAAGGCCGCATTCATGCCGTTCTTCCACCCGATTCTAATCGAGCACTGCGTTCGAAACAGCGAAGACACCGAAACGAGCCTGCGCGAGCAGATTCGCTTTATCCTGAAAGCTCTGGGAAAGTCTGACTGAGGCCGCTGGCTGGTGATCGTGTCACAGTCCGCGGCACGGAATGGCACGGCGACGCAACCGGAACTCTCCAATCTCGTTATGTCAGGGCTCACTCCCGCCTCGAGGCTCACATTCGGGACCAACACATGAAAAAGACCTATGAAAAACCGACGCTACGCAAGCACGGGAAATTGACCGCCCGCACCGCGCAGATCGTGGTTTCCGGGGTGACGATAATCCAGTGATTTCTCGGATGCCCGGGTCAGATGCCGGAGCCGGACACGCCATGGGTCTCCGGCTCCTCTTCGGGCACCTCGCCCGGCTCGAACTCGTTGAAGCAGCCGAGCCCGCGCTTGAACCGGTCGATCAACCAGGCGGCCGCCGGCTTCGGGCTGCGATCGTTGCGGTGCATGGCGAACAATGGCGAACTCACCTCCTTGTAGGGTTCGAGATCAAGCTCCACCAGGCGGCCGCTGGCCAGATCGTCGGCGATCAACCAGCGCGGCAGGCCACCCCAGCCCAGCCCCTCGCGCATCAGTATGTGCTTGGTGCGCACGTCGGTCAGCCGCCAGGTGCGGTAGGCGAAGACGCCGTAATCACGTCCCTTGGTGCGCTCCGACTGGTCGGTGACGACAAGTTGGGTGTGCTCGCGCACATCCTCGAGCGCCACCGGCTTCGGCAGCTGTGCCAGCGGATGGCTGGGTGCGGCCGCCGGCACCAGCGACATGAAGCCGATGCGCACGAGATGCACGTCGACATCGCCCAGCAAGCCGCCAATGCCCAGATCGGCCTGTCCATTGACGACGAGATCGGGAATGAGGCCGAGCGTGCCGATATGCAGGCGCAGCATCACGGTCGGAAACCGCACCTCGAATGCCTTGAGCACCCGCACCAGCACCGGAGACGGCAACGTCGAATCGACCGACAGCGCCACCTCGGCCTCCAGCCCGTGATGGTGGCCGTCGGCGCGCGAGCGGATGCGCTGCAGCACGCCCACCATGCGCCGCGCATCCTCCAGCATTGCCCGGCCGATCTCGGTCAGTTGCGGCTCGCGCGTGCCCTCGCGCTCGAACAGCTTCAGCCCGAGCTGCGCCTCGAGATTGGCGATGCCATAACTGATGACGGATTGTGCCCGGTTGAGCTTGCGGCCGGCGGCCGAGAAACTGCCGGTGTCGGCAACGGCGACAAGGATCTGGAGCTGGTCGAGGGTCGGGTTCGGCTGCATCGCTGTATCTACTTTATAGATGGATTGTATAGAAAATATGCCAGTTTATCGGATGGATCGATAGCCCATATATGTCGGGACAATTCATTCAACTGGAGAGACCCGCCATGTCCATTCTTCTTGTTACCTCGAGCCCCCGCGGCGCTGCCTCGCACTCGACCCGCATTGCAACTGAATTCGCTCAGAAGCTTCTCGCCGCCGACCCATCGAACACCCTGGTCGTGCGCGATCTCGTCGCCAACCCGCTGCCGCACATCGATGCCGACTATGCGACCGGCATCTACACGCCGGCCGATGCCCGCACCCCGCGCCAGGCCGAGGTGGTGGGCGTTTCGGACGCGGTGCTGGATGAACTGTTTGCTGCCGACACGGTGATCCTCGCCACCGGCTTCATCAACTTCAACATCTCCTCGACACTGAAGTCCTGGGTCGACCACATCGCCCGCTCCGGCCGGAGCTTTGCCTATGGCGAGAATGGTCCCAAGGGCCTCGTCACCGGCAAGAAGGTCTATATCGTGCTGGCTTCGGGCGGCATCTATTCCGAGGGCGCGGCCGTGCAGTTCGATCACGCCATTCCGTATCTGCGCGGCGTGCTCGGCTTCCTCGGCATGACCGATGTCGATGTCATCCGCATCGAAGGCGTTGGCATGGGCCCGGACGCGGTCACTGCCGCGCTCGCCAACGCGACCGCCAAGGTCGACGCCGTCGTGGCCAGCCAGCAGGCTGCTGCTGCCGCGTAAGGCTCTCGATCATCTGAACTCGAAGGCAGGCGTTCGCGCCTGCCTTTTCGTTTCAGCCGATCAGATGCCGCAAGAGGCCGGCCGAAGCGACCCCGATCAGCACGGTCGGCAGCATGGAAAGCCGCGTTGCCGCCGCCAGCGTGATGGCCAATGCCGCAAGATCAGCCGGATTCCGCGACACGAAGGCCGGCGCGATGATAGAGATCAGCACGCAGCCGGGCGCTGCCTCCATCACCGCCGTGGCGCGGGTGCTGAGCACGCGGTTGCGCAGCACGACATAGCCGCCGACCCGCGTCAGATAGGTGACGCCGGCCATCAGCACGATGGTGAGAAGGGTTGTCATGTCGATCATGCATCACCTGCCAGCAACCAGGCCGCGACCAGCCCCGACACAGCACCCGCCGCGACATACCAGGCGCCGGGAACGAAGAGATAGACAAGCGCGGCGACTGCCAGGCTGACGAGCCACGGTCGCGCGGCGGCAAAGCCTTTCCACATGCCGCGCATCAGCACCAGGAAGACGGCCGGAAACGCCATGTCGAAACCATAGGTCCCGACATCGCCCAGCATCGGGCCGAGCAAGGCGCCGAGCGTCGTGAAGGCTACCCAGGTGAGATACATCGCCAGCGCCGCGCCCATATAATAGCGCGGGCTGAAGGCCGGGCCGATGCCCGCGGCGGCACGCTGTTTGGCATCGGCCAGGCCAAGTGCCCAGCTTTCGTCGCACATGAAGAACAGTGCCGGGAAAACCTTGCGCCGCGGTAGCTCGCGCAGGAACGGCGCGAGCGCCGCCCCCATCAGTAGATGACGGCTGTTGACCAGGAAGGTGATGGCGACGATGAGCAGGATGTGCGGCGGCGACGTCCATAACTGGATCGCCGCGAATTCCGAACCGCCGGCGAAGTTCAGGCCGGTCATCAGGGATAACTCGACCGTGCTCAGCCCCTTCTGCGTGGCCTGGGCGCCAAGCACCAGCGCGTAGGGAATGGTGCCGAGCAGCACCGGCGCGCAGGACATCACACCACGGCGGAACTCGGATTCCGAACCATTGCCGGCTGCCTCGACTGCCTGTGAAATGCTCATGGTCTGCCATAGGCCGGCCTCGCAGCCGCCCTGCCCTGCGTTTGGAAATTTCGTGATGTCAGGGGCGAAACATACCTACACCTCCCCGCAATTTGGTTGCGAAGATTGTTGTCTTTCGCTAAATTTTGGCATTGAATGTCACATATCCGCAGGAAAATGGAATTCAACGCCATGAAGCTCGACGACATCGACAAGCGCATCCTGCGGGCACTGCAGCGCGACGGCCGCATGGCCAACAATGATCTGGCCAATGAGGTCGGCCTGTCGCCCTCGCCTTGCCTGCGGCGCGTCAAGCTCCTGGAGGAAGCAGGCGTCATCGACCGCTATGTCGCCGTGCTCAATCCGGCCAGCATCGACAAGGGCCTCACCTTCTTCACCCGGATCTGGCTGAAGACGCAGGACGAGGACACGATCGAGCACTTCGCCACCGAGGTGGCCAAGCTGCCGCAAGTGATGGAATGCTATCTCATGCTGGGCGACTGCGACGCCCTGGTGCGCGTGGTGGCGGCTGATGTCAACGACTATCGCCGTTTCCAGTCGGAGCATCTGAGCCGCATCAAAGGCGTGCAGAACGTCAAGACCGACGTTCCCAGCTGGACGATCAAGTACACATCGGAACTGCCGATCTGAGCCTTTGAAATATCTCCCAGCGCATTTGACGAGGCGCAGGCTATCCCCTGGACCTATGAAAATTTCCATCTGGAATGTCGATCCGAGCACGCCTTGAACGTCCTTGGGACGCAACCGGAATTGCCGGGCGGCGTCGAAAGATCGATCCTGTTCCCGGCTGGGAGAAGAAACATGAACCATTCCTACCGTTGGGTCATCGTCGCGGCTGGCGCGCTGATGTCCTGTGTCGCCATCGGCACGATGTTTTCGCTGGCGATTTTCCTTGAACCCATGGCGATCGACACCCACTGGTCGCGCGCGGGCATTTCGAGCGCCATGACGCTCAACTTCCTGGTGATGGGCCTCGGCGGCTTCGCCTGGGGCGCCCTGTCCGACCGGTTCGGCGCCCGCATCGTCGTCACGATCGGCGCCGTGCTGCTCGGGCTGGCGCTGGTGCTGGCAAGCCGCGCCGGTTCGCTTCTCACCTTCCAGATCACCTATGGCGTGCTCGTCGGGCTCGCGGCCAGCGCCTTTTTCGCACCGATGATCGCGCTGACATCAGGCTGGTTCGACACCAATCGCGGGCTGGCGGTATCGCTGGTCTCGGCCGGCATGGGCGTGGCGCCGATGACGATCTCGCCTTTCGCGCGCTGGCTGATCTCGGCCTATGAATGGCGCGCCGCCATGTTCGACATCGGCCTCCTGGCCTGGGTGCTCCTGCTGCCCGCCGTCCTTCTGGTGCGCCAGCCGCCGAAACCCGCCGCCTCCGGTGCGGCCGCGGCACCAGTCGCCGAAGGCGCCGGCCTGACGGTCGGGCAGGCGCTGCGCTCGCCGCAATTCATCGTGCTGGGGCTAACCTTCTTCGCCTGTTGCGCGGCCCATTCCGGCCCGATCTTCCACATGGTCAGCTATGCCATGCTGTGCGGCGTCGCCCCGATGGCCGCTGTCTCCATCTACAGTGTCGAGGGTCTGGCTGGCCTCGGCGGCCGGCTGCTCTACGGCGTGCTGGCCGACAGGCTGGGCGTCAAGCCGGTGCTGATCGCGGGGCTGGCGATCCAGGCGATCGTCATTGCCGCCTATCTCTCGATCAGCCAGCTCGACCAGTTCTATATGCTGGCCGTCATCTTCGGCGCCACCTATGGCGGCGTCATGCCGCTCTACGCCGTGCTGGCGCGCGAATATTTCGGCCAGCGCATTCTCGGCACCGTATTCGGCGCCGCCACCATGCTCTCCAGCCTCGGCATGGCGCTGGGGCCGCTTGCCGGCGGCATGATCTTCGACGCCTATGCCAGCTACCATTGGCTGTTCATCGGCTCGGCTCTCATCGGCCTGGGTGCCGCGGGCATAGCCATCGCCTTCCCGCCGCTGCCACGCACGGTGTTGCAGACGGCATAATGCATGTCGCCCGGAAGTGTCCTCGGTTCCGGGATAACGACCTGCATAAAATGAGGAGACACGGCCGGACGGCAATCGTGGCCAGATAACAAACGGGCTTGACGGGCCATGGCCGGTCAAGCCACCGCCTGCTTCGGCGTCACGCCGACTTGAGAACCGTGAACGGCCGCTTCTGAATGGCCCGTTTGGTCTGGAAATTCGCGGCCGGAGCCGGGCGGCCGACATGAAAGCCCTGGACTTTGTCGATGCCAAACTGGCGCATGAGGAGCATCTGCTCTTCGGTCTCCACCCCTTCGACCAGGATTTTGTGGCCGCGATTTCTGACCAGCGCGATGATATCCTGCAGCATCGCCATGCCCTTGGGGGTGCCGCAGTCGTGGAGAAACGAACGGTCGATCTTGACCGTATCGAAATCGATGAGACGAAGCCATGAAAGGCCGGCGAAGCCCGTCCCGAAATCATCGAGCCATATTCTGATTCCGAGCAGCTTCAGATCGCTTATGCAGCGCAGGATGTCGGAGTGCATCTCCATCTCCAGTCCCTCGGTGATCTCGAAGGCCAGCCGGTTGCCGGTCACGCCGGTCTCGCCCAGAATGGTCGCGACCGATGTCGCGAAGCCGGGCGTCTTGAGCTGGATCGGCGAGACGTTGACGCTGACGACGCGCACGTGATCCTGCGCCAGGAGTTCGGCGCACACGGTCCTTATTGCCCAACGCCCGAGTTCGAGGATGGCGCCGGTTCGCTCAGCGACGGGAATGAACAGGCTCGGCGGAACCAGGGTTCCGTCGAGCATCTTGAGACGCATCAGCGCCTCCACGGCCTCGACCCGGCCCGACGCGACGTCCTGGATGGGCTGATAGACAAGCGAAACGAGATCCTGGCCGATCGCGATCTTCAGCAAAGCCGCGAGGTTCTCGCTCTCGTCGCTGCTCTGGGGATCGGTCGGATCGAACAGCCGGACACAATTTCGGCCGCCGGCCTTTGCCAGATAGAGCGCTCGATCGGCCTCGTGGATGATCTTCTCCAGCTTGGCGGCGGTCTGCTTCCTGGTGAATGCCGCGCCTACGCTCGCCGTCACGATCGCGATGCCATCCCGCCGCAACTCGTGCGCGATCGCCAGATTCTCGACCGTGCGGCAAATGGCTTCCGCGAGATCCGCGACCTGGTCTTTCCTGCCCATGCGAGCCAGGACGATGAATTCCTCCCCACCATAGCGGCCGATGGAGCCATCATATTGCTTGATCAGGTCGCTGAGCGCCTCGGCGACCTGGATCAGGCAACGGTCACCCTCCTGATGGCCATAGCAATCGTTGAACTTCTTGAAGAAGTCGACGTCGATGAGGATCGCCGCAAAACCATGGCCAAGCTTTTGCCAGTCATTCCAGTAGTCGCGCAGTTTCTCGTCGATGGCGCGCCGGTTCTCCAGGCCTGTAAGCGGATCTGTCCGCGACAGCCTGAGCAGGGCCTTGCCGCGCTCGGTGGCCTCATTGTGCTGGATCTTGGCTTCCAGCGCGTTGAGGAAGACGTTGTAGCGCTCTTCGTTCAGCTTCCAGTTCACATAGGATGTGAACGTGAAGCACGAAACGTAGAAAGTGCCAAAGACCATCTTGTATGCCAGCGAAGCGGGTAGAAAGTAGTTCACCACATACAAGATGCACAAGATTATAGTCGACGTTATGATCGAGACTTTGAACCGGAACGTGAAGAAGAGATTGGCACTCATCATGAAAATGGTGCCGAAGACCATATAATAGGCGACGGTTTCCTTGTTCGCCCCCATGGAGGCGGGGTAAAGCCAGCCGATATAGCCGAAGATGATGGCCGCGGCGCAGGTTACGTCAAGCCAGTCCGTGGCGGCTCCCCGGCGAAGCTGTGCTTCAAGGACCAACAATGCGGTCAGTCCGACAGCGAAGCGGGCCGTGATCGTAAGGGCGGCCACATCCGGTATCAGCAGCAGATCCGATACCGAAAACAAGACATAGATGACGACGGCGATCCAAAGGCCTGGCCTGGCTTCCTTCCTTCGTTTCGCCTGGGCTTCCGTACGGTAAAGGATGCGAAGTTCAGCCGCCCCCAGCTCCTGGCGGGGATCGTGCGGTTCCGAATCGACCGCATCGGCCACTCTGGATGACGCGCGTTCGTTCACGACAAATCCCGGCTGAAGGGCATCTCGCGTTCCGAATTCTTTTGCAGCTTCTGCCCCCAACGCAGACCGACTCCTTGGGCGCGACATCACTTGCCGCGCGATCAAATGCAATGACGCAGGACAAGTTTCCGTTAACTCGAACCCGGAATCCCCTCCTTAAAAAACCCAAAGAATTGACATGGTTAGCGGGAAATTAATCATACCGATAAAATGCCCGCGACCCGACATTGGCAATTCGAATATTCTAAGCAATAAGTTAACTGACTGTTAACTATGGAGTCTTGGTGTGCAAACTGTCTTTGATGGCCAGAGTCTGATTACTGCGGAGGCAATTGCCAGTGGTCTCCGTCGAGGAAAGCCCGAGCATCATGGCGAAGCGTTCGAAACCGCTCGCGCGGAGCTGGCGCTCATCCTCCACGCGACACAACAACAGGTCGAGCAGCAAAAATTTCCCGCCGAGATCGTTCGCCGGCTGCTGTCGCTTCTCAACGCGTTGCGTGCCAAGGTTCATCCCGACGTGTGGCAAGCCTTGATACCGGTGGCGCAGAACCACCCGATCCAGAAGTACTTTCTCGAGGATCCGCTGACGCATTGGTCCTTCACCAAGCCCAGGGGTTATTCCGGCGACGCGCAGTTGCTCGACTACATCTATTGTGACCCGCACGTGGCTGAGAGCGTGGCGAACGCCTCGGAGATCGGCAAGGCGCTTTACAGCCATACCCAGAACGTGCCGTCATGCGTCGCGGCACGGGAGCGCCGCGATCTGCTGACCCGCTATGTCGATGAGACCGCGGCCAAGAATGGACCGGAAACCGAAGTCCTGGCTATCGCGGCCGGCCATCTGCGCGAAGCGAACCGTTCGGCCGCATTGGCCGAGGGCGGCCTCAAGCGCTGGGTCGCGCTCGACCAGGATCCCCAGAGCGTCGGACTGATCGCGCGCGATTTCCAAGGCACCGCGGTCGAGGCCGTCGACGGCTCGGTACGGACCGTGCTCACCAGGGGCCACAAGCTTGGCAAGTTCGATCTTATCTATGCCTCCGGGCTTTACGACTACCTTCAGCACAACGTCGCCGTGAAACTCGCCAAGACCTGTCTGCAGATGCTGAAGCCGAACGGGACATTCCTGTTTGCGAACTACGCCGAGGGCACTCCTGACGCCGGCTACCGGGAAACGTTCATGGACTGGGTGCTGCTGCTGCGGTCGGAAGTCGACATGTGGAACATCATCAATGCCAGCGTCGACCGCAACACCGTGGAGGCGCAAGTGTACTTCGGCGAGAATCGCAACGTGCTCTACGGCGTCATCCAAAAGCGCGGCTAATACCCACCTGGATGGCACGCCGGCCAAGGACCTCGAGCGCTTCACGGAGTGCTCGAGGGTGTAAGCCCCCCTCACGCGCGATCCACGCTCTTTCGGAGACGGCTGGACCCTACCCGAAAATCCGATCGCCCTGCTCGTCGACGAGCTGGATGCCTTTCTTGATCGAGATGTCGACGGCGTCGTCCAGTCCGGCGAAACGGTCGGCACGGATGAATTTGTGCTCCTTCACCACGCCATCGACCTCCTTGGAGACGACGCCGCAGGTCTGGTACTGGCCTTCGGTCTTGTAGGGCGTGGCGCTGATCGTAAAACCCTTGTGCTCGACCTGCTTGGCGGGCGCGGCACTTGCGGGCTCGGCCGCTTCGCCGCCACCGCCGCCGAAAAGACGTTTCAGAAAAGACATCGCTCAAATCTCCTTGCCGTCTGCGATCGCCGTCGGTATGCGATTCACGACGCTGTCGGCCCAGCATGCGCGAATGTGCCGCCGCGTTCCAGCCCCCTGATGAAGACGGCGACCAGGAGCTCGATCTGCCGGTCGATCTCGTCGGCCTGCCGGCTAACGGACCTGCCCGCATACCCGCTGGTCACGATGCCATGCACGCTTGACCAGAGGGTTCGCGCGGCGATCCGGCGCGTGTCCTCGTCGAGATCGAAGCCGCCATCGGCAAGGACGCTGGCGATGATCTCGAACAACTGGTCGAGCCGTGCCTCGTAGACGTCGGGCTCGGTCAGCACAGAACGCCGCCTGTTGAAGGCCAGCAGCGCCGGCCAGCTGCCGGGATGCGCCTCGACGAAGCGAACATAGGCGCCGGCCAGCGCCATCAGCCGTTGGCGCACGTCGGTGATGCCGCGCCTGCCAAGATCGGCCATCGCCGCAGCGCCCGCGACCCCCAGCCGGTCGAGCAGCCGCATGTTGACGGCGCGGTGCACACCGTCGAGATCGGAAAACAGATTATAGACCGAGCCGACCGAGATGCCCGCCTGTTCGGCGATGGTCCTGGCCTTCAGATTGTCCATGCCGCCTTCGTTGAGCAGCGTCTCGGCAATGGCCAGCACCCGCTCGCCGGTCTCTTCCTTGTCCAGCGCCATATCAGTCCTTTTTGGATGCGCGAGCCTTCGACGGCACGCTTTTTCGCCCCCGACTCTTCCCTTCGTTTACCATATGCCGGATATCGTGAACAGCGTTCAGAATTCCCTTGAACAATGTTCATTTGCCGCTATGTTGAGTTTGTGAACATTGTTCACGGAAACTTCGAAGGGAGAAGAATCATGCTTAGCCTGATCAGAACACTGCTCGACGGCGCCAGCGCACGGGCCGAGGACGGCCTGAAGGATCGCTTCGCCATCGACCTTCTGGCGCAGCGCATCCGCGATGCCGAGGCGGGACTTGCCGCCGCCAAGCAGACGCTTGCCTCACTGATCGTGCGCCAGCGTGCCGAGCAAGCCGGCCTCGAGCATCTCGACCGCCGCCACGCCGACCTGGAGACACGCACCATCAGCGCGCTGGCCGCCGGCAACAGCGGGCTGGCCGAAAGCGGTGCCGCGGCCATAGCCGAACTGGAGAATGAACGCGAGGTCCGCCGCGCCACGGTGCAAAGCCTTGGCGAAAAGACCTTGCGGATGCGCGTTTCGGTGGAGCGGGCGCACCGCCGCATCATCGATCTCAACCAGGGCATGATCTCGGCCCGGGCCATCGATGCCGAGCGCAAGGCACAGTCACGCCTCGTCAGGTCGATCGGCCATTCGGCGAGCCTCAACGACGCCGAGGAGCTTTTGGCCCGCATCAAGGGAGCCAGCGATCCGTTCGAGGAAGCCGGCATTCTCGACGAAATCGACGGCGAGCTTCGTCATGACGCGATCCGCGACCGCCTTGCCGACGCCGGGCACGGCCCAGCGGTGAAGGTGCGCGCCAGGGACGTGCTCGAGCGCCTGAAGACCATCAACTGAAGATTTTTGGACCTGACGACGACCACATCAAATCCAACTTCGATCCAGTCAAAGGAACACGACAATGAACAGCAATCAGACCTACATCATGTTCAACACCGTCTCGGTGGGCGCCGCCTACTTCATGCTTGGCCTGTCCCTGTGGCTGGCGCCGGTCGACCTGTCGACCAAGGGCTACTGGGCCATGGGCATCCTGCTGCTCACCGGCAGCCTGGTGAACCTGGTCAAGTACCGCACCGACGAGCGCATCTCCGCCGAAACCACCGCCAAGATTGAGAAGGCGCGCAACGAAAAGCTGATCAGCGAATATGTCGGCAAGGAATGATGCCGGCACGGTCTGACGAGAAAGCCCGGGTCTCCCCGGGCTTTTCTGCGTCCTCGCGCTCGCAAAGCGGGGTGAGAGGAAAGCTTGCCCGCCTCAGCGGTGCGACAGCGCTTCCAGCGCTTCGGCGGCGGCTTCCAGAATGGCGATCGCCTCGGCCTGCTTTTCGGCTGGGGCATCGACGATGTCGCCGAGTGCCGCGCGGAGCCGGTGGCGGATGGCGCGGAATTCGTCGCGCGTTTCCGAGCGCTCGCCACGGCCGCCTCGGCCGCCGCGGCGGTCCTCGCCGTCATCGTTCCAGCCGAACCAGTCGCGCGCCTTGGCCATCTTGCGGCCGAAGCGCTCGAGATGATCGAGCACGCCGTCGATCATTTCGCGGTTGTCGGCCAGATGCGCCTGCCCGGCCTCGGTGATCGAGAACACCTTCTTGTTGCCTTCGCTCGTCGACACGGCGTAGCCGGCCTCTTCCAGGAAGGTCAGCGTCGGGTAGACCACGCCCGGGCTCGGGCTGTAGATGCCGCTGGTGCGCTCTTCCAGCGCCTTGATGATGTCGTAGCCATGGCGTGGCGCCTCGGCCAGCAGCGACAGCGTGATCAGCTTGAGGTCGCCGTCCGCGAGCATCCGTCCGGCCCGGAACATGTCGCCCGGGCCGCGGCCACCGCCCCTGCCGCCGAACGGACCGAAGCCGCCGCCCCCTCTGCCACCAAATTTGCCGCCGAACTTGCCGGCCATGTGCATGAACATGCGCTCGCCAAAATGATGATGATCGGAATGATTGTGTCTGTGCATTGATTGCTCCTTGAGTTCTATCTTACGATATATCTCAGTTAGGCGCGCAGTGCTGTCGAGTCAAGATGTATCTTACGATGTATCTGATCGCGAGCCAAGCGACATCGTGGCATCGAAGCGTCAGGCTTGATGGGAATGGATGGAGCGCGAATGGACTACCAGCGGCCTTTGCGCCGGTTCCAGCCGTAGAGCAGGTCGGCGAAGCGATCATAGGCAAGGCGGGTCAGCGGCAGCATGAGCCGATTGCCGAACAGGCTCGCCAGCCAGCCCTCGCCGGGCGTTAACAGCAAAACCGCGATCGCCACGTCGGCGCCGATCAGCAAATTGCCATCCGCATCGGTGGCATGCAGCCGGCGGCGGATGTCCTCCAGCGAGACGCCATGCGACGACAGCGCATCCGGCTCCAGGTTGATATCGCGGAATTCGACCCGACCGGCCTTGACCGCCTCGATAAGCCGCCGCTTCTGCCGGTCGATGCCGGCATAGCAGACCGGACAGCGCGTGTTATACCAGACGGTCAGCAAAGGCGTGGTTCCGCTACCAGTCACTTGCCGCGCATCGCCGCCTTCGGCCCGACGCATTTGTTGTCGCGAAACAGCGCCCACTCCTCGCACAGGCGACCGTTGGGCAAGCGGCAAAACCCGTATTCGTTGCCGGCCTTGTCCTTCCTGACCGCGAAGCGGCCGCCGATCGCACCGCAGTGGACCGATGCGGGATTGGCCATGCCGACCGGTTTTTGCGCGGCGCCGGCGTCGATGGGCATCGACAACATCAAGGCAAGACCGACGGCCAGTATCGAAAAATTGTTCATGCGATCTCTCCTTGGCCGCCACGGCGAGGCGTCCTGTCCCGAGGCAGCTGTCAAATCTATCGGAACGCGCGCCGGATCAAGAGCCGTTGAGGCGGCACCTGATCCGGCTGTCCGCAAACCTCATCATCCAAGTGAGGTGATGATCTCGCGATAGGCGAATTCGGGGAAGGCCTTCATCGTCCGCGTCCTGATGTTGCCGGCCGCCGCCAGCATCAGCGAGAAACGCGCCAGGATCGCGTCGTCGGGCGCCTCGACCACCGCCACCATGTCGTACTCGCCCATGGTCAGGTAGAACGCCTTGAACGATCCGCCCATTTCGCCCAGTTGCTTCCTGGCGGCGTCGAGCCGCTTCGGGGATTCGCGCACGTTCTTGGCGCCCTGCTCGGTCCAGTTCATCAGCACGATGTAGCTTGTCATGGCACACCTCCCTCCGGGGCCACGGAGCACGGCACTCAGGCCGTGGGTCTGTCGACACGGCCTCGACCGGGGCGGGCTTTCCGGGGTTGTCGCCCAGAAAATGCATCCGACGCGAAATTATCCTCCCTAAGGTCGCGGGTCGCAAGAGCGAACACGCCTATGAAAAAGGGCGCTCGTGGCGCCCTTTATCTCCAATGCGATTGGCAGGTCTCAGCTGTCCAGGAAGCTGCGCAGCTTGCGGCTCCGGCTCGGGTGCTTGAGCTTGCGCAGCGCCTTGGCTTCGATCTGGCGGATACGCTCGCGGGTGACCGAGAACTGCTGGCCGACTTCTTCCAGCGTGTGGTCGGTGTTCATGCCGATGCCGAAGCGCATTCTGAGCACGCGCTCCTCACGCGGCGTCAGCGAGGCCAGAACGCGCGTGGTGGTCTCGCGCAGATTGGCCTGGATCGCCGCGTCGATCGGCAGGATCGCCATCTTGTCCTCGATGAAATCGCCCAGATGCGAATCCTCCTCGTCGCCGACAGGCGTTTCGAGCGAGATCGGCTCCTTGGCGATCTTCAGGACCTTGCGCACTTTTTCGAGCGGCATGGCGAGCTTTTCGGCCAGTTCCTCCGGCGTCGGCTCGCGGCCGATCTCGTGCAGCATCTGGCGCGAGGTGCGAACGATCTTGTTGATCGTTTCGATCATGTGCACCGGAATGCGGATGGTGCGGGCCTGGTCGGCGATCGAACGCGTGATCGCCTGCCGGATCCACCATGTCGCGTAGGTCGAGAACTTGTAGCCGCGGCGGTATTCGAATTTGTCGACCGCCTTCATCAGGCCGATATTGCCTTCCTGGATCAGGTCGAGGAACTGCAGGCCGCGATTGGTGTACTTCTTGGCGATCGAGATGACGAGGCGCAGATTGGCCTCGACCATTTCCTTCTTGGCGATCGCGGCTTCGCGTTCGCCCTTCTGCACCTGGTTGACGATTTTCCGGAATTCCAGGATCGAGATCGCCGTCTCGGTGGCCAGGTGCTGGATCTCGGCGCGCAGATCCTTGATCGCATCCTTCTCGTTCTTGGTGAATTCCTTCCAGCCGCGCGAGGTCAGGTTGGCGATCGAGCGCGTCCAGTTCGGATCGAGTTCGGAGCCCTGATATTCCTTCAGGAACTCCTCGCGGCGCACGCCATAGCTTTCGGCGAGGCGCAAAAGCTTGCCCTCGTTCTGCACCAGGCGCTTGTTGATGTCGTAGAGCTGCTCGACCAGCGCCTCGATGCGCGCCGTGTTGAGCGACAGCGACTTCACCGCCTTGATCAGCTGGTCCTTCAGCTCCTTCAGCCGGCGGTCCTGGCTGGGCGACAGCGTGCCGGCGGCGGCCAGCCTGTTCTCGACCTGCTGGTCCTGCAGCTTCCTGAGCTTCTTGTAGGTGTCGGCGATGACGTCGAGCGTCTCCATCACCTGCGGGCGCAGTTCGGCTTCCATCGCCGCCAGCGACAGGCTCGCCTCGTCCTCGTCTTCCTCGTCGTCGTCGCCGATGCCGCGCGTATCGGCGCCGACATTGGTGATGTCGTCTTCATCGTCGCGTCCGCGGCGCGGCTTTTCCTCGGCCTTGGGCGCTTCCTCGACACGTTCGACCACCGGCGCCTGCTTGGCTTCGGGGCCGGCATAGGTGGCTTCGAGGTCGATGATCTCGCGCAGCAGGATCTTGGATTCGTTGAGCTCGTCGCGCCAGATGATGATCGCCTGGAAAGTCAGCGGGCTTTCGCAGAGGCCTGCGATCATCGTCTCGCGGCCGGCCTCGATGCGCTTGGCGATCGCGATTTCGCCCTCGCGCGACAGCAGCTCGACCGAGCCCATTTCGCGCAGATACATGCGCACCGGATCGTCGGTGCGGTCGGTCGGCTCTTTCTTGGTGGTGGTGGCGGCGACCGCGGTGCCGGTCTGCTCGGCAAGCTCGTTGGCGTCTTCCTCGGCATCGGCGGCTGTGTCGCCGGCCTCGGCCTCTTCGCCCTGCTCGTCATCCTCGACGACGTTGATGCCCATGTCGGACAGCATCGCCATCGTGTCCTCGATCTGCTCGGAGGTCACTTCCTCGGAAGGCAGCACCGAATTCAGCTCGTCCATGGTGACATAACCGCGCTTCTTGGCGGCCTTGATCATCTTCTTGACAGCATCATCGGAAAGGTCGAGCAAGGGCCCATCGGTGGCGCCTTCGCGTTCGGTCTCGACCTCTTCCTTTTCTTTTGTCGCCATAGTCTTTATCTTCTCCTAGCGGCCGGCCATGGGGGCCGCGTCAGCTGTCGGACCAGTCAAATCGGATACGCCCGTTTTTCTAAACGCGCTTCACCCGGCCCATGAGCTGCATCCACTCTTTTGTTTGGTGCATGCCGTTGTCCCAAAACCGGGTTCCACTCTTGGGCGGCATACATTAAGTCCAGATTAACCCTGATATCTGTGTCAGGCGGGCCGCCTGTCCAGTGACCAAGTACCTTGCATCGCTTGTTTCCCGTCGACGCGGGTGCGGGTTAACGTTTCGAATCGTCCTGATTCCGCCATTCTGTCCGAAGGTCAAGCGCCTCTGGCATGATTCGCATGAAAAAAGCGAATCAATTACCCGACTTAGCGCGCCTCGCCCCCAGGGGAAGCGTGGCCGCGCCTTCATTTCGCGCTCGCATGCACTTAGGCTCGCCCAGCCCTGCCCGACGAAACACCAAATCCTTCGATCAGCGCTTCCGTCGCTTGTACATCCTGAAATTGCGCCTGAATTTCGATCAGATGGCGGAAGTTTTCGTCTGAAGGATCCGCTTCGAGGGCCGCTTCCGCCTGTTTCAGCTCCTTATGTAAGGTGCGCGCGCTGCGCTGCAAGTGCAACGCCTGGTTCAGAGCGTCGCGGGCATCCTCGATGGCCGCCGTCTCCAGCGCCGGCCATTGCCGCGCCCGCTTGATCAGGCCGACGGCGCGCTCCCAGATCTCGGCGCAGCCGGCGCGCTCTATCGTCGCCACCACGGCGTGGCGGTCATTGGCCATGTTATGCGCCATCGCGTCGAGGATGGCGGCGTGCAGCCGCGTCAGGTCGGAATTGGCGAGGTCGAGGAACTCGACATGGGCGAAATTCTCGTCGATCAGCGCCGGGTGGTTGACCAATGCCACGATGATCGTCGCCTCGCGCACCGACATCCCCTCGCCGCGCCTGACCAGCGCCGACTGGCCGAGGCTTTCGGTGATCGCCATGCGCCCGCCGCCTGCCTTGGCGAATTGCCCGCCGGGTGCGGGCTTGCCCTGGCCGCGCTGACCGGGCCGGCCGCCATCCTGACGGCCTTGCCGCGCATTGCGCTGGGAGCCGAAGAAGCTCAGCACCCGCTCGCGCATTTCCTGCTGGTAGTGGTAGCGCGTGCTTTCGTCGCGGATGCGGCTGCTGAGTTCCCGCAGTGTCTGTCCCAATTCCGCCCGCCGCTCGGGCGTGTCGAAGACGCCGCCCGCCGTCTCGCGCATCCACAACAGGTCGACCAGCGGCCGCGCATCGGCCAGCACGGCGCGGAAGGCCTCCGGCCCCTCGGCCTTGACCAGATCGTCGGGATCCTTGCCTTCCGGCAGCAGCGCGAAGCGCGCCGAGCGTCCGGCCTGCACCGATGGCAGCGCGAGATCGGCGGCCCGCCAGGCCGCCTTCAGCCCGGCCTTGTCGCCGTCGAAGCACAGCATCGGCTCCGGCGCCATGCGCCACAACAGTTCGAGCTGGTTTTCGGTGAGCGCGGTGCCCAGCGGCGCCACGACATTCTCGAAGCCGGCCTGCGCCAGCGCGATCACGTCCATATAGCCTTCGACCGCGATGACCGTACCGCCCTTGGCCAGAGCCCCCTTTGACAGGGCTTGCCGGGCGCGGGCGAAATTGTAGAGCACGTTACCCTTGTGGAAGAGCTCGGTATCGGGCGAGTTCATGTATTTGGCGAGCGCGTCGGGGGCCAGCGCGCGGCCGCCGAAGGCGATGATCTTGCCGCGCGAATCCGGGATCGGGAACATGATGCGGTCGCGAAACCAGTCATAGGAGACCGGAATGTCGTCGCCGTGGCGCACCAGCCCGCAGGCCTCGATATCGGCTTTCGGCACACCCTTGGCCGCCAGATGCTCCTTCAGCGCGTTGCGGCTGTCGGGCGCGAAGCCGAGCCGGAACGACTGCTGTGTCGCCGGCGTCAGCCCACGATCGCGCAGATAGGCGCGGGCCTTGGCGCCCTCGGGCCCTTGCAGGCGCTCCTGGAAAAAGGCGGTCGCCATCTCCATGACATCGGTCAGGCTGGCGCGTTCCTGCTCGCGCCGCTCTTCCTGCGCGTCGCGAACCGGCATCGGCACGCCGGCCATGTCGGCGATCTTCTCGACCGCCTCGGGAAAACTCAGTCCTTCGAGCTCGGTCAGGAATTTGAAATGGTCGCCCGAGACCGAGCAGCCGAAACAGTGGTAACGGCCCTTCTTGTCCTCGCAGTGGAAGGACGGGCTCTTCTCGCCATGGAACGGACAGCAGGCCCAATAATCGCCGCGCGACGTATTGGTCTTCTTGCGATCCCACGCAACGCGCTGGCCGATGACCTGTGAAATCGGCACGCGGTCGCGTATCTCGTCAAGGAAGGCGGGCGGAAATCGCATCGGGGAACTCGTTTCGCCACCATATAATCATGCCCGCGATTTCAGACGACCCCTAATGCGGACGATGCCCGGTTTCCACAGGGAAAAAGAAAGGCGGCCATTGCGGGCCGCCTCCTTTGTCAGCCGATTGTCAGGCGGTTACTGCGCGGCAAGCGTACCAAAGATGACGCCGGAGAGGATGCCGACCAGCACATAGTCATTGCCGACGCGGATCCATTCCTGGCCGCGGCCGGGACGATGCAGGCCATAGCGGCCATAATCGCGGATCGGCTGGTGCTGCCTCCAGCCGGAATATTTCTGGCCGTTGCGCCAGTGGTTACGCTTCACGATCACCTTCTTCTGGACGAACCGCTTCTGGATGATGCGCTTCTTGACATCCCGGTTGGCGGGCTTCTGCCAGTCGACCTTGGCGTAGTTCGACTGCGGCGCCACTGGCGCGTTCATCGGCGCTGCCTGGCCGGTGAGCGAGGTGGCGGCCAGCATCGAGAAGGCGAGAGCGGAAAGGACAATGCGTTTCATCAGAAGTCTCCTTGGTTGTCGATGCCAAGGGAATAGCGGTCAGGGGATGAACCGAAACTGAACGCCAGCATTACAATTATGTAATGAATTCCGCCGGTTAATCCAGAGATTTGAACATCATCGCAAAGATGGGCGCCAAAAGCGTCGCGGATCTGGGGATTCCATCGCCTAGGCCCATGCAACCATTTGCGGGCCCGTCCATTTTCCGACACCGGCTGTCGCCTCGCGGCGGCCCCTTGAAATCGACAAATTTTTATTATTCGGCTAAAATATTCCGGCTATATTCCAAGGCTGACATGACCATGATTCGTGCCCTCGTCTTCGCCCCCTGTCGCCATGCTGCCCGAAGCGCGCGCCATGCCCGCGCGCAGGCGCGGCGATGAGCGGCTCGGTCGTCCTTCTGCATCTGGCCGGCGCGGTCGCGTTGATGCTGTTTGCCACCCGCATGGTCAAGACCGGCGTCGAACGCGCCTATGGCGACGTGCTGCGTCATCGTCTGCGCGCCACCATGCGCAATCCGATCATGGCGGTGCTGGCCGGCACCGGCCTTGCGATCGCGCTGCAAAGCTCAACCGCCGTCACCTTGCTGGTCGGCTCCTTCGCCGGTTCCGGCATCGTCTCGGGCGCCGCCGGCCAGTTGGCCGTGCGTGGCGCCGAGATCGGCTCGGCTCTGGTGGTCAAGCTGCTGACCTTCGATCTCACGCTGCTGGTGCCGCTCTGCCTGACATCAGGCACGGTGATGTTCATGGCCACCGAGCGGCGCGACTGGCGCCAGATCGGCCGCATCCTGGTCGGCATCGGCCTCTTGATCCTGTCCCTCGAAATGATCGGCCAGGCGTCCGAGCCGCTGCGCAACAGCCAGTTGCTGCCGGTCATCCTCAATTACTTCTCCAGCGATTCCATCACCGCCTACCTGCTGGCGGCAGTGATCACCTGGCTGTTCCAGTCGAGCATCGCGGCGGTGCTGTTGATGGCCACGCTGGCCGGCCGCGGTCTGATCAGCCCCGAACTCGGCCTCGTCCTCATCCTTGGGGTCAATCTCGGTTCATCGCTCATCGCGCCGATGCTGACACGCTCGGCCAGCCCCGAAGTCCGCGTCGTGCCGGTCGGCAACCTCCTGATGCGCGGGCTGGGCTCGCTGGTCATGCTGATCCTGTTCATGATCTTCCGGCCGCATGTCGCCTTCCTCGGCCCGACGGCGGCCGATCAGATCGTCAACGCCCATATCCTGTTCAACGTGCTCATCCTGCTCGCCGGCCTGCCGCTGGCCGGTTTGGTCTACCGAGCCTCCGAAAGGATCGTGGCACTCGGAGCCAAGCCGGCGCCGGCCGCCACGCTCGACGTCGTCGAACTGTCGGCGCTCAACGAAAGCGCGCTCGATGTGCCGAGCCAGGCTCTGGCCAACGCCACACGCGAGGTGGTGCGGGTCTGCGAGACGGTCGAGATCATGCTCAAGCGCATCATCGAACTCTATGAGGACGCCGACTCGGACAAGATCAAGGCATTGGCGGCGCTCGACGACCGTGTCGACCGCAGGCACGCGGCCATAAAGCTCTACCTTGCCAAGGTCACGAGGAACCCGATGACCGAAGACGAGGCGCTGCGCTGCCAGGAGCTGATCGGCGCCTGCGTCAAGCTCGAGCAGGTCGGCGACATCGTCGTGCGCAACATGCTGGTCCATGTGAAGAAGAAATTCGAACGCGGGCTGGAATTCACCGACGAAGGCTGGAGCGAATTGTGCGCCTTCCACGCCTCGGTGCTGGCCAATGCCCGGCTTGCCTTCAACGTGCTGGTCTCGCGCGATGCCGAAACCGCACGCCAGCTGGTGCTGGAGAAGGACCAGCTGCGCGACCGCGAAAAGGAAACCAGCGCCAGCCATTTCCTGCGGCTGCGCGAAGGCACCGCCAAAAGCGTCGAAACCAGTTCGATCCACCTCGATACCATCCGCGACCTGAAGCAGATCAACTCGCTACTGGCCTCGATGGCCTATCCCGTGCTGGAAGAGCGCGGCCTGCTCACGGGGTCACGGCTGAAGGCCAGCTAGGCGACAACGATTCGCCGCGGCGGCATCCACCTTGGCAAGAAGGGGTAGGCATTCCAGCCGTGAACGGCCAAATTAGTCTTTGCTTACTCACCCATCCGTCGGCTAAGAATCCGTTTCCACCGGGAGGAATCGATGGAAACCCATTCGCGCAGTTTCGCCAAGGCGCTTTCCTGGCGGGTGACCGGCACCATCGATACGATGATCATCTCGTTGGTGGTGACCGGAAGCGTCAAGATTGCGGCCGCCATCGGTGTAACGGAGGTCTTCACCAAGTCGCTGCTTTATTATTTTCACGAGCGGGCATGGCTGAAGGTTCCTTACGGACGTAAGTCCGTGACCTGACGGGACCGGTGCCCAACGGATCTGGTCAAGAAAAGCTAAAGCGACCGTGACAATTTCTGGATTGCCTGCCCGGGCTATCCATGGTTTGAGCCCTGTATTTCGGGGGTTTCTGCTCATGTCGCTGCCGCTCATCGCCCTGTTCGTCGCCGCCTTCGCTTTCGGCACCACCGAATTCGTCATCGCCGGCGTGCTGCCGCAGGTGGCGCAAGGGCTTGGCGTTTCGGTTCCTTCCGCCGGCTACCTCGTCTCCGGCTATGCCTGCGGCATCGCCATCGGCGGTCCGCTGCTGGCGCTCGCCACCAAGTCCTTGCCGCGCAAGACCTTGCTGCTCGGCCTCGCCGTCGCCTTCACCCTGGGCCAGGCGGCCTGCGCGCTGGCGCCCGACTTCACCTCGATGCTGTTGCTGCGCATTGCCGTGGCAGTCGCGCATGGCGCCTATTTCGGCGTCGCCATGGTGGTCGCCGTCGGCCTGGTGCGCGAGGATCAGCGTGGCATGGCGGTCGCCGTCATCCTGTCGGGCCTCACCGTCTCCAACGTCATCGGCGTGCCGGCCGGCACCGCCATTGGCAACATCTGGGGCTGGCGCGCGACCTTCTGGGTGATGGGCGCACTGGGCGTGGCGGCAACTCTGGCCATGGCGGCCCTGTTGCCGCGCACGACCGGATATCAGGCCAAGGCGGCGAGCCTAGCCAGCGAGGTCCGCGTGCTGGCGCGCCAGCAGGTCTGGACCTCGCTGATCCTGATGCTGATGCTGATGCTCGGCCAGTTCTGCCTGTTCACCTACATCACCCCGACGCTGCTGGAGGTGACAGGGCTCGACGAAAACCTGGTGCCCTGGGTGCTGCTGCTCAACGGCGTCGGCGCCACGCTTGGCGTCTTCCTCGGCGGCAAACTGTCGGACTGGAAGCTAATGCCGTCGCTGATCACCATGCTCGCCCTGCAGGCGGTGACGCTGGCCGTCATCTATGCCGTCAGCCCCTACCCCGTGCCGATGGTTGTCGCGATCATCGTCTGGGGCGGTCTCAACTTCGCCATCGGCACACCGATCCAGACCCGCATCCTGTCCTGGACGGCCGACGCCTCCGGTCTCGCCGCCTCGCTCATTCCGTCCGGCTTCAATATCGGCATCGCGCTGGCCGCGTCGCTCGGCGCCGCCATGCTCAATGCCGGCTACGGCTATCGCAGCCTGCCGGCTGTTGGCGCGTTTGCCATGCTGGTCGCCGTCATTGTGGCTGTCCTCTCCCATCTTTGGGAACGGCGCAGCGACATCAGCCCGCCGGTACCGGCCGCCGCCGAATAACATGGCAAGGACTGTCGCCAATTTCGGCCTGACCTGCGGCACCTTGCCGACGGGCACGCACAACGCGATCACCGACGTGCCTGGCGTGCGCGTCGGTCACTGCACGCTGCGCGACGGCGAGATCAACACCGGCGTGACCGCGATCCTGCCGCATGGCGGAAACCTGTTCCGCAAGAAGGTCACGGCGGCAAGCTATGTCATCAACGGCTTCGGCAAGACGGTCGGGCTGACGCAGGTGCAGGAACTCGGCACCATCGAGACGCCCGTTCTCTTGACCAACACGCTCTCGGTCGGCACCTGCGCCACGGCGCTGATCCGTGACGCCATCCGCCAGAACCCCAATCTCGGCCGCACCACCGGAACGGTCAATCCGGTGGTCGGTGAATGCAATGACGGTGCGCTGAACGACATCCAGGCCCTGGCGATATCGGAGGAGCATGCCCTTGCCGCGTTGGCGGATGCCCGTGAGGGCGCGGTCGAGCAGGGCAATGTCGGCGCCGGAACGGGAATGAGCTGCTTCGGCTTCAAGGGTGGCATAGGCTCGGCCTCCAGGAAGATCGCGCTTGGCGACGAACATCATCTTGGCATTCTCGTCCTGTCGAATTTCGGCAGGCCCGGCGACCTCGTCCTGCCCGATGGACGCCGGCCCGACGCCAGGCGGCAGGCCGAGGCCGAACGCGGCTCGATCATCATCGTTCTGGCGACGGACGTGCCGCTCGAACACCGCCAGCTCGAGCGTGTGGCGCGCCGCACTGGGGCCGGCATCGCCAGGCTTGGCTCCTTCTGGGGCAATGGCAGCGGCGACATAGCCATTGCCTTCAGCACCGGCAACCCGGTCGACCACGATGAAACCCGCGATCTGGTGCCGCTGGTCGCGCTCAACGAAGCACGCATCGACATTCTCTTCCGGGCGGTGGCGGAAGCGACGCAGGAGGCGGTGCTGAACTCCATGCTGTCCGCCGAGGCTTTCACCGGCAGGGCCGGCGCGCACCGCGCATCGCTCGCCGACTGGCTGCGCGACCAGGCCGAAAGGCGATAGGCCTACAGCTCGATCCGGAACCGAAGGCTCTCCACCCCGTCATAGGCGGCGTCCTCGAAGAAGCGCTCGACGAGCTTGCCTCCATTGGCCAGGATCACCTTGTGCGAGGCCGGATTGCCCGGTTTGGCGGTGATCTCGACATAGGGTAGGCCCACCGCCCTCGCCTCGTCCAGCATCAGCCGCAACGCTTCGGTGGCGTAGCCGCGCCGCCGCTTCCACGGCACCACCGCGTAGCCGATATGGCCAAGCACATGCGGCGGCAGTTCCGCCGTGCCCTTCTGCCAGCGAAAGCCGATCGAGCCCGCCGCTTCGCCGTCCCAGATCCAGCGGCGGAAGCCCGGCAGGCGTGGCACCTGTGTGCCGTCGGGCAAGGCGATGGGCGGCCCTTTGGCCTCGGGATCATCGAGGTCGGCGAGGAACGCCATGGGATTTTCTTCTATGGCCGCGAGCTGCTCGCGCGTCGCCTCCATGAGCCGCACATTGTCCGGCGACCAGCCGCGCTCGAGCGCCGCCTTGTAGGACGGCAGATGTTCAAGCGCCGGTTTCACGATCTCTACCATGATCGATGCCTCCTGATAAACGAGGCAGGCATAGCCTTCGACAGCAGGGCGCTCAAGCCGGCTGGAAGAGCAATCCGGGCGAATCGAAAATTGGGGACGTTTGCAGGCCTCCGCCCCAAGCCTTGGCCCGGCATGGCAGCTTATGGATGGTTGCGCGTCGGCCTGGTCTCTTCGCGCACTTGCCGACGCGCTAAACAAGATGTGTTTCGCCTGATGACGCGCCGCGTCTTATGATCGTCCTCTGGTGATTCCGCGGGGAATCACAAAGGGCTTCGGCAGGAGAATGGGTACGGTGCGGTTGAGATCTGTCCCGCTGGGTGTCGTCGTCACCCTCAGTCTTCTTGTCATCATCGTTGCCTTGATGGCATCGGCCCGGTCCTTTGCCGCGCCATCGGCCGTTCCGGCCTGGCTGGAGGCCCATGTCGGCAACGGCGGTGGCCAGATCTCACAAGTCGTGCTGGAGCGGGCCCGCGCGCTTTACCTGAAGAAGGTGGCGCAGGGCGCCGTCCGGAACCCCTGCTACTTCGCCATGGATGCCACCCGTCCCGGCGATCTGGGCAATGGCGTGCTCGGGCGCCGCTACTATGTCGTATGCGAAGCCAGCCAGTCGTTTCGCGCGATTTCGTCGGGTCACGGCGGCGGCCGGAACCTGAAAGGCAACGTCGATTTTTCGAACGGCAGGCGCTGCGCGAAGAACTTCGGCAATGCCATGGATTCGGAACTGACCGCCGGCGGCGCCTACATGACCCGCGAAGCGAAAACCTCGTTCAAGGGCTTTTATCGCACTGGTGCGAAACAGGACGTGGCTTTCCAGCGCACATTCATCCAGTTCGACGGTGAAGGCGAAGCCGCCAACGCAAGGCAGCGCGTGATCGGCGGCCACGCGGCACAGGTGCTGCGCGGCATGTGCATGCGCAAGATCCCGAACAGTTCCTATGCCGACCATGACGGCTTCGTGCCGTTCGGCAAACTGGTGGACTATGCCGGCGGACGCAGCAATGGCTGCACCAGCTGGTCGCCGGCCGATGCCGCGCAACTCATCTCGATGGTGAAGGACAATCCGACGACGCTCTACATCTATCCGGAATCGCGCGATATCGCCGCCGTTGCCAGCGGCCATTCCGCTTCAGGCACCTACTGGAACGCATCGTGCCTGAAGGAAATCGGCAAGCCGAAATTTTGGCCGCGAAAAATGCTCGAGCCTGTCATCGCCCAGTACAAGAAGGATCATCCCGCACCACCTGCGCAGCCGCTGCCGATCTGCAAGGAGCCGTGAGACGTACCCACGGCGCCCTGCTCCGGGTCAGCGCAGGAAATCGAGCACGGCCTGCATGAACTCGGCGGGGTATTCCACGTTCGACAGGTGGACCGTGGGCAGCACGACAAACTTCGCGCCGGGCACCGCGGCCGCGATCAGCTCGCTGTGGCCCGCCGCCGTCACCGTGTCGTGCTCGCCGGCGATCACCAGCGTCGGCCGGGAGATCAGCGCCACCGTGCGGCGAAGGTCGGCATCGCGAACCGCCGCGAACAGGCCGGCCAGGCCTTGCCGGTCGATCGCAAGCAGCATAGCGCGGAATTCCTCGATGACGGGTTCGTTGGCCGCCACCATGTCCGCGGGGAACCAGTTGTTGAGGAACACGTCGGCGGTTTCCGACATGTCCGGCGCCTGTCGCACGACGGCAATCCGCTCGTCGAAATAACTTGCCGGCCCGAGATGGGACGAGGTGTTGCTCAGGATCAGCCGGTCGATCCGCTCGCGCGCGTTGATGCCGAGCCACTGCCCGACGAAACCGCCCAGCGACAGGCCGAGGAAATGCACGCGCCCAAGGCCGAGCGCATCGATGAGTTCGATCACGTCGCGGCCAAGCCGGTCGAGTGAATAGGCGCCGACTGGCGTGCTCGACCCGCCATGGCCGCGAAAGTCGTAGCGCAGAACGCGGAAATGCCTGGACAATTCGCCGACCTGCCCATCCCACATATGCAGCGTGGTGGCGATCGAGTTGGACAGCACCAGCACAGGCTTCCCGGCATCGCCGTCGAAGCGATAGGCGATGCGCGTGCCGTCGCCGACAGTCACGAAATTCAGCTCACTCATGATGAAATCCTCTTGGAACGGTGAATGAGGCAAAGCGTAGCTGTGGCCNGGTTTTGGTGATATTACAAAGATAGGACAATCTCTGTAATCAAAGCTGACATGGCCGAATTCACCTTGCACGACCTCCAGTGCTTCGACGCCGTGATCCGCACCGGCGGCTTTCAGCCTGCCGCGGCAATGCTCCACCGCTCGCATCCGGCGGTGTTCGCCGCCGTCGCCAGGCTAGAACGCCAGCTCGACCTCGTCCTGCTGGATCGCAGCGGCTACCGTGTGCGTGCGACCGAAGCGGGGCTGTCTTTCCATCGACGCGCGCAATCGCTGCTGCGCGAACTGGAAGGCCTGCGCGTCCATGCCGCCCAGCTGTCGATGGGCGAGGAAAGCGAAATCCACGTCGTGATCGGCGACATCTGCCCGCGCCCGCAGGTGCTGGGCATGCTCGGGCGGTTCTTCGCCCAGTGCCCCGGCACCCGGCTGCATCTCCATTTCGAAGCCGTCGGCGGCCCGTGGGAGCGCCTTTTCGACGACAAGGCCGATCTCATCCTGCACTGGATCGACAAGGGCGACGCACGGATCGAGTGGATCGACCTCAGCAAGGTGCCGTTCATTCCCGTGGTGGCGCCGGGCTTCCTGCCCGAGCGCATCGAACGACCGGTCACACTGGAGGAGATGCAGGTATTCACCCAATGCGTGATGCGCGACACCGCCCTGCATTCGCCACGACAGGACTATTTCGTGGTCGAGGGGGCGCCGCAATGCATGGTCCCCGATCAGGCGATGAAGAAGGAAATCATCCTGCAAGGGCTCGGCTGGGGCCACCTACCCCATTTCCTGATCGCGGAAGAGCTGCGCGGCGGACAGCTACTGTCCATTGCCGGCAGTCACCTGCCGGGCCGCACCGACGAATTGGTGGTGGCGCGCCGCCGCGACCGGCCGCACGGGCCGATCGCCAACCGCCTGTGGGACCATATCCAGCAGGAAGCGCCGGCATTGCGCCGCGCGTTGGAGCCTCGGGAATCGGCCCAATAGCAAGCCGCGGCTTGGCGTCGAGTGGGCCGTTGGAAGTCGCTGACGCGACGGTAAAAGCCCTACTGCAGCAACCCCTTGACGATGCCGCTCGCCTTGCCGAAATCCATTTGGCCGGCATATTTCTGCTTCAGCGCGGCGATCACCTTGCCCATGTCCTTCTGGCTGGCCGCACCGGTCGCGGCAATCGCCTCGCGCGCCGCCGCCGTGACTGCCGCATCGTCGAGCTGCGTCGGCAGGAAGCCGCGGATGATCTCCATCTCGCCGCGTTCCTGCGCCGCCAGTTCCGGCCGCTTGCCGTCCTCGAATGCCTTGGCCGATTCCTCGCGCTGCTTCACCATCTTGGCCAGGATCTGCAGGATTTCCTCATCGCTGGCGGGTTCCTTGCCGGCACCGCGATTGGCGATGTCGCGGTCGTGGATGGCGGCCTGGATCAGCCGCAATGTCGGCAGCCGGTGCTTGTCCTGCGCCTTCATCGCGGTCTTCAGGGATTCGGCGATTTTCGCGCGCATTGCTCTCTCTCCTTCGGTCGGCGCGGACAATAGCGCCGGGAGCAAGTCAACGCAAACCCTGATATGCCAGGGCAAGCCTATGATATTCCTCAATGAAATAAATCGCGACGGCATTTGGCATGATCATTGACCGCCCTGCCCCCTTCCCCTATGTACTGGGCCTTGCATGAACTGAAGCTTGGGTGCGTGGAGGCCGCGAATTCGCCGCTTCGCGCCGTTTGCCGCGCGAAGGCCCGCCGGGCTATGGAAGCGCGCGGCCTGATAGGAGTGCCGCCATGGCCGAGATGACGCCCGCCTGGGCCACTGAAAAGCCGACCGCCCTTCTGGTGTTGGCGGACGGTACCGTCATCGAGGGTCGCGGCCTCGGCGCCACCGGCTCCGCCGTCGCCGAAGTCTGCTTCAACACCGCACTCACCGGCTACCAGGAAATCCTCACCGACCCGTCCTATGCCGGCCAGATCGTCACCTTCACCTTCCCGCATATCGGCAATATCGGCACCAATGGCGAGGACATCGAAGACCTCAACCCGGCCGCCCGCGCCGGCGCTGTCGGCGCCGTGTTCAAGGCCGATGTCACCAACCCGTCCAATTACCGCACCGCCGGCCACCTCGACCAATGGCTGAAGAAGCGCGGCATCGTCGCGCTCTCGGGCATCGACACCCGCGCGCTCACCGCGCTGATCCGCGAGAAGGGCATGCCCAACGCTGTCATCGCGCATGCGCCGGACAGCGTCTTCGACCTCGACGATCTGAAGCGTCGCGCCGCCGCATGGTCGGGCCTGATCGGGCTCGATCTCGCCAAGGAGGTCACGTCGGGCCAGTCCTCGGTCTGGCGCGAGACGCCATGGGTGTGGAACGAAGGCTTTGGCGAACAGGCCGAGCCTTCGCTGCATGTCGTCGCCATCGACTACGGCGTCAAGCGCAACATCTTGCGGCTGCTTGCCGGCCTCGGCGCCAAGGTCACCGTCGTTCCCGCCAAGACCGACGCGGAAGAAATCCTCGCCATGCAGCCGGACGGCATCTTTCTCTCCAACGGCCCCGGCGATCCGGAAGCCACCGGCGACTATGCCGTGCCGGTCATCCAGGACCTGCTCAAGACCGACATCCCGGTGTTCGGCATCTGCCTTGGCCATCAGATGCTGGCGCTGGCGCTGGGCGGCAAGACCGCCAAAATGCACCAGGGCCATCACGGCGCCAATCATCCGGTCAAGGATCACACGACAGGCAAGGTCGAGATCGTCTCGATGAACCATGGCTTTGCCGTCGATGCCGACTCGCTGCCCGCGGGCGTCGAGGAAACCCATGTCTCGCTGTTCGACGGCTCGAACTGCGGCATCGCGCTGACCGGCCGTCCGGTATTCTCGGTCCAGCATCACCCCGAGGCCTCGCCCGGCCCGCAGGATTCGCACTATCTGTTCCGCCGCTTCGTCAACCTGATCCGCCAGAAGCGCGGCGAGGAATTGCTGGTGGAACGAGCTTAAGAGGCGTTCTCGCGCCTCCCGTCGCGAACGGTCCAAACTTACGCCACCGGCCGCCCTTCGCTCGCCGCCAGGATGGCGAACCGTTGCTGGCGGTCGAGGCTGATCTCCGGCACCTTGACCACGGCGGCCAACCGTTCCGCCTTCATCGAACCAGGCACCACCCGGGCCGGATGGCGCAGCGCACAGACGATGGCGACACTGGCAGGATCGCCGCCGCCGGCGATACGCCATCCGTGGTCAGCGTGAATGCAACTGTCATGCCTGTGCTCCATCCTCGGCCACATCGGTCGAGGTGCTGCTGAGTGGCGACGGTCTTGCCACCTTGGTAACGAAGACGATGACCGCCAGCATCAGGAAGCACGCACCGACCAGATACGGCGCGCCGCCGAAGGTGACGGGTGCGCTTGGCCCGGTGAACCAGGAAAAGATCGCGGTATAGAGCAGTGGCGTGATGATTGAGGTGATCGAGAAGATCGAGGTCATCGCGCCTTGCAACTCGCCCTGTGCCGAAGGCGGGACCTTGGCGGCGGCGAGGCTTCTGAGCGGCGGATCGGCCAGCGCTTCCAGGCAGCCGACGACGATCACCGCGTAGACCATCCAGCCTTGCGAGGCGAAGGCATAGCCGAAGGCGCTGGCCGCCGTGAACGTCAGGCCGATGACCGCCGTTCTCCACTCGCCGAGCCTGGGGATGACGCGCGGCAGCACCGTGCCCATGACGATCGCCCCGCACAGGCCGAAAGCGCCGAGCGAGAAGCCGATCTGCTGCTCGCTCCAGCCATAGCGGTAGTTGGAGACGAACGACCACACCGCCGGATACATCATGTGACCGAGCGTCATCAGGAAGAAGACCAGCCCGATCCAGCCGATGCCTTGATACTGGCGCATCTGCAGGAGCGTGCCGACCGGATTGGCGCGTTTCCACTCGAAGCGGCGGCGATGCTTTTCATCGAGCGTTTCGGGCAGGAAGAACATCGCGATCAGGAAGTTCACGAAGGCCAGCCCAGCGGCGCAAAAGAACGGCACGCGCGGGCCGAACGTGCCGAGCAGGCCGCCCAGCACCGGCCCGATGACGAAACCGACGCCGAACGCAATGCCGAGCAGGCCGAAATTCCTCGCCCGGTTCTCGTCGTTCGAAATGTCGGCGATGAAGGCCGACGTCGTCGAATAGCTGGCGCCCGAAATGCCGGCCAGCACACGCCCGATGAACAGCATCGGATAGGACCAGGCGATCGCGCAGATCAAATTGTCGATGGAGAAGGTCAGCACCGAGGCGAGCAGGATCGGCCGCCGCCCGAACCGGTCGCTCAGGCCGCCCATGATGGGCGCGAAAAAGAACTGCATGGCCGCATAGACGAAGAACAGCCAGCCGCCCTCGATCGCCGCTTCGCTGATGCCGACGCCGGTCAATTCCCTGAGAAAAGCCGGCAATACCGGCATGATCATGCCGAAGCCGATAATGTCGAGCAGCAGCGTGGTGAAAACGAGCGCGAGGCCCCGCCTGGCGGTCTTGGGGTCGATCATGATGGGTCAAGCTCCTCTGGCCGCCTGGGGCGCGGGCGGACGCACCTTATAGGCGAGCCAGCGGAAAGGAACAATGCGGGAACAGGCAGGAAGCTTTGATCCTGACACTCCCTGACGGCGTCTTGCTGCCGGGTCCTTATCCGAAAACGACTGCTTAGAGCGAACCGCTCATCGTGTTGCAGTCCGACAGCTTGCCGCTCTTGTAGCCGCGCGTCAGCCAGGTCTGCCGCTGCTGCGAGGTGCCGTGGTTGAAGCTTTCCGGCACGACATAGCCCTGCATCTTCTTCTGCAGCGTATCGTCGCCGATCTGCTTGGCCGCGTTCAGCGCACTTTCGAAGTCGCCCTGCTCCAATATGCCCTTCTGCCCGGTGTAGTGTGCCCACACGCCGGCGAAGCAGTCGGCCTGCAGCTCGATGCGCACCGACAGCTGGTTGGCATCGGCTTCGCTCATGCCTTGGCGCATCTGGTTGAACTTACCCATGATACCGGTGAGGTTCTGCACGTGGTGACCGACCTCATGCGCGATGACGTAGGCACGGGCGAACTCGCCTGAAGCGCCGAACTGCTGGTCGAGCTGCTGGAAGAAGGTCATGTCGAGATAGACTTTGTGGTCGCCCGGACAATAGAACGGTCCGGCCGCGGCGGAAGCAAAACCGCAGGCCGAGCGAACCTGGCCGGAAAACAGCACCAGCTTGGGGTCCTCATAGGTCAGGCCTTGCGACTTGAAGATACCGGTCCAGGTGTCCTCGGTCTCGGCGAGCACGGTCGCCACGAACTGCTTCATCTCGTCATTGGCGGGTGTGCCGCTGCTGTCCTGGCCGCCGCTATTGTCCGATATCTGGCCGCCGTCGCCGCCGCCGAGGATTGTTGAGGGATCGAAGCCGAAATACCAACCAGCCAGCACCACCAGGATGACGAGGAATATGCTGCCGCCGCCACCGGCGCGGCCACCGATCGGGATGCGGAACTGGCCGCCACCACCACCGATCCCGCCGCCGCCACCATCGCTGCGGTCGTCCTCGATATTGTCACTCTGACGACGGCCTCTCCAGAGCATGGCAACTCCTCGCGCTGCAAACTTCCCATTGCTCCGGCAAGGCCGGCTCAACCCAACAAACAATTATCGCAATGGTTGCTCCAAGTCACAGGATTTTTCCTGGCCAGGATAGCGCTGGGCATCGCCGTTTCACCACACTGGCCGGGAGCGCACAAGGCCTGTAGCATCGCTGGCATCGGGGGTTCGAGGCTTGAGGACGATCAGGGGTTTCCTGTCGCTGCTGGTGGCGTTGCTGTGGCTCGGGCTCGAAAATGCCGGCGCCGTGACGCTCGATTCCAGCGTCGCCGTCACCGATCCCGCCACCTTGCAGGCGCTGGAGCGTGGCGGCCTGTCGATCAGCCGCCTGCTCGGCCCCGCCCTCGGCCTGACCCGCGACGTGGACAATCGCGGCCTGTTTTCGGTGCCGGCGCTGACGACGGTGCGCGACATCGTCAAGCGCGAGATCGCCGACGAGCCGAAGACCAGCCCCGACCCCTATGTCGCGGCCATGGCGAAATCGAATGACACCAGCCAGAAATTCAATCCCAAGTACATAGACGACGACGGCTCGACGCTCGACCTGACCGGCGTCGTCAACCGCATGGACCGAGGTTATCTCGGCCACACCGAGTGCGGCGAGATCCGGCTGATCTACCGCTTCCACTACTCGGTCGAGGAAAAACCGGTGAAGGGCAAGCCCGGCCAGCGTATTTCGTCACGCCTGCCGTTGACCATGAGCCTGGTCTTCAACGCCAAGCCCGGGAAGGCGCAGGCCCGCGCTTCGAAGAACCTGCCCAGCGCCACCGACGCGTCCTGCGCGGACGTCGCCCGGCGCTGGCTGGCCGCCGGTCGAAAGGACCTGCCGCCGGAACAGCTCGCCGCCTGGCTGCGCTCCGACGAAGGCCCGCTGTCGGGCGCCATGCTGAATTCCTCGCAGATCATGCGGATCGAGCTCAACATGCAGGTGCTCAGGCTGTCGGCTTCCACACGGCGCGATTTCGGCGGCCATGCCGAATATCTCCTGAAGATCTTCAAATGGGATCCAGAGAAGTCGAGCTTCTATGAAGCCAGGATGGAAAACGAGATCGACCGGTCAACCGTGCTGGCCGACAGGCCAGCCTTCGCCAAATGGCTGCTCACCGACCGCAACATCTATGACCTCGACCATGGCCGGCTGGTCGTCGACGAGAAATTCCTGGCCAGGAGCGCTGTGTCGGTGGCGCCCGGCGGCCTGAGCCGCTCGCAGAACAACATCGTCTATGGATTGATCGACGACGCCGACATCGACAAGGCGCTGAAGGACTATGTCGCCAGGGGCAACACGCTCGCCACCATCAAATCGGTCGCCGGCTTCAACCTGCGCCTCAATGAGATATCCTGCACCGGCTGCCACCAGACGCATGGCATCGCCGGCTTCCACTACACCGGCGCCGATCCGGCCAGCGAGCCGCGCCGCAACGCCGTCTTCGTGCCGGGCTCTGCCGTCTTCTTCGCCGACCTGCCGCGCCGCCACGCCGTCGTCGAGGAATTCGCCGTCGGCGGCTACCCCGATTTCACCAGGGGCTTCGCCGCCCGCCCCGATGCCCGCTACGCCGAGGCGCTGAAGGGCACCGACCTCTACAATGGCTGGGGCTCTATTGCTATCGCGGCGAGGATGAAAGCTTCAAGGACTGGACCTGCGGTGCCGGTCTGCGCTGCGCCGGTGTCCACGAAAGCGCCATCCATCCGGGCTTCGGCACCTGCGTCAGCGAAAAAGGCATTGCGGTCGGCGACCCCGTGGAATTCGGCGAGATCAGGATGTCGACCTGGGGCAGCGACCGGTATTGCCGCCTGTCGCCCGCCACCGCCAAGGATTGTGGCATCGACCCGGCGCGCGACAAGAAGCCGGTGGTGAAGCTCGCCGGCTATGGCGCGGCACGCCAGCGCTACGACAATCCCGACCAGAAGACCGGCGGCTTTCCCGGCGGCATGCTGCGCAAGGCGGGCTGCGACAAGCTCCCCGACGAGGCAAGTTGCGGTCGTCTAGCCAAGACCGGCTTCAACGACTGCATCGCGTCCGGCAAGGACCATAAATTCTGCACCAGGGAATTCACCAAGACCGCCGGTCTGCGCGCCTGCGACAAGGCGCATCCCTGCCGCGAGGACTATATCTGCACCGCCGGCTATGAGGATCTACCCGAGGCCAAGCCTGGCGAAGGCACCTGCATCCCGCCCTATTTCATTTTTCAGTTCCGCGTCGACGGCCATCCGCGCAGCTGGAAACAGGATGTCAGCGAGTGAGCCGTCCGGGGACTGGACAAAAGCCCCGGAGTAAACCTTCCTTCCGAACAGGCCTAGCCGGCTTCCATGCTTCGCCAGAACTGAAGGACCGTAGCGGCGATCGCTTCTGGCGCATCTTCCTGGACGAGATGCTTGGCATCAGGGACTGTCTGAAACGTCGCGCCGGGAATGCGCCGCGCCAGCTCCCGGCCGTCCTTTACCGGGATCCAATCGTCATTGTCGCCCCACAGGATGGTGACCGGACACCGGATTTCGCCATATCGCCACTCCACCTCCTCGGTGTATTTGTCATCCATCTGTGCGACTTGCCTCCAGAATGCCTTCTGGCCCTCGTCGCCAAGCCATGGACGCAGATAGGCCTGCATCTCGTCCTTGCGTAACGGATTGTACGTCGCGCCGTTGACATAGGCGCGCAAGATCGCTTCGTGAACATAGGCGGGCAGCCCGGCAAAAACCTTCTCGTTCTGTTTGGCTGCCTGGACGAGCGGCGAGCCTTGCGGGCTGATCGCCACCGGATCGATCAGCACCAGCGAGCCGAAATCCAACCCGTTGAGCAGATGACCGCGCAGAGCGGTCGATCCGCCGAAATCATGCGCGACCACATCGGGCCGTTCCAGCTTCCAGTGGGCATAGAGCGCCGCGAACAGTTCGTTCTGGATGCCGCGCGACACGTCGCCGTCCGGCTTGTCCGACCAGCCATAGCCAAGCATGTCGAAATAGTGGACGCGTCGGTGCTTGGCGAGCCATGGCGCGATACGGCGCCACTCGACCGAGGAGAAGGGCGTGCCATGGAGAACGATGGCGGGCGGTCCTTCCCCCATCACGCCCCAGGCGATGGAATGTCCTTGAAAGACAAAGCGTTCGGGCGGGCACCACTCGATCGTCATCTGCATCGATCCGGAACTACCGCCGCCTACTCTTTCTGCTTGGCGCCGGCGCTCTTGCCGTCCGAGCTCTTCGAGCGTTCCTCGAAACGATCGGCGCCTTTCTTCAGCGGATGTCCGGTTTCGGCCTCGGTCCTGCGCTCGTCCTTGGCGGCCGCCTGTTTCAATCCCGTGGCTGCCTGCTTGCCTTTTGCGGTCGGTGCCTGCTCGACGCCCATGGCTTCCTCCCTGGCGCGCAACAAGCGCGCGATGAGAGCCAACGCGCATAAGCGCCGACGGTTCCAGCAGCTAAAGCATGTCGCCCGGAAGTGTCCTCGGTTCCGGGATAGCGACATGGATCAAATCAGAAGCTTACGGCAGATCGGGCGAATCCTATTCGCCGCGACATGCTGCAACGTGTTCGAAACTCGGCAATGAAGCGCCTTTCAGCGGGCCGTCATCGCCTTGCGGAACGCTTCCAGCGTCTCGGCGCTGACATGGTGCTCGATGCCCTCGGCGTCGATGCGCGCCGTCTCGGCGCTGACGCCGAGGGAGCGCAGGAAGGCTTCCACCGTCTGGTGGCGAATGCGGCTTTCCTCCGCGACCTTGCGGCCGGCTTCGGTCAGGAACACGCCGCGATAGGGTTTCCGCGACACCAGCCCGTCGGCGCAGAGCCGCGTCAGCATCTTGGCCACCGTCGGCTGGGCGACGCCGAGGCGAGCGGCGATGTCGACTTGGCGCGCCTCGTTGCCGTCCTCGATCAGGTCGGCGATCAGCTCGACATAATCCTCGACCAGCGCGCTGCGGCGCGCTTCGCGCGTCTGCCGGAATCCTTCCGAATGGATATCGGCATCGAGCAACGGCTCACGCGGGACCGGTCTGTTCTTCAGCGCCAATGCGCGCTCCTCCTCGGAAGTTTAGCCGTCGCTGCTTTTATAGCACGGGCTCTGATTCTTCAGGCCGTTTATTTGCATTCCACGAGAGGCGCAATCGGCGTCTCCGGTTGCCCGCCCTCGCAACAAGCCCCGACAATGAAATATAGCCTATTGCATAATGTTGAGCCATGGCATAGCTTATGGGTATCCTCCGGAAGCCGCGGAAAGCCTTTTCATGTTAGAAGCAGACGTCACAGCCCCCCGGTCCGCATGGCGGTTCGCCAGACGGGAGGAAGACGATCAGCCCAGCCTGCGCGAGGTCAATTCCACCATCGCGGTGCCGACGTCAGGCGTCTGGTTCCGCCGGCTGTTCGCCTTCATGGGCCCGGGCTACATGGTCTCGGTCGGCTATATGGACCCGGGCAACTGGGCGACCGACCTCGCCGGCGGCGCCCAGTTCGGCTACACGCTTTTGTTCATCATCATGCTGTCCAACCTGATGGCGATCCTGCTGCAGGCGCTGGCCGCGCGGCTTGGCATCGCCACCGGCCGCGACCTCGCCCAGGCCTGCCGCGCTTACTACCCGCGCCCGGTCAATTTCGTGCTGTGGATCGCCTGCGAGCTCGCCATCATCGCCTGCGACCTCGCCGAGGTGATCGGCACCGCGATCGCGCTGCAGCTTTTGTTCGGCATCCCGCTGATCGGCGGCGCCATGCTCACCGCGCTCGACGCTTTCCTGGTGCTGCTCCTGATGAACAAGGGTTTCCGCTATCTGGAAGCCTTCGTCGTCGCGCTTCTGATCATCATCTTCAGCTGCTTTGCCATCCAGATCTTCGTTGCCGCCCCGCCGGCCGGCACGATCCTGCATTCGATGTTCGTGCCGTCCTCCGACATCGTCACCAACCCGGCGATGCTCTACATCGCCATCGGCATCATCGGCGCCACGGTGATGCCGCATAATCTCTATCTGCATTCCTCGATCGTACAGACCCGCGCCTATGAACGCACCGACGGGGGCAAGCGCGATGCCATCAAATGGGCGACGATGGACTCCACCATCGCCCTCATGCTGGCGCTGTTCGTCAACGCCGCCATCCTGATCGTCGCGGCGGTCGCCTTCCACGACACCGGCCACCATCATGTCGCCGAGATCGACCAGGCCTTCCAGCTCCTGTCGCCGCTGCTTGGCTTGGGCATCGCCTCGATCCTGTTTGCCGTGGCACTGCTGGCCTCGGGCCTCAACTCGACGGTGACGGCGACGCTGGCCGGCCAGATCATCATGGAAGGTTTTCTGCGCCTGCGCATCCCCAGCTGGGCACGGCGTCTTTTGACGCGCGGCCTGGCCATCGTTCCGGTGGTGGTCGTCACCGCACTCTATGGCGAGAAGGGCACCGGCCAGCTGCTGGTGTTCAGTCAGGTGATCCTGTCCATGCAGCTGCCCTTCGCGGTCATCCCGCTGGTGCAGTTCGTCTCCGACAAGAAGAAGATGGGCAACCTCGCCATCCCGCGCGGCGTGGCGGCATTGGCCTGGGTGGTCGCGGCCATCATCCTGGTGCTCAATTTCAAGCTGCTCTACGACACCATGTCCGGGGCTGGTTGAAGGCCAGTTTAATCCCGGGACAAACTGCCTGATCGCTCTATCTTTGCCGATGCCATGAGCAACATCGAAGACATCAGGAGATTTTATGCGCGGCTGATGGCGGCCAACGCCGCCTCATCGGACCCGCGTCTGGAAGACGTGTTCGCCAGCGTGCCGCGCGAAGCCTTCCTCGGTCCTGGGCCATGGACGATCATTGCCGGCAACGCCACGCTCACGACACCAAGCGCCGATCCGGCTCACATCTACCAGAACGTGCTCGTGGCGCTCGATCCCGACAAGGGCATCAACAATGGCGAGCCCTTCCTGCACGCCATATGGATCGGAAAACTCGCGCCAAAGCCAGGCGAGGCCGTCACGCATGTCGGCGCCGGCAGCGGTTACTACACGGCTTTGCTTGCCACGCTGGTTTCGCCCGGCGGCACCGTCGCTGCTTTCGAGTTCGACGATCAGATGGCCGAACTGGCGCGCGGAAATCTCGAAGCCTACGGCAATGCGACTGTTGTCCATGGCGATGCCGTGACCTCGCCCCTGCCGCCATCCGACATCATCTATGTCAATGCCGGTGTCGTGGCCCCTCCCGCCGGATGGCTGAAGGCGCTACGCCCCGGCGGCCGCATGATCTTCCCGTGGCGTCCGGCCGAGCGCATTCCGTTCGCGGTGATGGTGACCCGCGGCGAAAAAGGCTTCGCCTGCCACCCGTTCATGCGCTCGTGGTTCATCCCTTGTGTCGGCGCGTCGACCGCCGACTCCGCCGCGAAGATCCCGACACGCGAAGAGGCCACGCGCAGCCGCTCGATCTGGCTGATCGAGGACAGGCAGCCGGACAGCAGCGCCACCGCAATCTTCGAGCATGTCTGGTTCTCGTCGGAAGCCCCGAGCGCCGGTGATTGAGTATCTATGGCGAACCAGATTCGCGGCCGCTGTCGGGATGGGCGCGGCTGGTCCGTCCTTGGACCGAAGTCCGGCCGCGACGGCGTGGACGAAAGCAAGGGAGAGCACAATGAGAAAGATCATCGCCGCAACCTTCGTCAGCCTCGATGGCGTCATGCAGGCACCCGGTGGCCCGGAAGAAGATCCGGTCGGCGGCTTCAAATTCGGCGGCTGGACGTTCCACTACTTTGACGAGGTGGCGGGCGCGGCAATGGATGACCTATTTTCCAAACCCTTCGCCCTGCTGCTCGGCCGCAGAACCTACGACATCTTCGCCGCGTATTGGCCGTACCAGAAAGATCCGATCGCGGATGCCTTCAACCCCGCGACCAAATATGTGGCGACGCATCGGCCGGACACTCTGACCTGGCAGAACACGCACGCGCTTGGGCCCGATATCATCGCGACTTTGCGCAGCCTCAAGCAGGAAGATGGACCTGACCTGCTCATCCAGGGATCTGGCAATCTCATTCAGACCTTGCTCGCCAACGAGCTGATCGACGAGATCCGGCTGATGACCTTCCCGCTGTTGCTGGGCAAGGGCAAGCGGCTGTTCGGCGATGCCGCGATGCCGGCCGCCTTCAAGCTTGTCAAATCGCAGGCTTCGACCACCGGCGTCATCATGGCGACCTACGAGCGCGCGGGCGAAATCGAGGTCGGCTCGTTTGTCACGGGCAAGCCCTCCGACGCCGAACTCGAGCGGCGCAAGAACTGGAAGTGAGTTCGACCCCTGGCATCAAGCTGGAACACCCCTTGTATCTGCACGGAGGAAACTTTGTGCGAGAAGAGCGACTGAGCCTCGAACCGGATGGCCATCCGATTCGAGGCTTGGCGAAGTCGCCCGAC
>NZ_AZUY01000044.1 GCF_000513935.1 Mesorhizobium sp. WSM3626 | reverse complement strand
CTGGCCGGCCTGGCTCCGATCGCCAATGACAGCGGCAAGCGCAGCGGCCGAAGACCGGTGCGTGGCGGCCGTGCGGGACCGCGAGGCGTCCTCTTCCTCGTTGCCAGCATCGTTGCCAAATATGATCCGCATCTGGCCGCTTTCCAGCAAAGGTTGCAGGCNGCCGGAAAGGAAAAGATGGTCATCCGCATCGCTCTCGCCAGAAAGCTGCTCGTCATTCTCAATGCAAAAGCACGCGATGCGCGAAGCGAGTTCGCAAATGCAACTTGACACCTCAGATAGTCGCTCATCCGTCGCCTTCGGCGACACCTTCTCCCACAAGGGGAGAAGGCAAGAAGGGAAGACCGCGCAAAACATTCGCCGGCTAAATACCAGCCTATAATCGTCGGGCCGCTTTAATCCTGTTTCAACCGGCGGCACAGCTCATCCAGCTGTTCCAGGCTTCGATACGCAACGCGCAGCACGCCACCCTTGCCCTTGTGGTCGACCGTGACGATCATGCCGGTCGTATCGGTCAGCAGCTTTTCCAGGGCCAGCGTGTCGGCGTCCTTTTCGACGGCCGGCGCGGCTGACCTGGTGCCGTTGGAACTGGTGCCGGCCGGCATCTGCGCCAGCGCCTCGGCCTGGCGCACGGAAAGACCCTCCTCGACAATGCGCTTGGCAAGGCCGGCCGGATCCTCCGCCGTGACCAGCGTGCGGGCATGCCCGGCCGACAGCGCGCCGTCGACCAGCATGTCGCGGATCACGTCGGGCAGCTTCAACAATCTCAAAGTGTTGGCGACATGGCTGCGGCTCTTGCCGATCACCTGGCCGAGATCGGCCTGGGTGTAGCCATGGTCGTCGATGAGTTGCTGGTAACCCTGTGCCTCTTCGACCGGATTGAGGTCGGCGCGCTGGACGTTCTCGATGATCGCCAGTTCCAGCGCCGTGCGGTCGTTGACTTCGCGGATGATGACCGGGATCTCGGTCAGCCCGGCACGCTGCGCCGCACGCCAGCGCCGCTCGCCGGCGATGAGCTCGTAGCGGCCCGCCTGCGTCGGCGACGGCCGCGCCACGACCGGCTGCACCACGCCATGCTCGCGGATCGACTGGGCGAGATCGGTCAGTTCGGCATCGCCAAAATGCCGGCGCGGATTTCTCGGGTTTGGGCTGAGAAACTCGATCGGCACCTTGCCGTCGGCGCTCATGCCGGGCTTTTCCGGTGCGGCCGGGCGATCGATCTCGCCGATCAGTGCCGCCAGTCCGCGTCCCAGTCTTTTCCTCGAGAGATCTTCGCTCATCTTTATTCCACGTCTATTTCAGATCGTTTCGGTATCGTATCGGCTGTTGATTATGCGGCCGACCTAATCAAGCAGCGCGCAATTTACGCTCGCGGCGGATCACTTCGGAGGCCAGTTGCAGATAGGCCTGGCTGCCGGAGCATTTCAGGTCGTAGAGGATCGCCGGCTTGCCATAGGACGGCGCCTCCGACACCCGCACATTGCGCGGAATGATGGTCTCATAGACCTTGTCGCCCATATGCTCGCGCACATCCTGCACCACCTGGTTGGCGAGGTTGTTGCGGCCGTCATACATGGTCAGCACGATGCCCTGGATGGTGAGATCCGGATTGATCGAGCGACGCACCTGCTCGACCGTTTCGAGCAGCTGGCTGAGACCCTCCAGTGCGAAGAACTCGCATTGCAGCGGCACGAGAACGGAATCGGCTGCCGCCATTGAATTCAATGTCAGAAGATTGAGCGAGGGCGGGCAATCGATCAGCACGTAGCCGAAGGGCGCTCCGCGCTCGGTCGCCGCGCGCAGCGCATTGCGCAGTTTGAGCACCCGGTCCGGCGCCGAAGCGATCTCCATCTCGATGCCGAGCAGGTCGAGCGTCGACGGCACGATCGACAGGCCGGGCACCGCGGTCGGGATGGCGGCGGCCTCCAGCTCCAGTTCGCCGGTCAGCACATCATAGGACGAGACCGTCCGGTCCTTGCGATCGATGCCGAGGCCGGTGCTGGCATTGCCTTGCGGATCGAGATCGACGATCAGCACTTTTTCGCCGATTGCCGCCAGCGCGGTGGCCAGGTTGATGGCGGTCGTGGTCTTGCCGACACCGCCCTTCTGGTTGGCTACGGTGATGATTCGAGGGCCGTTCTTCATCATGGGTTTATGCCAGAAATTCATCTTTGGGTCGCCGAATAATCAGACCGGTCTCGGTTCAGACAGGTCGCACATTGGACAATTCGAGGATGACGCCGCTGGCGTCGGTCACGCTTGGATGTTCTACCAGATCGAAAGTCCACCGGTTAACGCTTTCTTGCACTTCGGCGCGGTAATCCCGGCCTTTGTGGAACAGCGCGCGCGCCCCCGAGGTCAGCCATGGCGCGGACAGGTCCAGCAGGACCGAAAGCGGGGCCAGCGCCCGCGCCGTGACGATTTGCGGCTTCGAAACAAGCACATGGCTGTCCTCGATGCGGCGCGCCACGACCCGCGCCGGCAAGCCGAACTGACCGATGACGGTCTGCAGGAACGAGGCCTTCTTGCGGTTGCTTTCGACCAGATCGATGCTGGCCCCCGGGCGCTCGGCGAGCAGAAAGGCCATGACAAGCCCGGGAAATCCGCCGCCGGAACCAATATCGACCCAATGCGTGGCTTCGGACTCTATCCGTGCAAGCTGCGCACTGTCCAGGATGTGGCGTTGCCAGACATCACCGGAGGTCGATTGCGCGACGAGATTGATGCTGCGGTTCCATTTCTGGAACATCTCTTCGAACGCCACCAGGCGATCGAATGTTTCACGTGAAACCGGACCGGCGGCCTCCTGCAGGCTCTCGCGGGAGAAAGACCTCACGCAACGTCCCTCTGCTCGGCCTTTTCAGCGGTTTCCCCCTTCTGTGCGGTTTCCCGCTTCTGCGCTGTTTCCCAATGACGGACATGCGCGACAATGACCGCCAGCGCCGCCGGCGTCATGCCTTCCATGCGCTGTGCATCGGCGATGGAGCGCGGCCGGCGCGCCTGCATCTTCTGCTTCAGTTCATTGGACAGCCCTGGCACGCCGGCGAAATCAATGGCGTCCGGGATCAGCCGGCTCTCCTCATGCCGTATCTGCGCGACATCTGTGCATTGGCGGTCAAGATAAACCGAATATTTCGCTTCCGTTTCGAGGCGGTCCGCGGTCCTGACGTCGATGTCGCCAAATTTTGGCTCGACCCGGCTTAGCCAGGCAATATCGACGCCGGGATAAGCCAGCAGTTCAAAGCCGGACCGGCGCACGCCATCGCGATTGATCTCCAGGCCGTGCCGTGCCGCCTCGTTCGGCGTCATGGTCAGCGAAAGCGCCAACTGGCGCGCTTCGTCAAGCCGGCGCGTGACGTCGCCATAGCGCTGCAGCCGCCGCGCCGAAGCGATCCCCAGCGTCTGCGCCACCGGCGTCAGCCGCTCATCGGCGTTGTCGGCGCGCAGCGACAGCCGGAACTCGGCCCGCGAGGTGAACATCCGGTAGGGCTCGCTGATGCCGCGACTGGTCAAATCGTCGACCATCACGCCGATATAGGCCCGGGTGCGGCTGAGCACGACCTGTTCGCCGCCCGCGGCGCGGCGCGCTGCGTTGAGGCCGGCGAGCAGGCCCTGCCCGGCGGCCTCTTCATAGCCGGTCGTACCGTTGATCTGCCCGGCGAGAAAGAGCCCGGCAACGCGCTTGGTCTCGAGCGTCTGATGCAGTTCGCGCGGATCGACATGATCATATTCGATGGCATAGCCCGGCTGCAGCATGACAGCGCGCTCCAGCCCCGGAATGGTCTTCAGGATGTCGAGTTGAACATCTTCCGGCAGCGAGGTCGAAATGCCGTTGGGATAGACCGTGTGGTCGTCGAGCCCTTCCGGTTCGAGAAATATCTGGTGCCCGTCGCGGTCGCCGAACTTGACGATCTTGTCCTCGATCGAGGGGCAATAACGCGGCCCAATGCCTTCGATCGAGCCGGAATACATCGCCGAACGGCCAAGATTGGCGCGAATCACCTCATGCGTCGCCGTGGTCGTGCGCGTAATGCCGCAATCGATCTGCGGCGTCACGATGCGGTCGGTCATCAGCGAGAACGGCACCGGGTTCTCGTCCGCCGCCTGGCTTTCCAGCGAAGCCCAGTCGATGGTTCGCCCATCCAGGCGCGGCGGCGTGCCGGTCTTGAGCCGCCCGAGCCTGAAACCGGCGCGGTCCATTGTCGCCGACAGTCCCATGCTGGCCTTCTCGTTCATGCGGCCGGCGACAATCTTCTTTTCGCCGATGTGAATGAGCCCGCGCAGGAAGGTTCCTGTGGTCAGCACCACGGCGCCGCAGGCAAGCCGGCGGCCGTCCGCCAGGAGAACCGCTGCTATCTTCCCATCGGAAATCTCAAAGTCGAGAACTTCGCCCTCGACGACCTCAAGATCGTTCTGCTGCCGAATCGCTTCCTGCATGGCAAGGCGATAGAGTTTTCTGTCGGCCTGTGTGCGAGGTCCGCGCACCGCAGGACCCTTGCGGCGGTTGAGCAGACGAAACTGGATGCCGGCGGCGTCCGCCACGTGGCCCATCAGCCCGTCCATGGCGTCGATCTCGCGCACAAGATGCCCTTTGCCCAGCCCGCCGATTGCAGGGTTGCACGACATTACACCGATCGTGTCGAAACGCAGCGTCACCAGCGCGGTGCTGGCGCCGGCGCGCGCCGCGGCACTGGCCGCCTCGCAACCCGCATGGCCGCCGCCCACCACAACCACATCATAGTGATCGGTCATCTTACATAAGTCCCGGACTCAAAAGAGATCAGCGACACATGTCCCCGCGAAACGGGACTGTCAAGAAAACTTCCGCGCGACGTTTCACGTGAAACAGGGAAACCCTGCTTCTGTCCGCGTTTCACGTGAATCACCGCCAAAGATGTTTCACGTGAGTCAATCGGAGCCCTGCCAACGACCATGCGTGTTTCACGTGAGTCATTTCCCGATGCAGAACTGGGAAAAGATCACGTCGAGCAAGTCTTCGACGTCCACCGCACCCACGATACGCCCCAGGCGATCCGCTGCCAGGCGCAGCTCTTCAGCGCGCAGTTCCTGTGGCGTCCCCTCATCGGCGGCGCGATGCAGATGCCGGTTCGCCGCACCGAGCAACTCGACATGGCGCAGCCGCGATGGCAGCACATCGCCGGCATCGCCGGCCGCCTGCGTGGCGCGGCGCCCGATCTCCGCCAGCAATTCATCCACACCCGTCCCTTCCACCACCGATATGCCAAACTCGTAGCGCCGGGCCGCATCGTAGGCCCCATTAAGCAAGTCGAGCTTGGTGCCGACGCGCAATGCCGGTGTCGACATCGGCATCGTACCGGCGTCCTTGGGGTCCGCGGCGTCCTCGAGCAAAAGCAAGAGATCGGCGCGATCCGCCTTGGCTTTCGCCTTCTCGATGCCGATCGCCTCGATTTTGCCGGGCGCTTCCCGCAACCCCGCCGTGTCGGTCAGTCTGACACGCAGACCTTGGAGATCGAGAACGACCTCCAGCAGGTCGCGGGTGGTGCCGGGTTCATCCGTTACAATAGCCGCATCGCGGCGCGCCAAGGCGTTGAATAGGCTCGACTTGCCGGCATTGGGTGCACCGAGGATGACGACTTCGAAGCCGTCGCGAATGATTTCGGCGGCGTGGAATCCGGCTATGTGGCGGTCAATCTCTGATATCATCGACCGCACGTCGGACCAGACCGCATCCGAAACGGAACCCGGCACATCATCCTCATCGGCAAAGTCGATCTCGGCTTCGATCATCGCCCGCGCATGGATCAGGCGTCGGCGCCAGCCGATATAAAGCTCACTCTGCGCGCCCTCGGCATTCTGGACGGCGAAGCGCCGTTGCGCTTCGGTCTCGGCGTTGACGATATCCGCCAGCGCCTCCGTCTCGACCAGGTCGACCTTCCCGTTCAGAAAGGCGCGGCGCGTGAATTCTCCGGGTTCCGCGTGCCTGACGCCGTCAAATCCTCCGATTGTCTCCAACATTCTGGCCACCACGGCGCGGCCGCCATGAACATGGAACTCGGCGACGTCCTCGCCGGTAAAGCTGGCCGGCCCGGGGAAGAAGACGACCAGCCCGGTGTCGAGAACCGCTCCATCCGTCGCCTTGAACTTGCGCAGCACCGCCGTGCGCTCCTTAACCACACCACCGGCAATCGTTTCGACAACGAATCGAGTCCGAAGGCCGGATATCCGCAGCACGGCGACCCCGGCCGGAAGCCGGCCGCTCGACAACGCCACGATCGAATCGCCTGAAATCATTTGCCCGCTCTACCGAACCGCCCTAGCTATCGTGTCATCACCCATCCCGAGTGCCTCGAAAGTTGGCCATTGTGACATTGCCCGCGCAAAACCTGCTTGCCGACGAGGCCAGCCCCTATCTGCAGCAGCACAGCGGCAATCCCGTGCATTGGCGGGGATGGTCACCGGCATCGCTGGAAGAGGCAAAGGCGCTGGACAGGCCTATCCTGCTCTCCGTCGGCTACGCCGCCTGCCATTGGTGCCATGTCATGGCCCATGAAAGCTTCGAGAACGACGACGTCGCCGCCGTCATGAACCGTCTGTTCGTCAATATCAAGGTCGACCGCGAGGAGCGCCCCGACATCGACCAGATCTATATGGCCGCACTGTCCTCGATGGGCGAGCAAGGCGGCTGGCCGCTGACCATGTTCCTGACGCCCGATGGCAAGCCGTTCTGGGGCGGCACCTATTTCCCGCGCGAGCCGCGCTATGGCCGGCCGGGGTTCATCCAGGTGATGGAAGCGGTCGACAAGGCGTGGCGCGAAAAGAGGGCGAGCCTGCACCAGAGCGCCGACGGCCTGACCTCCCACGTCGAGGCGCGGCTCTCCGCCACGCATTCCAAGGCGCTTCTCGATCGCGATACGCTGTCCGATCTCGCCGGCCGCGTCAGTGGCATGATCGACCGCGATCACGGCGGCCTCGCCGGCGCGCCGAAATTCCCGAACGCGCCGTTCATGCAAACGCTGTGGCTGTCCTGGCTGCGCGACGGCAATGCCGCGCATCGCGACGACGTGCTCATCGGCCTCGAACATATGCTGAGCGGCGGCATCTACGATCACATCGGTGGCGGCCTCAGCCGCTACTCGACGGATGCCGAATGGCTGGTGCCGCATTTCGAGAAGATGCTCTACGACAACGCCCAGCTCATCCGCTTCTGCAATTGGGCTCTTGCGGCGACCGGCAATGATTTGTTCCGGGTACGAATCGAAGACACGGTCGACTGGCTGCTGCGCGAAATGCGCGTCGATGGCGGCGCCTTTGCCGCCAGCCTCGACGCCGACAGCGAGGGCGAGGAGGGCCTGTTCTACACCTGGAGCAGGGAGGAGATCGAATCTGTCCTTGGTGCCGCTTCACCATTGTTTTTCAAATATTTCACGCTTTCCAGCCCACCCGGCTGGGAGGGCAAGCCGGTTGTCCATCAAACCCTCTCCCAGCAAGCGCTTGGGGTGACCGACCGCGAACAGCTGGTGCCGCTCAAGGCAAGGCTTCTCGCAGCCCGGGAAGAACGCGTCAGGCCTGGCCTGGACGCAAAGACCCTTACCGACTGGAACGGCCTGATGATCGCAGCACTCGCGGAGGCCGGCCGCTCGCTGGCACGGCCGGATTGGATCGAGGCCGCGGCAAAGGCGTTTGCCCATATCAGCGCCGCCAGCCGCGACAATCGCTTGCCGCATTCCATGCTTGGTATCAGGAAATTGTTTCCCGCTTTGTCGAGCGACTATGCCGCCATGACCAACGCGGCGATCTCGCTGTTTGAAGCCACAGGCGATTGGAACTATGTCGACAAGGCCAGCCGGTTCCTCGAACAGCTCGACCATTGGCACGCCGACGCGCAGGGCACCGGCTACTACCTGACCGCCTCGGACAGCACCGATGTGCCGATCCGCATCAGGGGCGATGTCGATGAGGCCATTCCGTCAGCCACCAGCCAGATCATCGAGGCGCAGGTGCGGCTCGCCTCCGTCACCGGCAATCTCGATTTGCAGGAGAAGGCGTGGAAAACCGCCGAGCACGCTGCCGGCCGAGCCGCGCACCAGGCCTATGGCCAGGCGGGCATCGTCAATGCCTGCGCGCTTGCCATCGAACCGCTGAAACTGGTCGTCGTGGACGAGCCGGAAGATCAAAAACTCGTTCCGGTCGTTAATCGAAACCCTGATCCCCGCCGCGTCGACATCGTCGTGCCGATCGGTACGGCGGCGAATCGACCCTTGCTGCCCGGCGGAATTCTGCCGCCGACCAACCGGCGCGGCGCCTGGCTGTGCACCGGCCAGGTCTGCCTGCCGGTGGTTGCGGATCCCGATGAGCTGGAAGGATTGTTGCGCAATTCGTCATCCTATAGCGCAGCAAGGAGCGACGCGACGCACCGCGGACCCTAGGACGTCACGGAATGGATCCTCGCCCGAGGATGACGAAGAGAAAGCCCGCCTCGCTTCGATTATGTATTCATCGAATCGAAGAAATCGCCGTTGGTCTTGGTCTGCTTCAGCTTGTCGATCAGGAACTCGATCGCGTCGGTGGTTCCCATCGGCGCCAGGATACGGCGCAGCACGAAGATCTTCTGCAGGTCCTGACGCGACACCAGCAGGTCTTCCTTGCGGGTGCCGGACTTGAGGATGTCGATGGCCGGATAGATGCGCTTGTCGGCCACCTTGCGGTCGAGCTGGATTTCGCAGTTACCGGTGCCCTTGAACTCTTCGAAGATGACTTCGTCCATCCGGCTGCCGGTGTCGATCAGCGCCGTGGCGATGATGGTGAGCGAGCCGCCTTCCTCGATGTTGCGGGCGGCGCCGAAGAAGCGCTTCGGGCGCTGCAGCGCGTTGGCGTCGACACCGCCGGTCAGCACCTTGCCGGAGGACGGCACGACGGTGTTGTAGGCGCGGCCGAGGCGGGTGATGGAATCCAGCAGGATCACCACATCACGGCCGTGCTCGACCAGGCGCTTGGCCTTCTCGATGACCATTTCGGCGACCTGGACGTGGCGCACCGCCGGTTCGTCGAAGGTCGAGGAGATCACTTCGCCCTTCACCGAGCGCTGCATGTCGGTCACTTCTTCCGGACGCTCGTCGATCAGAAGCACGATCAGATAGCATTCCGGATGATTGGCGGTGATCGAGTGCGCGATGTTCTGCAAAAGCACCGTCTTGCCGGTACGCGGCTGTGCGTTGATCAGCGCGCGCTGGCCCTTGCCGATCGGCGCCACCAGGTCGATCACGCGAGGCGATATGTCCTTGCTGGGCGGATTGTCGACCTCCATCTTCAGCCGCGAGGTCGGATAGAGCGGCGTCAGATTGTCGAAGTGGATCTTGTGGCGGATCTTTTCGGGATCATCGAAATTGATCGTGTTGACCTTGAGCAGCGCGAAATAGCGCTCGCCCTCCTTCGGGCTGCGGATCGGTCCTTCGACCGTATCGCCGGTCTTCAGCGAAAAGCGCCGGATCTGCGACGGCGAGATGTAGATGTCGTCGGGACCCGGCAGGTAGTTGGCATTGGCGGAGCGCAGGAAGCCGAAACCGTCCTGCAGCACCTCGACCACGCCGTCACCGATGATTTCGATGTCCTGGGCGGCGAGCTTCTTCAGGATCGCGAACATCAGCTCCTGCTTGCGCATGACGCTGGCGTTCTCGACCTCGAGCGATTCGGCATAAGCGATCAGCTCTGGCGGCTTCTTGTTCTTGAACTCGGTGAGTTTCATTTCTTGCATTAGACGGACTCTGGGTAGGCTTTGGGGAAAAAAATCGGCGGGATGCGACAAATGCCGGGCGCGGCCGAAAGCAATGACGGGCGGCGCATGACGGGAAGGAAGACCCGTCTTGTATCGTCGGTCGGCTGAAAGAGCAAGCCGCCTTTTGAGCGGGTCCGATGAAGCCTCAGAACGGCTTCACGACGACCAGGATCACGATTGCGATCATCAGCAATGTGGGGATCTCGTTGACGATCCGCCAGTGCCTTGCCGGTTTTTCGTTGCGGTCCTCGGCGAATTTGCGCACCGCGGCGGCCAGATAGCCGTGAATGCCAGACAAGATCAGCACCAGGCCGATCTTGGCATGCAGCCAGCCGCCCTGGAACGCAAAGATTTTCCAGGCCAGCCACAGCCCGAACACCCAGGTGAGGATCATCGCCGGATTGATGATGCCGCGCAGCAGACGCCGCTCCATCACCTTGAACGTCTCGGATTGGACGGAGCCCTTCTCCGCGGCGGCGTGATAGACAAACAGCCGCGGCAGATAAAGCATGCCGGCCATCCAGGAGATGACGGCGAGGATATGGATCGCCTTTGCCCAGGGGTAGAAGCTTTCCGGTGCGAAGAAAAACAAAAGCGCGGTGAGAACGACCAGGACAGCGATGCCGATGACCATGCGCCTCATCGCCTGGCCGGTGCTATTGGTGTTGCTTCTGTCAGTCATCAGCGTGCCGCACTCCGCACCTGTTTCACCATCGCCTCGACATGCGCCACCGGCGTGTCGGGCGTGATGCCATGGCCGAGATTGAAGATCAGCGGCCCGTCCCCCAACGCCCGAAGGATCGCCCCGACCCCGTCGGCCAATGCCTGGCCGCCGGCGACGAGCCGCAACGGGTCGAGATTGCCCTGGACGGCTCCCTGCCGCTGCAACGCCTTCGCTGCCTCGAGCGGCACCGTCCAGTCGATGCCCAGACCCGTCACCCCGGTCTTCTCGCGATAACTCTGGTAGCGGGCTCCGGCGCCCTTGGGAAACCCGATGATCGGCACGTCGGGATGGACGGCCCGAACTTGCCTGACGACCTCTGCGACCGGCTCGACGCAGAACTGTTCGAATGTAGCATCGTCGAGCACCCCGGACCAGGAATCGAAGATCTGCACGACATCCGCGCCGGCCTCGATCTGGCGGATCAGGTAGGAAGCCGAATGATCGGCGAGCACTTTCAGCAGCTGTCGAAACGCCGCCGGCTCGCGGTAGGCGAACAGCCGCTCCGGCGCCTGGTCCGGCGTACCGTGGCCGGCGATCATATAGGTCGCCACCGTCCAAGGCGCGCCGCAAAAGCCGATCAGCGTCGTCTCGTCGGGCAATTTCGCCCGCAGCCGGCGAAGCGTCTCGTAGACCGGTTCGAGATTCACGTGAAACATGTCGCTTCCCAGCGCCGCGATCTCCGCCGCTGAAATCGGCGTCAGCAGCGGTCCGCGCCCTTCCTCGAAGCGCACGTCGCGGCCAAGCGCATGGGGAACGACAAGGATGTCCGAGAATACGATCGAAGCGTCGAAGCCGAAACGCTCGATCGGCTGCAGCGTCACTTCGACGGCTAGGTCGGGGTCGTAGCAGAGATCAAGGAACGAACCGGCACGCCTTCGCGTCTCACGATATTCCGGCAGATAGCGCCCGGCCTGGCGCATCATCCAGAGCGGAGGAGGAAACACCGTCTTGCCCTTCAGGACATCCAGCATGATCCGTCTTGCAGGCATCGAGCGCTCGCCTCTCCCGGCTTCCTCTTAATCAAATATCTTATTTTAAAAGAGTCTTCTGATTCTAAGAGTCTGTTGGTTGTGGTGGTTGTCACCTGTCCCGCTTTGGCCGCCAAAACGCCAGCAAGCATATTGTCGCGCACTGCCGATCGCGGTTTGCAGGGTTCTGGGGACAATCAGGAATCTCGCAGGGGAGTCAATGCGCTAGATCGACCGCCCTCGAGACCTGCCCTGTGGACGAACGAAAGGCAAAGCGCTTCGTCCACGGACTTGTCCCCAGCCGTCCGGCGAAGCTGACAGCGCATCGAATTGTGGACAAACCGGCATCTGATACAGTCGCCTTTCGCCGGCATGCCTGCCCGTTCGATCTTATCCACATCCGCCCACAGCCCCAGGTGACCCCTGTGAACAAACCCCAAAGCTTCTTCCACCTGCATCTGATTTCCGACGCCACGGGGGAAACGCTGCTCGCCGCCGGCCGCGCCGCTTCGGCGCAGTACAAGGATGCGCGCGCCATCGAGCACATCTACCCGCTCATCCGGACCGAAAAGCAGATAGCCAAGGTGTTCGAGGACATAGAGGAGGAGCCGGGCATCATCCTCTACACGGTGGTCGACCAGAAGCTGGCGCACGGCATCGACGAACGCTGCGCGGCCATGGGCCTGCCTTGCGTGTCCGTGCTGGAGCCCGTGCTGACCGTCTTCCAATCCTATCTCGGAACGCCGGCCGGCCGCCGCGTCGGCGCCCAGCATGTTCTCGACGCCGAATATTTCCGGCGCATCGATGCGCTCAACTTCACCATGGACCATGATGACGGCCAGCTGCCGGCAAACATGGATGACGCCGATGTCGTGCTGATCGGCATTTCGCGCACCTCGAAGACGCCGACCAGCATCTATCTCGCCAACCGCGGCATCAAGACCGCCAACATCCCGATCGTGCTCGGCGTGCCGGTGCCCGAAAGCCTGGTCAACGCCAGGACACCGCTGATCGTGGGATTGATCGCCACCGCAGAGCGCATATCGCATGTGCGCCAGAACCGCATCCTTGGCAATTCGAGCACCTACGTGCCGACCGACTATGTCGACCGCGCCGCCATCAACGAGGAGCTCGCCTATGCCCGCCAGATCTGCATCCGCCACGGCTGGCCGATGATCGACGTCAGCCGCCGCTCGATCGAGGAGACGGCGGCGGCGATCGTTGCCCTTAGGGGGAAGACGCGCTAGGGCAGACGAGAGAAGTGAGCGACGGAACACCAACCCTGGTGAGTCAGCATGACAGAAAAAATCATCCTCGCTTCGGGCAGCCCGTTCCGCAAGGCGATGCTGGCCGATGCCGGCGTCGACATCGAGGCGGTTCCCGCGACGCTTGACGAGCGGGCGCTGGAAGCCCCTTTGCAGGACAGCGGCGCCTCGCCCGAGGACGTCGCCCTGGTGCTCGCCGAAGCCAAGGCCACCGAAGTCAGCGAGCGCCGGCCCGGCGCGCTGGTGCTCGGCTGCGACCAGACGCTGTCCTTGGGCGACGAGGTGTTCCACAAGCCGGCCGACATGGAGGGCGCGCGCCGCCATCTCCTGGCGCTGTCGGGCAAGACCCATCAACTCAACAGCGCCGCCGTGCTGGTGCGCGACGGCAAGGTGCTGTGGCGCCATGTCGGCATCGCCTCGATGACCATGCGCAAGCTCGACCCCGCCTTCATCGGCCGGCATCTCGCCAGGGTCGGCGCCAAGGCCTTGTCGAGCGTCGGCGCGTATCAAATCGAAGGCGAAGGCGTCCAGCTGTTCGAAAAAATCGAAGGCGACCATTTCACCATTGTCGGCCTGCCACTGCTGCCGTTGCTGGCGGAACTCCGTACCTTNGGAGCCATCGATGGCTGAGGCAATCAAGAAGGCCTTCGTCACCGGCCATCCGATAAAACATTCGCGCTCGCCGATGATTCACGGCCACTGGCTGGCCAAGTACGGCATTGACGGCAGCTACCAGGCGATCGACGTGGCGCCGCGGGACTTCGCCGATTTCCTGGCGAGCATGCAGGCCAACGGCTATCGCGGCGGCAACGTCACCATCCCGCACAAGGAGGCGGCCTTTGCCCGGGTCTCGCGCCGCGACCATGCGGCGGACGAGATCGGCGCCGTCAACACGCTGTGGCTCGATGACGGCACTTTGTGGGGCGGCAATACCGACGGCCATGGCTTTGCCGCCAATCTTGACGATTACGCCGCGGACTGGGCGGCCAATGGCCCGGCCGTGGTGCTGGGTGCCGGCGGCGCTTCCCGTGCCGTTGTCCACGCGTTGAAAGAGCGCGGCGTCGGTGATATCCGCATCGTCAACCGCACGCTCGCCCGGGCGATTGAATTGCGCGACCGCTTTGGCGCCGGCGTCTCGGCGCACGAAATGGCCACGACCGCCGAACTGCTTGGCGACGCCGGCCTGCTGGTCAACACCACCGCGCTGGGCATGCAGGGCAATGAGGGTTTGCCTGCCGACCCCACGCTGCTGCCCGACCACGCCGTGGTCAACGACATCGTCTACGTGCCGCTCGAAACCCCGCTGCTCGCCGCCGCGCGGGCACGGGGGCTGAAGACGGTCGACGGGCTCGGCATGCTGCTCAACCAGGCGGTGCCCGGCTTCGAGCGCTGGTTCGGCGTCAGGCCGAAGGTTACGGCCGAGCTCCGCGCGATCATCGTTGCCGATCTTGTGCCCAAGTCTCCGGTGTCGAAACCATGATCGTGCTCGGCCTCACCGGCTCGATCGGCATGGGCAAGTCGACGACGGCCAAGATGTTCGCCGAGGCCGGCGTGCCGGTGCATGATTCCGACGAGACGGTGCATCGCCTCTATGCCGGCAAGGCGGCCCCCTTGGTCGAGGCCGCCTTTCCCGGCACCACCGTTGGCGGAAGCGTCGACCGCGCAAAACTCGGCGCCCGTGTGTTCGGCGATGCGGCGGCCTTGAAAAGGCTCGAGGCCATCATCCATCCGCTGGTCCGCGCCGATGCCCATGCCTTTCTGGCCAAGCATCGTAACGCGGGCGAATCGATGGCGGTCCTCGACATCCCGCTGCTGTTCGAAACCGGCGGCCGTGGCCGGGTCGACAAGGTCGTCGTCGTCACCGCGCCGGCCGAAGTCCAGCGCCAGCGCGTGCTGGCGCGGCCAGGCATGACCGAGGAAAAACTGGCGTCGATCCTGGCTAAGCAAGTGCCGGATGCCGAAAAGCGAAGGCTGGCCGATTTCGTCGTCGATACCGGCGAGGGGCTGGACGCCGCGCGCGCCGCGGTGGCGGCGATTGTTGCCGAAATCAAGGGGGGTTCTGGCCGCTAGCTTTTTCCTTCTCCCCTTGTGGGAGAAGGTGGATCGGCGCGTAGCGCCGAGACGGTTGAGGGGTGTTCCAGCGAAGTGAGGCGCTGATAATCGCTGTGCGATCCTGGCCGGAAAGCTGTTGCCAAGCTGGAGCACCCCTCATCCGGCCGCTTCGCGGCCACCTTCTCCCACAAGGGGAGAAGGAAAAGAGGCATTGCCCATTGCCATTTTGTTCCGGTCTAACGATTCTGTTCCCAGGAGCGACCTGATTCGATGCGTGAGATCATTTTCGATACGGAAACCACCGGCCTCGATTCGCGCGACGACCGCGTGATCGAGCTTGGCGGTGTCGAGCTGGTCAATCGTTTTCCGACCGGCAGGACCTTCCATCACTATATCAACCCGCAGGGCCGTGCGATCCACGCCGAGGCGCAGTCCGTACACGGCATCAGCGCGGCCGACCTCGCGGGCAAGCCGAGCTTCGCCGAAATCGCCGAGGAATGGCTGAAATTCACGGAAGGCGCCAAGCTGGTCGCCCACAACGCCACGTTCGATATCGGCTTCCTCAATGTCGAATTCGGCCGGCTCGGCCACCCGCCGGTCGATAACGGGCTTGTCGTCGACACGCTGGCCCTGGCGCGCCGCAAGCACCCGATGGGTCCCAATTCGCTCGACGCGCTGTGCCGGCGCTACGGCATCGACAACACGAAGCGCACCAAGCACGGCGCCCTGCTCGATTCCGAATTGCTGGCCGAGGTCTATATCGAGCTGATCGGCGGCAAGCAGGCGGCGCTGATCCTCGACAGCGCAAGCGCACCGGCGCGGGGCGGCGACAATGTCCGCCAGATCGAGATTATCGTCGCCGAGCGCCCGGCGCCACTGCTGCCGCGTCTGACCGAGGCGGAGCGCGCGGCGCATGCCGCCATGGTCGCCACGCTCGGCGAAAAGGCGCTGTGGCTGAACGCCTCCCCCCAGGAAGCAGCCCAGGCGCTGTCCTCATAAAGCCGTCAGTGAAAGCGGCCTCAGTAGGGCCACTCCCCCCGGCCCAGCGCGGCAACCGCCGCGATGATGCGCGCAAAGGCTTCCGCCGCAGCCGGCACGGTCGTGCGGGCGCGCAGGAAACTGTGCACGAGGCGGGGTTCCTCATGCCACCAGGCCTTGCCGCCGGCCTCCAGGATATGGTCGCGATAGGCCTCGCCATCCGACGACAGTGGGTCGCATTCGGCCGTGATGATCACCGTAGGCGGCAGGCCGGAAAAATCGCGGTCGCGCAATGGCGAGAAGGTCGGATCGTCGGGCGATTGCTTCCTGGCTGACCTGACGTCGCGGTAGAAGGCGGCATCGCTTGTCGACAGCAGCGGCGCGTCAGCGTGTTCGACATAGGAGCCCATCGTCTCGTTGCCGCCGAGATCGGGATAGATCAGCACCTGCCCGATCGCGGCGCGCGGATGGTGACGCGTGGCCTGTGCCACCGCCGCCGCCAGGTTGCCGCCGGCACTTTCGCCGCAGAGCACGAGCGGCAGGTCGCTGCTTGCAGCCGCCCATTCGAAAGCCGCCAGCGCATCGTCGAAGGCGGCGGGGTGAAGGTGCTCGGGTGCGAGGCGATAGTCGACCGACAGCACGTCGAAGCCGGTGCCGGCGCAGATTTCGGCGCAGATGTCGTCATGGCTTTCGAGCCCGCCGAGGATGAAACCGCCGCCGTGGAAATAGAGCACCGNCGCACGCGGCGCCGCGCCGGCGAGCCGGTAGCGGCGGACCGGGATGCCATGCTTCGAAGCGGCGATCAGGCTGTCGCTGGCCTTGACCCCGGGCGGACGGCCCTGGTGGAAAGCCCGGCACATCCTGGCATAGACCGCGCGCTGCTTTTCGACCGGCAGGCCGGCGATCTCTAGCGGGTACCAGGCGTTGACGCTGTCGATATAGATCCAGAGCGCCGGATCGAGCCATGGTCCGTATTTGCCGCGGCTGGTCATTTCACTCCGAGGGGCACGTCAAAGCTCGGCATAGAGGCGGGCGGCGTTTTCGAAGGTGAAGCGCAGCGGTACCGAGCCCTCGACCTGCCAGACGGTGACCGTCTCGCCGGCCAGCAGCCGGCAGGCGCCTTCCGTATCGGTGACGGCGCCGCCATAGAGCCGGTTGGCAAGGTTGAGAATGGCGGTCTGATGCATGGCCGCGCTGCCGCTGCCGCAGGCATCCTTGACCAGAAGCACGCGAAAGCCCTTCGCCACCGCGTCCTTGACCGACGCGTCGATGCAGGCCTCGGTCCACACGCCTGATATAGCCAGCCATTCGATGCCGGAAGCCTTGAGCCGGTCGCCCGCCGGACCGGAGCGGAAGGCGCTGGCCTCCGCCTTGATCAGCAGCGCCTCGCTATCCGCCGGTGCCACCTCGCGGCAGATTTCGGTCAGCGGGTCGCTCTTGTCGGAAAAGGCCGACTTGCCGTCTTCGCCGACCGGATGAAAGGGCCGGTCCTGGCTGTCGAGATCGACAATATAGGCCCAGTGATGGAGCGGCACATGGTTTTGCCGCGCCGTCGCCTGCAGGCGCTGGACGTTGGCGAGGATCTTTTCGTAGCCCTCGACGAGATAGCGCGGGTCCTGCCGGTGCTCTTCCTGCAGGTCGATGAAGATGGCGGCCACCGTGCCGCGCTTGATCGAGACAGGGCTTTTCATGCGGATGCGCTTTCGCCCCAAGATATTTCCAAACGCTGGAGGGACAGTGCCCCCCTCTGCCCTGCCGGGCATCTCCCCCTCCAGGGGGGAGATTGGCGGTTGCGAATGCTTTCGCCAATCACCAGCGTTGCAGGAAAAAGCGCTGCAAGCGAAGCTGCCGATCTCCCCCCTAGAGGGGGAGATGTCCGGCAGGACAGAGGGGGGCGCCAACTGAGGCGCTCGTTCTTCAGCTGCGATACGTCGCTGAGGTGAGCAACCAGCATCAAACCTCTTTCTCCAAAAACTCGTCCTCATAGGGAAAGCGCGAGAGAAGCTCGGTGCCGGTGTCGGTGATCAGGATCTCGTCCTCCAGCTTGACGCCCTCGCGGCCGCCCTTCTCGCCAATATAGCTTTCCACGCTCACCACCATGCCTGGCACGATATGGCCGTCGCGGCCATAGGTCTCGTAATCCAGGGCATGCGCGATGAACGGTGTCTCGCCATGCATGCCGACACCGTGCATGACCGAGGTGTAGCGCTGGTCGACGAAGCGGTCCGGAATCTTCCACGCCTTCTCGGCGATCTCGCGGAAGGCCATGCCTGGCTTCACGACCCCGATGTTGTGCTGAACCTGGTCGTGCGCCATGCGGTAGAGCGACTTCTGATAGGGGGTCGGCTTGCCCGGCCCGCAGCGGAAGGTACGCGAGAAGTCCGAGTAATAGCCATAGCAGCCGATCGTGTCGGTATCGAGCGCCAGCAACTCGCCGGGCCTGATCTTGCGGCCGCTGGCCTCGTTGAACCAGGGATTGGTGCGCTGGCCCGAGGTCAGCAGCCGTGTCTCGATGAACTCGCCGCCCTGGCGGATCACCTCGCCATACATGATGGCGAACAGCTCGTTTTCGGAAACGCCGGGCTTGATCGCCTCGCGCACGGCATAGACCGCCGCCTCGGCGCCGGCCATCGACACCTGCAGGCATTTCACCTCCTCAGGCGTCTTCACCGCGCGCACCGCCAGGATTTCGCCTTGGCAATCCTTGACCTCGCAGCCGCGCTTTTCCAGCGCCAGCGCCTGCAGATGGCTGCAGCGGTCGAGCCCGAGCTTCATCGAGCCGCCGCCATGCTTTTTCAGCAGCTCGGCGATCTCGTCGGCGAAGGGACCGGCGGTTTCGTCGTCGCGGCCCGACACGGAAGACCACACAAGCTTGGACGGACGCGCCTCGTCGATCGTGTCGAGCACCATCGAGACATGGTAGCTCTGCGGATATTCGAACAGCACGATCGGCCCGTCGGTCGGAATGAAGAAATAGCGGGTCGAGTTGCGCAGGAAATAGCCGAACATGTTGCGCGAGCCGGTGGCGTAACGCTGGTTATAGGGGTCGAACAGCACCACGCCGCCATAGCCGGCCTCGCGCATCCAGCCGCGCAGTTTTGCCAGCCGGCCTTTGCGCAAGGCGTCGGCATCGATGAAGGATGGCTCAGTGTCGGACAGCCACATGCCGCCCGCCGGATCGGCGGCGGCGGGATGACGCATGCGGTCCTTGAAATCGACGTCTTCGGTGCTGTCGGGGTCGAATACGACGATGCTCATGGGGTTCGGCCTTGGGTGGGTGAAAGGCTTGACCATGGCGCAGCAGGCGCGGAGGGATTGTGCCGAAAACCGCGTGGGTTGTGCGGAATGCCGCTGGAGATGCGGAACGCCAGCGGGACAGCGCCCCCCTCTGCCCTGCCGGGCATCTCCCCCTCAAGTGGGGAGATTGGCAGCGTCGCCAACCTCGCCTTCTTGTTCAACGGTGGAGGATTGGCGAAAGCCCGGACAACATCCGATCTCCCCCCTTGAGGGAGATGCCCGGCAGGGCAGAGGGGGGCGCTGTCCCGCCAGCATTTGAAAGTGTGCTGAGGAACCTAATGCCGTCGCGCCATCTTCGGCGCATGCCCATGCTCCTCGCGAAAAGCCCGGGCAAAGCTCGACATCGAGGCAAACCCACAGGCCAGCGCCACGTCGCGCACGGCCAATGTCGAATGCGCCAAGAGATCGGCGGCGCGCTTCAGCCGGAGCCGCCGGTAGTAGCCGTTCGGCGAGATGGCGAGTTCGGAGCGGAAGGAGCGTTCGAGCTTGTCGGACGAGACGCCAAGCTTCGCGGTCAGCTCGGCCATGCCGAGCCGTTCCTCCACCGCGTCCTCCATGATGGCGATGGCCGACAGCACCAGCTCGTTCTGCACCCCGGTGCGCAGGCGCAGCGGCATCAGCTTGCGGTCGACGCTCGATCGCAAGGGACTGTGCACGAACCATTCGGCGACGCCGGCGGCAAGCTCGGCGCCGTAATCGCGGGTGATGATCTCCAGCATCATATCGAGGCTGCCGACGCCGCCGGCCGAAGTGAAACGCTTGCGGTCGATGACATAGAGGTCGCGTCTAAGCTCGATGTTGGGGAAGGCTTCGGTGAAGGCGGCCTGGCTGGTCCAGTGCAAGGTGCAGGCATGGCCGTCGAGCAGGCCCGCGCGCGCCAGGAAGAACGCCGCGTCCGCCACCGCGCCGATATGGGCGCCGGCGCGCAGGCTGCGGCGAATCCAGCTCGCCGCGTCCTCCGCCACGAGGTGATCGGCATCGCCGCCCGAGCAGACGACGATGCGGTCGACCTTGGGCGCCGCCTCGGCGTAAAACCCCGGCTGGATGACGACGCCGTTGGAAGCCTCGACCGGACCCTGTGTCGCCCCGACGATGATCCAGCGGTAGCATTCCCGCTTCGCCAGTATGTTGGCGGCGCGCAGCGGCTCGATGACCGAGCTGAACGCCATCATCGGAAAGCCGGGGAACACCAGCACCGCGAAGGTGAGGGGTGCGTCTGTGGGTGGTTCGCGCGTGGCCATGGGCGCTACATCTCGGGCAGATGGCGGTTGGGGTCAACGGTGTTTGGCCGACCGCTGCTCGATGCGGCTGCTGATCTTCACCGTTGAGGCGCGTGTCGACGTCCGTGAAAGACCCCGACCTCGCGGTGCAGGTTACCACCGACGCTTCTCGGTCGTGCCGAGAGCCACTCAACCCCCCAGTGCCTGATCCAGGTCCGCGATCAGATCATCGCCGTCCTCGATGCCCGCCGACAACCGCACCAGCGAATCCGATATGCCGATCTCCGCCCGCTTCCCGGCGGGAATGGAGCCATGCGTCATCAGCGCCGGGTGTTCGATCAGGCTTTCCACCCCGCCGAGGCTCTCGGCCAGCGTGAACAGCTGCGTGCGTTCGAGGAAGCGTTTCGTGCCGGCAAGGTCGCGATCGAGCACGGCTGATATCATGCCGCCGAAGGCATGCATCTGCTGGACTGCTATGGCGTGCTGGGGATGGCTGGCGAGGCCGGGATAGATGACGCGGCGCACGTCCCTGCGGGCTTCCAGCCATTGCGCGATCTTCAGGCCGTTGGCGGAATGGCGCTCCATCCTGAGCGCCANGGTCTTCAGCCCGCGCAGCGCCAGGAAACTGTCGAACGGACCCGATATGGCGCCGATGGCGTTCTGCAGGAATTTCAGCCGGTCGGCGAGATCCTTGTTGTCGCCGACGACAGCGACGCCGCCGACCATGTCGGAATGGCCGTTCAGATATTTGGTCGTCGAGTGGACCACGATGTCGATGCCGAGCTCCAGCGGCCGCTGGATGTAAGGGCTGCAGAAGGTGTTGTCGGCGACCGAGAGGATCCCCTTGCGCCTGGCGAGCGCCGCGATGCCCTCGAGGTCGACGATGCGCAGCAGCGGATTGGTCGGCGTCTCGACCCACAGCATCTTGGTCTCCGGCCGGATCGCCGCCTCTACCGCCGCAAGGTCGGTGAAGTCGACGAAGCTCACCTGCAGATTGGCCGAGCGCTTGCGCACCCGCTCCATCAGCCGGAACGAGCCGCCGTAGATGTCGTCGGTGGCGACGATATGGGCGCCGGAATCGAGCAGTTCCAGCACGCTGGCGATCGACGCCAGGCCGGAAGCAAAAGCGAAGGCCGCCGAGCCGCTTTCCAGGTCCGCCACGGCGCGCTCGAAGGCGAAGCGCGTCGGGTTCTGGCTGCGGGCGTATTCGAAGCCCTTGTGCACGCCGGGCGACTGCTGGCCATAGGTCGAGGTGGCGTAGATCGGCACCATCACAGCACCTGTCAGCGGATCGTGGCTCTGGCCGCCATGGATGGTGCGGGTGGAGAAGGCCAGACGGTTCTTGCCGGATGTGGTCATTTTGCGCGGCGCCTCAGATGGTTGATCAGGTCGATACGGGTAATCAGGCCGACGAACTCGTCGCCGTCGAAGATGATGGCGACCTCGTTGCGGTCGAACACCGGCAGCAGCGCGTCCAGCGTCTGGCTGGCCTGCAGCGTGTGCAGGTTGGAGGTCATGGCCGTTCGCACCGGGCCGCTGAAGCGCTCCCAGCGTCCGTCATAGGGACCGTCGACATGGGCCAGGATGTCGCTTTCGTCGACGATGCCGACCAGCTTGCCATTGTCGAGCACCGGCAGCTGCGAGACGTCGGAACGGCGCATGCGGCCATAGGCGTTGAGCAGGCTTTCGTCCGGACCGACATAGACCGTGTCGCCGGTGCGGTGGGTGCGCATGACGAGGTCGCGCAGGTCGCCATGCTGCTCGTGTTCGGCCAGCCCCTGCTCGGCCAGCCAGAAATCGTCGAACACTTTTGACAGGTACTTGTTGCCGCTGTCGCAGACGAAGGTGACGACGCGCTTGGGCACTGTCTGTTCGCGGCAATAGCGCAGGGCCGTCGACAGCAGCGTGCCGGAGGAAGAACCGGCCAGTATGCCTTCCCGGGACAACAGATCCCGCACGGCCAGCATGCTCTGCTTGTCCGTGATGGAATAGGCTTTCCTGACCAGCGCCAAATCGGCATTGGGCGGCACGAAATCCTCGCCGATGCCTTCGACGGTCCAGCTTCCCGCCTCTTCCATCTTGCCGGTCTTGATCAGCGGCGCCAGCACCGAGCCGACCGGATCGGCCAATACCATCTCCGTCTTCGGCGACGCCTTGGCGAAAAAGCGGCCAAGCCCGGTCAGCGTGCCGCCCGAGCCGACGCCGACCACCACCGCGTCGACATCACCGTCAAGCTGCGCGAAAATCTCCGGGCCGGTGGTCGTCTCATGCGCCAGCGGGTTGGCCGGGTTGGCGAACTGGTTGGCATAGAAGGCGCCGGGCAGTTCGGCAGCGATCTTCTCCGCCATGTCCTGGTAATATTCGGCATGACCCTTGCCGACATCGGAGCGCGTCATGTGCACTTCGGCGCCGAGCGCGCGCAGATGCTGGATCTTTTCGCGCGACATCTTGTCGGGAACCACCAGGATGATGCGGTAGCCCTTGGGGATGCCGACCTGGGCGAGGCCAAGGCCGGTATTGCCGGCGGTCGCCTCGACGATGGTGCCGCCGGGCTTCAGCCTGCCGTCCTTCTCGGCCGCCGCGATCATCGACAGCGCGATGCGGTCCTTGATCGAGCCACCCGGGTTCTGGCTCTCGAGCTTGATGAACAGCCGGCATTTTCCCGTGTCGAACTTGGTCAGCTCGACGACGGGCGTCTGGCCGATGAGATCGAGCACCGACGCATAGGGCGGACGCAGGCGGGATGTTGCGGTGTCCGACGGGCCGCCGCCGGCAGTGGCTTTTCTGTGCTCGCTCATATCGGAGCCTCCATGGATCAACCTAGCGTCTTTTCCAGCCGATCGCAGTTGGAAAGAAGATAGATCGTGCCAATCCGGTGGCCAGACGGGGAATGAAATTCCAGCTGCCCCCATCAGGGCGAAGCAGTGCGGTGCCGGATCGAGACGCCGGCGGGACAGCGCCCCCCTCTGCCCTGCCGGGCATCTCCCCCTCCAGGGGGGAGATTGGCAACTCCAACCTCTCGTCTGCCTTCAAACGTCGGAGATTGGCGAAAGCGATGCCACAGCCAATCTCCCCACTTGAGGGGGAGATGGCCGGCAGGCCAGAGGGGGGGCGCCGAAGAGCGCCGACCTTAACGCCCAAGCGCCGCGCCCTCAGGCCCGTCCAACGAACCATCTCGTTCGTTGAAGCCGCCGATTTCGCCATGCTAGCCGAACATACGCCATACCAGTACAAGGAGACGGCCGATGAAGATCCTCGCCTATGACAACTTCAAACCCGGCGTCACCCTCGCCGACTTGAAGCAACGCCCGGCGGCGACGGAAGCATATTTTGCCCGGCCATATGGCCAGATTGCAGCATGAGGCTTTATCGGCGACAGCTTCATAGAGGAGAGCCAGGATGAGTGTACGGGACGCCAATTCGGTCAATGCACGCAAGCCGAAACGCGTGGCGATCGTCATCGCCAATCCGGCCGTCTCGACCACGACCGGCTGGCCAGTCGGCTTTTGGTGGAGCGAGCTGACGCACCCGTGGTTCGCTTTCACCGAGCGTGGTTATGATGTCGAGATATTCTCGCCCGATGGCGGCAGATGCGAGGCCGACGCGCTGAGCGATCCGCGCGATCCCTCGGGCTATTCCGAAACCGACCTCATCTCGCTCGGCTTCATCTCGAGCCCGAAACTGGCGAGCCTGGTCGACAACACAAGGCCGGTGGCGGAGATCGAGCTCGACAGTTTCGACGCGATCGTCGTCGCCGGCGGCCAGGCGCCGATGTTCACCTATGATCGGGCGGAAACGCTGCAGCGAACCTTCGTTGCCTTCCATGAAGCGGGCAAGGTGGCGGCAGCGCTTTGCCATGGCACGGCGCTGCTGCGCTATGCCAGGCGCGCCGACGGATCGCTGCTCGCCGCCGGCAAGACGGTGACCGGGTTCGCCAATATCGAGGAGGATTTTGCCGACAATGCGACCTGGCGGATGGGCGCGCTGGAGCGCGGAAAACATTTGATGCCATGGCGGATCGAGGATGAGCTCAAGGCGATCGGCGCCAACTACATCCAGGCCGGCCTGTGGCGCGCCTTTGCGGTGCGCGACGGCAACCTGATCACCGGCCAGCAGAACTTTTCCGGCGCCGAGACCGCGCGCGCCGTGTGTGAGGCATTGGGCGGCTGAACCGTCTCGTCCGGCGGACAGCGGAAGGGACTTCAGTCTCAGTTGAGCAATAGCTAATATAAATATAGCTTGGTCATGCGGGAGACGATCCCAAATCGAAACCTAACCCGCAATGGCCGGTGCGACCCGCTTTCAACCCAAGCATCCCCGCACCGGCCATTCTTTTTCGTGGGGTAGCCCATGGCCAGCTTGAAATCGCAACCTGGGGGCGCGATGTCGCCACTTCGAGGAGGAAATCCAGTCGAAGGCGGGAGCATCGCGCTCCCTTTGGAAGAGGTCTGCGTCAAGCCGTGAATATCTTAATTGGCTAAAGTGCGGAACGTCCAATGGACAAGTCCGGAACGTTTGAAGGCCCCTCGGACCAAGGCCTACCGGTGCGCAAGACTTTAGTCCTGCCGTCTTATAGCTAAGAACGGAAGCTGTTCGGCCCAGATAGGGGCCGCCTGGGATAAATACCAGACTGCACTCAGCCGACCATGGTGCGATCGCGGAAGACGCTTTCGGGTTGAGCCGGATGCGGGTCTGCCAAATATACGATCGCCGCCGGAATTGCTCTATCCCAGCAATAGCTTGCTCAGCCTGGCGCACTGGACGCGGATATCGGGAATGGCATCGATCTCGAAGAAGGTGCCGCGCGTCAGCGGCCCGACGGCGAGGATTTTTCGCGAGACGGTGCCGTCGGCGGCGATGATCTCGCAATTGGCCGAGACGTCGAGGCCGATGCGCAGCGGATCGGGACGCGCCAGGCCGCGGTCGACCAGCGAGCGCACGACGCTGTTCGACGAGGTCGAGATGTCGCGCACGATGCCGGAGCAATCATAGATGCGGGCGACGTCGAATGTTTCGAGACGCTGTGTGTGGCGCGACTGGACCTCGACCGCGAAGCCGTCGCCCGGCGTGACGCCGACGACGCGCCCGGCGATCGGCCGGATGCGTCCCGATTGCACGGCCTCCGTCACCCTGGCGTAGACCTCGGGTGCCATGCGATGGCGATGGATGTCCCACCACGCCTTGGTGTGTTCGACGAAGCGGCGCTTGGCCGAGGCGGGCCAGTTCTGCCAGATCTTCTGGTTGAAGGGACGCAGGCCGTCGACGACGTCGCGCCAGTCGACGCCGGCCTTCTGGTTCTCGCGGATGAGGTCGCGGAACCAGCCGACGAAATAGGAGAGCTGGGTGCCGAGCGGGATGTCGGCGACGTCGAGCTTGATCGGATTGCCCTTGCGGTGCGGCGAGGGCAGAAGGCCGCGCCGCGATACCGCGATGATGTCGCCGCGATGGCCGCGCTGCTCCAGGGAAAGGAAGGCATCGACCATGCTGAGCCCGGTGCCCAGCACCACGATCCGGCTGTCCTGATCGAGCGCGGTATCGGCCTCCGAGCCCATCCGGATCGCATGGCCCTGCGCGGGCTGTTCGTCATGGCCGGTGGCCAGCACGGCAAGATGGGCAACCACGCTGGTGCCGTTGGCGAGCGCCACCTCGACCCCGGATCCGGTGGGCGAAATCGACAGGCTCTCCTCGCGGATCAGGCGCAGCCGGCCGGTCTCGCGCTCGCGCGTCTCCAGATCGTCGAGCAATTCCTTGAGATAACGCGCATAGAGGCTGCGCGGCGCGTAGACCGGAGCCTGCTCCGCTGTCGCCAGCCCCCGTTCCAGCAGCCAGCGCCAGAAATTGCCGGGGTCGTCGGCATAGGCGCTCATGCCGGCCGCACTGACATTCAGCACATGCGCCGACAGCAGCGTCGAATAGGCGATGCCCTGGCCGAAATGCGGGCGCTTTTCGATCAGTGTGACGCGCAGGTCCGGATTGGGCGATTTGAGCAGATGGGCGGCCAGCACGACGCCGCTGGCGCCGCCGCCGACGATGATGATGGAACTGGGGGTGATGGAATCGATCCGCCCGGTCATGCGCAAGCGAGCCCCGTGCCAGGCGTCGGCTTCAGGCCTGGACCTTCACCACGACCGGCAGGTCGTCCCGCGCGACCGGGAGGTCGCTCATACCCGACGCGATCGTAAGATCGTCGGCGTCCCTCGCGATCGTAAGATCGTCGGCGATGTCGCGCATCTCGGCGAGGCTGCGCTGGTCGAGCACCTCGGCGATCGCCTGCCGGACCTCGAGCATCAGATGTCGGACTTGGCATGTCGCCTCGTTGCAGTCTTCACAGCGCTGATATTGTGTGCGGCTGGCGCAGGGGATCGGGGCCAGCGGCCCGTCGAGGACGCGCACGACGTGGCCGACCTTGATCTCGTCGGCGGGCCGCGCCAGGCGGTAGCCGCCCTCCTTGCCCTTGCGGCTCTGGACGAAGCCGGCATTGCGCAACTCGCCGAGAATGGCGTCGAGAAACTTCTTCGGGATGTTGTTGCCGGTCGCGATATCGCCGACGAAGGCGAGCTGTCCGGCCGGCATCCGCGCGAGATGGACGAGCGCCTTGAGGCCGTACTTGCCTTTTTTGGTGAGCATGAACCGAACGTTTCTCTGTCATGCGATGGCCCTAGGCCATCCGTTGCGAAACGCCTGGCGTGCCTCCCCGCCGCGCCGAAGCATCCATGACACATAAATTCTATTGACATGATATACAAGCCAATTGCGGTTGATCTTGTTTGGTTTTCAAGCCGTTGCGGTGACTTTAGGCCCGCCTTGTGACGCCAGGGACACAGAAGCGTGGCTTGTATGCACGGAGGCTTGCAGCCGGGATCCGACGACGCCGGCGATTGCCCGATAGGCGGGGTATGGCCTGTCATCGGCGCTCACTCCTATGTCGATAAGGTTACTATACTTACCCATCGGCGCGCGGAACGGGATTTTAAATTCTTCCCCATTTGAAGCATCGATTTGCCGGAGGAGGTGCCAAATCGGAATTCTCGTTCAAACCTGTCGGTATCTGGAACGGTCGAGGTATCGAGCGTGGGGCAAAGTGGCCTCGCCGCTCCTGAGCCAGGGCAGCCGCCCTGTCCGCCACGGCGGCCCGCCGCCAGTGGCTTTTTTCCAACATGCCGTTCTTCCTTGGAAGGATTTAACTCTACAAGAACCATAGAATTAGCTGACTATGAACAGGCAATCCGGTTTTCCCCTTTTTCAAGGAGCCTTTCATGTCCAGCATTTCACGCCGCGTCATCCTCCTGTCTTCCGCTGCCCTTGCCGGCGCCGCCTTCCTCGGCCCGGCCATGGCCGACGGCCTCAAGATCACCATCGGCTACCAGACGGTGGTCGAGCCCTCGAAAGTGCCGCAGGCCGACGGTGCTTATGAAAAAGCCACCAAGGCCAGCATCGACTGGCGCAAGTTCGATTCCGGTGCCGATGTCATCGCCGCCGTCGCCTCCGGCTCGGTCGACATCGGCTATGTCGGCTCGAGCCCGCTGGCGGCCGCCGCCAGCCGCGAACTGCCGATCCAGACCATCTTCGTGGTTGGCCTGATCGGACCGTCGGAAGCGCTGGTCGCCCGCGACGGCGCCGGCATCGGGAAGGTCGCCGACCTCGCCGGCAAGAAGGTCGCCGTGCCCTTCGTGTCGACGACGCATTACAGCCTGCTTGCCGCGCTCAAGCATGAGAATGTCGATCCGAGATCGGTCGAGATCCTCAATCTAAGGCCGCCGGAAATCGCCGCTGCCTTCGCGCGTGGCGACATCGACGCCGCCTATGTCTGGGATCCGGCGCTGGGCCAGATCAAGACATCGGGCAAGGTGGTGCTGGATTCCGCGCAAGTCGCCGCCTGGGGCGCGCCGACCTTCGACGCCTGGATCGTGCGCACCGACTTCGCCGAAAAGAACCCGGAAGCCGTACGCGACTTCGTCAAGGTGACGGGTGCGGCCTATGCAGGGTATCTCGCCAAGCCCGACGCCTGGTCGGTGTCGTCGCCGCAAGCCGCTGAGATCGCCAGGCTGACCGGCGCCAAGCGCGAAGAGGTGCCCGAGCTGCTGAAGGGTTATGCCTTCCCCACCCTGGAAGAACAGGCCTCCGACAAATTCCTCGGCGGCGGCACGGTCAAGGCGATCGCGGCGGCATCCGCCTTCCTCAAGGAGCAAGGCAAGGTCGACGCCGTGCTGCCGGACTATTCGAAATACGTGACATCGAAATACGTCACCGAGGCGCTGGCCTCGAACTGACGTCTCGCACACGCGGCTCACCCTCCCTGACGCCGTGTGTTGCCTGCCCCGAAGCCGCTGACAGGCGCGGTTTCGGGGCAGGCGGATTCCCCTCTAATCGGCGAGGGCCCATGCCGCATCTCGTGCTCGACAAGATCTCCATCCACTATGACGGCCAGCCGGCACCCGCCGTCGAGCATGTCTCGATCGGTGTCGACAAGGACGATTTCGTCGTTCTTGTCGGCCGCTCGGGCTGCGGCAAGACCTCGCTGCTCAATGTCGCCGCCGGCCTTGTCGCGCCCGCGCGCGGCACGGCCTCGATCAACGGCCAGCCGATCACCGGGCCCGGTTCGGATCGGGCGGTGGTGTTCCAGAGCGATGCTCTGTTTCCCTGGCTGACGGCGCGCGAAAACGTCGCCTTCGCGCTCAGGCTGCGCGGTGTCAGGCCAGCCGAGCGGGCGCGGCGCGCCGATGAACTGCTGGCGCTGGTCAAGCTCGGTGATGCCGGCGACAAGCGCATCTGGGAGCTTTCCGGCGGCATGCGCCAACGTGTCGGCCTTGCCCGCGCGCTCGCCGCCGAACCCGAATTCCTGCTGCTCGACGAGCCGCTCGGCGCGCTCGACGCGCTGACGCGCGAACGCATGCAGACGACGCTGCTCGACCTTTGGACGGCAAGCCATGCCGGCGTGCTGATGGTGACGCACGGCATCGAGGAGGCGCTGGTGCTCGCCACCCGCATCGTCGTGCTGGCGCCCGGCCCTGGCCGCGTGGTGCGAACCTTCGAGCCGGGTTTCTCCCGGCGCTACGCGTCGGGCGAAGCCATCCGCGCCATCAAGGCCGATCCGGCCTTCGCGGCGGCGCGCGGCGAACTGACCGACGCGATCTTCGAGGGAGAGGCGGCATGACCATTTCCTTCTACACGGAACGGCCCGTTTCAAGGACAGACGAAACCAACGGCCTGTCGGTGCCATGGTCCAGGCCACGGCCGAAACGGACCGGCGTTTCGGCGCGCATGGTCAGCGCCGTCACCATCCTGGCGGTGCTGGCACTCTGGACGCTGTCGGCCCGCCTGCAGCTGGTGTCGCCGGTGTTCCTGCCCTCGCCGCTTGCCGTGTGGAACAAGTTCGTCATGGTTACCAGCGACGGCTTCGTCGACGCGACGCTGCTGCAGCACGTCGTCGCCAGCCTGGGCCGCGTGTTTGCGGCACTGGTCGCCGCCGTCCTGGTCGGCGTGCCGGTGGGGCTCGCCATCGGCATCAGCACGGTGGGGCGCGGTATCTTCGATCCGCTGCTCGAATTCCTGCGGCCGATACCGCCTTTGGCCTATCTGCCGCTGGTCATCATCTGGTTCGGCATCGGCGAGCCGTCGAAAATCCTGGTGATCGCCATCGCCATGCTGGCGCCGGTCGCCCTGTCCACCGCCTCCGGTGTTCGCGGTGTCTCGCGGGAGCGCATCAACGCCGCGCGTTCGCTTGGCGCGACGCGAGTGCAAGTGGTCCGCCATGTGATCCTGCCCAGCGCCCTGCCCTCGATCCTGACCGGCTTGCGCATCGCGCTCGGCGCCGGCTGGTCGACACTGGTCGCGGCCGAACTGGTGGCGGCGACGCGCGGGCTTGGCTTCATGATCCAGTCCGCGGCCCAGTTCCTCGTCACTGACGTGGTGGTGATGGGCATATTGGTGATCGCGGCCATCGCCTTCGTGCTCGAATTCACCATCCGCCGGATCGAGCGCGTGCTCGTCCCGTGGGCCGGACGAGAATAATCGGAAAAGGAGAATGACGATGACCCATTCGACCGCCGTGTTGTTTGCCCATGTCGGCTCCTGGCTGCTCGGCCTTGCCTCCGACGAGAAAGCGGCAAGAGACGACCGCCCGCGATCGCCGACGCCGGTCCAGTTCCTGGCCGGGCACGACCGCCTTCCACCGCGCGACGAGAGTTTTTACTGGGCCTGGCAGTACTGGTCGCAGTGAGTGGCTGACGGGTGGCGACCCGTCGATGACAGGTCCCTTCCCGTGTAGGGAAGAGAGAGTTGCCAACGGCCTTGCCGCTCGATCGAGACGTGGAAAACAATTTCCTCTTGCCGATTCATCTCGCAAAATTCTTTCTCTACTAAATTTATAGACATACCTAGCCTGGTCCCACTCCGGTCGATCGGAAGTTTCTCGGCGCTGCCCGCGCATTGAAGGAGAGGGATCATGTTCAATCTGACGAGACGCGTTTTCGGCATCGGCCTCCTGGCCGCGACGGTCGTGCTGTCGTTCGGCGCTGCCGCGCAGGACCTGAAGCAGTTCAGCATCGGTTACCAGAAGACCGGCCTGCCGGTGATCGCCAGGCAGCAGCAGGTGATCGAGAAGGCGCTCGGCGACAAGGGCGTCACCGTGAAGTGGGTCGAGTTCACCGCCGGGCCGCCATTGGTCGAAGCGCTCAATGTCGGCGCCATCGATGCCGGCTGGACCGGCGACGCGCCGCCGATCTTTGGTCAATCGGCGGGCGCCAACATCGTCTATGCCGCGGCACTGCCGTCCAATGGCGATGGCGAGGCGATCTTCGTCAAGCCGGCCTCGCCGGTCCAGTCGGTCGCCGATCTCAAGGGCAAGCGCGTCGGCGTCGGCAAGGGCACCAGTGCGCACAATCTCCTCGTCGCCGCGCTGGAAAAGGCAGGCGTTGCCTTCGACCAGATCACGCCGGTCTATCTCAGCCCTGCGGATGCGGCCGCCGCCTTCGCCAGCGACCAGATCGATGCCTGGGCGGTCTGGGATCCGTTCTTTGCCATCGCCGAAACCCGCTACCAGCCGCGTGTGCTGGCCCGCTCCAGCGAGGTGCTCAAGGTCAACACCTATTTCCTCGCCAACAAGGATTTCGCCAAGGCGCATCCCGAAATCGTCACCACGACCATCGCCGCGCTTGGCGAGGCGGCGAAATGGGCGGACCAGAATCGCGATAAGGTGGCGCAAGCGCTGCATGAGGTGACCGGGGTGCCGCTCGACGCACAGACCATCGCCGCCAACCGCACCAAGTTCGGCGTCTTTCCGATCACCAGCGAGATCGTTGCCGGCCAGCAGGCTACCGCCGACCGCTTCTACAAGCTCGGCCTGATCCCCAATGCGGTGCGGATTTCCGACGCGATTTGGACAGCGCCGGGCAATTGATGTTGCGTCTCGCGGCGCCGCGTGGAGAAACGCCCGGCGCCGTTGCCGTTTATGCCTTGACCTCCAGGAGGCCCGCCTTGACCACGCCAGCCAAGCCACTCGATTTCTTCTGGTTCATCCCGACCCATGGCGACGGTTCCTATCTCGGCTCCGAGCAACAGCAGCGGCCGCCGGAGTTCGGATATTTCAAGGAGATCGCGCAGGCAGTCGACCGCCTCGGCTTCCCCGGTGTGCTGTTGCCGACCGGGCAGAACTGCGAGGATTCCTGGATCACCGCAACTGGACTGGCGACGCTGACCGAAAGGCTCAAATTCCTCGTCGCGTTGCGGCCGGGCGTGACATTGCCGACCTTCGCGGCGCGGCAGACGGCGGCGCTCGACCGTCTGAGCAACGGCCGCCTGCTGCTCAATGTCGTGGTCGGCGGCAATCCGGCCGAGCTTGCCGGCGATGGCGTCTTCCTGCCCCATGACGAGCGCTATGCGCAGGCGCAGGAGTTCCTGACCATCTGGCGCGGCCTGGTGTCCGGCGAGCGCGTCAATTTCGACGGCAAATATTACCGCGTCGAGAATGGCCGCCTCGACCTTCTGCCATCACAGGAACGGCCGCCGCTTTATTTCGGCGGTTCGTCCGATGCCGGGCAGGATCTCGCCGCCGATCTGGTTGATATGTATCTGACCTGGGGCGAGCCACCGGCGCAGGTCGCCGAGAAGCTGGCATCGGCGCGCGCGAAAGCGGCATCGCGCGGTCGCGAATTGCGTTTCGGCATTCGGCTGCATTTCATTGTTCGCGAAACCGAGGACGAAGCCTGGCGTGCCGCCGACCGGTTGATCAGCCACGTCACCGATGCCCAGATCGAGAACGCGCAGGCGCGGTTCCTCAACCAGATGGACTCGGTCGGCCAGCGCCGGATGGCCGAACTGCATGGCGGCCGCCGCGACAGACTGGTCGTCTCGCCCAATCTGTGGGCTGGCGTCGGGCTGGTGCGCGGCGGCGCCGGCACCGCGCTGGTCGGCACGCCGGAGCAGGTTGCCGACCGCGTCCGCGAATACCAGGCGATCGGCATCGATACGATCATCGGCTCCGGCTATCCGCATCTCGAGGAAGCTTATCGCGTCGCCGAGCTGCTCTTCCCCAAGCTCGGGCTCGGCACCAGGCGGCTCAAGCCGCGCGAAGACATCGCCAACGAATTCTCGGTCGGCTTCCATGGCGCGGCCCGCCTGCAGGCCGCGTCATGAGCTTTTCCGCACGCCTGCGCGGGAATGGCATCGGCTGGCTATTGCCGGTGCTGGTGATTGCCGGCTGGGAGGTGGCTTCCCGCGCGGGCGTCATGCCGGCCAACGTGCTTCCGGCACCAAGTGCCGTCGCCGAGGCCTTCTGGCGGTTGACGCTGTCGGGTGAACTGATCCGGAACATCGGCGTCTCGACGGCGCGCGCCCTTGCCGGCTTCGCCGTCGGTGGCTCGATCGGCTTTGCGCTCGGCCTTGCCAACGGGCTATCGACGCTCAGCCGCGGCCTGACCGACACCACGCTGCAGATGATCCGCAACATTCCGCACCTGGCGCTGATCCCGCTGGTCATCCTCTGGTTCGGCATCGACGAAGAAGCAAAACTGTTCCTGGTGGCGCTCGGCGTGTTCTTTCCGATCTACGTCAACACGCTGCTCGGCATCCAGAGCGTCGACCCGCAACTCGTCGAGATGGGCCGCGTCTACGGCATGGACCGGCGCGCGCTGTTCGTCCGCGTCATCCTGCCCGGCGCGCTGCCGGCGATCTTCGTCGGCCTGCGCTACGCCTTGGGCATCATGTGGCTGACGCTGATCGTCGCCGAAACCATCTCGGCCAGCTCCGGGCTCGGCTACATGGCCATGCAGGCGCGCGAATTCCTGCTGATCGATGTCGTCGTGCTGTCGATCCTGATTTACGCGCTGCTCGGCAAGCTCGCCGACAGTCTCGCCCGCCTGCTCGAGCGCCTGTCGCTCGGCTGGCATCCCGCCTTTCAGAACGGATGAGTATTCGATGCCAGCCGCCAGTCTGACCTCCGTCCGCTCCTTTGTCACCGCGCCAGCGCCCGCGCGCCCGGCGAGATCGGTCGAAGGCCGGCGCGCCTTCGCCTTCAAGGGCGTGGGGAAACGCTTTGGCGACAAGACCGTTCTCGATGGGATCGACCTCGACGTGCCGGTCGGGCAGTTCGTCGCCGTCATCGGCAAAAGCGGCTGCGGCAAGAGCACGCTGCTCAGGTTGCTCGCGGGGCTCGACCGGCCGACATCGGGATCGCTGACGCTGGCAGCCGAGGAAGAGGGCCACAGCCGCACGCGCTTCATGTTCCAGGAGCCGCGCCTGCTGCCCTGGGCCAGCGTGGTGAAAAATGTCGAGGTCGGGTTGACCGGCATCGCCTCCGGCTCGGAAGCAAGGCAACGCGCGCTCGGCATTCTCGGCGAGGTTGGCCTCGCCGACCGAGCCGATGAATGGCCCTCGGTGCTGTCCGGCGGCCAGAAGCAGCGCGTGGCGCTGGCCCGCGCGCTGGTCGGTCACCCGCAGGTCCTGGCGCTCGACGAGCCGCTCNGGGCGCTCGACGCGCTGACCCGCATCGAGATGCAGCAATTGCTGGAGCGTATCTGGATTGCCCAGAAATTCACCGCCGTGCTGGTCACGCATGATGTCGCCGAAGCGGTTGCGCTCGCCGACCGGGTGGTGGTGGTCAGCGGCGGCAAGATCGCGCTCGATCTGGATGTGCCGGTGGAACGACCGCGCCGCCGCGGTTCCGCCGAGCTTGCCCGTCTCGAAGGCAGGATTCTCGACCAACTGTTCGGTTAAGGTCATTTCGGAAAAGTATGAAACGACTTTTCGCGCCAAACAAGAGTTTCAGGGTGAACGGTTCGCCCACACCAGCCCGGCCAGGCCGGCCAGCATGGCGGCGAGACCGATATAGAGCCATTGCGACTGGCCGGTCATGAAGCTGCCGCCGACCACGCCGATGCCTTGCAGCGACCACAGGACACCCATGGCCAGAACGATCAAGGCCAGCAGATTTTTTGTCAGTCTCATTGTCTGATCCCGTTTTTCAAGTCGATCGATTGCGGCGCTATTGCCGTGATGAAAGAGCCGAAGGAAGTGGCCAGATCGTGCAGACTTCTATTTGAAGATCAACGCTCGATCTTGTCATAAAAGTCCTCCGTGCCGATCAAAACATGATCGGAACTGGTTTCGGCGCGCCAAAAAGTCCCTGACAGACTGTTACCCGATGACTCCAAACGTGTGATCTTGCCATGGAACCGCCAGATCACCGCCGCATTTCGTGCCTTATTCCTTTCCTAACGGCTGGGGTCTGTCAAAAAACGGAGCCATCCCCCAAATATGAAGACCCCAAAACAGACTGCGCTTGTCGCGGTAACGATCGCTGCTGGCCTGATGGTCGGCGCCTCCGCCACTTCGGCAACCGCCGCCGCCGGCCAGTGTGGCCGCGCTTCCTGGTACGCGCTGCACTCGAAAACCGCATCGGGCGAACGTATGAACCCCTTGGCGCTGACCGCCGCCCACCGCACGCTGCCTTTCGGCACCAAATTGCGGGTCACCAACAAGAACAACGGCCGCAGCGTCGTCGTGCGCATCAACGATCGTGGTCCCTTCATCAAGGGCCGCGTGCTCGACCTGTCGAAGGGCGCCGCCGGCCAGCTCGGCTTCATCGGCTCCGGTCAGACTTCCGTCTGCATGGCGCGCGTCTGATCTGATCGTCTCCTGGCCATGATCTCTGCCAACCGCGGGCCAGCGGAGCAAAACGGGAACTTTCCAAGATCATGGTCGGGTGTCCGGCGCGAAGGCCTGACACATATCCTACACATTTCGGCACTGCACATTGAGCCGGCTGTGCCGTCCGGCGCCGGTTTTCAAGGCTTTGGACGAAATTAGCATTAGTCACGCCACGTGACGTATTGCATCGCAGCAATTAGTTGTTAACTTCCCCGCGAGACATCTAGGGATCGGCGCTGTTCGCCGTCCCTTCGGTCGCGGGGTAACGGATGTTTTACCAGCTCTACGAAATGAACCACGCCGCCCTGCAGCCGGCACGGCTCTATGCCGATGCGGTCCGGTTGTTCTACTCCAATCCGCTCAACCCGGTTTCGCATACGCATTGGGGCCGTTCGGTCGCGGCGGGCGCCGAACTGTTCGAGCGCACCACGCGCCGCTACAGCAAGCCGCAATTCGGCCTGGACAAGACGGTGGTCGACTGGAAGAGCGTCGCTGTCACCGAAAAGACAGTCTGGTCGAAGCCGTTCTGCAATCTCGTCCGTTTCGAGCGCGCCGTTCCAGCCGGACGCAAGGCCGACCCGAAGCTTTTGATCGTGGCGCCGATGTCGGGCCATTACGCGACGCTGCTGCGCGGCACGGTCGAGGCGATGCTGCCCTATGCCGATGTCCATATCACCGACTGGGTCGATGCCCGCATGGTGCCGCTGGCCGACGGCAGCTTCGATCTCGACGACTATATCGACTACGTCGTCGACATGCTGCACACGCTGGGTCCGGACACGCATGTGATGGCCGTGTGCCAGCCTTCCGTGCCGGTGCTTGCGGCCGTGGCGCTGATGGAGGCGAAGGGCGACCCTTTCGTCCCTTCGACGATGACCCTGATGGGCGGGCCGATCGACACCCGCCGCAACCCGACCGCCGTCAATCTGCTGGCCAAGGAAAAGGGCATCGACTGGTTCCGCGACAACGTCGTCATGCGCGCGCCTTGGCCGGTGCCGGGCTTCGGCCGCGAGGTTTATCCCGGCTTCCTGCAGCTCTCGGGTTTCATGAGCATGAACCTCGACCGCCACATCATCGCTCACAAGGAGTTCTTCATGCACCTTGTGAAGCACGATGGCGACAACGCCGAAAAGCACCGTGACTTCTATGACGAATATCTGGCGGTGATGGACCTGACGGCGGAGTTCTACCTGCAGACCGTCGACACCGTCTTCGTGCGCCACGCCCTGCCCAAGGGCGAGATGACGCATCGCGGCACCAGGATCGATCCGTCGGTCATCCGCAACGTCGCCCTGTTCACGGTCGAGGGCGAGAACGACGACATTTCGGGCCTTGGCCAGACCAAGGCGGCGCAGGACCTGTGCGTCAACATCCCCGCCGACAAGAAGGCGCACTATGTGCAGCCGGCGGTCGGCCATTACGGCGTCTTCAACGGCTCGCGCTTCCGCTCCGAGATCGTGCCGCGCATCGTCGACTTCATCACCAGCTATGGCCGCCAGACCCGGGTGGCGGTGAAGCCGAAACTGGTCCGCACCGCCAAGCGATAGGCGGTTTTGAAACAGGGCCGGCCGCGGGTCCGATTCTGTTGCGCAAGTGCCGCTGTCCCTCCCCGCAGGTAACCATGCCGCAAATCAACTCGATGTCTTAATTGACACGGAGTGTAAATCGCCCTTAACGTTTCGTTAACAACAGGGCGAGCGGGGACAATGAATTCCTCAATCACGCGAAGGCTGCGCGTATGCGCGGCAGCCGGGCTGGCGTTAACGGGGGGCTGGATGACACCGGCCTGGGCTTCGGACGCGATGGCGACCGGGGGCCTCACCTCGCAGCCGATCGGCCATTACGATTTTTGCAAGCAGCGGCCGGGCGAATGCTCGATCCGCCCGGCCAATCTCGCGCCGGTGGCCCTGACCGACGGGTTGATGCGCAAGCTGGTCAACGTCACCGCCAGGGTCAATGCCGCCGTCAAGCCGATGAGCGACATGGACATCTACGGCAAGGACGAGGTCTGGGCCTATCCCGACAAGGGCGTCGGCGACTGCGAGGATTACGTGCTGGAGAAGCGGCGCCAGCTGTCCCGCATGGGCATGTCGCTCGCCGATCTCTTGATGACCGTGGTGCGCAAGCCCGACGGGGAAGGCCACGCCGTGCTGACCGTGCGCACGGACGGCGGCGACTATGTGCTCGACAATTTGACCGACAAGGTCAAGCCCTGGGACGAGACCGGCTACCGCTTCCTCAAGCGCCAGGCGATCGACAACACCGGCCGCTGGGTCTCGATCCGCGGCGGCCAGCAGGTTCTGGTCGGCTCGGTACAGTAGGGGAAAGCCGCCCGGTTAGGGCTGCGCACTCCCAGCGCTTCGTCATCCTCGGGTCTACGCGTCCGCTTCGCTCCCGCTCCGCCCGTGGATGACGAAGGCGAGGAGGCTCCGCCGCGCACCTCCGTCCAAAAAATTCGCACCTCTCCGTGAACCATTTCCGTTCGCCCGGCGACACACAGCCGTGGACGATAGAAACCCAAACCATGGAGACCTCGAATGACTGCTTTTCTGCGCAAGACCCTTCTCGCCGCCGCTGCCGTTTCGGCCCTGACCGGATCCGCTCTGGCCGGCCAGACCATTCCAAGCTGCGCCAACACCAACCTCAACGACCTGTGGGCCGGCCGCTGTTGCGGCGCCGCCGGCGCGTCGGACTGCCTGGGCGGCGGACATGGCGGCCAGGATCATGGCGACCATGGTCGCGGCGGCAATGGCGGCAGCACGGCCGGCAAGAAATGATCTCACCACGGCTGCCCGCCGGCTGCGCGCCGGCGGGCGCTGTCTTGCGATCGGGCGATCGCCCGGCCGCCGCAAAGTCCGGGCGGAAACCCGATTCTAGGATCGCCGGCCGAGTGCCGCGCGGATCGACGCGGTGATGCGCAGAAGCGCGGCCTCATCCAGCTTTTCGATGTTCTCGGCCAGAAGATTGGCAAGTTCGGTGGCGGCGGGGGAAAGACCCGACGTATCGAGTTTCACGCGCGGATGCGAGGTTTCAGCCAGCCGCGCCAGTTCCTCGGCGTCGTCCCAGATGATGTTGAAATAGCCGATGATCTTCTGGATCAGCGTCCAGGTCGGCGCGCCGCGCCTGCCATGCTCGAGCGCCGACAGATAGGCGGCGCTGACGCCGATCGCCGCCGCCATGTCTTTCTGGCTGACGCCGCGTTCGGCCCTCAGCGTCCGCAGCTTCTCACCGAACGGCGTCATGCGCCCGGCCTCCTGAGAGCCCTCATGAGCGTGCCCGCCGCAGCCTGATGTAGAGCGCGCCCGAGCCGCCATGGTTGCGGGCGGCATGGTCGTGGCTGGAGACCAGCGGCCGGAACGCCGGTGTCGACAGCCAGGCCGGCACGGCGCGCCGCAGGACGCCATCGCCGCCCGAGGACGACCCCTTGCCTGTGATGACCAGCACATAGCGGACGCCGCCGGCATGCGCCCGGTGCAGGAACGAGAACAGCAGCGAATAGGCCTCGTCCTGCGTCATGCCATGCAGGTCGACGCGGCCCTCGATCGGCAGCCGGCCTTTTTGCAGCTTGTCCAGCGTCGGCTCGTCGAGCCGGTGCGTGACATGCTGGACCTTCGGCTTTGCCGCGCCAGCCGGCCCGGCGGCGGGCTGGGCCGGTTGCGAGGGCGTCGGCCTGGCATCGACGGCCAAGTCTGGAATGTCGACGGCGGCGCGGCCCTTGAGCGGCTTGGCGGTGCGCGCCACCAGGTTCCACAGCACCCGGTCATCCTCGCTGAGTTTATCCGGGCGCCTGCTCATTTTGCGCCCCCGGCCAGCGCGCGTGGCACCAGCACGTAAAAATCGGCGGCGTTGCGCACCACCCCGGCGATCTCGCCGGCGGCGTCGCCCGAGCCGGCGAACAGGTCGCCGCGCGCCGGCCCGGTGATCGCCGAGCCGGTGTCCTGCGCGATCATCAACCGCCGGAACGGTCGTTTGTCGAAGGCGGCAAGCGTCGGCGCGTCGATGTAAAAAGGCGTGCCGAATGTGTGCAGCAGGCGGTCGACGGCCATCGATCGGCCCGGCGTCAGCGGCACCTTGGCGGCCGCGATCGGCCCCAGCGCCGCGTCGTCCACCGCGGCCTCGCGAAAGAAGATATAGGAGCGGTTCTGCCACAGGATCTCGTCGACCCGCTCCGGATGCGCCTTGAACCAGCCGCGGATCGACTGCATCGTCACCTCGGCGAGCGGAATTTCGCCCAGCTCGCTCAGGATTTTGCCGGGCCCGGTGAAGCGCTGGCCGGATTTGGCGGCGTAGGTGACGCGGCAAAGCCGGCCATCGGTCATGGCAAGCCGCGCCGCGCCTTGCACATGGATGAAAAAGGCGTCGACCTTGTCGGCCAGCCAGGCGATCTCCAGCCCCTGGCCGGCGAGCGCGCCGCGCTCGATCGCGCCACGGTCGGGATATTCGGTCAGCCCGTCGGCGGTCCGGCGGGCGAAGGCAAGGTAAGAATCCATCCCGGTGGGCCGATTGGCATCGTCGACATCGACGAGGTCGGCCGGACGCGACAGCAGCGGCACGGCAAAATGCTCGCTCCGCACCGGCGAGGCCTCGACTTGCGGCTCGTAGAAACCGGTGACGAGGCCGGTGCCGGTCTCCGGCCGGACCAGCATGGGCACGAAATGACGCTCGAAGAAGGCGCGGGCCTCGGATCGGTTCGCCGGCGCGGCGCCGCGCGCTTGCGCATAGGCCTCGGCGAAGGCGCCGAAATCGACACCCAGCGCACCGCTGCGATAGGGTTTTACCGGCACGTGGAAGGCGGAGCGGGCAAAGGCCTCGAAGGCCGGCAGATGGTCGTCGTCGCCCCAGCCGGGCAGGTCGCCGAAGGACCTTTCAACAAGGAGAGGCGACAGCGACACCGGAGCCCGCCTGTTCCGGACTCAATCTTCTTCTTCGGTGGCGACGAGCTTCCAGTTCGGATCGCGCGAGCGCGTGTCGCGGGCGAAGGTCCAGACATCCTTGACCTCGGCCACCGTTTCGGGGTCGCCGTCGATGACCGTGCCGGCCTGGTCGCGCGTCGCCGAGATCAGCTCGCTGATGATGCGCAGCGTCACATGCGCCTCGCCGCCCTTCATCTCGGCCGAGACGATGTCCGCCTTGTCGATGCCGACGAAGGAGGACTGGATTTTTTCCGACTTGGCCTCGCGCTCGCCGATCGCCGCGACGAAGCCGTCATAAACCTCTCGCGACAGAAGGTTCTTCAGCGTTTTGCGGTCGCCGTCGGCATAGGCCATGACGATCATCTCATAGGCCATCTTGGCGCCGTCGACGAACCCCTTCGGGTCGAAGGACGGGTCATTGTCCTTGATCGCGCGCAGGCCCTTGTTGAGATCGGTGTCGGGCTTGGCGAAGGCGTCGATGGCCGTATAGGTGTCGGCCGGCGCCAGCTCGCCGGGCCCCCGCTTGCGCGGCAGCGACACCACGTTTTCGGGCTTCTGCGTGGCGTCCTTGTCGGTGCGCGCCGCCGTGTAGGGATCGAAGGGCGGCCGCTCGCTACCGGTCCGACGGCCCAGCACGTTGCGCAGCTGGAAGAAGATCACCACCGCCGCGATCAGGAAGAAAATCGTGCCGAAGTCGAAGAAGCCCATATTTTCCGCCAATCAATCCCTGCCTCTAGGCCGGACCGTCCCAGCCAACAGGCCGCGGTCGCATAGCGTTCACCATTCAAAGCATATAGAACGCAAGGCGCAATCATTCAAATCAAAGGCAGGCATACCTATCTAACAGCCTCCGTGCCAGCGGCGATTGGTCGCCGGCGGGACAAAACAATCGAATGGTCGGTAAAGACTTGCGCATTTCGCTGCTTCCCTTCTTTCTCCTCGCGCTTCCGCTGCTGGAAATCGCCGGTTTCGTCGTCGTCGGCCGCGAGGTCGGCGCGCTGGCCACGGTCGGCCTGGTGCTGGCCTCGAGCTTCGCCGGCGTGCTTTTGCTGCGCCACCAGGGTTTCGGCGTCATGACCCGCATCCGCGCCGAGATGGCCGCCGGCCGCGACCCCAGCGGCCAGCTCGCCCATGGCGCCATGATCGTGGTCGCGGCGATCCTTTTGATCATCCCCGGCTTCATCACCGACATCATCGGCCTGCTCCTGTTCCTGCCGCCGGTGCGCGACCTTGCCTGGAGCAGGCTTAAGGGCCGCATCGTCGTGGCCACCGATTTCTCCACCGGCGGCTTCCGCCGCCAGCGCGACAAGGTCATCGACCTCGAAGACGGCGACTATTCGCGCGAGGACGACCTGAAGCGCGGTCCGGACCACAATTCGCCGTGGCGGCGGCTGAAGGACGATTGAGGCTTCTCATCGTCATACTGGGGCGGAGCAAGGAGCGGAGCGACGCGGCGTAGACCCCAGGATCCGTGCCGTGACATGGACGCGCTGCGACGGTGCAGAATTTTGCTCTGCTCCAACTCGAAGTCCGTCGCGGCGAAGTCACTGGCAAGTTGTGCGTCGGCCATTCGGCTGCTTCGAGCCGCTGCATTCCTTGGCCGGTGTCGCGGCATGGATCCCAGGGTCTCCGCGACGCCGCTGCGCGCCTGCTTCGCCCGGGGATGACGACGCGACAAGCAAGGCGGCAAACCTTGTCTTGTCATGCCGGCCATGGTAGCGAACGCCCGATTTCAATTCGGTCAGCCCCGATCATTCGGTGAGCGAGACTGCCTAGGGGAAAAGGATATCGGCTCATGGCCAGCAATGATGACGCGCCGGTCGGCGCCAATGGCAACGGCAACGCGACGCAGCCCTCGCTCAACGTCCTGGCCCAGTATGTCAAGGACCTGTCCTTCGAAAGCCCCGGCGCGCCGAATTCGCTGCGCGGCCGCGACAAGGCGCCCGGCATCGCCATCAATGTCAACGTCAATGCCAACCCGCTCTCCGACAAGCAGTTCGACGTCAACCTGACGCTGAACGCCAAGGCCTCCTTCGACCAGGAAGTGCTGTTCAACGTCGAGCTGGTCTATGGCGGCGTCTTCGCCATTTCGGGCTTCCCGCAGGAGCACATGCTGCCGATCCTGTTCATCGAATGCCCGCGCCTTCTGTTCCCCTTCGCCCGCCAGATCATCGCCGAGGCGACGCGCAATGGCGGCTTCCCGCCGCTGATGCTCGACCCGATCGATTTCGCGCAGATGTTCCAGCAGAAGATCGCCGAAGACCAGGCGGCGTCGCAGACTAAGGTGAGCTGAGGCTCGGCTGATCGGAATAGCTTGAGAAACCCGGCCTCGCGCCGGGTTTTTTGTTGGCGTTATCCCCTTTGTCATCCTCGGCAACGCTGGCGGGACAGCACCCCCCTCTGGCCTGCCGGCCATCTCCCCCGCAAGGGGGGAGATCGGATGTCGTGTTTTGCCTTCGCCGATCTCCAACGTCTCAGAGTCGGCCGAGCGCTGAAGCCGCCAATCTCCCCCCTTGCGGGGGAGATGTCCGGCAGGACAGAGGGGGGTGTGAAGGAACTCGGCGGTCGACCAGTTCTGAACCGTCCGGCTCCCCTGCCAACCCTGCGGAGCGCCGCACAACTCCTGCGGATTCCAGAACATTTCGCCACGTTACCCCGCTTTATCATTCCCTCAGCAATGGCGCCCCGGCGGTCGCAGCCGCCCCGCGTTGGCGAGCCTGTGCATGACCGCTGGGCACCTTGGGCGGCATGCACCAACAAAAGAGGGAAACGACGATGAAATTCATGCTGACCGACCGCAAGCTTCACCCGCGGGCCAAACCCGTCGCCGACGATTTCAGGACCGGCGGCATCAGCCGTCGCGAATATCTGGCGCTGATGGCCGGGCTCGGCGTCAGCGCCGCCGGCGCCTTTGCCCTGGGCGGCATCGCCGCGACGCCGGCCCGCGCCGCCGAGCCGAAGAAGGGCGGAACCTTGCGCGTCGCCATGAACGTCAAGGGCTTCAAGGACCCGCGCACCTTCGACGGCGTCGAAATGTCCAACGTCGCGCGCCACTGCAACGAATATCTGGTGCGCTGGAACACCGATTTTTCGTTCGAGCCCTGGCTGCTGGAAAAATGGGAGATGAGCGACGACGCCAGGACGCTGACGCTGCATGTGCGCAAGGGCATCACCTGGTCGAATGGCGACGCCTTCAATGCCGACGATGTCGTCCACAACCTCACCCGCTGGTGCGAGGCCGGCGTTGCCGGCAATTCGGTCGCCGCGCGCATGGGCGCGCTGGTCAATGCCGACACCAAGAAGGTGGTCGATGGCGGCATCGAGAAGGTCGACGACTTCACCATCAAGCTCAATTTGCCAAAACCCGACATCTCGCTGATCGCCGGCATGGCCGACTATCCCGCGCTGATCATGCACCGCTCCTATGATGGCGATGGCGACCCGATGAAGGCGCTTGCGATCACCACGGGCCCCTGCGAGCTGGTCAAATGGGACGCGGAGACTGGCGCGGAGGTCAAGCGCAAGGACAAGCCGTGGTGGAGGGGGGAGTTCTACCTCGATGGCATCCAGTGGATCGACTACGGCTCCGACCCCAACGCCATGCTGTCGGCGTTCGAATCCGGCGAGATCGACACCGACCACGAGACCGCTTCCGATGCCGTCTCGCAGACCGACAAGATGGGGTTGAAGAATTCCGAGATCGCCACGGGGTCCACCATCGTCGCCCGCTTCAATGTCGGCAATCCGCCTTATGACGACGTCAAGGTGCGCCGCGCCGCCCAGCTCGCCGTCGACAATTCGGCCGTGCTGAAGCTCGGCCTCGATGGCCGCGGCAAGCCCGCCGACAACCACCATGTCGGCCCCATGCACCCCGAATACGCCGATATCGGCCCGGCCAAACGCGATGTGGAGCAGGCCAAGAAACTCCTCGCCGACTCCGGCAAGGCGGACCACGAATACGAGCTGATCTCGGTCGACATCGAATGGCAGAAGAACACAGGGGACGCCATCGCCGCGCAGATCCGCGAGGCCGGCCTCAAGATCAAGCGCACCGTGCTGCCCGCCGCCACCTTCTGGAACGACTGGAGCAAGTTCCCCTATTCCTGCACCGAATGGCTCGGCCGCCCGCTCGGCGTCCAGGTGCTGGCGCTGGCGTACAAGTCCGGCGCCGCCTGGAACGAAAGCGCCTATGCCAACAAGGAATTTGACGAGCTGCTCGACAAGGCCCTGGCCATGCCCGACCCCAAGGCCCGCAAGGAGATCATGGCCAAGATCGAGCAGAATTTGCGCGATTCAGGCATCATCATCCAGCCCTACTGGCGCTCGGTCTACCGCACCTACCGCAAAGGCATCGAAGGCTGCGAACAGCACCAGGCGCTGGAACAGCATTTCGAGAAGGTTTGGATTGAAAGCTGAGGCGGGCGCCTCTTCCTTCCCCCTTTGTGAGGGAAGGTGGCCTCGCGAAGCGAGGTCGGATGAGGGGTGTTCCAGCTTGGCAACATTCGTTTGACTGCGAGCACATCGAGGCGACGCGAAACCATCACCGCCTCACTCCGTACCGCACTCGTCTCGGCGCTGCGCGCCGATCCACCTTCCCCCACGAGGGGGGGGAAGGAAGAGGCGCTGCGCCCCAGCCGAACTCACCGCGCCGACTTGAGCAGCGTCCGGATCCAGCCTGCGAAGGTCAGCATCAGGGAGCTCCGAACAATGCGGAGCGCCTTTGGCCCACACTCATATGTTTTTTGGGGAAGATGGCCGGCGCGCATGCCGGTGAGACAATTGCCTGAGCCCCGCGCCGGCCACTAGCGACCTGATGAAGGTCCGCCGCCCGATTTATGTACCGGGCCTATGCCGGGTGATCAACCGAGCCGGGCAGTCGGTATGAATTCGTACCAATCCGGGATTATCGCGCGACCGGCGGCAACAGGCTCTCGGGAAACGGCGAACGTTTCTGGTGTGGGCAGACCGACACTGGACACGCGACAGCCGTCACGGCCGAAAGCTTCTCGCGCTTGCTCAGCGTCGGCTTCGCATAGATCTTTTTCATGCCGGCAGTGGCGCTGGCCTTTCCTTCCCCCCTTGCGGGGGAAGGTGGATTGCCGCGAAGCGGCAAGACGGATGAGGGGTGTTCCAGCTTGGCGGCACCATCAAAGACCGCACCAAATCGGCGCGCAATACGTCACCGCCCCACTCTGTACGACCCCTCATCCGTCTCGGCGCTACGCGCCGATCCACCTTCCCCCACAAGGGGGGAAGGAAGAGGCGTCGCGCCCCTCCGCCCTCACCGTTCAGGCCTCAGCAGCGTCCAGATCCAGCCGGCGAAGGTCAGCACCAGGAAGGGATAGCCGGCGGCCGGCAGCGGCGCCGAGGTCGGCAGCAAGGGCGCGCCCCACAGCACCATGCCCACCGACACTAGGAACAGCACGGCGGCGATGAACGCAGTCAGCCGCATCCACAGCGCAAAAGTTTTCGGCGCGCTGACCATGATCAGCGCGGCCGCCCAAAGCGAGATGCCGCCGACATAGGAAGGCACGCTGGCCTGCAGCCCTGCTGCATTGCCAGCCAGAAGCAGGCTCTCGCCGGCGAGGAAGGTCAGGAAGCCCGCAGCCACGCAATCATTGCCGAGGCGCTGGTATTTCATCGTGAGAAGTGCGGCCGCCACCACCAGCGCCACGCCATCGATCGCCCACAGCGTTTCGCGCAGCGCATTGCTCGCCACGAAAGTGCCAGCAAGGCCGAAGATGCCGCCGATGGCGAGACCGAGGGAGGCGACGGTGTCGGAAGTTGAGCGCATGTGATGTCTCCCCAAGCCGGGAAAAGAATACGCTAAGGCGCAGACAAGGTGAAGCACGGCGATGCAACCGGACCGCGGTGCTGCGCTTGCAAATCGTGTAGCGTCATACCGCATTTGTGTGTTGTAACCTTTTGTGGCTTCTGAGTCGTGCGTACAAGCCATCTGGCAGTGGCTTTGGCCCAAACGAGAGTAGAAACTCACTCATGCTGAAAGTGCTTCAGGACGAACATCGTAAGAACTTCTGGAATTTGCTCGCAAGCATTTCGGCCACCCGTAAGGCAAAAGCGCTAGGGGAGGTTCCTTCAGCCAGCGCCACCAACCTCCTTCATTTCTATGCCGCAGAGGTCGGCCTGAAGTACCTCTTGAGTAAAAGTGCAAAAATACCATTTCGACATGAAATCACTGGAAAGGTCGAACATGTCGAATTTTTTAGCCATAGAATCGTAGATATGATTGCCCGTTTGAAGGTGCCGGCGGCTAGAGTTCCTGCGCCACCTAAAGCGACCTTTAGGTGTGTGCCTGGCTTTAACGATGGTACTGGGGGGCAGCGATTTTCGCTAGGCGAAGCTCATGAGGCTTGGAGATACGGGTTAACAATCGACGTCGCTGATGAAGTCAATATTACTGGCTATCTGGCACATGTTACCGCGTACTTGGAGAAGGAATTGCCCAAATGATTGTGCGCGACTCTTTGCGAGTAGCCGAACTGATTTCTTGGGTGGATGTTGCAAGGAGATTGTACAGCATTGATCCCATAGGTGGTCCGTTGTCCCCGCCCAACGGGCTGATTTCTACATCTGCTTATTGGAGCGGATTGGAAGTCGTCATCACGCGAGATGCTGACGAAACCGCAATGCGTGATTGGCTCAAAGCAGTGTTCGGCAGTTGGTTGAATGTCGCAGACGGGCATGAAATGCGCATAGAGCTTTCGGCGCCGCATGGCATGGAAACGCTCCCGGTAGTTATTGTTCGGAGCCAAGAAACCCAATCTACAAAAAAAACCTTTGAGCCGAGTGCCGCCCTTAATGGGGAGCGGTATTTTGATATCGACTTCCCGCCCCGAACAGACAAAGGCGGGCCACCGATATTCGCGTTCCACAGTGTTAAGGGCGGTGTTGGAAGGACAACTACGGCGTTGGCGTTTTCACTCGAATTGGCAAAAGAGAATACTGGGCCCGTCTTGCTAGTGGATGCTGACTTCGAGGCTCCGGGAGTCAGTTTTCTGCTCCAGAGCAGAAAGGCTGGCTTTACGATCTCGTTGGAAGACTTGCTAGCGCTTGCTCATGCTGATCGATCTGATGGTTTTGAAGCTACTATCGACTTCGTTGCAACACGAATGGTCGACCAACTGGTAAATGGAATCTATGTGTTGCCTGTTAAGCGCCTGCTTGACGACCTGTCTGGTTTTGCTATCCGGCCCGAAAATTTGCAAGCCGCTCGCAGCGACGACCCCTTCGTCGTGCCGGACTTGGTCCGCGATCTTGCAAAGCATTTAGGTTGCCAAGCGGCAGTCGTGGATCTGCGCGCAGGTTTGGTTGATGTCTCGATCCAGTTTCTCGCCGATCCATCTGTTGACCGAGTTTTCGTCTCGAGCACTTCCGGACAATCCGTAGCGGCGCTAACGAGTATGATGCGGACGCTCGGAATGCTCGAAGAACAGACTGGCGTCCCAGGACGTCAACCGTTCGTATTGTTTAATCAGCTTCCGATATCACGTTTTGGGGATTTTAAATATCGCGGTGATCTGGCAGGACAGCTCACGTTAAGGGCGGCTGAGGATTTCGCTTCCTTCGCCGATAATGACTATACAGAGGCGAGCCCTGTCGCGGTCGGATTTATTCCGCATCTAGCCGAACTTATAGGCATGTCAGGCGAATGGGATACTTTCGTAAGAGAGCTTTCTGCATCTAGCTTTCTCCCGCAGCTCAAATCTGAAATGGCAAATTGGTCAGGATGGGAAGCGTTCAATGACTCAGGTCGACAACAGCCGATAGCTGCTGCGCCACCGCAAGACGCGGACAAACGGTGTCGGAAATTAGAAGAATTTGCTTTCAAGTTGACGTTTGCAGAGACTGCTGATGAGCTTGCGACGCCGCTTGTGACTCCACCCCTTGAGAGGCTTGCCACCGACTTCTTGAGTCAGCCGCCCGTGGTGGTCGTCGAGGGAGCTAAGGGAACGGGAAAGACGCTCACAGCACGGTTCCTCTTGGAGCGCAGAAGCTGGAAAGCCGCAGTAGCAGCCTTACAAACCACAAATCAGAGTTCGTTCGATGGTCCATTCATACCCATGTTCGGTTCTCTTACCAGCGACAAGATTACGTCGCTTGTTGCCGACGGAAGGACTCGAGCCAGTGGGGGGCTCGAAGGTGGCAAGCCTTCAACGCTGTCTGAAACAACACAGGCAATTCGCGGCCAACTGGTGTCTTCGCCACAAACCAGTTGGCTAGATTTTTGGCTGTCGCAAATAGCAGGCTCCGCAGGGTTCCACGGCGGAGGGGCTTGGTCTGATTTTATTGCGGCAGCAAAGAAGTCGGCGGTCCGGCCAGTCGTGCTGATAGAAGGGCTTGAGGAAGTTCTCACTGATCCGTTCAACCGGCCGAACGAGGCTGCGGCTCTTGCTTCACTTCTGGTAGACGTACCATTGAGGCTGAGGGAGGAGGCGGGCCGACCGGTCGGTTACATTGCGTTCGTGCGTGCAGACATGATTCAAGCCGCGATCACTCAGAATTCAGCGCAGTTCCGTGCAGTCTTTTCTAACTATGCCCTAACTTGGCGCGACATCGATATAAAAGAATTGGTAGTGTGGTTAGTTAGCAACAGTGGAGCGATCCCAGGTCTATGGGCCGGTGACTGGCGACTTTCCCACTCCTCACCTGAGTTGCAAGAAAACGACCTGCGGCGCATATGGGGAATGAAATTGGGCCGGGACGACAGCCGCGAAGCGAGGACGACTGAATGGGTTATTTCCGTGCTCACGGACCTTACTGGTCGACTCACCGCTCGCGACCTTGTTCGCTTCGTTAGTGAAGCGGCTAAGCATTCACGAGGAATAAGGCTTGAAGATAGGCTATTGGCTGCGTCTGCGCTGAAAACCGCAGTCGACTTTACGAGCGAAAAGAAGGTGGAGGAGTACCCGAAAGAGGTAACGCAACTTGAGGTTATCTTCGATAAATTCAAGAAAGCACCTGGTTTTGTTACACCATTCACACGCATAGAAGCGCAGACGGTCGGGTTGTTTGATGCCGACTTGGAGAGCTTGGAGAAGTACGGAGTCGCCTATCAAGAGGACGGGCGCTTCGAAGTCCCAGAATTGTTTAGAATCGGCCTTCAGATGAGGCGTGGCGGGGCTAGGCCAAACATCATTAGTTTGACTAGGCGAGCACGTGAACGAGCGCGGGCGTGATCGCAGAGCCGCTTCGAGTCCGCCCCCCTCAATCGCCCATCTTCAGCGCCTGGATAAACGCCTCCTGCGGAATATCGACCTTGCCGAACTGCCGCATCCGCTTCTTGCCCTCTTTCTGCTTGTCCAAGAGCTTGCGCTTGCGGCTCACGTCGCCGCCGTAGCACTTCGCCGTGACGTCCTTGCGCAGCGCGGAGATGGTTTCGCGGGCGATGACCTTGCCGCCGATCGCGGCCTGGATCGGGATCTTGAAGAGGTGGTGCGGGATCAGCTCCTTCAGCTTTTCGCACATCTGTCGGCCGCGCTTTTCCGCCGCCGTGCGGTGCACCAGCATCGACAGCGCGTCGACCGGCTCCTCATTGACCAGGATCGACATCTTCACCAGGTCGCCCTCGCGGTAGTCGGTCAGGTGGTAGTCGAAGGAGGCGTAGCCTTTTGAAATCGACTTCAGCCGGTCGTAGAAATCGAAGACGACTTCGTTGAGCGGCAGATCGTAGGTCAGCATGGCGCGTTTGCCGACATAGGAGAGGTCGGCCTGGATGCCGCGCCGGTCCTGGCAGAGTTTCAATATGCCGCCGAGATAGTCGTCGGGGGTCAATATGGTGGCGCGGATCCATGGCTCCTCAATCGCGGAGATTTTCACCACGTCGGGCATGTCGGCCGGGTTGTGCAGTTCCTTGACCGAGCCGTCATTGAGCAGCAGCCGGTAGACGACGCTCGGTGCGGTGGCGATCAGGTCGAGGTTGAACTCGCGCTCCAGCCGCTCCTGGATGATTTCGAGATGCAAGAGGCCAAGGAAGCCGCAGCGATAACCGAAGCCGAGCGCGGCACTGGTTTCCATCTCATAAGAGAAAGAAGCGTCGTTGAGGCGCAGTTTGCCGACGGCGGCGCGCAGATCCTCGAAATCGGCGGCGTCGACCGGGAACAGGCCGCAGAACACCACCGGCTGTGCCGGCTTGAAGCCGGGCAGGGCATGCGCGGTCTGGCGCTTGTCCTCGGTGATGGTGTCGCCGACGCGGGTGTCGGCCACTTCCTTGATCGAGCCGGTGAAGAAGCCGAACTCGCCGGGGCCGAGCTCCTCGACATTGATGCGGGCGGGCGTGAACACGCCGGTGCGCTCGACCAGGTATTTCGCGCCCGTGCCCATCATGCGGATGGTCTGGCCCTTCTTCAGCACGCCGTCGATGATGCGCACCAGCACGATGACGCCGAGATAGGCGTCGTACCAGCTGTCGACCAGCATCGCCTTCAGGGGTGCCGTGGCGTCGCCCTCGCGCGGCGGCGGCAATTGGTGGAGGATGGCTTCCAGCACGTCGGGAATGCCGAGGCCTGTCTTGGCCGAGATCAGCACGGCGCCCGAGGCGTCGATGCCGATCACCTCCTCGACCTGCTCGCGGATGCGCTCGGGCTCGGCGGCCGGCAGGTCGACCTTGTTCAGCACCACGACGATCTCGTGATTGTTGTCGATCGCCTGGTAGACATTGGCCAACGTCTGCGCCTCGACGCCTTGGGAGGCGTCGACGACCAGCAGCGAGCCCTCGCAGGCGGCCAGCGACCGTGACACTTCATAGGCGAAGTCGACATGGCCGGGCGTGTCTATCAGGTTGAGGATATAGTCCTCGCCATTGTTGGCGCGGTATTTCAGCCGCACCGTCTGCGCCTTGATGGTGATGCCGCGCTCGCGCTCGATGTCCATCGAGTCCAGCACCTGCTCTTTCATGTCGCGCAGCTCCAGCCCGCCGGTGGACTGGATCAGGCGGTCGGCAAGCGTGGATTTGCCATGGTCGATATGGGCGACAATGGAAAAATTGCGGATGTGGTCGAGGGGCGTGCTCATGCCGCGCGCTTTAGCAGGGGCGGCAATCGGCGGCAAGGCTTGCGGCGCAAGGGCTGCCTTGCGGGTCACAAAGCGGTGAGATCGGCCGAAAAATCGGGAAAACCGGCCCGCGGGCGAAGAATGCGTAAACTTTGATCGATCACATTAGACCTTGGTTTGCCGGCTGTGTGGTAATTGCACGAACGCTAATGTCTGTTGGGGGTCGAAATGTTCAGGATCTTGCGCGGTTTTGCCCGCTCCCGCAGCGGGTCGATGATGCCGCTCTTCCTGGTGATGCTGATGCCGCTGATCGCGGCCGTCGGCTTCTCGGTCGACTATACCAGCGCGGTCCAGACCAAGTCCAACCAGCAGCAGGCGCTGGATGCCGCGATCCTGACGATCACCACCATGGACACCACGGCGACACTTTCGCAGCGCCAGACGATGCTCCAGGATTCCTTCGTCGCCAACGGCGGACAAGGCAGCGCGACGCTGACCAACTTCGTGGGCGGCACCGCCACCACCGCCACCACCGCGCGGGCCACGGCAAGTTTCGCCATGCCGACCGTTTTCATGACCATCGCCAGGATTGACACCGTACCGATCGGCGTGGCCTCGGCGGTCAGCAAGCCGCCGGCGCTGGTCAAGGCGGACTTCAAGGTCACCGGGGTGTCGGGTTACTGGAACAAGACGATGACGCTCTACGGTACGCAGTTCGGTGCGACGGTGGCCAAGCCGCTGATGACGATCGACTACGTCTATGGCAAGACCGGAGACCCGAAGGGCTATGGCACCACCACCGCCAGCATCCTTACGACTGATTCAACCGGCAAGACCGTCGCCACGGTGGCCCAGACGCAGGTCTGCAAGCTCGCCGGCTCCAACCCGCCCGCTGGTGCGGTGATCCAGACCGACAAGTTTCTGACGAAATTTTACTGTGTCGACACGATGTATCCNGCCAATGGGACCGGCGCGTCCATCGATGTCAGCCAGATGGGTGGCCTCAGTTTGCAGATGTATGTGCCATCAGGGAACCCGCAATACCTCAAGTCGAATGATCCGGCCACCTCCAACCGGCTCTACAACGGGATCAAGGATCCGACGACCAACACGGTCAACTATGATGAGATCGCGACCGGCCAGGTCGTCGATATCTTCGGCCTCGTGCCTTGCGGCTCGACAGCCTATCAGGCCTGGGAAGACGGCGGCAACTCGGTTCCGGCGCCTGTCGGCAACGCCGACTTTTTCTACAACGTCACCGGCAAATGCGACTTCAACAAGCGGCCCTCGGACACTGCGCTGACGCAGTGATGTAGACGCGTCTTCCTTCTCCCCGTGAACGGCAGGGCTATCGCATATGAGTGATGGCATTGATGAGATAGTCGTCATTCCAGGCGCATTTCTTGATGCGGTGGCTGATGGGGACTTTGTCTGTATCGGCGATCTGGAGGATGTTTCTGGCGATGCGGTTGAAGAGCGCGGTGTTGGCNGGGGCATTGTCCTTGCGGGCGCGGCTGAGATCCTCGGCGAGATGCACGTCCAATATCCAATGCAGCCCGTTCTCGATCTGCCAGTGAGCTCTGGTGAGATCGAGCGCCTGGGCTGGCGACAGCAGGCTGGAGGCCATGAACAGGCGCGTCAGCGGCTTGG
>NZ_AZUY01000043.1 GCF_000513935.1 Mesorhizobium sp. WSM3626 | reverse complement strand
CATTTCGATCCAGCGATAGTAGCGCCGCTTCACGGATCGATAGTCGCCGAGCCGCTCGGGTAGATCACGCCAGCGCCCACCCGAGCGGGCCATCCACAGCAGGGCATCGAGGAACTTCCGGTTGTCGGTGCGCGGGCCGCGCTTGCCCTTCGTACCGCCAGGCACAAANCNCTTGATCCGTTCCCACTGATCCTCTCGAAGCGCATCGCAGTCNATCGCTNACCTCNAAAAATCAGCGTTGAATCTGATTTGCCCTTCCTTGGGAATCCCAACCCGTTAAATCGTCACTACGCCCTAGGGTCTCGGAATTTATCAGGACTTCCGTCGGCTTAGTGGGTACCCGCCCAGTCACAAAGATCGATCGACGGAACGACTTTGCTCTCACCGGGCTTGTGGCGGATTCAATTTGCTTGGCGCCCCACCATCCCTAGGGCAAACTCCCTGCCGGGGCTGCAGGAGGTGAAATGAGAGCACGCGCAGCAACGCTGGGGGATCTCGAGGACGTCTTCCATGGCCTGTCCAAGCGGATGTCGGACGAGTACGCGGCGGCTGGCAAGGACAGCAAGATCGCCTACGACAATCTGATGATGAATTTGAAGGAAGGCCGGGCGCATGCGCTTGTCGAGGGCGAGAAGGCCGTGGCGATCATCGCCTGGCATGAAAACAGCGACGCCGCCGATACGCTGTTTGCCGCGCAGGAGGATTTCTTCCGCGGCTCGACCGTCCGTTTCTGCAAGAGGCATATCAGGCATATCCAGGCGCTCGCCGGCAACCTTCCCATCCACTCGCGCAGTTGGCTCAAGGGGCCCGATGTCGCCAGATGGTTCGGCATTATCGGCTATGTCGAACGCGGCCAGGAGAACGGCGCCAAGCTGTTCGAACTGCCGCCGGCGCGCTGAATGGAAATTCTACCGCACCGCGAACGCCGCCTGAACCGTCCGATTGACCGTCACCGGCAGGATCGACATGTGGTTCTCGCCGGCATCCAACTCGAAGCTCGCCCGCAGGCCCGGGAGCGCCTCGAGACGTTCAGCCATTGCCCGAGAGCAGTGTGCCGAACAATCCGGCCGGGATTTGCCGGGCGCTGCGACTCCCCGCCGCAGCCGCCTAAGGCCTACCGGCCCTGAATTGATCGGCGGCATTGTCTTTCTCCCGCGGACACCGTCCACTATGGATGGGCGATGGCGTACCCTCCGGGCGGCGACGCTGTTGCATTCGAGCCAGGTGGCCGAAAGATCGGTGACAAGCGCGGCCGGAAAGTGTTGAAGATAATGGTCAACACGGAGAGGGACGTGCGATCGGGTTGCGCTCGGCAGGCGTTGATGGTTTGTTGCCGGTCAGCGGAGATCAAGTGATGCGAGAATCCATGGGTCAAGACGAATACGGGTCGGCGAGCCCCTTCGATCCGGACGACCTGCCGAATTTGAACGCGATCGGACCAGGGATCGGCAACAACGACTTCGAGAAATACGCGGTCGCCGTGATCATCGTGTTCGGCGCCCTGATCATCGGCGGGCTGATGGCAGCGTCGATGACTTTCGGCCATCGCAACGGCTTCCTCTTCGCGCTGGGCGGCGCCACGTCGGCCTGGATATCGGGTAACGCGCTGCTGCTCGACCGGCCACGCATCTATGCGCTGTTCGTCGGCATCGCTGCCTTGATGCTGATTGCATCGACCGTCACGCTGGTGACCTGAGGACTCCTGCCGGGCCATGAGGCGGAGGCCGGTCCGAAAGGCGGAATCCGGCCTCGTCAGGCAAGGAACAGGCTTGCGGCCTGTCAATATCCAAGCGCCTCGCCCGATGCCGCGCGGCTGTCGATTGCGCCATTGTAGCGCGCGCCACCGCCCTTCTCGATTTCCGCCAGGCTCTTGCCGCCGACCAGGATTCCGGCCGCCTGCCCCCAGCTCTGGTCAGCGAGATCGAGGTGATAGCCCATTCCGGCCAGCAGCCTTTCGGTGTCGGGCGAAAGCCCGAACGGCTCGATATAGACGGTGTCGGGCAGCCATTGGTGATGAATGCGCGGCGCATCGATCGCCTCCTGGATGTTCATGCCGTGGTCGATGACGTTGACGATCGCTTCCAGCGTGATGGTGATGATGCGCGAGCCGCCGGGGCTGCCGATGACCATGAACGGCTTGCCGTCCCTGGCCACGACTGTCGGGCTCATCGAGGACAGCGGCGTCTTCTTCGGCTGGATAGCGTTGGCTTCGCCCTGGATGAGGCCATAGAGGTTTGGCACGCCGGGTTTCTGGGTGAAGTCGTCCATCTCGTTGTTGAGCAGGATGCCGGTGCCGTCCGCCACTACGCCGGCGCCGAACGAGCCGTTCAACGTGTAGGTGACAGCGACCGCGTTGCCGTCCTTGTCGATAATCGAATAGTGCGTCGTCTCCTTCGATTCGCCAAAACCCTTCGGCATCAGGTCCTGCGACACACCGGCCCGGAACGGATCGATCTTGTCGCGGATGTCCTTGGCATAGGCTTTATCCAGCAGCTTGGAGACCGGGTTGTCGACGAAATCGGGATCGCCGAGCGCCGAGTTGCGGTCGACATAGGCGTGGCGCATCGCCTCGACCATGACATGCACCGTTTCGGCCGAGCCGGCGCCGAGATAGGACAGCGGGTAGCCTTCCAGCACGTTGAGGATTTCGCAGATGATGACGCCGCCTGAGCTCGGCGGCGGCGACGAGATGATCTCGTAGCCACGATAGGAGCAGGTGACGGGCTTCAGCTCGCGCACCGCATAGTGTTCGAAATCACCCTTGGCCAGGATACCGCCCCTGGCGCCGCTCGCCTTGACGATGGCGTCAGCGATGGCGCCTTTGTAGAAGGCATCGGGACCTCTCTCGGAAATGGCTGAGAGCGACGCGGCAAGGTCGGGCTGAACCAGCTTCTCGCCGATGCCATAGGGCTTGCCACCGGGTTTGAGGAAGGCGGCGGCCGCCGCTGGATCCCTCGCCAACCTTTCAGCGCCGCCGGCGAATGAGGCTGCATCGCCCTGGTTGAGGATGAACCCGTCCTTGGCATAGTTGATTGCCGGAGCCATCAGGTCCTGCCTGGACAAGGTGCCGTATTTCTGGCGCGCCATCTCGAAACCGGCGACGGAACCCGGTACGCCGACCGCGAGATAGCCGTCGAGGCTGGCGCCCTTCACCGGGTTGCCATCCTTGTCGAGATACATGGTCTTGGTCGCGGCAAGCGGCGCCCGCTCACGGAAATCGAGGAAGGTCGATTTGCCGTCCTTGAAGCGGATGGTCATGAAGCCGCCGCCACCGATATTGCCGGCGTTGGGGTAGACCACGGCCAAGGCATAGCCGACGGCGACAGCCGCATCGACGGCATTGCCGCCCTTTTTCAGAACCTCGACGCCAACTTCGGAAGCCAGATGCTGGGCCGTGACGACCATGCCGTTCTCGCCCTTGGCCGGTGCTGGTGACGCGGCGAAGGCCGATGGCGAAAAGGCGAAAGTGATGGAAAGGCTGAGGGCGATCAGCGTTCGGCGGGTGAGGTGCATGGCGGGTTCTCCAGGTGGTGCTTGCTAAGAAGAGCTACTTGGAGCGATCGAGTCCATCTTCAATGAAGACATTCACGGGTTGGTGACTGGCCGCTTGTGGGGAGATCCAGGGCGTGAGGGATCGCCAACCTTCAGACGTTTGTTCATCCAGGTTTGAGGCAGCTCAATCAGCTGAGACGTCGGCGGACACCCCCCTCTGTCCTGCCGGACATCTCCCCCNCAAAGGGGGAGATCGGCTCTACCTCAAACGATCCCGCCGGAGCCGCCAGCGACTGCCGGGCGTTCGGCTGCGACCTTGGCGCGGTAGCCCGCCGCCCGATAGGCGGCGACCGGATCGATGGCGCCACCGGTCCTCAGCCGCGCCATGGCAAGGATCGGCTCGACATCGGTGCGGTAAGCCGCCTTCAGCGTCTGCGTCGCCATCAGCGCGTCATTGCCGTCCTGAAAACCTTCCAGCGCCTTGCGGTCGACCAGCAGCGCCTGCGCATAGGCGCGCTGCACCTCGACCGCCGACAGCATCAGGCTTTCGATCGGATCGGTGACGTTGTGGCTCTGGTCGAGCATATGGGCGGGATCAAAGCCCTCGGCGCCGGAAAGCTCGGCATCGACCAGCTCGTTGAAGACGAGGAACAGCCGGTAGGGATCGATCGAGCCGGCATCGAGATCGTCGTCGCCATATTTCGAATCGTTGAAGTGGAAGCCGCCGAGTTTTTTGAACTGGATCAGCCGAGACACGATCATCTCGATGTTGACGTTGGGCGCATGGTGGCCGAGGTCGACGAGGCAGAACGCCTTGTCACCCAATTCCTTGGCGATGATGTAGTTGGTGCCCCAGTCCTGCACGACGGTGGAATAGAAGGCCGGCTCGTACATCTTGTGCTCGGTGAACAGCTTCCAGTCGGCCGGCAGGCCGGCATAGACTTGCCTCATGGCATCGAGATAGCGCTCGAAGGCTTTGGCGAAATTAACCTGGCCGGGGAAATTCGAGCCGTCGCCGATCCACACCGTCAATGCCCTGGAGCCCAGCGTCTTGCCGATCTCTATGCATTCGAGATTGTGCTCGACCGCCTGCCGGCGCGTACCGGCATCGGAATGCGACAGCGAACCGAATTTATAGGAGAGCTTCTGGTCCTTCGTGTCCGAGAAGGTGTTGGAATTCATGGCATCGAAACCGAGACCGAAGCGGGAGGCCGCCTGCTTCAGCCGGTTCGGATCGGCCTTGTCCCACGGGATGTGCAGGGAGACGGTCGGGGTCGCCTGCGTCAACTGCTTGATGACGGCGCAATCCTCGATCTTGTCGAAGATGTCGCGTGGCTCGCCGGCGCCCGGGAAGCGGGCGAAGCGAGTGCCGCCGGTGCCGACGCCCCAGGAGGGGATCGCGACGGCGAATTTCTCGACCTTGTCCCTGATGGCGTCGATGGCGATGCCGCGCCGGTCGAGGCGTTCGCCGAGCGAGGCGTAGTCGCGCTCGAGGTCTGCCTTGCGCGCGGCATTGCTCTTATCGACGATGTCGGCGGAGATGATGGATTCGGACACTGCTGTTCCTCCCAGAATGCATTCGGTCAGCGCTGCCCCTCATCCGGCCCTTCGGGCCACCTTCTCCCCGTATGGTGGCGGGGAGAAGGGAAGCGCTTCGACGTTAGCTCAGCGCGTAAAGCTCTGTGCGTTGCCGGCGTCGACGTTGATGATGTTGCCGGTCGACTTGGCCGACATGTCGGAGGCGAGGAAATAGATCGCCTCCGCGATGTCTTCCGGGAAGACGGAGCGCTTCAGCATCGAGCGCGAGCGGTAGTGCTCTTCGAGATCGTCGGTCGACATCTTGTAGGCGGCGGCGCGTTGTTCCTTCCACTCGCCGGTCCAGATCTTCGAGCCGCGCAACACAGCGTCCGGGTTGACGACATTGACCCGGATCTGCGCTTCCGCGCCTTCCAGCGCGAGACAGCGGGCCAGGTGGATTTCGGCGGCCTTGGCGGTGCAATAGGCGGCGGCATTGGGCGATGCGGCAAGGCCGTTCTTGGAGGCGACGAAGACGACATTGCCGCCGATCTTCTGTACCCGGAACAGCCGGAACGCTTCCCGCGAGACCAGGAAATAGCCGGTCGACAGGATATCCATGTTCTTGTTCCACAGCGCCAGCGTCGTCTCCTCGATCGGCGCCGAGGAGGCAAGGCCAGCATTGGAGACCAGAATGTCGATGCCGCCGAACTCGACCGCGGTCTCGGCGAAGCCGGCGACGACCTGATCCTCCGAGGTGACGTTGATGAGGACCGGCCGGACGAAATCCATGCCAAAGACCTTGGCCAGTTCCTCATTGGCACTAGCGAGCGCCGCCTCGTCGATATCGGCAAGCACCACGCAGGCGCCTTCGCGCAGCAGGCGGTTGGCCGTAGCCCGGCCGATGCCGCCGGCGCCGCCGGTGACCAGCGCGATCTGGCCGGCGAGAGACTTCGGCTTCGGCATGCGCTGCAGCTTCAGGTCCTCGAGCAGCCAGTACTCGATGTCGAAAGCCTCCTGCGCGGGCAGGCCGACATAGGACGAGACGGTGGACGCGCCGCGCATGACGTTAATGGCGTTGACGTAGAATTCGCCCGAGATGCGTGCGGTCGCTTTGTCGCCGGCGAAGGTGAACATGCCGACGCCGGGCATAAGATAGACCACCGCATTGGGATCGCGGATCGCGGGCGAATCCGCATGCTTGCAGCTGTCGTAATAGGCTTGGTAGCCGACACGATATTCGGCAATGTCGTCGGCGAGGCGCGCGATGACGGCATCGACGTCAGGCTTTGCCGGATCAAATTCGATGACCAGCGGCCGGATCTTGGTGCGCAGGAAATGATCCGGGCACGAGGTGCCGAGTGCGGCCAGCGGGCGCAAATTTTTCGAGTTGACGAATTCGAGCACGGCGGCCGAATCGTCGAAATGGCCGAGCTTGTGGCTCTTTTCCGAGATCAGGCCACGGATTCTCGGCATCAGCTTGGCGGCAACGGCACGGCGGTCAGCGGCGTCGAGCGACTTCACCACCTCGCCACCGAAAATCGCCATGCCTTCGGAGAGGCGCTCGAACCATTCGATCGCCTGGTTGATCACCGAGATCGTCGTCTCGTAGCACTCCTTGGGGGTGTCGCCCCAGGTGAACAGGCCGTGGCTTTCGAGGATGACGCCCTTGGCGGTTGGGTATTCGAGGCAGAATTTCTCCAGCCACAGGCCAAGCTCGAAGCCCGGCCGTTTCCACGGCAGCCAGCCAATGACGTCGCCGAAGATCTCCTTGGTCAGCACCCTGGAATCTTTCGCGGCGGCGATGGCGATGATGGCATCGGGGTGCATGTGGTCGACGAAGGGCTTCGGCACGTAGGCGTGCAGCGGCGTGTCGATCGAGGCCGCGCGTGGATTGAGGTTGAAGGTGCAGTGGGGCAGATAGCCCACCATCTCGTCCTCGTGCTCGACGCCGCGGTAAAGCCCCTTCAGCGCCCGCAACTTATCCATGTAGAGGGTGGCGAAGCCGTCCAGTTTGATCGAAGCGCTGTCGCCGCCCGAGCCCTTGACCCAAAGCACCTCGACATTCTCGCCGGTGAGCGGATCCTTCTGCCAGATCTTCGAGGAGGTATTGCCGCCGCCATAATTGGTGACGCGCTTGTCGGAGCCGAGCGTGTTCGAGCGATAGACCAGAAGCTCGGGCTCGCTCATCCCCTGTGCCTTCGCATCATCCCACAGATTGGCGAGGCGCGAGCCGGAGCGCTTGTCGAGCATAGGTAATCCTCCCTTGGAGCGCGGACGATGCGCTCCTTTTTCGCCCGGGAATGTCTACGCAAGAGGCGAGCTTGTCAATCACAAACGATCAACATCAATCATATTGCACTGCACAATGAAATTATATGATCGGAAATGATTGACACTGCTCGTTTTGGGTGCCTAGATGCTGAGGCAGGGAGGAACCATGCACGAAAAAGAGCGCCACAGGATCATTCTGTCCGCCGTCCAGGAAAAACCTGTGGTCACGGTGCAGGAGATGGTCGACCTGACGGAATCCTCCGAGGCGACGATCCGGCGCGACATCGCTGCTCTCCATGTCCAGAAACGCCTGCGCCGGGTGCGCGGCGGCGCCGAGGCGATCTCGCCGCCGCAGTTCATCGGGCTGGCGGGCCGCCCCTTCTCCGTTAACGAAACGCTCAACGCCGCGCAGAAGCGGGCGATCGCTCGCGAAGCGGTCGAACTGTGCAAGGACGGCGAGCCGATCATCATCAATGGCGGCACCACCACCTTCCAGATGGTGCATTTCCTGACCGGCCGCCGCATGCCGATCTTCACCAATTCGTTCCCGATCGCCGAGCACCTGCTCAAGCACTCCAAGAACACGGTGATGCTGTCGGGCGGCACGATCTATCGCGAGCAGAACATCATCCTGTCGCCTTTCGACAACGACGTGACGCGCAATTTCTACGCGCGCCGCATGTTCATGGGCGCTCAAGGGTTGGGGCCTCTCGGCCTGATGGAAGGCGATCCGCTGCTGATCCAGGCGGAGCAGAAGCTGATCGACCAGGCCGACGAACTGGTGGTGTTGGTCGATTCCTCGAAATTCCGCAAACGCTCCAGCCTGATCCTGTGTGGCCTTTCGCGCATCGCAACCGTCATCACCGATGACGGCATCGAGGATCGCGAGGCAAAGATGCTGGAAACCGCGGGGGTGACGCTGATCGTCGCCCGCAAGTCGACAAAGGAAGAATCTTCACTGCAGGCCTGAGACACCCTCACGCCGCAGCGGCGATGGAATGCAACGCTCAAGGGAGGAAAAACGATGAGCTTTCTGAAGAAATTGATGGTGACGGCGGCCTTCTCGGCCGCCATGTTCGTGAATGCCGCCTATGCCGAGAACGTCAAGATCGCGCTGGTGGTCAAGTCGCTCGGCAACGGCTTCTTCGATGCCGCCAACAAGGGCGCGCAAGAGGCGGCCAAGGAACTCGGCGACGTCGACATCATCTACACCGGCCCGACCAAGGCGACCGCCGAGGCGCAGATCGAAGTGGTCAATTCGCTGATCGCGCAGAAGGTCAACGCCATCGCGATTTCCGCCAATGACGCCGACGCGCTGGTGCCGGTGCTGAAGAAGGCCATGGAGCGTGGCATCACCGTCATCTCCTGGGATTCGGGCGTCGCCAAGGAAGGACGCCAGCTTCACCTCAACCCGTCCGACACCGGCCTGATCGGCGAGACCATCATCAAGCTCGCCGCCGACTATCTGCCGGAAGGCGGCGATGTCGCCATCCTTTCGGCCTCCTCGACCGCGACCAACCAGAATTCCTGGATCGAAGCGGCCAAGAAGGTGCTGCCGGAGAAGTTCCCCAAGATCAAGCTCGTTGCCACTGTCTATGGCGATGACGACTCGGCCAAGAGCACCGACGAAGCCAAGGGCCTCTTGAAGTCCTATCCGAACCTCAAGGCGATCATCGCGCCGACCACCGTCGGCGTCGTCGCCGCCGCCCAGGTCGTCACCGACGAGAACCTGATCGGCAAGGTCAACGTCACGGGCCTGGCGCTGCCGTCGGAGTTCAAGAAGTTCATCGACAACGGCGCCAGCCAGGCGGTTGCGCTGTGGAACCCGATCGACCTCGGTTACTCCGCCGTCTACCTCGCCCATGACCTGGCGGTGAAAAAGGAAAAGGCCAAGCCGGGCGCCACGCTGTCGATCGGCCGCGTCGGCAAGGTCAGGCTCGACGACACCAACTCGGCCGCGATGGCTCCGCCCTTCCAGTTCGACAAGAGCAACATCGAGAAGTTCTCCAAGATCTATTGATCCTGGCGCCTTCAATGGCGCGGCGGGGCTTTGGTCCCGCCGCGACTTCAAACGGACCTAGTTTCAGGGCTTGATACGGATATGGACACGACAGCCCAACGCAGCGAGACAAAGGAGCGGCCTGCAGCCTCGGCTCCACGCCTGACGCTGTCCGGCATATCCAAGAGCTTTCCCGGCGTGCGGGCGCTGCACAATGTCAGCCTTTCGCTTTATCCAGGCCAGGTGACCGCGCTGATCGGTGAAAACGGCGCCGGCAAGTCGACGCTGGTCAAGATCATGACCGGCATCTACCAGCCCGATGCGGGGACCATCAGCATTGACGGCCAGCCCGTCACCTTGCCCAGCGCGCATGCGGCCTTCGGCCACGGCGTTACCGCCATCCATCAGGAGACGGTTCTGTTCGACGATCTCAGCGTCGCCGAAAACATTTTCCTTGGCCATGCGCCACGCTCGCGCTTCGGCACCATCGACTGGCGCACGATGCGCAAGAATGCGCGAGAAGTGCTCAACACCATGCATGCCGGCCATATCGACGCCGATGCGCGGCTCAGGGATCTCGGCATCGCCAACAAGCATCTCGTCGCGGTCGCGCGCGCCATGTCGATCGATTCTCAGATCGTCATCATGGACGAGCCGACCGCCGCCCTTTCGATGAAGGAGATCGAGGAGCTGTTCCTGCTCATCGAGTTCCTCAAGGAGCAGGGCAAGGCGGTCCTGTTCATCAGCCACAAGTTCGACGAGATCTATCGCATCGCCGACCGCTACACCGTATTCCGCGACGGCGAGATGGTCGGCGAAGGCCTGATCAGGGATGCCGGCCAGAGCCAGATCGTGCGCATGATGGTGGGCCGCGCGGTCGACCACATCTTTCCGCAGCGCAAGGCCGAGATCGGCGCGCCGGTGCTCTCCGTTTCCGGCCTGTCGCACCCGACCGAATTCAACGACATCGGCTTCGAACTGCGCAAGGGCGAGATCCTCGGCTTCTACGGCCTGGTCGGTGCCGGGCGCAGCGAGGTCATGCAGGCGATTTCCGGCATCACGCGCACCAGCAGCGGCACGATCACGCTGGAAGGCAAGGCGATCGCGCCGAAATCGGCGGCGGATTCGATCGAAGCCGGTATCGTCTACGTGCCGGAGGAACGCGGCAAGCAGGGCGTGGTGATCGGCCTGCCGATCTTCCAGAATGTTTCTCTCCCTTCGCTCGCCCGGACCTCCAAATCCGGCGTGCTTCGGCTGGCGGAGGAATTTTCGCTGGCCCGTTCCTTTACAGAAAGGCTTGACCTCAGGGCCTCCTCGCTCAGCCAGGATGTCGGAACGCTTTCGGGTGGAAACCAGCAGAAGGTGGTCATCGCCAAATGGCTGGCGACGACACCCAAGGTGATCATCCTGGACGAGCCGACCAAGGGCATCGACATCGGCTCCAAGGCCGCCGTGCACGGCTTCATGGCGGAGCTTGTGGCGCAGGGCCTGTCGGTGATCATGGTGTCGTCGGAGCTGCCCGAAATCCTCGGCATGTCCGACCGCGTCGTCGTCATGCGCGAGGGTCTCGTCGCGGCGGTCTACGACAACAAGGGACTGGACGCCGAGACGTTGGTCAGGACGGCAGCGGGAATCGCGGCATGAAAGCATTCCTCAAATACCGCGAAATCTGGCTGCTCGCGGCCATCGTCGTGCTGATCGGGCTGATCTCGACGCGCTTTCCGGCCTTTGCCGATGCAGGCAATCTGCGCCAGGTGTTCAACGACACCTCGATCCTGATGATCCTGGCGCTCGGCCAGATGGTCGTCATCCTGACGCGCTCCATCGACCTGTCGATGGCCTCCAATCTGTGCTTCACCGGCATGGTGGTGGCGATGCTTAACGCCGCGCATCCGGCAATCCCGATCCCGCTGCTGATCGTCATCGCGCTTGCCGTCGGACTGGTGCTCGGCGCCATCAACGGCCTGCTGGTGTGGCGGCTGAACATCCCCTCGATCGTGGTGACGCTGGGCACGCTGACCATCTATCGCGGCGCTACTTTCGTCCTGTCCGGCGGCGCCTGGGTCAATGCCGACAAGATGAGCCCGGACTTCATCGGCTTCCAGCGCGCTGCTTTCCTCGGCATTCCCGTGCTGTCCTTGATCGCCATACTGGTCATCGGACTGTTCTTCGTGCTGATGACACGCACCGCGCTCGGCCGGTCGATCTATGCCATCGGCGTCAATCCGACGGCCTCGGTCTATACCGGCATCGATGTCGGCCGCACGAAATTCATCGTCTTCTGCATCTCCGGCATGATCGGTGGTCTCTGCGGTTATCTCTGGATTTCGCGCTACGTCATTGCCTCGGTCGAGGTCGCCAACGGCTATGAACTAAACATCATCGCCGCTTGCGTCATCGGCGGCATCTCGATCGCCGGCGGCATCGGTTCGGTCGGAGGTGCCGTGCTCGGTGCGCTGTTCCTCGGCATCATCTCCAATGCGTTGCCGGTCATCAACATCTCGCCCTTCTGGCAGATGGCGATTTCGGGCAGCGCCATCATCCTGGCCGTCGTGCTCAACGCGCGCGGCGAACGCCAGCAGGGCCGCATCATCCTGAGAAAGGTGGAAGCGGCATGACCGACGTCCCCGCCCCGCGCCACATTCCCGACCGGCTCGACAAGCCGCTCTCTTCGGCGATCTTTTCCTGGGAAGCGCTGCTGGTCGTGGTGGCCATCGCCATCTTTGCCATCAACACCTTCGCCTCACCCTATTTCCTCGACCCCTATTCGCTCTCCGATCTCACCTTCAACTTCACTGAAAAGGGTCTAATCGCCTTTGCAATGGCATTGCTGATCATCTCCGGCGAGATCGATCTGTCGGTGGCCGCCATCATCGCGCTGGCATCGACCATGATGGGCATGGCGGTGCAGGCCGGCGCCGGCACGCCAGTGCTTGTCCTGATCGGCATCGTCGTCGGCCTCGGCTGCGGCGCCTTCAACGGGCTGCTGGTCACGCGCCTCGGCTTGCCTTCCATCGTCGTCACCATCGGCACGATGAGCCTGTTTCGCGGCATCGCCTTCATCATCCTCGGCGACCAGGCCTACAAGGGCTATCCTGAAAGCTTCGCCTTCTTCGGCCAGGGTTATGTCTGGTGGGTGGTGTCGTTCGAACTGGTGCTCTTCCTCATCGCGGCTGTCGTCTACTGGTTCATGCTCCACCGCACGAGTTTCGGCCGCCGTGTCTTCGCCATCGGCAACAATCCGGTCGCGGCACAGTTTTCCGGCGTGCGCGTCGGCCGCATAAAATTCATCCTGTTTTGCCTGACCGGGCTGATGTCGGGCATCGCCTCGGTGCTGATCACCTCGCGGCTCGGCTCGACACGGCCGTCTATCGCCCAAGGTTATGAGCTCGAAGTCATCACCATGGTGGTGCTGGGCGGCGTCAGCATCCTTGGCGGCGCCGGCAGCATTCTGGGCGTCGTGCTCGCCGCCTTCATCATGGGGCTGGTGACCTTCGGCCTCGGCCTGCTCAACGTACCCGGCATCGTCATGTCGATTTTCATCGGCCTGCTCCTGATCATCGTTATCGCGCTGCCGATCGTCTGGCGCCGGCTGCGAGGGAGACGCCTGGCCTGATGTCCGAGAAATACGCATTCAAGATGATGCTCAAGCCCGGCATGAAGGCCGAGTACAAGAAGCGCCACGATGAAATCTGGCCGGCGCTGGTCGCGTTGCTCAAGCAGGCCGGCGTCTCCGACTATTCGATCCATCTCGACGAAGAGACCAATATCCTGTTTGGGGTGCTGTGGCGGCGCGATGGTCACGGCATGGACGATCTGCCGAAGCATCCGGTGATGCAGCGCTGGTGGGCCGAAATGGCCGATATCATGGAGACCAGGCCGGACAATGAACCGGTGGCGGTGCCCCTGGAAATAATGTTCCATATGGAATGAGCGCGATCCGCCACATCGCCGTCATCGATATCGGCAAGACCAACGCCAAGGTGGCGCTGGTCGATCTCGCCACGTTGAGCGAGGTGGCGCTGCGCCGCATGGCGAACGCGCCGGTGCGCCAAGCGCCCTACCCGCATCACGATGTCGAAGCGCTGTGGGTTTTCATCCTCGACGGCCTTGCCGCGCTCAACCATGAACAGCGCATCGACGCGATTTCGATCACCACCCATGGCGCGACCGGCGTGCTGGTCGACGCCTCCGGCGAACTCGTGCTGCCTGTTCTCGACTATGAATTCGACGGGCCCGACGAGCTTGCGGAAGGCTATGATGCGATCCGCCCGCCCTTCTCCGAGACCGGCACGCCGCGCCTGCCGCTCGGCCTCAATCTCGGCGCGCAATTCTTCTGGCAGCAGCAAAGCTTCCCGACGGAGTTCGCCAGGGCCGCCGCGATGCTGATGTACCCACAATACTGGGCGTTGCGCCTGACCGGTGTCGTCGCCAACGAGGTCACCTCGCTCGGCTGCCACACCGATCTGTGGAACCCCTGGACGGGGGATTTTTCGGCGCTGGTCGACCGCCTGGGCTGGCGCGACCTGATGGCTCCCGTGCGGCCGGCCAGGGACCGTCTTGGCTCGATCCTGCCCACGCTTGCGGAGCGGACCGGGCTCGACCCACAAACGCCGGTCTTTTGCGGCCTGCATGATTCCAATGCCTCCCTGCTGCCGCATCTCCTGTCCGATGCGCCGCCCTTCACGGTGGTTTCGACCGGCACCTGGGTGGTATCGATGGCGGTCGCCGGCAAGGCGGTCGCGCTCGACCCGGCGCGCGATACGCTGGTCAACGTCAACGCGCTCGGCAACCCCGTGCCCTCGGCGCGGTTCATGGGCGGCCGCGAATTCTCGCTGCTGACCGAAGGCTCGGCGCAGAACTGGAACGACAGCGATGTCGCCGCGGTGCTGGCGCGCAAGACATTGCTTTTGCCTTCGATCCAGCAAGGCTCGGGGCCATTTCCGCATCACACCGCCGCATGGCGCAAGGGCGAGGCGATCCCTCCCGGCCAGCGCTTTGCCGCCATCTCCTTCTACCTGGCGCTGATGACCGCCACTTGCCTCGACCTGATCGGCGGCGATGGTCCGACGACCGTCGAGGGACCGTTCGCGCGCAACCAATTGTTCACGCGGATGCTCGCCGCCAGTACCGGCCGCGCGGTCGTCGCATCGGAAGCCGCTACCGGCACCAGCATCGGGGCCGCCCTGCTGGCATCGGACCAGGGAGCCGCGCATGGCATGGGCCAGAGACAACAGCCGCCGGCCGATCCGGCCTGGGCGGAGTATGCGCGCGCGTGGCGGGCGGCCGTCGAGGCTGTTGGCTGATCAGAGGATCCGCTTGCCGAAGGCCGACATGACGAAGCTGATGGTATCGGTGCCGATCCTGGGCTCCAGATCGGCACTCAGGCCCGAGACATTCATCGACAGCAGTCCGCCGGAAAGCGCGATCGCCTCCATGGCCTGATGCGTCTCGCGCACGGTGAGGCCGCCGGAACCAGCCGCCCAGCCGGCGAATTCGGTCACATCAGGCGAGTAGCTGACGTGAAATCCTTGCGTGCCCGAGGTGGCGATGCGGATCGCCTCATGCATCAGGTCGCGCATGCCCATGGCGTCGATGTCGGTCATGGTGAAGGCCGAGACGCGCGAATCCTTCAGCACCCGCACTTCGGCCGGGTCGGCATGGCGCAGTCCGACGATGACGACGTTTTCCGGCGACAGCTGCGGCTGCAGCGCGCCGGCCTTGTGGTCGAGGCCAAGCGAGCGCGCCAGTACCGACACTTCCGGCAGGTCGATGCCGTCCTCGTCCTCGGGCATCAGCGCGGCGATGGAATCGATCCAGATCAGGCCGAAGGAGTGCGTCGCGCGCGCCGTTGCCGTCAGCGCGTTGTGGGCGATACGACGATCGGCGCCCGCGGCTAACCGGATCAGGCCCGAGGGCGGCCGGTCGATATCGGCCAGCTCGACGACGTCGAAATTCATCGCCTCCAGCCGGGCGCCGGTTCCCTCCCGGGCGAGGATGCGCGCCGCTTCCGCTTCGGCCGAAATCGACACCATCTTGCGGCCGGAGAAATCCGCGACATCGTGCATTGGTGCTTTTTCGACATATTCCGAGGTCATTGCCAAAAGCATGGCGCCATAGCTCATGCGGAAGGCAACGCGATCGCCAACGGCGAGCGGCGGATCGGCGTCCTGGACGTCGAGCAGCAGATGGTCACTGGAGGCGCCGAGCACCCTTATGCCCTTGGCGATCGGGCTCAGCCCTTCGACCAGCACATCCTCGCGGCCGATATTGGCGATGGCGCGCAACCTGTCGCCTTCGTCGGGGAAGACAGGCTGGTTGCCGAAGGCATCGTAGCCGGAGGTGCCGATCGGCCGTGACGGTTTCAGCTTGACCTCGATGACGTCGCTGGTCAGCCGGCAGGCATCGGGTTCGAGTTCGGCCCATGGCACGTCGCGGAAGGTCTCGACGCCGCCTTGCAGGATCGCCTCGCCGACGCGCAGATTGTTGAGGCCGGCCGGCAATTTGCCTTCGAGCAGCAGCGGCAGCGACGACGAGGCGCCACCGGAGATGAAGTCCAGGCTTTTGCCGGACAGGCGCTCGGTCTTGTAGGCATGGGCGACGAGCTGGCCGAGATTTTCTTCCGTCGGCGTGATGGCGCCGAAGCAGCCGAGATTGGTGCCGATGCCGGCGATGCGTACGCCCTTCATGTCGAGAATCTGCTCGACCGTGGGGATGAGGTCGTTCGGCCAGATGCCCTCCCGGAGATCGCCGAGATCGATCATCAGCATGATGTCGTGGACGCGGCCCATGCGCTCGGCGATGCGCGAGATTTCACGGATGATCGTCAGCTCCGACTGCAGGCTGACGTCGACGGTGCGCACCACTTCCTCCACACGCGCCATCGGCGGGCTGCGCAACAGCATGATCGGCGCGCTGATACCGCTGTCGCGCAGTCGGCGGATGTTCTCGAAGCGGGATTCGGCAATGCCGGCGACGCCGCCGCGCAGCATGGCGCGCGCCACCTGCGGCATGCCGCAAAGTGCCCTTGGTGACGCCGAACACCTTGATGCCCGAAAGCGCGCAACGATCGACAATGGTACGTGCATTGCGCTCGATGCGGCCAAGGTCGATGGCGACTTGCGGTCCCGACATTTTATCCCCTGTAGACCAATCCCTGCGGGTCGATCTCCGGCTTGCGGCCGGCGACGAGGTCGGCGAGGAATTTTCCCGAGCCACAGGCCATTGTCCAGCCGACATGGCCGTGGCCGGTGTCGAGGTAAAGGTTGCGGTATTTCGCCTGGCCGATGACCGGCACCGAGTTTGGCATCATTGGCCGCAAACCTGCCCACAGCTCCGCCTTCTTCTCGTCGAAGGCACCGGGGAACAGGTCCTTGCCGGTCCTGAACATGGTGGCAAAGTCGCTGGGCTTGTGGGTGCGGTCGAAGCCGGTGAATTCGGCGGTCGAAGCCAACCGCAAGCGATTGCCGAGGCGCGAATAGGCCATCAGCTGATCCTCGTCGGCGCCGCCCATGGTCGGGCCCTTGCTCTCGTCCTCCAGCGGAATCGTCGCCGTATAACCCTTCACCGGATAGACCGGCAGGTCGATGCCGTAGCGCCGGCCGAGCAGACCACTCTCCGGCCCCATCGAGATGACCACTGCGTCGCCGACGATCGGTCCGGCCGAGGTCATCACGCCCCGCACCCGGTCGCCCTCGATATCGAGGCCCTCGACCGTCGTGCCGTAAAGAAAGGTCACGCTGAGCTTTTCGGCGGCGTAGGCGGCCAAATTTTCCACGAACTGCCGGGAATCGCCGGTCTGGTCGATCGGCGAGTAGACGCCACCGGCGATCTTTTCCTTCACCCCGGCAAGACCTGGTTCAAGCTCGACCAGCCGGTCGCGCCCGACGATCTCGATCGGCAGGCCATGCTTGGCCAGATAGCGGTAATTGTCGGTGCCGGTGTCGAGACTGTGCTGCGAGCGGAAGAAATAGAGGATGCCCTTCTTGCGCTCGTCATAGTGGATGCCGGTATCGGCTGAAATGGCATTGATGCAGTCCCGCGAATAGAGCGCGAGCCGCAGCTTCACCTTGCTGTTGGCGCGCAGGCGGGTCACCGTGCACTGGCGCAGGAAGCGCAGGCTCCAGGCGAGAAAATAGGGATCGAAGCGCAGCCGCACCTTGATGCCGAGATCATGATTGTAGAGCCCGCGCAGGAACGTCTTAAGTGCCGCCGGCGAGGCCCAGGCGGTGGCATCACCCGGAGACACCAGCCCGGCATTCGACTGGCTGGTGCCCCGCGCCGGCGCCGGATGGCGCTCGATCACGGTGACCTCGTGACCGTCGGCGGCCAGGTAATAGGCGGCCGCCGTACCGACGACGCCGGCTCCAAGCACCGTTATCCTCATGCCATCCCCCAAAGCTCTCGCGGCACGGCGCCTCCACGCTGTGTCGCGAATGCTTGCATAGCGCGTCCCCTCGCGCCTTGCGAGCCCTTGGGGCTTGTGAGCCCCTGGGAAAGCGCGCTCAGCTCCGCGCGGAGTTCTTGCCGGTCAGGATACGCTCCCAGGCCAGCGCGTCGTTGACGATCTGGTCGAGATCGTCGCGCTGCGGGGTCCAGCCGAGTTCGGACCGTGCGAGATCGGAATTCGCAACCACCGCCGCGGCATCGCCGGGACGCCGGTCGCCCATCCTGACCTCGAAATCATGGCCAAAGGCGCGGCGCACGCTGTCGATGACCTCGAGCACCGAATAGCCATGGCTATAGCCGCAATTGGCGACGAGGCTGGCGCCGCCGGCGCGCAGCCGTTGCAGCGCAAGGCGATGCGCGGCGACCAGATCGCTGACATGGATATAGTCGCGCATGCAGGTGCCATCCGGCGTCGGATAATCGGTGCCGAAGACCTGCATGAACGGGCGCTTGCCTAGCGCGGTCTCGCAGGCGACCTTGATCAGATGGGTGGCGCCCGGCGTCGACTGGCCGGTGCGGCCCTTCGGGTCGGCGCCGGCGACGTTGAAATAGCGCAGCGCCGTGTAGCGGATGTCGTGCGCGAGGCCTGCATCGCGCAGCATCCATTCGCTCATCAGCTTGGACAGGCCATAGGGCGATTCCGGCGCCAGGCGGGCATCCTCGCGCACCGGTTCCAGTCCGGCGCCGCCATAGACGGCGGCTGTCGAGGAGAAGATGAAATTCGGCACACCTTCGCGCACCGCGGTTTCGATCAGCGTGCGTGTCTTCGAGGTGTTGTTCTCATAGTAGGCGAGCGGGTCGGCGACCGATTCCGGGACGACGATGGAACCGGCGAAATGGATGATCGCGTCGACCTTGTTCTCCCGGATGATCGAGCCGACCAATTCCTTGTCGGCGACATCGCCGACGACCAGCCTTGCCTCCGGCGCCACCGCCCATTCGAAGCCGGTGGAAAGCCGGTCGAGAACGACCACGCTTTCGCCCGCATCCAGCAATTCCCAGACCATATGGCTGCCAATATAGCCTGCGCCACCTGTCACCAAAACCGTCATCCGCGTCCTCGCTTACCCTAGATTTGTCGGAAACTGTCTCAACAACCGCCTTACTGGAAAGTCTGCCGTCTGCCCATTAAAACCCGATGTAACCAGCATTCACTTGATGTGGCATCATGCGGAAACAAAAGTGAACCAAAGAGCGTTGCCACGGATTGGGAATAGGCCACGATCCGCGGTCGTTAGGAACAGGTCCGGGGCGTGGCATTTTGACCAAATCGGCCCGGTGGACGACCAAAAGGCCAATGATTATGATCCCGCCCAAAATTGGGAAGTCGAGATGAATTACCAGCGTTTCTTCGAGGAGGCGATCGACCAGCTCCATGCCGAGCGTCGCTACCGCGTCTTCGCCGACCTCGAGCGCATCGCGGGCAAGTTCCCGCGCGCCATCTGGCGTGCCAACGGCCGCGCCGAGGAAATCACCGTCTGGTGCTCCAACGACTATCTCGGCATGGGCCAACACGCGGACGTGATCGCCGCGTTCCAGAACACGGCAGGCAAGATGGGCTCCGGCGCCGGCGGCACCCGAAACATCTCCGGCACGTCCAACCCGCTGGTCGAACTCGAGCATGAGCTTGCCGACCTGCACGGCAAGGAAGCGGCTCTCGTCTTCACCTCCGGCTTTGTCTCCAACGAAGCCTCGATCTCGACCATCGCACGGCTTTTGCCCAATTGTCTGATCATCTCGGACGAGCTGAACCATGCCTCGATGATCGAAGGCGTGCGGCGCTCGGGCGCCGAGAAAAAGATCTTCCGCCACAATGACGTCGCGCATCTGGAAAGCCTTTTGCAGACGGCAGGCCGCGAACGCGCCAAGCTGATCGTCTTTGAAAGCGTCTACTCGATGGATGGCGACATCGCGCCGATCAAAGAGATCGTCGAGCTCGCCGAGCGCTACAACGCCATGACCTATATCGACGAGGTCCATGCGGTGGGCATGTACGGGCCGCGCGGCGGCGGCATCACCGAGCGCGAAGGCCTGGCCGACCGCATCGACATCATCGAAGGCACGCTCGCCAAGGCGTTCGGCACGCTGGGCGGCTACATCACCGGCACCAGCGCCGTCATCGACGCGGTGCGCTCCTATGCGCCGGGCTTCATCTTCACCACGGCGCTGCCGCCGGCGATCGCCGCCGCGGCCACAACATCGATCCGTCATCTCAAGCGCTCGCAGGCCGAGCGCGATGCCCAGCAGCAGCAGGCGAGCCGAACCAAGCAGATCCTGTCCGCCGCCGGCCTGCCGGTGATGGAGTCGCCAACCCACATCGTGCCGCTGCTGGTCGGTGATCCGGAGCTCTGCAAGATGGCCAGCGACCGCCTGCTCGGTGTTCACGGCATCTACATCCAGCCGATCAACTACCCGACCGTGCCGCGTGGCACCGAGCGGCTGCGCATCACGCCGACGCCGTTCCATTCCGACGCGCTGATCGCCGAACTGCAGGACGCGCTGGTCGAAACCTGGGATGCACTCGGCATTCCCTATGGCTCGGCCGGACGGCCTTCAGTGGCCAAGAGCGACCGCATCATCCCATTGCTGGTGCCCAAGTCGGGCGGCTGAGGCCGCCACCTGTTCAAACAGTGTTCATCCAGCTTGCCAGCCGGTTTGCCGCTTCCTCGAGCTGGTCGAGGCGGCGGTGGAAGCACAGCCGCAGGAACGCTTCGCCACCGGGGCCGAAGGCGGTGCCGGGCGCCAGGCCGACATTGGCCTTGTCGACGATTTCGAAAGCGGCTGCCCGCGAATCCGTGATGCCATCGACGGTGAAGAACAGGTAGAAGGCGCCCTGCGGCACGGTGAAGCGCGCCTTGCCGGTTTCGCCGAGAATGCCGCAGACCAGGTCGCGGGCTTTCCTCGCCCGCTCCACCTGTTCGGCGACGAAGGCATCGCCCTCGTCGAGCGCCGCGACCCCGCCGCGCTGCATGAACTGGGCGACACCCGAGTTCGAATACTGGATCAGGTTTTCGAACACCTGCTGCAGGCTTGGATGGGTCTTGATCCAGCCGACGCGCCAGCCGGTCATGGCCCAGTTCTTGGAAAAACTGTTGACGAACAGGATGCGGTCTTCCGCCTCCGCGATGTCGAGGAAGGATGGCGCGCGGCCATGACCATAGTGGAACAGCGAATAGATCTCGTCGGCGATGATCCACAGACCCCTGGCGCGGGCGAGATCGAGGATCGCCCACAGGGCCTCATGGTCGGCGGTCCAGCCGGTCGGATTGGACGGCGTGTTGATGAACAGCGCCTTCGTGCGCGGCGTGACCGCCGCCGCGATCTTCTCGACGTCGCAGGACCAGCCATTTCCGGAATGGTCGAGCGTGACCGGCACCGGCACGGCACCCGCGATCGCGGCGGCGGCGTCGAAATTCGGCCAGGCGGGCGACAGGTAGATCACTTCGTCGCCAGCTCCCGCAAGCGCATCGAGCGCCAGCTGGATGGCATGCATGCCTGAGCCGGTGACGATGAATTGCTCCTCGGGGAAGGTCTTGGCGAAATGCCTGGAATAGTAGCGGGCCAGCGCTTGCCTGAGATCGGGGATGCCCCTCTGCCAGGTGTAGAACGTCTCGCCGCCGGCCAGCGCCTTCGACGCGGCATCGGTGATGAAGGCAGGCGTCGGCAGGTCGCCCTCGCCGGCCCAGAGCGGGATCAGGCCCTCGCGCAATCTGCCGTAGTTGACGACGGCGACGATACCACTTTCAGGCGCGGCCAGGGCCTCGGGGCGCAGGGTCTGGATCAGGGTCATTGGGCAGGTCCGTTGTCTCGGGCGTTCGTAAGCGCTGCTTACCAGATACGAAAACAGAAAACCCCGGCCGCGAACGACCGGGGTTTTGGTCCAGAAGAACTCTATCCGTCTACCGCCTGGCCAGCAGATCGCGGATTTCGGTCAAAAGCTGTACATCGGCCGGCGGAGGAGCTGCCGCTGCGGCGGGCTTTTCCTTTTCCAGGCGCCTGCGCATGTTGTTCACGGCCTTGACCATGAGGAAGATGATGAAGGCGAGGATGAGGAAGTTCAGCACCACGGTGATGAAGCTGCCATAGGCAAAAACGGCGCCTTGCTTTTTGGCGTCCGCCAATGAGGTGGCGTTGACGGCCGAGGAAAGCCCAAAGAAGTAATTGTTGAAGTCCAACCCGCCGAAGATGGCTCCGACGATCGGCATGATAATGTCGTTGACCAGCGAATCGACAATCTTGCCGAAGGCAGCGCCGATGATGACGCCGACGGCCAAGTCCATCACATTGCCCTTGGAAATGAATTCCTGGAATTCTTTCAGCATTCGACCCTCCTTGTCATGGCGGGCCGCGCAGCCGTCCCGTCCCCGCGGCACCGACCCGGCGACACCATAACAAAAACCTTGGGTTGCACCATCGGCTAAAAAAGAAAACAGCCGCTTTCTCCTTACCTTGGGGCAGCCGCCGGAAATCATCGCCCGCATGCGCCGAAAGCCGCGATGGACTTGGCGCCCAAGCTGTGATTGCGTCTGACCCGGCCAGGTGAAAATCGGCACAGGGAGGATCTTGCCGGCGTGCAGGGCTTGTTCATCGTCATCATCGCGATCGCCTATGTGACGCTGCTGTTCGCCATCGCCAGCCTGGGCGACCGCCGCTCGGCCTTGTCAGGCCCCGGTCGGGCGCGGCCCTTCATCTATGCGCTCAGCCTTGCCATTTACTGCACGTCCTGGACCTTCTTCGGCTCGGTCGGCCTTTCCTCGGAACGCGGCCTCGAATTCCTCGGCATCTATACCGGCCCGGTGCTGGTGTTCGTGTTCGGCTTTCCCTTGCTCAACCGCATCGTGCGGCTTGCCAAGACCGAGAAGATCACCTCGGTCGCCGACTTCCTCGGCGCGCGTTACGGCAAGAGTTTCACCGTGGCCGCGATCGCCACGCTGATCGCCACGATCGGCGCCGTGCCCTATATCGCGCTGCAATTGAAGGCGATCTCCGGCTCGGTCAGCCTGATGGTCGAGCACTATACGGGCTCGCCACCCTCGTTCGATCCCTTCGTCAGCGACATCTCGCTGGTCGTCGCCATGCTGCTTGCCCTGTTCGCGGTCCTGTTCGGCACACGCCATGCCGACGCCACCGAACACCAGGACGGGCTGGTGCTGGCTGTGGCGGTCGAGACCGTGGTCAAGCTTGCCGCCTTCCTGGCCATCGGCCTGATGGTCATCTTCCTGATCTTCGGCGGCCCCGGCGACATGTTCGACCGGCTGGCCGAGAATGGTCAGGTGCGGCAGGCAATGGGCTATTCGACGTCGCTCGCCACCTGGCTGGTGCTGACATGTCTCAGCGGTTTCGCCATCATCCTCTTGCCGCGGCAGTTCTACGTCACCATCGTCGAGAACCGCAGCGAGGCCGAACTGCGCACCGCGACATGGGTGTTCCCGCTCTACCTGGTGGCGATCAACCTGTTCGTGCTGCCGATCGCCTTTGCCGGCCTGACGCTGGTCGGCACAAGGACGAGCAGCGATCTTTATGTGCTGTCGCTGCCGCTGTTCAGCGGCCACGATTTCCTGGCCATGGCCGCCTTCATCGGCGGCCTGTCGGCGGCAACCGCCATGGTCATCGTCGAGAGCGTGGCGCTGTCGATCATGATCTCCAACGACCTGATCATCCCGCTGTTCGTGCGCCGGCTGTTACGCACGACCACCTCCGAGAACGAGGATTGGTCGACGCTCATCCTCAATGTGCGGCGTGGAGCGATCTTCATCCTTCTGTTCATCGCCTTTCTCTACTATCGCGAGAGCACCAACAGCGCCCGGCTGTCGTCGATCGGCCTGATGTCCTTCGCGGCGATCGGGCAATTCGCGCCGGCCCTGATCGGCGGATTGATCTGGCGCGGCGCCAACGGCCGGGGCGCGGCACTCGGCATGGTCGCCGGCATCCTGGTCTGGGGCTACACCCTGCTGGTGCCGTCGCTCGTCGCGCAAGATGCCGGCATCATCGTGCATGGACTGTTCGGCTTCGAGGCGTTGCGGCCGCACGCACTGTTCGGCACCGTCGCCGAACCGCTGAACCACGGCGTGCTGTGGAGCCTGTCGGTCAATGCGCTGTTCTTCGTCTTCGGGTCGCTGTCGCGCGCGTCGGTGCCGCTGGAGCGCATCCAGGCATCGATCTTCGTGCCGCGCGAGGCCGGCCCGATGCCGAGCCTGCGCCGCTTCCGTACCGCCATCACCGTCAACGACCTCAAGGATACGATCGCACGTTATCTCGGTGTCGAACGCACCGAGCGGTCCTTTCAATCCTTCGAGAAGAGCAACGGCACCTCGCTGCATGGCAACGAGCAGGCCAGCATGGACGTCATCCGCTTTTCCGAGCAGCTGTTGGCAAGCGCCGTCGGCTCTTCCTCGGCGCGTCTGATCCTGTCGCTGCTGTTTCGCCGCCACGACCGAGAATCCCGCGACGCCTTCCGCCTGCTCGACGACGCCACGGAAGCGCTGCAGCACAACCGCGACCTGCTGCAGATCGCGCTCGACCAGATGGAGCAAGGCATCACCGTCTTCGACCGCGATTTCCGGCTGATCTGCTGGAACCGCCAGTACCGGGCGCTGTTCGACCTGCCCGACGAGATGGGCCAGGTCGGCGTTTCGCTCGACCAGATCCTTCGCCATCTGGCCGAGCGCGGCGACATTCCCGCCGACCAGCGCGTGACGATGCTCAACCGGCTGACCAGCTTCGTCAGCCCGTGGCAGATGGAGTTGAAGACCAGCGGCCGCATCGTGGAACTGCGCTCCAATCCGATGCCCGACGGCGGCATTGTCGCCACCTATGCCGACATCTCGGGGCGCGTCGAGCAGGACCTGGCGTTGAAGCGCGCCAATGAATCGCTGGAGCAGCGCGTCAAGACCCGCACCGTCGAACTGACCAGGGTCAACGAGGAATTGACCCGGGTCAACGAGGAACTGGCACAGGCACAGATGCTCGCAGAGGAGGCCAATCTCGGGAAGACACGCTTCCTTGCCGCCGCCGGTCACGACATCCTGCAACCCTTGAATGCCGCCCGGCTCTACTGTTCCTCGCTGATCGAGAAGGCCGGCAAGGGTCCAGCAGGCAAGGCGGCCATCAACATCGAATCCTCGCTGGAATCGGTCGAGACCATTCTCGGCGCCGTGCTCGACATTTCGCGCCTCGATGCCGGCGCCATGAAACCTGACGACACCGCCTTCACCCTTGATGGCTTGCTGCGCCAGATCGGAAATGATTTTCGGCCATTGGCCGCGGAGAAAAAGCTTGGCCTGACGATCATGCCGTCGTCGCTGACGGTGATGACAGACCGTAACCTGTTGCGCCGCCTGATCCAGAATCTTGTCTCCAACGCCATCAAATACACCCGCCAGGGCCGCATCCTTGTCGGTGTGCGGCGCCGTGGCGATCTGGCCGAGATCCAGGTGATCGATACCGGTATCGGCATCGCAGGTGACAAGCTCAACACTGTTTTCCACGAGTTCACCCGGCTGGACGAAGGCGCACGCGAAGCCGAAGGTCTTGGTCTCGGCCTCTCCATCGTCGACCGCATCGCCAGGGTGTTGCGGCTCGAGATCCGCATCTTCTCCAACCCCGGCAAGGGCACGCGCTTTTCCGTCATCCTGCCGGTGGCGGCCGCGCAGGAGCCGCGACGCGAGGTCGAGACCAGGGCGCCGGCCCGCGCGGCGGCTTCGCTGTCCGGGCTGCATGTGCTGTGCATCGACAATGACATCCGTATCCTCGAAGGCATGCGGCTGCTGCTCGAAGGCTGGGGCTGCAATGTCGCCACGGTGACCGGCTCGGGGGATCTCGACAGGGTCGCGGTCCAACGTCCCGACATCGTGCTTGCCGACTACCATCTCGACCGCGAAACCGGTCTCGACATTATCGTCCGGCTGCGGGCGACGCATGGTGACGACCTGCCGGCCGTGCTGGTCACGGCCGACCGCTCCAACGAGGTGCGAGCAGCCGCGGCAGGCCTCGACATCCCGATGATCAACAAGCCGCTGAAGCCGGCGGTCCTGCGTTCGATGATGGCCAGGTTCAGGCCGATGGTACGGGCGGCGGAGTGACGTCGATGCGCCTGGATCAGGCCTGGTGCCCCAGGCTTTTGAGATAGGCGCAGAACATGTCGGCGAGTGCGTCGGAATAGGCTTCGATTTCCGCCGATGTTCGCGGCTTTTCCGAAAACTCCGCCCCCACCGAGCTCAGCGTCGTTCGGATCAGGTCGCCGGCCATGACGCACACGGCATCGGGCGCATCGGGCAGCGTCTCGCGCATGAATGACTGGACGGCGCGATTGGCCACGGCCCTCGATTCGTCGGCCTCAGGCGCGTCCCGGTAGAGCGGAGCGGCATCGTTCAGGGCCCCGCGCACCGCCGCCTCCTCGCATTCCGAACGGATGAAGGCGTGCACCAGGGTGCGCGTCCGCTCAAGCGGCGGACTTTCGGCGTTCTCCAGGATGCCGCACAAGAGCTCCGTCGTCTGCCGCCATTCATCGCTCTGCAGCCGGAACAGCAGAGCCGTCTTGTTGGGGAAGTACTGGTAGAGCGAGCCGACGCTGACGCCGGCCTTTTCCGCCACGCGCGTGGTGGTGAAACGCCGTGCGCCTTCACTCGCCAGAACCTGAACAGCAGCCTCTAAAATCGCCGCGACGAGTTCCGTGGCGCGCGCCTGCTTAGGCTGTTTTCGGGTGGAAATTGAAGGGGTTGGGCGTTGGATCATGGAGGCACCCGGGAATGCGAATTGGAAACCTGAAGGACTATTCGTATTTTTCGAGACAACACAACGACGCATTCATTCCCGACTGGAGAACTGCCATGACCACGCTCACCCGAACCCCGCTGGCTCCCCTGCTCGCGCGCCTGTTCAAGGAAGCCAAAGTCGCGACAAGCCCGGCCATGGCGCGATATTCGCATGAAGAACGGGCCCGCCTGCTCAACAGCAAGACCGAATATCGCGAGTTCTATGGCAGCATGAAGGATCTCTGGCTCGCGGTTTCGCCGGAAACCGGCACATTGCTCTACATGCTGGCGCGCAGCACGGGCGCGCGCATCATCGTCGAATTCGGCACCTCGTTCGGCATCTCGACGCTCTACCTCGCCGCCGCGCTGCGGGACAATGGCGGCGCCGTCTGATCACGACCGAGTTCGAGAGTGCCAAGGTGATGCGGGCCAAGGCCAATCTCAGGGAAGGCGGCCTCATCGACCTGGTCGAAATCCGCGAGGGTGACGCGCTGGAGACGCTGAGCGCCGACTTGCCCGAGACGATCGACCTGCTGCTGCTCGACGGCGCCAAGGCGCTCTATCCGGAGATTCTTGGTTTGATCGAGAGCCGGTTGAGGCCCGGTGCTTTGGTCATTGCCGACAACGCCGATTTCGCCCCAGACTATCTCGAGCGCGTGCGCTCGCCGGCGGGTGGCTACATGTCGACGCCGTTTGGCGACGAGGTGGAGTTGTCGATGCGGCTCGGCTGAACACTCCGGCATAGACGACGATCAGATCAGCATGCTGCTCCTCGAGCGGCCGTAGGCGTTAACGTCAGACAACGCGCAATCCGGCCCTTCCGGGCCTCCGACGCGTAGGTGACATCATCATGACCACAATTCGCTCCTGGCGCGGGCTGCCGCGCCCGGCGACGCTTGGACTTTTCCTGTTCTTCTGCGCCGGTTTCGCCGACGGCGCGCTGGTGCCTTTCTTTCCACTCTGGGCAAGCAGCGAAGCCGGCATCCCTGTCGGCGCGATCGGCCTGCTGTTCGGCTGCTATGCCGGCGGCGAGTTGCTGGCGGCGCCGCTCATCGGCGGCATCGCCGACCGCATCGGCCGGCGGCCGGTGCTGATTGCCTCGTCGCTCGGCGTCGGTACCGGCTTTCTGGCCCTGTTCTTCGTACACGGCGTCGTCGCCACCGCACTCGTGCTGCTTTTGACCGGCATCTGCGAATCGGTGCTTCACCCGACAATACTGACCGCGATCGCCGATGTGACAGAGCCGTCCGCGCATCCGTGCTGGTTCAGCATGGCACGGGTGAGTTCGAGCGCGGGACAGATACTCGGGCCGGCCTGTGGTGCCTTGCTTGCGCTTATGTCACTGCGCAGCGTGTTTCTCGCCGGCGGCACGATGCTTGTGCTGGGCGGGATCGTGATGCTGCTCGCCCTGGACGAGACGATCAGCGCCGGCCGCGCTACCGGCGACGACGATGAAGAGTACGAAGAGGAAGAAGGCTTGTCCGCGCTGTTGCCGGCATTCCGCGATGGCCGGTTGGCGAAGCTCCTGCTCTGGGTCGTCCTGTTTGAGGTCGCCGGCAACTGGATCGAGGCTGTTATCCCGCTCTATGCGCATGACGCCGGCACGCTGACACCATCCGGCGTCGGCGCGCTGTTCGCCTACGCGGCTGCGTTGACGGTCGGCCTGCAGATGCTGGTAAGCCGTATGGTCGAGGCACGGTCCGCCTTGTGGCTGACGGTCGGTGCCGGCCTGGCAACAATACTCGCCTTCGCCCTGCTGGCCGCCTCGCCTGCAATGTTGGCGCTGATCGGCGCGGTCAGCCTGTGCTCGATCGCCCAGATGCTGGTCGGCCCGCTGGTGCCGACCGCCGTCAATGCGCTGGCGCCTCAGGCACGACGGGCTTCCTACATGGCGGCCTCGTCGGTGGCGGTCGACCTCAAGGATTCGCTCGGCCCTTCCATTGGCACGGCGCTTTACGCACTGGCGCCGCGCCTGCCCTGGATCGCCGGCATTCCGCTGGTGGCGATCGCCTCGCTCGGTCTTGGCGCCGCGATCGGCCGCGCACGGCGGCCTTCAAACGAATCGAAATCGAACCCGAGCGCCAGGCCGGAAGCGGTCAATCCACCGGAGTTGCCGGTGCCATGGTCGCCAAATCCGGCAACCGAATAGTCGCGACCCGCTGCAGCCGGCACTCAGCCCGCCGGTTGCAGCGGGTCGCTGCCGATCTTGGACAGCAGGATCACCGCCTGGGTGCGGCTGTCGACGCCGAGTTTTTGCAATATGGCCGAGACATGCGCCTTGATCGTCGCCTCGGAAACGCCGAGCTCATAAGCGATCTGCTTGTTGAGCAGGCCTTCGGCCAGCATGCCGAGCACGCGGGTCTGCTGCGGGGTCAACGCCTGCAGCCGTTTGATCAGGTCCGATATTTCGGGATCGCGTTCGACACCGAGATCGACGCCGACAGGTGCCGCGATATCGCCGGCAAGCACCGACTGCACGGCGCCGCGGATTTCCTCCATGCTGGCCGACTTGGAGATGAAACCGGAGGCGCCGAGATCGAGGGCGCGCCGGATGGTCGCTGGATCGTCATGCGCCGACACCACGACCAGCGGCACCGCCGGATGGATGCCGCGCAGGGAGATCAGGCCGGAGAGGCCGCTGGCGCCAGGCATCGACAGGTCCAGCAGCACGAGATCGACATCTTCATTGGCAACGACCAGCGCCTTGGCGCTTTCGAAATCGCCCGCCTCATGAATGGCGGTGACATTGCCGATGCCGGCAAGCGCCTCGCGCAGGGCGCCGCGAAACAGCGGGTGGTCGTCGGCGATGACGAAAGTATAGCCTGACGGCAAGATGTCCCTCCCCGAATCCCCGATTTACTGCTTTTTGCGGGATCAGTCGGACGATTATGAGGGGCCGCGCGCTGTTTTCAAGCGGCAAAGCCAGCGCGCCGCGTTTTCCCTCGTCACTCGCGCTCAGGTCTTCTGCGAGTTGAGCTGGGCGCCGCCGCCGCTATCCTTGTCCATATCCTTGACGATGCCCATAAAGCTCTTCAGGAAGCGCTCCATATAGCTCATCGTCGTGTTGAAATCCTCCTCGCTCGGCAGTTTCGATTCGAGGCGGGCGGAGAGCGAATTCTCCAGCCTGGTGACGCGCTCGTCCATCGCCTTCATCGAGGTCTGCAGGCGATCGACCTCGTCCTGGTAAGCGGCGCGTTCATCGGCCGCCATCTTGCAGACGAGCTGGCCCGAATGCTCCTCGCAGATCGACATCGCGCCGGTCTGCGTATCCATGCGGACATAGCCGTTATCAGACTTTTCCAGCCGGTAGCGGTCGGCTTCTTCCGAATAAGCTGAGGCCGCGACCAGTGAAACGAGCGCGGCGGGGATCAAGATGTGCTGCAGACGCATGTTGTCCTCCATGGCCAAAGCCTGAAATATCGCATGTTTGCGCCGGAAATGGGGAAGACCCTTGGCGTGGCCTTCCCCGCGCGACTGGTTCGGATTATAGCGCAACCATGTCACAGATTATCTACAAGATAACTCCGCAAGCGCCTTGGCGCGAGGCCGAAGCCAATGGCCGCTTCACCGGAGCGCCAATCGACGTCGCCGACGGCTTCATCCATTTTTCGACGGCAGCGCAGGTTGCGGAAACCGCGGCAAAGCATTTTTCCGGCCAGACCGACCTTCTGCTGGTCGCCATCGACGGGATCGGCCTGGGCGATGCGCTGAAATACGAAGTCTCGCGCGGCGGCGCGCTGTTTCCGCATCTCTACGGCGTGCTCGACCTGAAAGCCGTGCTGTGGGTCAAGCCGCTGCCGCTCGGTGCCGACGGTACTCACCAATTCCCGCCCCTGGAGGGGCAATGAGCGTGCTCGACCGGATCGGCCAGAAGCTGCTGTTCACCTTTGATCCGGAAACCGCGCACGGCCTGTCGATCGCGGCGTTGCGCTGCGGCCTGCCGGTTGGCGCGCGGACGGTACGCGATACAAGGCTGAAGATCAGCCTTTGCGGTCTCGATTTCCCGAACCCACTTGGCATGGCGGCTGGCTACGATAAGAACGCCGAAGTACCCGATGCGCTGCTTGGCCTCGGTTTCGGCTTCGCCGAGGTCGGTACCATCACGCCCCTGCCGCAATCCGGCAACCCGAAGCCACGCATCTTCCGGCTGACATCGGATGAAGCCGTCATCAACCGGCTGGGCTTCAACAATGAAGGCCACGCGGCGGCCGAAAAAAGCCTTGCCGCGCGCAAGGGGCGCGGCGGCATCGTCGGCGTCAACATCGGCGCGAACAAGGACAGCGCCGACCGCGCCGGCGATTATGAACGCGGCGTCGCCCGCTTCGCGCCCCACGCCAGCTATCTCACCGTCAACATTTCCTCACCCAACACGCCTGGCCTGCGCACCATGCAGGCGCGCGAGCAACTCGGCGAGCTCCTGTCGCGCGTCATGGCCGCGCGTGCTGCGGCAATCGCGCAGCCGCCGATCTTTCTCAAGATCGCCCCAGACCTGGTCGAGGCCGAGTTGGAGGATATCGCCGCCGAAGTCATGGAAAAGCGGATCGACGGCGTCATCGTCTCCAACACCACCATTTCACGACCGGGTCTGCGAAGCGGTGACGTCGCGCGGGAGACAGGCGGGCTTTCGGGAAAACCACTGTTCGAGCGCTCGACCATCGTGCTGGCCAAGATGCGCAAGCTGCTCGGACCCGAAATGGCCATCATCGGTGTCGGCGGTGTCGATTCAGCGGAGACGGCGCTGGAAAAGATCCGCGCCGGCGCGGATCTGGTGCAGCTCTACACCGGCATGATCTATGCCGGGCCGGCGCTGCCGGGACGGATCGTCGCGGGGATGGCCCGTTTTGCCGAGACAGAGAAACTCAGCTCGATGCGCGAGCTGCGCGACAGCCATCTCGACCGATGGGCGTCGGAGCCGCTCAGCTGAATGCGGTTTGCACCCTGACCCGCAAGATCGTCAGCAGGCTCAATCCCCGCACCAGCAAGAAGACGTGCAAGGCCGCCCACAGGCCGTGATTGCCGAAGGCGGGCGCCAGCGTGATCAGCGCAGCGGCAAAGACGAGGAATGACAGGAGCATCATGTTGCGCATGTCGCGCGACCATGTCGCGCCGATGAAGACCCCGTCCATCTGGAAGGCAAGGACGCCGCTCAGCGCGGTGAACGCCGCCCAGGGCAGGTAGGTATCGGCTACGGCGCGGACATCCTGCGACGTCGTCACGACGGCGACCAGGTTGGTGCCGGCCATGAGCAGCACCAGCGTCGCGGCACCGGCCAGACCAAGGCCCCAGAGCAGGGTCAGCCGCACCGCCTGCCTGAAGGGCTGCTCGGCACGCGCGCCGACGGCGCGGCCGGCGAGTTGCTCGGCGGCGGTGGCGAAACCGTCGAGGAAATAGCCGGCGACGAGGAAGAAATTCATCAGCACCGCATTGGCGGCGAGCGTCACCGTTCCGAACTGCGCGCCTTGGCGGGTGAACAGCGCGAAAGCGGCAAGCAGCGAGAACGAACGGATCATGATGTCGCGGTTGAGCGACAGCATGCGCAGGAAGGCGCTCATGTCGAGCAGGCGGTGGCGAGGCAAGGGCGGGCTGGATCGGAACCGGCGCACCACGATCGCGAGGCCAAGCAGCATGGCGAGGAACTCGCCGGTGACGGTTGCCCAGGCGACGCCGGAAACGCCCCAGCCAAGTTCAAGGCCGAGCAGGAAGCAGAGCGCGATGTTGATGCCATTGAGCACCAGTTGCAGGACAAGCCCGAGCCCGCCCTCGCCACGCCCCAGAACATAGCCAAGGATGGCGTAGTTGATCAGCGAGAACGGGGCGGCGAGCAGCCTGATCCTGATATAAACGGCCATCGCCTCGCTGACGCGTGGTCCGGCATCCATGAACCACTGGCCGCCGATGGCGATGAGCGGCGAAAGCGCCGCCAGCACGACGCCGGCAACGACGGCGATCAGCACGGCGCGCCAGAACACCGCCTGTTCCTCGAGGGCGTCTCCACGCCCGAAAGCCTGGGCGACGAGGCCGGTCGTGCCCGAACGCAGAAAATTGAAGGTGGTGAAAACGACATCGAAAGCCAGCGCACCGGCCGCCAGACCGCCAAGCAAGGCGGCATCGCCGAACTGGCCGACAACAGCCGTGTCGACCAGGCCGAGCAGCGGCGTCGTCAGATAGGCGAGCGTCATCGGCACGGCGATGGCAAGCACCGAGCGGTTGGTGACGGAAAAGGCTCTGGCGTCGGTTAGGACTACACCCTTGTCCAAAGGATTCCTGCCTTGCTGATTGCGGCTTGATCGGAGAGCCGATGTGCCCCATTTTCCGTCCACCGCGCAATCATTCTTCCTGCGACGGCCAACCGAAATCCCGGTCTGGCGCGAAGCCGCTGGACCACTCTCATGCCCCTGCAGATCGTCCATCACCCCGACTACGACGCCGGCTTCGCGACCAACCATCGCTTTCCGATGAGCAAGTATCCGCTGCTGATGGAGGCCTTGCGCTCACGCGGCCTGGCCGGACCCGGCGCGCTCAACACAGCCGAACCCGCGCCGGCGCGGTGGCTGAAGCTTGCTCATGCGGCCACCTATGTCGACCAGGTCGTCTCCTGCTCCGTGCCGGAAAAAATCGAACGCGAGATCGGCTTTCCGGTCGGCCCCCGCGTCTCGCTGCGCGCGCAGCTTGCCACCGGCGGCACGGTGGCGGCAGCCCGGCTCGCCTTGCGTCACGGCATTGCCTGCAACACCGCCGGCGGCAGCCATCATGCGCGACGCGCGCAAGGCGCCGGCTTCTGCACCTTCAACGACGTCGCCGTCGCCTCGCTGGTTCTGCTGGAAGAGGGTGCGGTGCAGAAGGTCCTGGTCGTCGATCTCGACGTGCATCAGGGCGACGGCACGGCGGATATTCTAGGCGATGAGCCACGCGTGTTCACCTTCTCCATGCATGGCGAGCGGAACTACCCCACACGCAAGATTGCCTCGGACCTCGACGTCGCACTGCCCGACGGCACGGGCGACGCCGCTTATGTCGAAAGGCTTGATACCATCCTGCCTGAGCTCTCCACCCGCCCCCATTGGGACATCGTCTTCTACAATGCAGGCGTCGACGTCCATGCCGGGGACCGGCTCGGCAGGCTGGCGCTTTCCGACAATGGGCTGCGCGCCCGCCACGAGATGGTCATCGGCCATTTTCGGGCGCTCGGCATTCCTGTCTGCGGTGTCATCGGCGGCGGCTATTCCACCGATGTGCCGGCACTTGCCGCGCGCCACGCCATCCTGTTCGAGGTCGCTTCGGGCTTCGCCTGAACGTCACTTCCGGTAGTTGGCGATCCTGAGCAGGATGAAGGCCGGCACGACGATCGCGGCGCCAAGCAGGATATAGCCGAGGAAGCGGTCGATGGCGTGGAAGCCGAGATTCCAGAGATCGATGAAGAATTTCCGGATGCCGTAGAACACATCCATCGGCGACCAGCCGAAGGCGTTCATGACCAGGCCGACGAGAAAGGATACCACCAGCAGCTTCAGGACAACCCTGAGCGGCGAGTCGCCGAGAAAGCGCGTCAGTGCGGACAAGGCCGTCTCCCGATTGAGATGCCCGGACTCATGGGCACGGCCCAGAGATACGTGCTTGGCGGCCATCCATCAAGCCAGCGCGGTCTGTACAGAGAAACTGATAAGCCGCAACCAGATGTTGAGCGCCATCGAAAGCCCGCTCGAGCAACTGACAGAGCGGCTTCCGAAAGCCCGCAAGTCTTAAATATCGGTAAACAATTTCATTTTAATGCATTGAAAATAAAGCACAAAATCGTCATTTTCCAATTTTGCGCAATGTGCGTGCAATTTTCACTTGCGAGATACCAGGCGTCTTTCAGGTGACGGACCGCGCGGCGCTCTGCCCCTACCACAGCCGGCGAAAGCCGGTCCCCAGAACCGCGCAGCCATCCCTGAAAGACACCGATCGGAGCCTGCCGCCTCAACGGCCAGGGTCCTCAGCAATTAACCAGCGTATCGGGTGTCGGATGCGCGTTTGTGTTGGAGTAATGCAGTGTCCCCTCAAGCAAAGATCGTCCTGACGGCGAGTGCCCTCGCCCTGTGCCTTCTCGGGCCGGCGATGGCCGCCGACCTCTCGCCTGCCTACAACGATCCCCCCGCCTTCCAGTGGAGCGGCGCCTATGTCGGCGTCCATGGCGGCACGGCGTTCACGGGGATGCCGAACCCGTTCGCCGGTCGAAACGGCTTCAGCGGCGGCGTCCAGGCCGGCTACAACCAGCAGATGGGCCCGGCGGTCCTCGGCGCCGAGATCGAAGGTTCCTATCTGGGCGGCGCCGAACACGATATCCGGGGCGGCAAGATCAAGGAAAAATCGCGCGGCGCGGCCAAGGCGAAGGCCGGCGTGAGCTTCGACCAGACGTTGCTGTTCGGAACCGGTGGCGTCGCCATGACCAGGTTCGACAAGGGCGACGGCGTGAGGAGCAGCGACGGATGGAAGGTCGGCTACCTCGTCGGCGCCGGCATCGAGCAGGGCTTCGCCGGCGGCCTGTCGGCCAAGGTCGAGTACGACTATGTCCGCACCCCCGGCGTTGAAACGACATCGGCCCTTGGCAGGTCCAAGGAGACGATCGGCAGTCATGAGCTGAAAGCTGGCCTCAACTACCGGTTCTAGATTCCAGAACAGCAAGTGGCCGACCTTGATCGCGCGATGGCCGCAACGGCATCGCGCGATCTTGTTGTTGATGCGTCAATGCCCGACACGGACGTCCCCTCGAGGCAAGGAACATTCCATGCTTCGCAATGTCGATGTAATCTTCGCAATCTAGGTCCCCTGCGTGAATTTTCACCAGGGAATCAGCAATGTCCACGCATCACCCCGGCCGACCGTCGTCCAAGCTATTGTTCATTGCGATCGCAGTCGCATTGGCGGGCTGCGCCTCCGACATCATGAAGAACTATGTCGGACAACCGGTCGAATCGGTCGTTCTGGATTATGGTCCGCCAACGGCGATCGTCGACCTCGGCCAGGGAGAGCGCGCCTATCAATGGCGCAAGATATCTACGTCAGCGGTTTCCGGGACATCGAGTGGCGAGGTCCGCCAAACAAAACACGGAACTGTCTATGAAGAGACCGAAACGCCCGGCTATATCGAGCGTCAGGAATGCTTCTACACTTTTTATGCCCGAGCTTCCGGCGGCCGCTGGTTCATCACCAATTTCCGCCGGCCAAAGCTGGAATGCGAATGAACCGCCGCGCCGCAAATCCTGCGGCGGCGCGTGAAGGAGAACGCCAATGCGCGTCCTGCTGATCGAGGACGAACCGGAAATGGCCTCCGTGCTGAAGGCCGCCCTGGAGCGCCTGGACATCATCGTCGACCACGCCGCGACCCTGGCCGACGCGGAGGCGGTGGCCCGTCAGGGCCACCACGACGCCGTGGTGCTGGATCGCCGGCTGCCGGATGGCGACGGTCTTAGCCTGATCCCTCGCCTGCGCGCCTTGTATCTGGATGTGCCGGTGATCGCGCTGACGGCGATAAGCGGGTTGGAGGACCGGGTTGCCGGGCTCGATGCCGGCGCCGACGATTACATGGTCAAGCCTTTCGCCACGGTGGAACTCGTCGCGCGGCTCCACGCCCTGCACCGCCGCTCGTTCACTTCGCGTGCCAACCAGACGATGGTCGGTCGCCTCACCTATGATTTCCGCCATCGCGAGGCGCTGGTCGAGGATCAGGCGCTCGATTTGCCGCGGCGTGAGAGGCTGGTGCTTGAAACACTCATCCGCCGGCCGGGCCGGACCATCATGCGCAGCGCTCTCGAGGAGGCCGTCTACGCCCTGGACGACGAGATCGGCTCGAATGCGCTCGACGCGCATGTCTCGCGGCTGCGCCGCAAACTCGACGATGTCGCCGCCGGCATCGAGATACGAGCGATCCGCAATCTTGGCTATCTCCTGCGGGCAGCCTCGTGAAGAAGGTGCGCGCGCGCTCGCTGCAATGGATCCTGGTCCGCCGGCTGATCCTGCTGCAGGCGGCGACGCTGCTCCTCTTCATCGTGCTGTGCGCGGCAGCCCTTTGGATCGCCAATCCGAGGCTGCTTATCGACAACGAGGCTGCCGTCGCGGCCGTCAAGGACGCCGTCGACCGTGACAAGGACGGCAGGCTGATTGTCCGTGAAACGGAAGACCTCGCCGCGTTTCGCCAGAGCTTCCCCAATGTCTGGTACATCGTGCGCGACGACAGCGGGCAGAGCGTCCGTTCCGGCACGATACCGGATGTCTACACCAAAGAGATCGGTGGCCTGCTCGGCCAAGCAGACCACGCCACGATCGGATTCTCGGACAAGGACATGCGGCCGGAAGCCTATATCGAGAACGCTTCGACCAAAGCCGGCGCGGTACAGATCATTGCCGCGACGCAGTCGTCGCGCCACGAGACCGACGGGCTCGAGATCAACATTTCGGCCACGGTGGAGGTCGCCCGCTATCCGGACGGCAGCAGGAATTGGGAGCGCGCCCTGCCGGCGCTTGCGCTCGTCATCGCGATCCTGCTGCTGCCCATCGTCCTCGTCATGGGCGCCACCACGCTGGTGACGACGCCGGCCGTGGTCCGCCGCTCCTTTGCCGGCCTTGTCGAAACCGTCCGCCAGGCTGCCCGCATCGATATCGGTACCCGCGCGATGCAGTTGCCGGTCAAACACGTGCCGCAGGAAATCGCGCCGCTGGTGCATGCTTTCAACGAGGCTTTGGCCCGCCTCGCGCAGGGATACGACCGACACAACCGTTTCCTCACCGACGCGGCGCACGAATTGCGCACGCCGATCGCCATCCTGCGCACACGTGCCGAGTTGCTGCGGCAGGAGCCGCAAAGCACGCGGCTGCTGCATGATATCGAGCGCCTGTCGCACCTCGCACAACAACTGCTCGACCATCAATTGCTCGACCGCCCATCCGACCAGCGCGAGATCGTCGATCTCGACGATCTCGTCAGCCGGGTGGCGGCCGACTTCGCGCCGCTCGCCATCGAGGCCGGCTACGACCTTGCCTTCGAGCCTTCGCCCGACAAGACACGCGTCGAAGTCAACGTGCTGCAGATCGAGCGGGCGCTCGCCAACCTCGTGCGCAACGCCATCGAGCATGGCGGCGGCGGCGGTACCATCACGATTGCGATCGACAGGACGGGGGGCATCGAAGTGCGCGACGAAGGTCCGGGCATTCCCGTGGAAGAGCGCGAGAATGTCTTCGAGCCCTTCTATCGCCTGCAGCCGCAGTCGCGCGGGGCGGGGTTGGGGCTGAACCTCGCCCGACAGATCGCGCTGCTGCACGAGGGAACGATCCGGATCCTGGCGGGCTCATGGCGCGGTGCCCGCATCCGCATGGAACTGCCGGTTCGGTCGTGACCCAGGCCGTTGACGCAAAACGCGTGGCGGCCGCCAGCAAGTAGCCGCGCCGATCCCTGACTTATCTGTTTTCTAACCAATTGCCGCTATTGCCATTTCCAAAGCGGGAGCCAGGCTTTGGTGGGAACTGGAAAAATCGGCGCGCACCGCGCACCCATGTTATCGGTCGTCGTGCCTTGCTACAATGAACGCGACGGCGTGGCGGAGCTTCATCGACGCGTCAGCGCGGTATGCCTCGAGCAAGGCCTCCCCTACGAGGTCGTGCTCGTCATCGACGGGGCGACCGACGGCACCCGCGAGGCCATTTTCGAACTGGCCGAGAGGGACGACCATGTGGTCGCCATCGATCTTGCACGCAATTACGGCCACCAGATCGCCTTGAGCGCGGGGCTGGAATTCTGCCGCGGCCAGCGCATCCTCATTCTCGACGCCGATCTCCAGGATCCACCCGAACTGCTGGGTGCGATGATGGCGAAGATGGATGAAGGCTTCGACGTCGTCTACGGCCAAAGGGTGAAACGGGACGGCGAGAGCTGGTTCAAGCTGGCTTCCGCCTCGATGTTCTACCGTCTGCTCGGCAGGATGGTCGATGTCGAGATCGCTTCGGACTCCGGAGATTTCCGGTTGATGAGCCGCCGTGCGCTCGACCATCTGATTGCAATGCCCGAACGCTACAGGTTCATTCGCGGCATGGTGAGCTGGATCGGGCTGAGGCAGGTCGCCTTCCCTTATGAACGGCAACGGCGCTTTGCCGGCACCACCCACTACCCGCTGAAGAAAATGGTTCTTCTGGCCGTCGACGCGATGACCAGCTTTTCGATCGTGCCTTTGCGCTTTGCCTCGCTGCTGGGAATGATGTTCGGGCTGCTCGGTCTGGTCGTGCTTGGCTATACGCTGTTGGAATGGTCTGTCGGCAATGTTCTGCCCGGCTGGACGAGCCTTGCCGCGATCATGCTTATCCTGGGCAGCGTCCAGCTTCTGGTGCTGGGCATCTTCGGCGAGTATCTCGGCCGCATGTACATGGAAACGAAGCGGCGGCCGCTCTATTTCGTCAACGAGATCGTCTCACGAAGCCGGGCAGCGGCTGAAGGCCAGGATTTACCTGTCCACCGCCTCCAGGAGATGGCGAAAAGGGCCGCGCGTGGCTGAGGCGAAGGTCGACCGGATGCAACGGAACGGCATGGGCAGGATGTGCTCGCCCGGAGCCTTGACGTGAACCAGGCCGCCGCCATCGCGACCGCAACGCCGTCGCTCGGGGATGCGCAACGCATCAGGCTGATATTCTGCCTTCTCTGCGCCTGCGCCGTGGCCTATCTGCTCACGGCCTTTGCCGGCGCGATCCTGCAGGACCCCGACAATTGGTGGCAAGTGAAGGTCGGGCTGGATTTCCTGGAAAACCGGACATTTCCAACCGTCGACCCTTATTCCCACACTTTTACCGGCCAGCCTTGGATCGCCAAGGAATGGCTGGGGCAAGTCTTGCTGGCCCTTGCCTACCGCGCGGGTGGCTGGAATGGCGTCGTCACACTGATCATCGCCACGATCGGCCTGACGGTCTTCCTGATGGGATGGTTCCTCAGCGCATGGCTGAAGCCGATATTGGCGATAGCGCTTGCCCTCGCCGCGGCCCTCCTGATCGCCCCGATCTATACCGCGCGCCCCCATGTCTTCACCTTGCCGATCATCGTCGTCTGGACGGCAATGCTGTTTCGTGCCGCGCGAGAAGAGAGAGCCCCACCGCCGTGGCTGCTCGTGCTAGTCGTATTATGGGCGAACCTGCATGCCACGTTTACCCTGAGCTTCATCATCGCGGCCTTTGCCGGGCTCGATCTGCTGGCGCGCGCGGGTCTGTCTAAACCCTCCCTTCTGGTAAAATGGGTCGTTTTCGGCCTGCTCTGTCCGTTGGTCAGCCTGCTGCATCCCTATGGCGTGAAAGCCATCCTGGCCACGCTCACCGTGGCCTATGGCAATGAGGCTGTTCCACTCATCCTGGAATGGAACCCGTTCAATGCCCAGGAGCAACTCTTCCAGGAAGCGGCGATGTTGTTGGCGATTTTCGGGCTGTTGGTGTCAAGGCCGCGGATCGGCTGGGCCAAGGCGTTGTTCATCGTCTTCACCTTGCATGTCTATCTCGCCCATCTGCGATTTGTATATCTGCCCTTCCTGCTGATTCCGTTGGTCATCGCGGTCGAGATCGCACAGCAATATCCTTCGCTCTCGACCACGGCCTGGTTGGCGGAGAAGCGCGACGGGCTGGAAAAACTCTTCGCCAGCCGGTTCTATGCTATCTGCGGCGCGATGGCCGTCTTGCTGGTCGGTGCGGTCTCGATCCTCGGCAGTGCCTACCAGGTCGCGCCGAGCCCGGCGACATCAGCCAGCGGCGCCCTTGCTTTCGCGCGGGATCACCACCTGTCCGGCAATGTGCTGAATTCCTACAATTTCGGCGGCACGCTGATTTTCCACGACATCAAGACTTATATCGACGGCAGGACGGACCAGTTGTTCCTTGGCGGATTCACGAAAACGGATGATGCAACGGGGCACAGCGACGGAAAGCCGCAGCTCGAGGCCCAGTTGAAGAAATACGCCATCGGCTGGGCATTGCTTACGGCCGATGACACCCGAATCCCCTTCTTCAATGAACTGGGCTGGAAGCGGGCCTATGCGGACGATTATGCCGTGATCTACCTGCCCGGCACCTGAATCACCGATCCCACAAAACCGGCGTGGCCAGCGTTCGAATGCCTGCTATTCGCCTTGACACGGATGTTGCACTGCAGCAAAGTTGTGCTGCATAGCACAGTCCGTGAGGCCTACGAGCCAAGGTTTTTCGCACAATGGGGATTGCCTTATGACGGGCATGTCAGGCGGCGCCGCACGGCCACCGCGGGTCACCGCGTACGGACCGGTCGAATGAATTACAGGCGCGACATCGATGGTCTGCGGGCCGTTGCAGTGCTGCCCGTGGTGCTTTTCCATTTCGGCGTATCCGCCATTCCCGGGGGCTTCACCGGCGTCGATATTTTCTTTGTGATATCGGGCTACCTGATCAGCGGCAGCCTGCTGGATGATCTCGAGCGCGGCCAGTTCTCGATCGGACGCTTCTACTGGCGTCGTGCACGGCGCATCCTGCCGGCACTGACCTTCGTCATCCTGCTTGCGAGCATTGCGGCCTGGTTCATCCTGTTGCCGTCGGATCTGCACGAATTCAGCCTCAGCGTGATTGCGGCCTCGACCTTCTGGTCGAACATCTATTTCTGGAAGACGACGAACTATTTTTCGATCGACGCCGAACTGCGGCCGCTGCTGCACACATGGTCACTTTCGGTCGAGGAGCAGTATTACATCTTCGCGCCGATCCTTGTGTATCTGATCTACCGGTATGCCTCGAAGCGCTGGTTGACGATACTTCTGCCGATCGCCATCGGCAGTTTTGCCCTGGCGGTCATGGCGACCACGATGGCGCCGACCGCCGGCTTCTACCTCTTGCCGACACGCGCCTGGGAGCTGGCGCTGGGTGCCATGCTGATGCTGAAAAAGCCGCCGCCACTTGCCAACCGGACGGCAACGGAACTGGTCGGCCTTGCAGGCTTTGCCCTGCTCGCATTCGGTTTCCTGACGATTTCGGAAAGCGATCCGTTTCCCGGCTACAATGCCCTGTTTCCCTGCATCGGAACGGCCCTGCTCATCTACGCGGGCCAGAATCACGCGGACCGGCCCGTGCCCGTTGCCACGCGTGTGCTTCAATTCGCTCCGATGGTCTGGGTCGGCCTCATCTCCTATTCGCTCTATCTTGTTCACTGGCCGATCAATTCCTTCGTCCATTACCTCTCGCTGAAAGCCATCTCGGTGCCGACGATCGTCGCGATGACGGTGGCCAGCTTCGTCCTGGCGACCTTCTCGTGGAAATATGTCGAGCAGCCTTTCCGGCAGAAGCGAACCTTCACCGCCCCGCTGCCGATCTTCGCCTTTTCGGCGACGGCGATCGCCCTGCTGTGCGTCGGCGGTCTGGCCGGTGTGCTCGGCAAGGGCTTTCCGCAGCGGTTCCCCGATTTCTCGACGCAACGGATCGTGGTGGACGACTGGCGCAATGGCGTCTGCTTCAACGAGGGTACGAGCCGGATCGAGAATTGGAACCTTGCCGACTGCACGCGCACGCATGGCTTTCCCACCAATGTGCTGCTGTGGGGCGATTCCTTCGCGGCTCACTACGTTTCGGGCCTGGAGGCCAACGCGCAGAAAATCCAGGCCAACGTCATCCAATATACCTATGCCGGCTGTCCACCCAACCTCAGTTATTTTTCCTACGCCAGGCCAACCTGCACCCGCTTCAACGAACGGGCGCTGTCGATCATCCGCGATGCCAATATCCAGGCGGTGATCCTGAGCGGCCGATGGACGGACTACCAGGCCAGGGGCTTCGACGGACTGCAGACGACGATCGACCGGCTGCGCGACATGGGTGTCAAGGTCTATGTCATCGGCCAGTCTCCGGAGTTCATCGCCGACGTCCAGAAGGTCGCTTTCTTTGCTAAACACGAAGGCGCCGCGAACACATCCTGGCCGATGGCCATGGATCCCGACATCAACAAGCAGGTGCAGCTCTTCGCCAAGGGCGCGACCTTCATCGATCCACTTACCTATCTGTGCGACGCCATCGGCTGTTCCTATGAGGATGCCACCAGCAAGCAGTTTCTTTATTTCGACTATGGGCATTTCTCTTCCGCCGGCGCGACGCTGGCCATCTCGAAATACTGGCCGAGCTTCGCCGCCGGCGGCGAAGTCGCAAAGGCCAGGGAGCAGGCGCCGACCGTCACCGGTGAGCTGGCGAAGCCCGCATTGTGAGACCGGTTTGCGATTGCCCGAAGCCATGCCGTCATGATAACGAGGCTGCAGCGCGGGTATGATGTAATGGTAGCCTGTCAGCTTCCCAAGCTGAACGCGCGGGTTCGATTCCCGCTACCCGCTCCACCCTGAAGCCAAAAGTCCCTGGGCCTGGGCGGAACCCGTCCATTTGGCAGCACTGTCGGTGAGCCTAAGCTTGGCCGATTCGCATCTGCTTCTTGAGGAGGAACCGGGCGAGGTTGTTGATATTCCGCGGCGCCACCTTCCTGGGCAGATGCGCCAGCAGGTCTTCCGATTTGACGTCGTTGCGGAACCGCTCCGCCCAATCTTCGGTGAGGTCGTCCCGCTGCAGCCGCAAATTCGTCTCGAACTCTCCGTCCGGCATTTCCACCGACAACTGCCGGGCCACCGACGCGACGTAAGGACGAGGATCGTCCAACAGATCCTCATAGAAAAAGCGATCGTAATGCAGATCGGCCAACCGCAGGTAAGCCTCCCAGAAGGCATAGCTCTGCTCGATCAGGAAATAGGCCTGGCAAATACCGGCGAAGTCGTATTGCGGAACCAGATCCGCGCCGCCCATCGTGCTTCTCCAATGGCCCGACGCCTTTGCCCGGCAATAGGAAATCGCTTGGCGAAGACGGTCCCGTCGCTCCAGCAGGACTATACCCATGTCATGGCGCCGGCCGCATTCCGCCAGGAAGTCGGCTCCGTATTTGGCCTGCGACCAGTGAAGGTGCCGTGGAAACAGCTTCACGGCGAACGTGCCGTTCGCAGTCCCGCCGCGATCGATCACGGCGGACAGCAGATCATCGAAGGATTTCGGCTTGCACCCCAGATTGGTCGTGTCGAGCCACTCGGCCGACTTGCCGAACAATCCCGTGCTGTTTGTGAGGCTGCCAAGCCATTCGGAGCCGCTGCGGGCTTCGGTCAGTATCGCGACGCCCTTCATGCGTGCCGATGATCCGCGGCCCGCGTCATGTCGATTGCAGAATGCCGTTCTTCTTGGTGGTCCCCCGCCATGGTCAAAGCTCCGCTTAAACAGCGCCTCAACGGACAAAGGCCTATATGGTTCCGTCGATTCGACCTTAGGCTAAGGCAGAATGCAGGCCCAAACACGTTACAGTTGGGTAATCACGCCGCGCCTTGGGCTCGAAGAGCCCTGAAGATACGCGCAAAGGCCGGCCACGCTGTGGTGGCCGCCCTTTGACGTCAGCCAGAAGCGATTACAGCCAGACGCCGAGCCAGACGCGCTCGCGCCAGCAGCGGACGCGGCGGCGTCCGTGGCGCCAGTAGCTGCGGCAAACCCGTCTCCAGCCGCGGCGGCGTCCATGGCGCCGACGCCAATAGCCATCGGGACCATGATGTCTCCAGCCATGCCAACGGCGGTGGGAGACCTGCTCCAGTTCGACCTCGTCATCCCCTTCGAAGACGGCCGGATCCGGCTTGTCCAACTCATCGAGAATTCCATTGCCCTGGGGAACACCGGCAAGCGCGCGGCCGGGTCGGGCCACGCTTGCAAACGCAACCGCCCCCGCAACGCCAAGCATTCCAGTAAGAAACAACCGACGTTCCATAAAAACCTCCCGAGTTGTTAACTACCGACACCTCGTTCCCTCGCCCGAAACAGGCTCCAGCGCGCATGCCGATCGGTTTTGAACGCGCGGAGGTGGTTCTCGTTCCATCACCCCACTTCACGCAGGATGAAATCATGCAGCATCTTGGCCGCCGGTGACAGTATGCGATTCCTGACCGTGATCAGGCTGTAGGGCCTGACCTCGATGTCGAACTCGGTCTGGACGACGTCGATGGCGCCGGCAAGTCCGTCCGGGTTCTGGATGAACTTCGCCACCTGCACCGAGACCGGCGCTATGGCATCGGATTGCGCGACCATGACCAGCGTGAGCAGCAGCGAGCTGGTATTCAAGATCCGGTCCGGCAGCGCGATGTTGCGGTTCAGGAAATTGCTCTCCATCGCCTGGCGCAAGGGCGAACCGCCTGACTGGAAGACCCAGTCATAGGCAGCGGTGTCTTCCAGGCGCACTACATTACCCCTCGCGAGCGGGTGGCCGCGGCGCACGATCAGGCAGGCTTTCTCGACGCCGATCACGCGAGATTCGAACAGCCGCGGATTGAGGTCGTCGGGAATGCGGGCGATGATGAAGTCGTGGCGCGAGGCGATCAGCTCGCGGGCGAGCACATTGGAGGTTTCGACCTGCATGGTGATCTCGATGCGCGGGTAGATGCGGCGGATCTCGCGGATCGCCGGCACGGCCAATTCGATCGCCGGCGCGGTCACGGCGCCGAGGAACACCGAACCGCCCTTGCCGGCCTTGAGCTCGGCTATCTCGCGGTCGGCTTCGCGCATCTCGAGCAGGATCGAGCGGGCCCGCCTGGCGAGCGCCTGGCCATAGGGGGTGAGGGTCACGCCGCGCGGCAGCCGTTCGCACAGCTTCACGTCGAGCACCGCCTCCATCTCGGCGATCATGCGCGAGGCGGCCGGCTGGGAGATGTTCATGACCTGGGCCGCGGCGCTCACCCGTCCGTGATCGTCGAGGGCGGCGATCATGCGCATGTGGCGCAAGCTCAAGCCACTGCGCAGGAGTGTCTCCCCATTGCCCGGGAGCTTCTCGTAACTTACGGGAATCGCATCGGGATCGCGCAATGCCGCCATGATCTTCCAGCCCTTCCGCCGGTTCCTTTCCGCATGCTAGATCATACCGGTTTCGGTATAGCAACCACCAAAGATCGCATTTGACAGTTATGGCAAAGCGACCCACCCTTCGCGCGTTCCGGGGTGCAAGGGCGGTAACGACCAAAATCGTATCGATTGAAACTGCATCGCGGAGCCGATTGGGAGGATACCGGAGATCGATAAGGCCGACAGCGGCGCGTTTGCGCTCCTGTCTGGCTGCGCGGCCCGCGAAGCCCCGAGGTGTCGCGTCCATCAACCAGGGAGAGTAAGTTGAAGATCATCAAAACGCTGGCCGCCGTCGCGGCCCTTGGCATCGCTGCCATGAGCTATCAGGCGCACGCGGCCGACAAGGGTCTTGTCGGCGTGCTGATGCCGACCAAGACCTCGCAGCGCTGGATCAATGACGGCGACGCCGTCAAATCCCAGCTCGAGGCTCTCGGCTACACTGTCGACCTGCAGTATGCGCAGGACGACATCCCCAACCAGCTCAGCCAGCTGGAAAATGAAATCACCAAAGGCCCGAAGGCGCTGATCATCGCCTCGATCGACGGCACCACCCTGTCGGATGCGCTGCAGAAGGCCAACGACGCGGGCGTCGTCGTCGTCGCCTATGACCGCCTGATCAAGAAGACCGCCAATGTCGACTATTACACCACTTTCGACAATTTCGGCGTCGGCGTGATCCAGGCGAATTCGCTGGTCAAGGGCCTCAAGGAGCGTTTCCCGAACACCAAGCCGTGGAACGTCGAACTGTTCGGCGGCTCGCCCGACGACAACAACGCCTTCTTCTTCTACAATGGCGCGATCTCCGTCCTGCAGCCGCTGATCGACGACGGCTCGATCAAGATCAAGTCCGGGCAGACCGGCATGGACAAGGTCGGCACGCTGCGCTGGCTCGCCGCCACCGCCCAGGCGCGCATGGACAACCTGCTGTCGGCCAACTACTCGGACGGCAGCCGTGTCGATGGCGTCCTGTCGCCCTATGACGGCCTGTCGCGCGGCATCACCGCCTCGCTGCGCGCTGTCGGGTACGGCACGGAAGCACAGCCCTGGCCGATCGTGACCGGCCAGGACGCCGAGACCGCCTCGGTCAAGCTGATCATCTCGGGCGAGCAGTACTCGACCGTGTTCAAGGACACCCGCGAACTGGCCAAGGCCACGGTGCAGCTGGTCGACAAGGTGCTCTCGGGCGGCAAGCCGGAAGGCCTCGATGAAAAGACCTACAACAACGACGTCAAGGTCGTTCCCTCGATCCTGCTGACGCCGCATGAAGTCGACAAGTCGAACTACCAGGCGCTGGTCGTCGACTCCGGCTACATCAAGGCCGAAGACCTGAAGTAATTTCGGTTATAAAGTCAGGGGTCCTGCGCGACGCAGGGCCCCTTTTCGTTAAAAGCGACCCCGGTATGGGTTCTGCCGGCCTCCTAGGAGCTTGCCCTGATGACCTCGACGATTTTGGAGATGCGCGACATCACCAAGACGTTCCCCGGCGTGAAGGCGCTCTCGAACGTCAACCTCAGCGTAGAGGAAGGCGAGATCCACGCCGTGGTCGGCGAGAATGGCGCCGGCAAGTCGACCCTGATGAAGGTGCTGTCGGGCGTCTATCCCTCCGGGACCTATGATGGCCAAATCATTTTTCAGGGCCAGGAATGCCATTTCAAAGGCATCCATGACAGCGAACACAAGGGCATTGTCATCATCCACCAGGAACTTGCGCTGGTGCCGATGCTGTCGATCGCCGAGAACATTTTCCTCGGCAACGAGCATGCCAGCTACGGCGTCATCGACTGGGACGCCAACGAGGCACGCACGTCCGGGCTTTTGAAGAAAGTCGGGCTCAAGGAAGACCCCAAGACGCTGATCACCCATATCGGCGTCGGCAAGCAGCAGCTGGTCGAGATCGCCAAGGCACTCAGCAAGGAAGTGAAGCTCCTGATCCTCGATGAGCCGACGGCATCGCTCAGCGAGAAGGACAGCCAGGCGCTGCTCGATCTTTTGCTTGAGTTCAAGCGGCAGGGCATGACCTCGATCCTGATCTCCCATAAGCTCAATGAGGTGAACCGCGTCGCCGACAAGGTGACGGTCATCCGCGACGGGCGCACGATCGAGACATTGCCGAGGAAGGACATCAGCGAGGACCGGATCATCACCTCCATGGTCGGCCGGTCCCTCGACGATCGCTACCCGCCGCGCGAGCCTCATATCGGCGACGTCATTTTCGAGGTCAAGGACTGGTCCGTCTACCACCCGATCCATGCCGAACGGCAAGTGATCAAGAGCATCGACCTCAAGGTGCGCAAGGGCGAAGTTGTCGGCATCGCCGGGCTGATGGGCGCCGGCCGCACCGAATTCGCCATGAGCCTGTTCGGTCGCTCCTATGGCCGGCGCATCAGCGGCGAGGTGCTGCTCAACGGCAAGCCCGTGGACCTTTCGACAGTGGGCAAGGCGGTGCAGAACGGCATCGCCTACGTCACCGAAGACCGCAAAACCTATGGGCTGAACCTCATTGACCACATCAAGCACAATGTGACGTTGGCCAACCTCGCCGGCGTTTCCAATGGCGGCGTCATCGACGATATGCGCGAAATGAGCGTCGCCAACGACTATCGCAAAAAGACCAATATCCGCGCATCCAGCGTCTATCAGCTGACCGGCAATCTCTCGGGCGGCAACCAGCAGAAGGTGGTGCTATCGAAATGGCTGTTCGCCGACCCGGAAGTTCTGATCCTCGACGAGCCGACGCGCGGTATTGACGTCGGTGCCAAGTACGAAATCTATACAATCATCGCTCGCCTCGCCGCCGAGGGCAAGGCGATCATCGTCATTTCATCGGAAATGCCGGAACTGCTCGGCATCTCGGACAGAATATATGTCATGAACGAAGGGCGCATCGTCGGCGAGATGGCGGCAAGCGACGCCAGCCAGGAAAAAATCATGCGCGCCATTGTTCGCGGAGAAGGAAAAGCATCATGAGCACAGACAGCGCTCCCGCGCCGCAAAGCGGCACCGCCGAGGACGTCAAGCAGGGTCCTCGCATCGCCGTCTCGGCGCTGACGACGAACCTGCGCGAATACGGCCTGATCATCGCGCTGATCGTCATCATGCTGTTCTTCCAGTACACGACGTCGGGAACGCTGTTCAAACCGGTCAACCTCAGCAACCTGGTGCAGCAGAACTCGTTCATCATCGTGATGGCGCTCGGTATGCTGCTGGTCATCGTCGCCGGCTACATCGATCTCAGCGTAGGATCGGTCGCCGGCTTCATCGGCGCACTTGCCGCCATGATGATGGTGATCTGGCCGCTTGGCATGTTCAGCAACCCGCTCGTGGTCTCGATCGTCTGCCTGATCGTCGGTGGGTTGATCGGTGGGGCGCAAGGCTACTGGATCGCCTATCACCGCATACCAAGTTTCATCGTGACGCTAGCCGGCATGCTGATCTTCCGCGGCATTTGCCAGGCGCTGCTTGGCGGCGGCTCCTCGGTCGGTCCGCTTCCCGACAGTTTCAAGGCATTGAGTTCCGGCTTCATCCCGGACGTAATCGGCCCGCTGACGCTGATCCCGCCGACGGTGAATGCCGCCGGCAAGACCATTTTGGGTAGCGGGCTCACGCTGCACATGACGACGATCGTGCTGGGCGTGATCGCGGTGCTCGCCTACGCCTATTTCGGCTTCAGGGCGCGGCGCAAGCGCGAACGCCACGGTTATGAGGCCGAGCCTTTCACCCTGTTCGTCATCAAGATCCTGGTAGGCAGCGCGCTGGCGCTGTTCCTGGTCTTCCAGTTCGCGACCTATCGGGGCCTGCCGATCGTGCTGCTGGTGATGGGCGTGCTGATTTCATTGTTCGTCTTCGTCACCAAGCGCATGACCATTGGCCGCCGCATCTACGCCATGGGTGGCAACGCCAAGGCGGCGCAACTGTCGGGCATCAACACCGAACGGCTGACGCTCCTGGTGTTCGTCAATATGGGCGTGCTGTCGGCGCTCGGCGGCCTGATCATCGCCGCGCGTCTCGGCCAGGCCGTGCCGGCAGCGGGCCTCGGCAGCGAGCTCGACGTCATCGCGGCCGTCTTCATCGGCGGCGCCTCGGCGATGGGCGGCGTCGGCCAGGTCATCGGCGCTGTGGTCGGCGGCTTCATCATGGGCGTGATGAACAACGGCATGTCGATCATGGGCGTCAATGTCGACTGGCAGCAGGTGGTCAAGGGACTGGTCCTGCTCGGGGCCGTCATCTTCGACGTCTACAACAAGAACAAGGCTTAAGGGCTGGGGCGAGGACTAGGAGGCATACGGGTTCTAGATCGCGAAGCTGCCGGCGGCCCGTCGGCACCAAGAAGTCCGGGGAAGGACCAGGTTCGCGAACGCAATCCGGACGAAACGTTTCAACCGTGGCGCGTTCCCGCGCCGCGCCGGTCAGGATTTGCCCATTGGCAGCCGGATACAGATAAATGAGAGAGGACTGATCATGCTGATCTCGCAAATTCTCGACGACGCCGAGACGATCCGTGTCGTTGCCCGCAGCGGCGGGAAGACCCGGATCATCAACGGCGCGCGCAGCGTCTATTCGCTGGCGATGGAGGCCGCCCGCACCGGCGTCGGCCTGACGGCCCTGATCGAACGCAAGGGACTTGGCGAGACGGTCGATCTCGACGCCGCCTACAAGCGGGGGCGCCTCCTGTCGCCGATCAATCACCCCGACCCGGCGCATCTGCATCTGACCGGCACGGGGTTGACGCATCTCGGTTCGGCCGCGACGCGCGATTCCATGCACAAGAAGCTCAGCACCGACGGCGAGGAGCAACTCACCGATTCCATGAAGATGTTCCGCATGGGGCTGGAAGGCGGCAAGCCCGCGAAAGGCCAGATCGGCGTGCAGCCGGAATGGTTCTACAAGGGCAACGGTACCATGGCGGTCGCGCCTGGTGCCGCGCTCATGTCACCGGCCTTTGCCAAGGATGCCGGCGAAGAACCAGAGATCGCCGGGATCTATGTCATCGGCGATGACGGCGCGCCATTCCGTGTCGGCTTCACGCTGTCGAACGAATTCTCGGACCATGTGACGGAGCGCGTGAACTATCTGTTCCTCGCCCACTCCAAGCTGCGCAATGCCTCGTTCGGGCCCGAAATTCTGATCGGCGACCTGCCTTCGGACATCCGCGGCACGTCACGCATCGTGCGCGACGGCAGGACAATGTGGGAGAAGCCGTTCCTGTCGGGCGAAGCGAACATGTCGCACACCATCGCCAATCTCGAGCACCACCATTTCAAATATTCGGCGTTCCGCCAGCCGGGCGATGTGCATGTGCATATGTTCGGAACGGCCACGCTGTCCTTCGCCGACGGCGTCACGACCGAAGCCGGCGACGTGTTCGAGATCGAGGCCGGGGATTTCGGCCTGCCGCTGCGCAACCCGCTGGAAATCGAAAAGCCGGTGAAGGTGGCGGTGAAGGCGCTGTAACCGGCGCAAACTCTGCCATCTCCCCTGGTGGGGCCCGAAGGGCGGGCGAGGCCATTTCGACCTCAAAATCTTGCCCGTGGGCAAGCATCGGCCAGTGGTAATGGGAGTTCAGCGCCGGCGGAAATGCTTGGACAGCTTCAGGCCTTGTGCCTGATAGTTCGAGCCGAGATCGGTCCCGTAAAGCGCCTGCGGGCGCTTCAGCATGTGTTCGTAGACCAGCCGGCCGACGATCTGGCCATGATCGAGGATGAACGGCACTTCGTGGCTACGCACTTCGAGCACCGCGCGGCTGCCGGTGCCGCCAGCCGCCGAATGGCCGAACCCCGGGTCGAAAAACCCGGCATAGTGGACACGGAACTCGCCGACCAGCGGATCGAAGGGCGTCATCTCGGCGGCGTAGAGCGGCGGCACATGCACCGCCTCCTGGCTGACGAGGATGTAGAACTCGTCGGGATCGAGCACCAGTTCGCCGGCGCCGCTCTTGTGGATCGGCTCCCAGAAGTCGAGGACATCCTGGGCGGCACGCTTGTCGACATCGATGAGGCCAGTGTGGTGCTTGCCGCGATAGCCGACCAGCCCATCCTTGTCGCCATTGAGATCAATCGACAGCGCGATGCCGCCGCCGGAAATGTTCGGCGGCTCGGTGGCGACGAGCATCTCGGCGCGGTGCAATTCATGCAGTTCGGCTTCCGAAAGCAGCGCGTTGCCGGTGCGAAAGCGGATTTGAGAAAGGCGCGAACCGGTGCGCGCAACGATCGGGAAGGTGCGCGGGCTGACTTCGAGATAGAGCGGACCGTTGTAGCCGGCGGCGATCTTGTCGAACTCGTGGCCACGGTCGGTCATGACGCGGGTGAAGATGTCGAGGCGACCGGTCGAGCTCTTTGGATTGGCCGAGGCCGAAATGTCGGCCGGCAGGGCCAGGCTTTCGAGCAGCGGCACAATATAGACGCAGCCGGTTTCGAGAACCGCGCCTTCGGCCAGATTGATCTCGTGGAGCTGCAGCCGATCGAGCTTTTCCGAGACCTTGTGGTTGGGACCGGGCAGGAACGAGGCCCGCACCCGCCAGGCCTTTTCGCCCAATCTGAGATCAAGACTAGCCGGCTGGATCTGGTCGGCATCGAGCGCACGCGGCGACTTCAGCGCGCCGGACTGGAACAGCGCCGAAATGTCCTGATCGGGAAGAATGCCTGTCTGCCGCAAAGTCTGGCTCCGCCCCAAGACTGGTCTCCTTTGTTGCAGGTTCTTGCCGCAAAACCGCTGGGCACTTTGCGGAACCTGCCTTGGTACAAACCTCTTAATGAAGCCGGCAATTGACGCAAGCGTGGCGCGGGTCTAAAGGGTCGTTATCCCGTGGTGATTTGGCCGGTCGGCTTGCAGCCACGTTAAACAAGTCGCTAAAGGACCGTCGGGCCGCAAGGCCGTATGGACCGGTTGCGACTTTCGCGGCCGGTTTTTTTGTGTCTGGAACAAAGCGATGAGCACCAAAAAGCGCAACTGGAAACCTCAGACGGCACTCGTGCATGGCGGAACCCTGCGTTCCGGCTTCGGCGAAACCTCCGAGGCGATGTATCTGACCCAGGGCTATGTCTACAAGACCGCCCAGGCGGCGGAAGCCCGCTTCAAGGGCGAAGAGCCTGGCTTCATCTATTCGCGTTACGCCAACCCGACCGTCGACATGTTCGAAAAGCGCATGTGCGCGCTGGAAGGCGCCGAGGACGCGCGCGCCACGGCGTCAGGCATGGCGGCGGTGACGGCGGCGCTGCTGTGCAGCGTCAAGGCCGGCGACCATATCGTGGCGGCGCGCGCGCTGTTCGGCTCCTGCCGCTGGGTGGTCGAGACGCTGGCGCCGCGCTATGGCATCGAGGCGACTTTGGTCGACGGCACCGACATTGCCAATTGGGAAAAGGCGGTCAGGCCGAACACCAAGCTGTTCTTCCTGGAAAGCCCGACCAATCCGACGCTGGAAGTCGTCGACATCGCGGCCGTTGCCTCGCTCGCCAACTCGATCGGCGCGCGGCTTGTCGTCGACAATGTCTTCGCCACGCCACTGCAGCAGAAGCCGTTGCAGCTTGGCGCGCACATCGTCGTCTACTCGGCCACCAAGCACATTGACGGCCAGGGCCGCTGTCTGGGCGGCGTCATCCTGTCGGACAAGAAGTGGATCGACGAAAACCTGCACGACTATTTCCGCCACACCGGCCCCAGCCTGTCGCCGTTCAATGCCTGGACCTTGCTGAAGGGCCTCGAGACGCTGCCGCTGCGCGTGCGCCAGCAGACGGAAAGCGCCGGCAGGATCGCCGACTTCCTGGCCGAGCAGCCGCAGATCGCCCGCGTCATCTATCCCGGCCGCGCCGACCACCCGCAGGCTGATATCGTCAAGAAGCAGATGTCGGGTGGCTCGACGCTGATCTGCCTCGACGTCAAGGGTGGCAAGCCGGCGGCCTTCGCCCTGCAGAACGCCCTCGACATCGTGCTGATCTCGAACAATCTCGGCGATGCCAAGAGCCTGATCACCCATCCCGCGACGACGACGCACAAGAATTTGAGCGACGAGGCCCGCGCCGAACTCGGCATCGGGCCTGGCACGCTCAGGCTGTCTGTCGGCCTGGAGGACGCCGACGACCTGCTGGAAGACATCGCGCAGGCTTTGCAGGCCGCTAGGGCGTAGTGACGATTTAACGGGTTGGGATTCCCAAGGAAGGGCAAATCAGATTCAACGCTGATTTTTGGAGGTCAGCGATGGACTGCGATGCG
>NZ_AZUY01000042.1 GCF_000513935.1 Mesorhizobium sp. WSM3626 | reverse complement strand
GCCGACAAGGGCTATGACGCCGACCATTTGCTTGAAAAGATCGCAGAAATAGGCGCCGACGTCGTCATCCCGCCCAAGCGCAATCGAAAACATCAGCGTCCCTACGACGCTGATCTCTACAAGGAGCGCAACATCATCGAGCGTTTCTTCAACAAACTNAAANAGTTCCGNCGCGTCGCAACACGATACGACAAGTTGCTNGCCAACTTCATNGGCTTTGTCAAACTTGCCGCTATCGCTATCTGGCTCAGGTAGTTAAATCGTCACTACGCCCTAGTGAACAGGACTTGCCTCGGAATGCGATGCATCACGCCCTCTCGTAGGTGCCGACAAGTTCGGCCTGTGCGATCACATGTGGCTTTGCCCGATCCAATATGTCGGCGACCTTGGCTTTCTCGCCACAATGCAGCGTTTCGACATCGAGGGCCGCGAGGCGGAAATGATAGTGATGGACACCGTGGCCCTCGGGTGGCTGCGGTCCATCGTAGCGCGGGTTGCCAAAATCATTGACGCCATGGCCAAAGCTTTCGGTCTTGGCGCCGGCCGTCGTACCCTCCGGCAAGCGGTCGCGTTCCGCAGGGATGTCGTAGATGCCCCAATGGCGGAAGATCCCGGTGGGAGCGTCGGGATCCTCCACGACCAAGAGGAAGCTTCGGGTGCCCTGAGGCGCTTCCTTCCAGGTCAGCGGGGGCGACAGGTTCTTCCCGTCACGCACATATTCATCCGGAATCCTGTCGCCGTCCCGGAAGGCCGGACTTTCAATCGAAAATGCCATGACGTTCACCTTAGTCGTGGTGATTTTTGAGCGTTCGCGTCGTCCTTGGATTTACTCGGAACGTCGGGGCCTGGAGCGAGTTCCAGTAGGTCGACAAAAGCTCCAGGCGGTGGCCTCTCGCGGCCAGCTTGGGATTGCCTCGAAGTCGGTCGAGGCGGAAACCACGCATTTTGGACTGAAGCTCATGACCGTTCGTCGAATTCACGAACATGATTGATCCTCCTGGTCAGAACCGCACATCCGCGTGGGAAGCTCCGCCAGTGCTCCCGCTGCCGACCCGTCCTCATTCCGGACATAAGAACTACCGCTCAGACAATTGTTTCATTGCTCCCGAAAATAGCGCGCCTAGAGACCAGTTTTGATGCTCCGCATAACCGCTTCTGCCGATCCGCGAGCACCTTTCCGCCGGCGAGACAGGCGCGCTCAGCGGCGGAACAATCTGGATTCTGCGGTGTTCGGTTCCCGCAAAAGCCGGAAGTGGGTGCACCGAATTGGGTGAACGATACAAATGGACTGGATCGATGAGGGTTGCCCAAGTCGCACCCTTAACAGAAAGCGTTCCCCCAAAACTCTATGGTGGTACCGAGCGGATCGTGTCGTACCTTGCCGAGGAGCTTGTCCGTCGTGGTCATGAGGTCACGCTTTTCGCAAGTGGGGATTCGCACACCTCGGCGCGGCTGGTAAAATGCTGCGACCGGGCCTTGAGGCTTGATCCGACCGTTTTGGATCCCATTCCTCATCACATTGTCATGCTCGATCGCGTTCGGCGGGTTGCCGACGAGTTTGATGTTATTCATTTTCACACTGATCTGTTGCAGTTCCCTCTGCTCAATACCCTCCAAACTCCTGCGCTCACGACCCTGCATGGACGTCTTGATCTTCCTGACCTGCATCCGTTCTATCAAAGCTTTCCCGACGTGCCGCTGGTATCGATATCTGAAGAACAACGTCGCCCGATGCCGCCCGTCAACTGGGCCGGAACAGTCTATAATGGACTACCGCGCGATCTACTGCCGATGACGATGCATCCCTCGGGCGATTATCTGGCGTTTCTCGGCCGTATTTCTCCGGAAAAAGGTCCAGAGACAGCGATCGAGATCGCCACGCGTGCTGGCATGACATTGAAGATCGCGGCCAAAATCGACAAGCAGGACAGGTTATTTTGGGAGAACGTAATCTCGCCCATGATCGCCACACATCCCAATGTGGAATTCCTCGGCGAAATAGATGAACACCACAAGGCTGATTTCCTTGGCAACGCCCAGGCACTGCTTTTTCCTATAAACTGGCCCGAGCCCTTTGGGTTGGTGATGATCGAAGCCATGGCATGCGGAACCCCCGTAATCGCGTTTGATCGAGGCGCGGTATCCGAGGTGATTGACCATGGGGTCTCGGGGTTTGTCGTAAGAACTGTCGACGAGGGAATTGAGGCGATAAGGTCGGCCGCCAATTTGGATCGGCGACGGATCCGCGCTGTTTTCGAAGAACGGTTCTCGGCCGAGCGTATGGCATTCGACTATGTGTCGATTTATGATCGCCTTGTCGCGCTATCATCAGGCGCTGCGATGGCTCGCGCCAGGGGCGCTCAAGTGTCAGCTGAAGTTAGAGGTCTCAGCGATGCAATCCGTGAGTGCTGAAGCGATCTCCCATGCACCTTTTCCCGGGGGATCTGGCGTTACGCATCTTGCCCAGCTTTTCGTTCCCTCACTGCAGGAGCGCCGGCCCCGAACACTCAAGCATGACGACATTTTCGGCGTCTTCGACCGTAACGGCGACGTCCTCTCAGGACCTGGTAGCCCGGACGGGATTTATTATCGCGACACACGCTATCTCTCGCATCTTGGTCTGACAATCAATGGCGCCAGGCCTATGCTGCTCAGTTCGACATTGCGCGACGACAATGCGACCTTGACTTGCGATTTAACCAATCCAGACATTTTCGATGCTGAAGGCGTTCGCGTGCTGAAGCACGACTTAATTCATCTCCGCCGGTCACGATTACTGTGGGGCGCCCGATGCTTCGAGCGGCTGGCTGTGCGCAATTTCGATGAAGTTCGGCATCGTCTCCAGCTTGAGCTGGTTTTCGCATCCGATTTCGCGGACCTGTTCGAAGTCCGGGGCACGCCGCGGCCCCAGCGCGGAGAGGATTGTCAACCGGACGTGGCCGGTAACCGGGTCGCACTTGCTTACGTGGGCTTGGATGGCGTGCGACGCGCTACCATTTTGTCCTTCGATCCCGTGCCGGCGACGCTCACCGGCGAACAGGCCACGTTTGTGATAGAACTCGCACCTCACGAGACACGTTCACTTTTCGTGGATGTCGGCTGTGACAAGGAGGAAATTGGCGACGAGTCGCCTCGCCGCACCTTTTTCATTGCGCTTCGCGATGCGCGGCGGGCGCTGCGTTATTCCACGTCGAAGGCCGCCGTCATAACGACCTCCAACGAAATCTTTGATGAGGCGGTGCACCGAAGTGTGTCGGACCTCTACATGCTGATCACACAAACACCCGAGGGACCCTATCCCTATGCTGGCATTCCATGGTTCAGCACCGTGTTCGGGCGTGACGCTCTCATCACTGCCATGGAGATGCTTTGGCTGGACCCCTCGATAGCACGCGGCGTGCTCCTCTATCTCGCAGCCAATCAGGCAACCGAGCTGGATCATGTGTCGGATGCGGAACCTGGCAAAATCCTCCACGAGTTGCGGCACGGCGAAATGGCGGTGCTTCGGGAGGTGCCGTTCCGTCGATACTATGGCAGCGTCGACTCGACGCCCCTCTTCATCATGTTGGCAGGTGCCTATTTGGAGAGGACAAGCGATCTCGACACATTGCAGCGTCTGATGCCCAATATCGAAGCTGCTCTCGCTTGGATCGACGATTACGGTGACCGCGACAAAGACGGCTTCGTTGAGTACCAGCGGTTGACGCCCGATGGTTTGGCAAACCAGGGTTGGAAGGACAGCAGCGATTCTGTTTTTCACGCGGACGGAATGCTTGCGAAGGGATCGATCGCACTCGCCGAGGTGCAGGCATACGTCTACGGAGCGTGGTGCGCGGCGGCCGCGATCTCTCGTCGGCTCGGCAATTTGGCGCGAGCCAACAAGCTCGAAGCCAAGGCATCGGACCTGCGCGATCGCTTCGACGTCTGCTTTTTCGACGAGCAACTCGGCACATATGTGCTTGCGCTCGACGGCGACAAGCGCCCCTGCAGGGTACGTTCGTCGAATGCCGGTCATACACTTTTCACCGGTCTCGCGCGTGCCGAGCGAGCAAAGGCTGTGGTGCAGAATCTCACGGAGCGCGCCTTTTTTACGGGCTGGGGTATCAGAACCATCGCAGCGACAGAGGCCCGCTACAATCCAATGAGCTATCACAATGGCTCAGTCTGGCCCCACGACAACGCGCTGATCGCCGCCGGTTTCGCTCGCTATGGCTTCCGACATGAAGCTGCAAAGATATTCGAAGGTCTGTTCGCCGCCTCGACATATCTCGATCTGCGCCGGTTGCCAGAACTATTCTGCGGCTTCCCGCGCCAAAGTGCCCAAGCACCGACCTTCTATCCGGTCGCATGCAATCCCCAGGCGTGGGCGGCAGCTGCGCCATTGCTTTTCGTGCAAGCCTGCCTCGGCCTCGAATTCGATCCGAAATCGCAGTTTGTCATTTTTGACGCCCCTGTCTTGCCGAACTTCCTGGACCAAATCGTCCTGAGGCGGCTTTCTCTGGGTACCGGATCGGTGGACGTGGCGCTCCGTCGTACCGGCTCTCAGGTAGTCGTTGACGTCCTTGGCCGCACTGGATCGACTAGAGTCGTGACGAAGAGCTGACCAACGGCCTCTCACCAGGCCCCTCTCGCTCAACTCACGATGTCGGAGGCTTCGGGAACTAGCCGTCTGGAGCGGCGGCGGTTTTGTTCATTTCTGAACGGGCCCGGCAAGAATTCCGGACCCGCCTTCATTACCGCCTCAGCTTGTCAGTTTCTCTGTCCAATCAGCTCTTGATTTCGATGCGCTTGACCTGCGATTGCGCCTTCTCCGTCTTGGGCAAGGCCACGGTCAGCACGCCGTTCTTGAAGCGGGCTTCGACCTGGTCTCCGCGGACTTCATACCCGAGCGGAATGCGGCGCTCGAAGCGGCCGTAGTAGCGCTCCGAGAACTGCCTGTCCTTGTCTTCGGTTTCGGATTGCTTTTCGCCCTTGAGCGTCAGCACACCGTCTTCGAGCAGTACCTCGATGTCCTTCTCCTCCAACCCAGGCACCTCGGCGGTGACCTTTATCTGTTTCTCGCTGTCTGAGATCTCGACGCTCGGCCAATTTCGGCCGAACGCGGTCCTGCCGAACGGCGGCATGCCTGTGCCGAAGCCGCGGAAAACATCGTCGAACAGCCTGTTCACTTCTCGATGCAGCGACAGGAACGGGTCGCGCTCACCGTCGCGGAAAAGGCTGGGGGCCCGGTCGCCATTGCCGCGGCCCCAAGGAATCAGATCACGGACACTCATGATTTTCTCCTTTCGGTCGTTCGGTGACAAAGTCATCCCGACGGTGCCGGGCATTGCCCGGCACCGTGCGGAGATTTCAGGCGACCTTCTTCTCGGCCTCGATCTGCTTCGTCGCGCCCTTGGGCAGCGTCGTGTCGGCTGCGATCTCGATCTTGCGCGGCTTCATCTCTTCAGGAATCTCGCGCTTGAGATCGATCGTCAGCAGACCATTGACCAGGGCAGCCCCGACGACCTTGACGTGGTCGGCCAGTTCGAAGCGACGCTGGAAGGCACGCCCGGCGATGCCGCGATGCAGGTACTGGCTGTTGTCGCCGCCCTTATCGTCGCCAGTCTTCTGACCAGACACCACGAGCATGTTCTGCTCCTGGGTGAGGGTCAGTTCGTCCTGCGAGAAGCCGGCCACCGCCATCGTAATGCGGTAATCGTCCTCGCTTGTCTTGGCGATGTCATAGGGAGGCCAGTTGTCGATCGTTTCGATGCGGCTGGCGGCATCCAGAGCGTTCAACATCCGGTCGAAGCCGATGCTCGATCGGAACAGGGGAGAAAAGTCGAAAGCGGTTCTCATAACTATATCCTCCATTGAGCAACATAGGAGGAGCGCCAAGGAAGCGGCGCCCCTTGACTTGCCGACCCGTTGGGCGTCGGCGAAATCGATTTGGTAATTCGCCTTTTTTCCGTCAAGAGCTGTTCGTTAAAATTTGTTCCCTCGGAACGGCAGATGGTTCGCGGGCGTTGATCCTGAATCACCCCGGAGGAAATCGTACATGCGCACGGCTTTGACAAAGGACGACGTGACTTCAGTGCTCGGTCCAATCGAGGAGGCTACCGTCGCGGAAATCATTGCAACCGGCGCCTCCGCCGAGGAGCTTCGCGAAGCCTGGGCGTGGCTCAATGAAGACGAGGCGTTGATGAGCGAAGGACGGCCGCTGCCCGGGACCCGCGTGGCCGCCTTGATCGGCCTGCTGGAGCCGGATGACGAGGAATAAGGGATCCGAAGCGTGCGATGAAGCCATCGATGGTGGATCAGGAGCGCCCGGTACAGGTTGTAGCGGGACGAAACGGCACAATGCGGGAGCATTCACGTTTCCGGCCTACGAAAAAATTCCGCCGGCCGAAATCGGAGATTGGCAATCGATCGGATCCGCGCATTGTCAGCGATCAATTTCGCCGAAGACGATATCGAGGGATCCGATGATTGCGGCGACATCGGCGATCATGTGACCCCTGGATAGGAAATCCATCGCCTGCAGGTGGGCAAAGGACGGCGCACGTATCTTGCATCGATAGGGAACATTGCTTCCGTTCGAAACCAGATAGACGCCAAATTCCCCTTTCGGCGCTTCGACGGCGGCGTATACTTCTCCTGCCGGCACACGAAGGCCTTCGGTATAAAGTTTGAAATGGTGGATGGTCGCTTCCATCGATCGCTTCATCTTGGCGCGCGGTGGCGGTGTGATCTTCTGGTTCGGAATCGCCACAGGCCCTTGGCCTTCGGGTGCGCGCAGCTTTTCCAGGCATTGCTTCATGATCCGGACCGACTGGCGCATTTCCTCCATGCGAACCAGGTAACGATCGTAACAGTCTCCGTTCTTGCCGACGGGAATATCGAAATCCATCTCGGGATAGCATTCGTATGGCTGTGCCTTGCGCAGGTCCCATGGCGCCCCGGATCCGCGTACCATCACGCCGGAGAAGCCCCAGGCCCAGGCGTCATCGAGGCCAATCGCGCCGACATCGACATTGCGTTGCTTGAAAATACGATTGTTGGTGAGCAGGCCGTCAAGATTGTCGCAGACCTTGAGGAACGGGTCGCAAAAATCCCAGATGTCGTCAAGAAGCGCGGCAGGCAGGTCCTGGTGCACGCCTCCAATCCTGAAATAATTCGCATGCATACGGGCGCCGGAGGCGCGCTCGTAGAAGACCATCAACTTCTCACGCTCCGCGAAACCCCAGAGCGGCGGCGTCAGGGCGCCTATGTCCATGGCCTGGGTCGTGACGTTGAGGAGATGCGACAGAAGCCGGCCGATTTCGCAAAACAGGACGCGGAGAAGTTGCCCACGCCTTGGCACCGATATTTGGAGCAATTTCTCGGCGGCGAGGCAGAAGGCATGCTCCTGATTCATCGGCGCGACGTAATCCAACCGGTCGAAATAAGGCAGGGCCTGCAGATAGTTCTTGTACTCTATGAGCTTTTCAGTGCCGCGATGGAGCAGGCCGATATGTGGATCGGCACGGTCGACGATCTCGCCGTCCAGTTCCAGCACCAACCGCAGAACCCCGTGGGCCGACGGATGCTGCGGTCCGAAATTGATGGTGAAGTTGCGAACAGCGGCTTCGGCCATGGCGGCCCTCGGCGATATCTGCGTTTCATTGCTTCACGGCGCGACCGCATCGTTCGGGGTGCCGATCAGGTTGTGGTCTGGATGATCAGGGTCAGCGTGCCATCGCCATCGATGTTGGCGGCCACGACCTGTGAAGAGTTGAGTCCGTTCGCCCTCAGCGCCGTTGTTGCCTGAGGCGATGCATCGATGGAGTTCTGCAGCCGCAGGAGATCTTCCGCAGTGGTCTGGGTAATCACGGCTTCCGCCTGCGCTTTGATTTCCGCAGGCAGATCCTCGACGGCGACAACGGCAATATTGGTGAAATTCTGGTCAGCAGCCCCTTGCCCGGGCTGCGGTATCTGGTCCGGCTGGGGCTCCAAGGGTGTCATCTGAGGAACAGGCGTTATCCGGGGAACCTGCGGGTTGATGGCTTGCCCGTAGAGGGACTGCGTGACGGCCGCTCCGGAAAGCGCGGCAACTATCATCAACATCCGCATCGTCGTTCCCTGGATTATTTCGAAACGTCGAAGACAACCCGTGTGCCGGGCGATGGTTCCGTACGCATGACGGCCGCTGGGCAATTTCAGTCGTTTCCAAGTGTTCAATCGTTTCCGCTTGCTGCCAATTTGGCCTTGCTCGGGCGCCAAGCCGCTCCAGTTAAATCCAGCGAACCGAGGCTGGAGACTGGGTGATGGACAACAAGACCGCCGCAACGACGCAGGTGATCAGCCTCGAACGGATCGACCTCATGAACCGCTACTGGCGCGCCGCGAATTACATCTCGGTTGGCCAGATCTATCTGCTCGACAATCCGCTGCTGCGCCAACCCTTGAAGGCCGAGCATGTGAAGCCGCGACTGCTTGGCCATTGGGGCACGACGCCGGGGCTCAATTTCGTCTACCTGCATCTCAACCGGATTATCCGCGAGCGTGATCTCGATGTGCTGTTTATCTGCGGCCCAGGGCATGGCGGTCCGGCAATGGTCGCCAACACCTGGCTCGAGGGCACCTATAGCGAGATCTACCCCGATATTGGCCAAGGCGAAGACGGCCTGAGAAAACTGTTCCGGCAGTTTTCCTTTCCAGGTGGAGTGCCAAGTCACGTGGCGCCAGAAACACCCGGCTCCATTCATGAGGGTGGAGAGCTCGGATATGCGCTGGTCCATGCTTTCGGCGCCGCATTCGACAATCCGGATCTGACAGTCGCCTGCATCGTCGGCGACGGCGAAGCCGAGACCGGTCCACTCGCCGCGGCGTGGCATTCAAACAAGTTCCTGAACCCGGCGTCGGACGGCGCCGTCCTGCCGATCCTGCACCTCAACGGCTACAAGATCGCCAGCCCGACGATCCTCGGCCGCATGGACGACGAGGAGCTGCGCGACCTCTTCACCGGCTACGGCTACGAACCGTTCTTTGTCGAAGGCCATGAGCCGGTTGCCATGCACCAGGCGATGGCCGGGACGCTCGACACGGTGCTCGATCGGATCCATTCCATTCAAGAGCAGGCCCGACGTTCAGGATGGCATGGCGAACGCCCACGATGGCCGATGATCGTCCTGCGCAGCCCCAAGGGCTGGACTGGGCCGAAAGAGGTCGATGGCGAAAAAGTCGAGGGTTTCTGGCGCTCGCACCAAGTTCCGGTATCGAACGCCCGCGGCAATGACGAGCACCGCAAGATCCTCGAAACCTGGATGCGAAGCTACGAACCGGAACAACTGTTCGATAAGGATGGATATCTGCTGCCGGAACTCGCGGCCCTTGCCCCAGCTGGAACAAGGCGCATGGGCGCAACTCCATACGCCAATGGCGGGCTGTTGAAGCGCGACCTTGTGCTACCGGACTGGAAAAGCCTGGCACTCGAAGTGCCTCGGCCCGGGGGCGTCATTGCCGAAGCGACACGGACTTGCGGTGGCTATCTTCGCGAGGTCTTTCGACTTAACGCCAAAGCGCGGAATTTCCGGCTGGTGGGACCGGACGAGACGTCTTCCAATCGCCTTGACGCAGTGTTCGAGGCCACGGATCGGATATGGATGGAGCGCATCGAACCTTACGACGTCCATCTTTCCCGCGACGGCCGCGTCATGGAAGTGCTGAGCGAGCATCTCTGCCAGGGATGGCTGGAAGGTTATCTGCTCACCGGCCGACACGGTCTGTTCTCATGCTATGAGGCGTTCATTCACATCGTCGATTCCATGGTCAACCAGCATGCCAAATGGTTGAAAACTTCTGGCGAGCTTGCCTGGCGCAAGCCGATCGCCTCGCTCAATTACCTGCTGACCTCTCATGTATGGCGGCAGGATCACAATGGCTTCAGCCATCAGGATCCGGGTTTTGCCGACTTTGTCGCCAACAAGAAGGCTGACACGGTCAGGCTCTATTTCCCGCCGGATGCCAACACGCTGCTGTGGATTACCGACCATTGCCTGAGAACCTACAACCGCATCAATGTCATCACCGCCGGCAAGCAGCGGGCGCCGCAATGGCTGTCCATCGAAGACGCTGAAGCGCACTGCAAGGCCGGCGCTGGCATCTGGGAATGGGCCGGCACGGTTTCGAAAGGCGAGGAGCCGGATGTGGTGCTGGCCTGTGCCGGCGATGTTCCGACGCTGGAAACGCTGGCTGCGACGGACCTTCTTCGCTCCGCAATTCCCGATCTGAAAATCCGCGTCGTCAATGTCGTCGACCTGATGACGTTGCAGTCGAACACCGAACATCCTCACGGCCTCACCGACCAGACTTTCGATGCGCTGTTCACGAAGACAAGGCCGGTCATCTTCGCTTATCATGGCTATCCCTATCTCATCCATCGCCTGACCTACCGTCGTGCCAACCATGACAACATGCATGTGCACGGCTTTCGCGAGGAGGGCACCACGACGACGCCGTTCGACATGGTGGTGCTCAACGAACTCGATCGCTACCACCTCGCACTTGCCGCGATCGCACGCGTGCCGGGCTTGGCGGAAAGGGCGGAAAGCCTTGCCGTGGACCTTGAGGGCAGGCTGGCAAGGCACAAGGCCTATGTCCGCGAGTACGGCGAAGACATGCCCGAGATCCAGAAATGGAGTTGGCCGGCTGCGAGCGGGGGAAAGGCTGGTCGATGAGCCAATCGATCCTGGCGCTGAATGCCGGCTCGTCCAGTGTCAAGTTCGCCCTATACGATCTTGCCTTGCCAGACGGCCAGCAGCTCGTTTCGCGCGGCACTCTGGATTTGGGCGACGCGCCCAGGCTCACGGCGAAAGCGGCCGATGGAACAGTGCAATGCGACAGGCAGTTCACCGCGGACGATCCGCATGGGGCGGGCATAGGCGAAATACTGAGTTTGGTGCAGGGGGAACTTGGTGGAAGAAAACTGATCTGCGCCGGCCACCGTATCGTGCATGGCGGAAAGGAGTTCAGCAAACCTGTCCGTCTGACGCCCGCCACCATCGACGCACTGGACAGGCTGACCGCACTCGCGCCTTTGCACCAGCCTCGCAGTATCGCGCCGGTTCGCGCGATAGCTGCATTGCAGCCGGATCTGCCACAGGTCGGATGTTTCGACACCGCGTTCCACCAGACGATCGATCCGCTGGTGCGGCGCTTTGCCATTCCGCAAGAATATGAACGGGAGGGACTGCGGCGCTACGGATTTCATGGCCTCTCCTACGAATATATTGCTGGGCGGCTGAGCAAGATATCGCCCGCGCTCGCGGCGAAGCGGACAATCGTCGCTCATCTCGGAAACGGGGCAAGCCTCTGCGCTCTGCGCGAGGGCAAAAGCGTCGATACGACAATGGGCTTTTCGGCACTGGATGGTCTTGTCATGGGCACTCGGTGCGGCGTCATCGACCCCGGCGTGCTGTTGTACCTCCTGCTGGAGAGAGGCATGGCAGCGGACGAGTTGCAGACAATGCTCTATGAGAAATCCGGACTGCTCGGGGTATCCGGCATTTCGGGCGACATGCGCACGCTGGAGGCAAGCAGCGATCCTCGCGCCCACGAGGCAATTGAGCTTTTCGCCTTCCGTGCCGCGAGGGAAGCAGCCGCGCTCGCAAACACCATGGGTGGTCTCGAATGTCTCGTATTCACCGCCGGCATCGGCGAACGCTCATCGTCCATCCGCAAGACGATATGCGAGAAATTGACTTGGCTCGGCATGGCGCTCAACGAGGCGGCCAATGACATCCACGCAGAGATCATAAGCCGTCCCGAGAGCAAGGTGGAAGTGCGCGTGGTTGCAACTGACGAGGAGAACGTCATCGCGCGCCACAGCCGCGCGGTGATGCAGGTCTAAGGACCCGCGACTCAGTTGCGCGAGCTGGAGTCCTGTTCAACCTTGGTTGCGCTCGAGTGAACGTCCGGCCGATCCATCCGAAAGGTCAGGTAAGAAGTCATTCTTTTGAAGCGTCGGGAAAGCGCACCACCAATTTTTGCTCCGCCGCCGCCCAGGAATGTAGATGGTAGCGCCGCAGCAAAAGGATGCTCGCGCCGAATATCAACAGACCCACGATCACGCTGAGCGGGATCGCCGGGCCAATCACCGATGTCACGACCACGCTGGAAAAAACCCCGGCGATGGCACTGCTGATCACGCTCACCATTCCTGCGGCAGTCACGAAGAACTGCCATGGCGAAGATCTAAGACCCTCGTCGACGCGCACGGCCGACTGATCGTCATGAGTGGAATGGATCAGATAGTACTCCATGACGGGCGCATGCTCGACGTAATAATGCCTTATCCGGGCCATCCCGCGCGCATGCACCATATCCTCGATGGCGACTTGCACCGCACGCACGAAAGTGACCAAACCCAGGAAATAAAGGCAAGGGAGCAAAATCAGGCTGAACAGCACGAACGGCCCTCCCATGCGGGTGACCTGGGCGACGAAGCCGAGGGCGATCGCGGCGCTCGAAACAGTGGTCAGGAACAGGTTCGCGCGCTGGCTCGCTTCCTGAATCGTGGCCGCCCGTGCGGTCTGCAGAACAAAATGCTCTGTGGTCATGATCTGCAGGATTTGGGGATCGCTTTCATCCACCTTCGCCACCGTAGCCTCCTAGATGCCGCGCGGCGACGTCCCTTCAGAAGGAGGTCCCTATCGCTCCGATCAGAAGAAGTGACGCCGACCCAGCAGCGCATGTTGTCGGCCGGCCATGCACCAAGACGATCGGCCGCCCAGCCGCGGGGCCGATCTCTTCATCGGTGATGTGGAGATCTCGGGTTCCGATCTTGCCAATCATGATTTGACCCAACGTCGCGCCGTTTGGATCGGTTCCAAATCCAAGATTGACCTGCCGCGCATATGGCAGGCGGAGAGGGGACTCCGGCTTGCTATCAGTTCGGCCTGGAAGCGGAGCCCGGGTGGTCGCTCCTCCAGGCGGCTTCGAGGACCTTGCCTGGCTTCCAAAAACAGCGATCGAGTTGAACCTTCCGCCATCTCAGCTGTTTGGTCACATGCCCCGGCTCTCCGCATGCCCATAGCTCGCGGTGGGGGGAAGAAAAAGCCGACACGGGAGTACGATGATGGCGACCATGAAAGCCGTTCGCATCCATGAATTTGGCGGACCGGACGTTCTCTCACTTGAGGACGCTCCGTTTCCGCAGCCGCACGATGATGAGGTCTTGCTGAAGGTCCATGCCAGCAGCGTCAATCCGGTTGATTACAAAATCAGATCCGGAGGCGGAAAGAAGGACCAACTGCCGATGACGCTTGGCCGTGACGTTTCCGGCACCGTCGAACTCTGCGGCACGCGGGCGCACACACTCAAAAAAGGCGATCCGTTCTATGCGATGCTGGGACCGGATCGCGGTGGCCAAGCTGAATATGTTGTGGTGAAGGCGATCGAAATGGCCGCCAAGCCACAGTCCGTGGACCACCTGCATGCGGCGGCGGTGCCGCTTGCAGCGCTCACCGCCTGGCAGGGGCTTTTCGACCATGGTGCACTGACGGCCGGGCAGCGCGTCCTGATCCATGGCGGGGCTGGCGGGGTCGGCCATTTTGCTGTCCAATTGGCAAAGGCAAAGGGCGCGTTCGTTGCGACCACCGTTTCCGGCGAGGATCTCGAATTCGCGCGCTCACTGGGGGCCGACCAGGCCATCGATTACAAAAACGAGCGGTTCGAGGATATTGTCGGCAAGGTCGATCTCGTCTTCGATCTGGTCGCTGGCGAGACGCAGGATCGCTCCTGGGCCGTCGTCAAACCTGGCGGGATAATCGTGTCGACGCTGGCGGAACCTTCTATTGAGAGCGCACGCAAAGCCGGCGCCCGCGGCATTCATTACATGGCGAAGCCGAATGCAGCCCAGCTTGGCGAAATCGGTCGCCTGATCGACGAAGGCAAAGTGCGGCCGCACGTCGACGCGACCTTTCCGCTGCAGGACGCCGCTGCCGCCGAAGCCTGGCTGGAAAACAAGCATGTGCGCGGAAAGATCGTGCTCGAAGTCGCACCTTGATTTCGAGGCCAGATGTAGCCTGGGCTGTCCTTCACAAGCGCCTCAGCCTACTGGGCTGTCCTGGCTGCCCTCCTTCTTCACGACGGCTACCTGTCGGAATCGACCGCTCTCGATCCTGTGCAAGGCCGTAACCGCAGCGCGATTATCGCCGTTGGCATCCCAGGAAATCTTTTGTTCGTATGCAATTCCCTTGCGATGTATCCCGCGCACCGCGTCCGCGACGCGATCCCGGGTCGGGTCGCCGTTGTTGGAGGCGACCCGGATGGCATCGATCAACGTCGCCGCGGCGTCAAAGGCATTGACGGCATAATTCCTGATCCGTCCGAAACGCCGCTCGTATCGATCGGCCATTTCCAGCGATCCGGCAATTTCACCCAGTTGCGGACATGCTGAAAGAACGAGGACGCCTTCGCCCTGCTCGGCGGCGGCTCCGGCCGGTTCAAGAAAATTTCCGACGTCCCAGCAACCATCGCCGGTGGCGAACAGGCGATCATCCTGCCGGGTACGCATTTCCTTCACCAGAGGGGCGCCCTCGAAGGTCCCGCCATAGAAGATGGCGCTCGCTTCCCGAGGCAAGGAGGCCACGAGATCCGCGAAGTTTCTTTCGCCTTCCTGAACTGTGTGCCGCCGCAGAACGGAGCCGCCGGCAGTTTCAAATGCGGCGGCGAACTCCTTGCTCATGCTCCTTCCATAGACGGTGTCGGTCTGGATGACGACAACAGTTTTCTTGCCTAACTGGCGGACCATGTACTGGGCGATGGCGAGCCCCGTCGCATCGTCACTGTTGGTGAAACGGTAAACGTTGCTCCATCCGGAGTGCGTTAGTGCCGGGTTGGAGACGATCGGACCGATCAACGGCAGACCGGCCGCGGCATAGAGAGGCGCGACCTGCAAGGTAACATTGCTGTTGTAATGCCCGATCGCTGCGACGGCGGCGGAATTGCGAACGAATTCCTTCACGACCCGCTCGCCGTCTTCCTCGCGACCTTTGTCGTCGAGGACGACCGCTTCGATCCGGTGGCCGTTGATGCCACCGGCCTCGTTCGCGCCATCGACGGCGAGCTGAATGGCGTTGGCCATTTCGCGACCGAGCGTCTCGCCCATCCCGCCGAGCGGCACGCCGACGCCAATCTTCAGGGGTGTGTTGGCCAAAGCGGTCAACTCTCGTCGGCCCGGCCTGCGTACCGAGCGACCGCCCCGGACAGGGGACGAGACGCCTTTGTATGGTCGGCAAGAATATGGTCAGGCAATGCCGCTCCCGGCGCTATGTCCTGTCTCATGGGCTGTCGCCTCTCTGGTGGCGCGTTTGTCGGTCTAACCGAAGTACGGCGTTTATGTTCCCATCCGACTTCATGGCAACATTCCCGCGGGGCATCGATCATGATGATGTCGAACGCCGGGGATTGCGCAGGGTTGCGATTCCCGGCGGTTTTCGGCTGCGCTCGAGAGTCACCATTTTGTGAGTATTCCCCGCCGACGGAACCTTTGTCGCATCGCCGCCGTTAGGCGCTCGATCCAAAGCCATGCAAATCGGCGCGGGGATGCCGCAGGTCTTTTCCAGCAATGCCAACGGGATTGCCCGCTTCATACTGTGGGGACTTTGTTTCTTCGCGATTTTCGCGGCCATCGGCGGCACGGCACTTTTGCGTTCGGGGTTCATCACCGGTGTTGGCCGTCCCGTGGCACAGGCAGTCCCGTTCAGTCACAAGCATCATGTTGGCGATATCGGGCTGGACTGCCGCTATTGCCACAATGGCGTCGAGACATCGGCGTCCGCGGGGTTGCCCGCGACCGAGGTGTGCATGACCTGCCACTCGCAGATATTCACCAATGCCGACATGCTGGCGCCGGTGCGTGCAAGCCTTGCCTCAGGACGGCCGCTGCAATGGCAGCGCGTCAATTCGGTGCCGGACTTCGTCTACTTCAACCACTCCATCCACATCGCCAAGGGTGTCGCCTGCGAGACCTGCCACGGCGATGTCGACGACATGCCGCTGATGCAGCGCGCGCATTCATTGTCGATGGAATGGTGCCTGGGCTGTCATCGCGATCCCGGCCCCAATCTCCGTCCGCCGCGGGACGTTTTCCTGCTGCACTGGAATCCGCCGCAGGACATCGAACAGGTCAGGCGTTCCCTGATCAGCATCCTTGATATCCACCCCGAGACGATGACGGATTGCTATGTCTGCCATCGCTGACATCAAGTCAGTCTCGGCCTCCGATCTAGCGGCATTGCGGCGGGCAGCGACGGGACGCGAGCCGTGGCGGAGCCTGGATGAACTGGCCGATACGGCCGAGTTCCGGCGCTTCGGCGAGGCGGAATTTCCGGCCATCGCCGAACGCCTGCCGTTCAGCCTCGACCGACGCACCTTGTTGAAGCTGATGGGCGCGTCACTCTCGCTGGCCGGTCTGACCGCCTGCAGCGAGGCCGAACGCATTGTGCCTTACGTGCGCCAGCCGGAAAACATTATTCCCGGCAAGCCGCTCTATTATGCGACGGCCCTTTCCAGCGATGGCTACGGCATCGGCGCGGTTGTCGAGAGCCATGAAGGGCGGCCGACCAAGGTCGAGGGCAATCCGGATCATCCGGCCTCGCGCGGCGCTACCGACGCCATCATGCAGGCGGCGGTGCTGTCGCTGTTCGATCCCGAACGGTCTCGCGCCCCGCTCAGGCAAGGCGAGCCTGCGAGTTACGGCGACTTTCTCAAAGACATGGCGAAGCTTGCCGGCGGATTGGCCGCTTCGGGCGGGCAAGGTTTGGCACTGCTGATCGAGGCGACAACATCGCCGACGACCAAGGCGCAGATCGGATCGCTCAAGCAGCGCTATCCCAAACTTCGCGTCTTCAGGCACGATCCGCTTGCGGCCAGCGCGAACGAGCAGGCAACGGCCAAACTGTTCGGCAGGCCGCTGACACCGATCTACCATTTCGACCGCGCCGATGTGATCGTCAGCCTTGATGCCGACTTCCTCGGCGAAGGGCCGGGACGTCTGGCCTATGCCCGCGATTTCGCGCAGCGGCGGCGCGTGCGCAAGTCGACGGACACGATGAACCGTCTCTACGTCGTCGAGTCGACGCCCACAATCACGGGTGCGGCGGCGGATCATCGCCGTGCCGTCAGACCTGGCCTGGTGGAAGGCATTGCGGCGGCGATCAAGGCAGCTCTCGAAGGCGGGCACGATGCGGCGAGTTTGCCGTCGCTCGGCATGGAATACGCGCTTGTCGACGATCTCCGCGAGGCCGGCCGCAACGCCCTGGTGGTGCCTGGCGCGCACCAGACGCCGTTCGTGCATGCCGTGGCCTTTGCCATGAATGCCAGGCTTGGAGCCGTCGGCAACACGCTGGATTTCATCGAGCCGCCGCACGCCATGCCGATCGACGGCGATCTTGCCGCGCTTTGCCAGGCCATCACGAGCGGATCGGTCGACAGCGCCATCGTGCTCGGCTCCAATCCCTTGTACACGGCGCCGTCGGACGTCGATGTGCGCAACGCCTTTTCGAAGCTGAAGCTTCTCGTCCACTGGGGACTCTATCGCGACGAGACCGCATTTCTGGCGCAGTGGCACATTCCCGCCGCGCACGAGTTGGAGAGCTGGAGCGACATCCGTGCCTATGACGGCACGGCCTCGATCGTGCAGCCGCTGATCCTGCCTCTGTTCGGCGGCAAGAGCCTGCACCAACTGCTGGCCGCGCTCGGCGGTGAGTTCGATGCCGATATGCAGGCCCTGGTGCGCCCGACATGGGCTGACATGGACGAGCCGGCTTGGCGAAAAGCATTGCGCGATGGTGTCGTACCGAACAGCGCCTCTGCTCCTGTCGTCGTCTCGATTCCGGCGGATGTCGGCGATCCCGCGCCGCATGCTCCTGTTACCAATCGGCTGGAGGTCCGCTTCGAGGCCGATCCCTGGCTTCGCGATGGCCGCAACGCCAATTCGCCGTGGCTGCAGGAGTTGCCCCGCCCGCTGAGCAAGCTCGTCTGGGGCAATGCGGCGCTGATCTCGCCAGCGACCGCACAGCGCCTGGGGCTCGAAAACGGGCAGATGGCCAATCTGGCGCGAGGCGGCAAGGATCTCGACGCGCCGGTGTGGATCATGCCCGGACAGCCTGACGACACGGTGACGCTGTCGCTCGGGTTCGGGCGCAAGATCGGTTCGGTCGCCGCGTTGTCCGGTGGCTACGATGCCTTTGTCCTGCGGACCGCTGACGCTCCCTGGTTTGCCGATGGCCTCGTGTTGACGGCGCGCGACGGGTCGGCGCGGGTGGTGACGACCCAGCACCACCAGGCGATGGAGGGCAGGGCGATCGTGCGGCACGCGACGCTCGACGCCTTCAGGCAAGATCCGCATTTCGTCCGTGACGGTGCGCCGCCAGCGCCGACGGAATCGCTGTACCCCGACTGGACCTACGACCAGGAAGCCTGGGGCATGTCGATCGACCTCTCGGCCTGCATCGGCTGCGTGGCTTGCGTATCGGCCTGCCAGGCCGAGAACAACATCGCGACCGTCGGACCGGATGAAGCCGCCCTCGGTCACGAAATGCACTGGCTGCGCATCGACCGTTACTACGCCGGCGCGGTCGACGACCCCGACACCTTCTTCCAACCCGTGCCTTGCATGCATTGCGAGAAGGCGCCCTGCGAGGCGGTCTGTCCGGTCAACGCGACGATCCACACCCATGACGGCCTGAACGCGCAGGTCTACAACCGCTGCATCGGCACGCGCTACTGTTCGCAGAACTGCCCTTACAAGGTGCGCCGCTTCAATTTCCTTAAGTACCAGGAATTCGACAAGGACAGTGCCGGGCCACAGCAGGCCGTGCATAATCCTGACGTCACCGTGCGCTCGCGCGGCGTCATGGAAAAATGCACTTATTGCGTCCAGCGCGTTGCCGAAAAGCGCATCCGCGCGCAGATCGAGAACCGCGAAATCGCCGATGGCGAAGTCGTCACCGCTTGCCAGCAGGCATGCCCGACACAGGCCATCACCTTTGGGGACCTCAACAGGAAGGGTTCTCAGGTATCGCGCGAGAAAGCCGCGCCGCATGACTATGCCCTGCTCGAAGAGCTGAACACGCGGCCGCGCACCACCTATCTCGGCAAGATCACCAATCCGAACGCCGGGATCGCCGGCAAGCCAGGCACAGAGACCGGCGATGGCTGAAGCGGTCGCGGTCACAGCCGGAAAAGCCCAGCCGCAAGCGCCGGTGCTGCGGGGGCGCCATGATTTTCCCGAGATCAGCGGCCGTATCAGCGCGATTGTCCTGCAAGGCAAGCTGCCGCGCTTCTTCTGGGCGGCGTTCTTCGTCTGCTTCGCCTTCGTGCTGCTGTTCCTCTATTCCATCACCTACCTGATCTCGGTCGGCGTGGGCGCTTACGGCGTCAACATTCCTGTCGTCTGGGGCACGATGATTTCCAGCTTCGTCTGGTGGATCGGCATCGGCCATGCCGGCACGCTGATCTCGGCGGTGCTGCTTTTGCTGCGCCAGCCCTGGCGTGCCTCGATCAACCGCTTCGCCGAGGCGATGACGCTGTTTGCCGTGGCAATGGCCGGGCTCTACCCGATCCTGCATCTCGGCCGGCCATGGTTCTTCTACTGGCTGCTGCCCCTGCCCAACACCCATATGCATTGGCCACAATGGCGCAGCCCGCTGGTCTGGGATTTTGCCGCGATTTCCACCTACGCCAGCGTGTCGCTGCTGTTCTGGTACATGGGACTGCTGCCGGATCTCGGCGTGCTGCGCGACCGCGCCAGATCGCGCGCCGGCCAACTCTTCTACGGCATCCTGGCGCTTGGCTGGCGCGGCTCGGCCTACCATTGGGCACGCTATCGGACCGTCTATTTCCTGATGGCGGCCCTTGCCACACCGCTCGTCGTGTCGGTGCATTCGATCGTCGCGCTCGATTTCACCTATGCCATCACGCCGGGCTATCACTCGACGATCTTCCCGCCTTACTTCGTCGCCGGCGCGCTGCTCTCCGGCTTTGCCATGGTGCTGACCATCGCCATTCCCTTGCGCTGGGCCTTCGCGGTCGAAGACCTGATCACGTTGCGCCACATGGAGAACGCCGCCAAGCTGATGATCGCGGCCGGCATGATCGTCATTTACGGCTATGCGTCGGAAGCATTCTTCGCCTGGTATTCCGGGCAGCCCTATGAGCGCGCGATGATGGCCCAGCGCGCCGTCGGTCCTTACGCGCCATTGTTCTGGATCATGCTGTTTTGCAATTGCATCGTGCTGCAGCTGCTCTGGCTGCGCCGCGTGCGGCTCAACATGCCGGTTTTGTTTTCAATCGCATTGGTCATCAACATCGGCATGTGGCTGGAGCGCTATGTCATCGTGGTAACCGGTCCGAGCCGTGACTACCTGCCGTCGTCCTGGGGCGAGCAGTCTCTGACCTGGCTCGATTTCGGCATCCTGTTCGGTTCGATCGGTACCTTCTTCGCGCTGGTCTTCCTCTTCATCCGCATCCTGCCGGCGATCACCATCTTCGAGGTCGAGGAATTGGTCGATGAGAAAAGCGGGGCCGCATGAGCCTCCATGGCGTCATCGCGGCATTCGCCGATCCCGATGCGCTGACGCAGGCGGCGCGGACGATGCGCGACAAGGGTTACCGGCGCATGGATGCGTTCTCGCCCTTCGAGGTGCGCGGCCTCGCCGAGATTTTGGGCATGTCAAGGACGCGGCTGCCATGGGCGGTGCTGGCGGGCGGCATTGCCGGCGGGCTGCTGGTTTATGCACTGATCCTCTATTCGGTCGAGATCGACTACCCCGTCAATGTCGGCGGCCGGCCGCTGCATTCCTGGCCGCCTTTCATGGTGATCGCCTTCGAGGCAGCCATACTGGGCGCGGCTCTGGCCGGCTTCGTCGGCATGCTCCGCGCGAACGGTTTGCCGCAATATTACCATCCGGTGTTCAACGCCAAAACTTTCACCTACGCGCAGGGCGGCAAGTTCTACCTTCTCGTCGAAGCCGCCGATTCGAAATACCGCAAGGGCATCACCAGGCGGCAGCTGACCCGGCTTGGCGCGGAGACAGTCGAGGACGTGGAGGCATGAGATGGCGGACGCCGCTCTTGCCATTCATCCTGCTGCTCGCTGGCTGCAAACAGGACATGGCCGACCAGCCACGCTACAATCCGCTCGAGGCCAGCAAGCAATTCGCCGACGGCATGTCGGCCCGGACGCCGGTCGATGGCAGCGTGGCGCGCGACGCCGATCTCGCGGCAACGCCGGACAGATTTCCGTACCCGGTCACCACAGCTCTTCTCCAGCGCGGGCAGCAACGCTTCGACATCTTCTGCTCGCCCTGCCATGGCCGCACCGGCGACGGTCATGGGATGGTGGTCCAGCGCGGTTTCCCGGCGCCGCCGAGCTATCATCAGGACGCGCTGCGCAAGGCATCCGATCGCCATTTCTACGACGTGATCACCAACGGCTATGGCGCGATGTATTCCTATGCCGCGCGGGTGCCATCGACGGATCGATGGGCGATCGTCGCCTATATCAGGGCCTTGCAATATTCACGCTACGCACCTGGCAAGGCGCTGCCGGATACGCTTCGCGCGAAACTAGATGCGGAGGCCGCGCGATGAGGCGTTTCGCATGGCCCGATGGTCTTTCAGTTCCGACGATTGCTGTGGCTGCGGCGGGATTTTTGCTTTGCGGCGTCGGCCTTTTCCTGAATCCGCGGGCAACGCTTGCCGGTTGGCTGACGACAGCGCTGTTCCTGCTCGGATTTCCGCTTGGCGCGATGATTGTCCTGATGGTCCATGGCCTGACCGGCGGCCGCTGGGGCGACGCGCTGCGTCCGCCCCTGCGCGCCATCGTCGCGACACTGCCTGTGGGGCTGTTGTTGTTTCTACCTGTCCTCACCCGGCTCGATCTGGTCTTTCCCTGGGTGGGAGCGGACCCTGCGATGCTGCCGGAAGCGGTGCGGCAAAAACTTGCCTATCTCAACGTGCCATTCTTCATCGGTCGCTTCCTGATATGTGCACTGGCGTGGCTGGTGCTCGCCTGGCTCGTCGTCGGCTGGACAGCGCCTGAGGGCGACAGATCCAGCCGCGGGACCGCTACCGGCTATGCGATCGGACTCGTCGTCCACGGCCTGGCAGCAACAGTGCTTGCCATCGACTGGATGCTGTCGATCGAGCCGGAGTTCACGTCGACCATCTACGCGCTGCTCGAAGCCGCTGCCGAAGTCGTCGGCGCGTGTGCATTGGCTCTGGTGGTGCTGGCAGCCAGCCGCGCGATCGAGACGATGCCCGGTGGCGAGGAGGACGTGGCGCTTGGCGAAGACGTCGCCAACATGCTGTTCGGCTTCATGCTGATGTGGACGTACCTGTCCTTCATGCAGTGGCTGATCGTCTGGGCCGGCGACCTGCCGGAAGAAATCCATTGGTACGTCCTTCGTGGCCGGAACGGCTGGCAATATCTGCTCTGGCTGCTGATCGCGCTGCAGTTCGTGGTGCCGTTCTTCGCCTTCCTCATACGTTCGGTCAAGCGCAGCCATCGCGGCCTGCTGGGGCTTGGCGCGGTCGTTCTTGCCGGACATTTCCTTGACGTCGTCTGGCGCGTTCGCCCGTCGCTGTCGGCAGCCGGTGCGCAGGTGTCCTGGCCGGACCTAGCGGCGTTTGCAGGGGCGGGTGGCGCGTGGTGTGCATGTTTCCTCTATCTCTGGGCGAGGCCGGATCGCATTGCTGTGCGGCGCAGGAGGCTGGTCCGTGGCTAAGGCCTCGCATCCTGAAACGCGTGATGTCCGGCCACGCGCCCTGCTGCTCTTCGGGGTCGCCCTGCTGATCTTCCTGGCGCTTGCGGCGCTGGCGCTGAAGCTGATTTTCGACACGGCGCCATACTGGCCCTTGGTGAATGCCGAGAAGACCAGCCAAGCAGGTCCCGCATTACAACGCTTGCCGGGAGCCGACCTCGCGGCGTTCCGCAAGCGGGAAGATGAGGAACTCGGCAGGCTTGCCTGGGTTGATCGCGGTGCCGGCATAGCGCGCATTCCAATCCAAGACGCGATGAAGCTGGTTGCAGCGCAAGGTCTGCCGGACTGGGCAGGCGCGGCCGCTTCGCCAGGTCAGAATTGCGGCTTGCTCGAAGAGCAGGTCCCACGCGCGCCACAGGCCAGCGATTGCCACGCCGGATCATTCACCGCGCAGCCAAACGACAAGGCGCCCCAGCCGAGCCAAGCCGCACCGGCTCCGGGGGCGAGCCCATGACGCGTTTGGGGCTGCTGGTATTTTTGTTGCTCCTTCCAGCTGCCGCCAGCGCTTCGGTGCGGCCGTCTTTCGATCCGCAAATCGGCGCCCAGCTCGATCTCGACCGGGTTTTCAGAGATAGCTCCGGCAAGCTGGCGCCGTTGTCTGCCATCCTCGACGGTCGGCCGGCGCTCGTCATCTTCGGCTATGACAAGTGTCCCAACCTGTGCGGTGTCACACAGCAGGCGGTGGCCTCGGATCTGAACAAGACCGGCCTGGATCCTTCGACCTATCACGCGCTTTTCGTCTCGATAGATCCTTCCGAGGCGGTTGCAGACGCGGCCTCCGTCCGGAGCGAGGTCGCGCGGTCCGCCGGTGAGGCCGGCCTGTCGGCCTGGCGTTTTCTGACCAGTGCCGATGGCGGCGGTGCCGACCTTGCATCGGAGGCCGGCATCACCTTCGACCGGCGTGACCGCATCGCCCAATACGTCCATCCGATCGCCGTCATCGCGCTGACGCCGCGAGGGCGGATCGCACAGGTGCTGCCGGCGCTGACTTTCGAGCCGCGCGATTTGAGGCTTGCTCTGGTCGAGGCGTCGGCGGGGCGGCTGGGATCGATCGCCGACCATGTCTTCCTGCTCTGCGCCGGCTTCGATAGCTCCAAAGGGCAGTACACCTCGACGATACAGGCGGTTCTGAAGATAGCGGGGCTGGCAACGCTGCTGGGGCTCTGTGCGAGCCTTTTCATGCTGACGCGGGGGAGGCGGGTTTGAGCTTCGGCATCCCCTTCACGCCACCCGAGGCCTCGTCGATCGCCGGCAGCGTCGACATGTTGTTTTACACCTTGCTGGCATTCACCGCGGCCCTGGGGATATTCCTGGCCAGTCTCGTCGTCTTCTATGCTATCAAGTATCGCGCCGGCTCCAAGGCGGAACGAACCGGCGAGCGCGCGCGCAGCCTGCCGCTGGAAGTGGCCTGGACAGTAGCGAGCCTGCTGATCGCTTTCGTCATCTTCGGGTGGGGCGCCGCGCTGTTCCTGCGCCGCGAGCATCCGCCGCTCGACGCGCTCGAAATCGCCGGCCTCGGCAAGCAATGGATGTGGGAGTTCCGCCATCCCGGCGGCCAGCGCGAGATCAATGAACTGCATGTGCCGGTCGGAAAGACGGTGATCGTCTCGCTGGCATCGCAGGATGTCATCCACTCGTTCTTCGTGCCGGCCTTCCGGGTCAAGCAGGACGCCGTGCCGGGGCGCACCACCCATGTCTGGTTCATAGCTGACGAGCCGGGGCGCTATCATCTGTTCTGCGCGCAATATTGCGGCACGCAGCATTCGGAAATGGGTGGCTGGGTAACGGCGATGCCGCCGGAAGACTATGCGGCGTGGCTGGGAAACCAGGGCAAGGGCGACACGCTCGCGGCCGATGGTGAAAAACTGTTTCGGGCGCTCGGCTGTTCCGGCTGCCATGAAAAGTCCAGCAAGGTGAGGGCTCCGGATCTTGCCGGCATCTTCGGACGGCCGGTGGCGTTGGAGAACCAGCAGACAGTCGTCGCCGACGAACGCTATCTGCGCGATTCCATCCTCGAGCCGAAGAAGGAAATCGCCGCCGGTTACGATCCGGTGATGCCGAGCTTCGATGGAATTGTCGACGAGGGCGAGATGCAGATGCTGCTCGCCTATCTCAAATCGCTTTCACCGCGGGCGGCAACCAGGAACGAGGCGACCCAATGAGCACCGAAGCGCTGAGGCCTTCGAGCTATCTTGGCGAGGGCGCCGGTCCCGCCGCATGGCTGTTGACCACCGACCACAAGCGCGTCGCCTGGCTCTATTTGATGTCGCTTACGGCTTTCTTCTTCCTCGGCGGCGCCTTTGCCGTGCTGATGCGCGTGGAACTTGCCACGCCTGCCGGCGACCTCGTCTCCGACGACACCTACAACCGGTTGTTCTCCCTGCACGGCATCATCATGGTGTGGTTTTTCCTGGTGCCGTCGATCCCGGCGACATTAGGCAATTTCCTTTTGCCACTGATGATCGGCGCGCGCGATCTCGCCTTCCCGCGCCTCAACCTCGCCAGCTGGTATGTGTTCATCCTCGGCAGTGCCTTTGCCCTGGCCTCGGTGCTCGCCGGCGGCGTCGACACGGGCTGGACGTTCTACACGCCGCTCTCGACGCTCTACGCCAACGGCTTCGTCTCCATGGCGGCCCTTGGCGTCTTTATCGTCGGTTTCTCGACGATCATGACCGGCATCAATTTCATCGTCACCATCCACACCTTGCGCGCGCCGGGACTGACCTGGTTCCGGCTGCCGATCTTCGTCTGGACGATGTACGCCACCGCGCTGGTGATGGTGCTGGCAACGCCGGTGCTGGCGGCCTCGCTGATCCTGATCGTGCTTGAGCGGGTGTTCGGCATCGGCATCTTCAACCCGGCGCTCGGCGGCGACCCGTTGCTGTTCCAGCATCTTTTCTGGTTCTATTCGCACCCGGCCGTCTACATCATGATTTTGCCAGGCATGGGCGTGGTCTCGGAGGTGCTGCCCTGCTTCAGCCGCCGGCCGCTGTTCGGCTACAAGGCCGTTGCCCTGTCCTCAATGGCAATCGCGGTGTTCGGCTTCCTCGTCTGGGGCCACCACATGTTCGTCTCCGGCCAATCGGCCTATGCCGGGGTGCTGTTCTCTTTCCTGTCGTTCTGCGTCGCCATCCCCTCGGCCATAAAAGTGTTCAACTGGAGCCTGACGCTGCGCAAGGGCGAGATCACCTTCGAGACGCCGATGCTTTACGCGCTGTTCTTCCTGGCGCTGTTCACCTTCGGCGGGCTGGCTGGGCTGTTCCTGGCGGCCCTCGCCATCGATGTCCACGTCCACGACACCTATTTCGTCGTGGCGCATTTCCACTACATCATGGTTGGCGGCATGGTGACGGCCTACATGGCCGGGCTGCATTTCTGGTGGCCGAAACTGACCGGCCGCATGTATTCCGAGACGTGGGGGCGGATCGCGGCGACCGTCACCTTCCTCGGCTTCAACCTGACCTTCTTCCCGCAATTCGTGCTCGGTTTTATCGGCATGCCGCGGCGCTATCATACCTATCCGCCCGAATTTCAATTCTGGCATGTCCTGTCGTCGGCCGGCGCGGTGGTGCTGGCATTTGGCTACCTGATGCCGTTGTTCTATCTCGGCTGGTCGATGTTTCGAGGTCCGCGAGCGCCCGCCAATCCGTGGGGCGCGACCGGGCTCGAATGGCAGACGGCTTCACCACCGCCACCGCATAATTTCGACACCATGCCGAGCGTCAGCCGGCCCGCTTATGACTATGCGATGAAGGGGTTGCAGCACGAGACGTTCAGTCCGCACAAGGACGAAGCCTGATGCGTTCATCCACCGAAAGTGTCGCCTTCGATACAAAGGCCCGCGAGAAGGCTGCCGACACGTTCGGCATGTGGGTGTTCATCGGGTCCGAGGCGATGCTGTTCGGCGCGATCCTGCTGGTGTTCCTGATCGCAAGGATCAGCTACGGCACGGCTTTTGCGGCTGCTTCACAACGCCTGTCGCTGCCGCTCGGCACGCTGAACACGGCCGTTCTCTTGACCAGCAGCTTTGCAATGGTGCTTGCTCACACGTTCACGGCCAGCCGACGTTGGCGCCCGGCTGTCTGGGCGTTGATCTGCACGAGCCTGCTTGGAATTGTTTTTCTATTCGTCAAGGCCGTCGAGTACGGCAGGGAATTCAAGGAGGGCCTGGCGCCGGTTCTTGGTGCGCCGTTCAGTTTCACAGGCCCCGATCCGACCCACGCCGAGTTCTTCTTCGCGCTTTATTTCGCCATGACATCGCTGCATGCGCTGCACCTGATATGTGGCGTCGCCGTGATCGCCGGCATGCTGCTGCTTTGGCCAGGAACCACGGAGGCCAGCCGCACCCATCGTGTCCAGGCAATCGGGCTTTACTGGCATTTCGTCGATATCGTCTGGGTCTTCCTGTTTCCCGTTCTCTATCTGATCAACCGATGAGCCACATCCGCAAACTCATAGTCGCTTATCTCGGGTTGCTGGCCTTGCTGGCATTGACGGTGGGCTCGTCGTTCCTCGACCTTGGCGGATTGAACTCCGCGCTCAACCTGGCGATCGCCGCGGCCAAGGCCGCGATCATCGCCACTCTGTTCATGCACCTGACCAGCGAGGGCATCTTGCCCCGGCTGGCGGTGGCGGCGACAGGCCTGTGGCTAGCCGTTCTGTTTGGGTTGACGTTGATCGGGCAATAGGGCCGAGCCTGCCAGATTTGGATTCAGCGACGCCGCAATCACAGCGCGACCAGGATATTCGCTACCGGACAGGACTCGGCGACCGGAGTCTTCCGGTTGACTGGCTTGTTAAGGAAAAGCTAATGGACTGGCGGTTTCGCCGCGAATTCGCCCCGATCTTTGACGAGAGCGGTACCGACGACCATGCCCGCATAATTTTTATCAACCCTTGCGGAGAAAACGAAGTCCCGATGATCTCGGACAAAGCCACAGTTGGCGTCGTGGTGCCGATGTTCAATGCCGAGCGAACCATTCGCTCTACCCTGACCAGCATCTGCCGGCAGAGCTACCAGACATTGGACATCGTCGTGGTCGACGATGGATCGACGGACGGGTCCGCATCGATCGTGGCCTCCTGCGCCGAGAGGGATCGGCGCATACGCCTCATAGGGCAGTCAAATGGCGGTGTCGCGCACGCTCGCAACAGCGGTGCCGCTTCCACTGACGCAGAGTTTCTGGCGTTTGTCGACGCGGATGATCTTTGGGCTCCACCCAAAATAGCACTTCAGTTGGACGCCTTGAGGGACGGGGGCTTGTCAGCAGGCCTGGCCTATTGTTGGTTTGCGCATATCGACGAGGACGATCGGGTATTCTCGCTGCACAATCAGCCCGATGCCCAAGGTCACGTTCTCCAGCGCATGTGCAGACAAAATTTTGTCGGTAACGGAAGTTCGATGCTTGTCCGCCGCTCCGCATTCGAGCGAGCCGGACAATTCGATCCGTCGCTGCGAGCCAGGAGCGCACAAGGCTGCGAGGACCTTCTGATGTGTCTGAGAATAGCGGAAAGTTACGAGTTCCGCGTGGTGCCCCAGTACCTCGTGGGTTACCGGACGACGAATTTCAACATGTCGAGCGATGTCATGCAGATGCTTCGTTCCTGTGAAATTGTCCTTGCCGAGTTTCGTCGAAAATATCCGCAATTCGAAAGCGATCTCGATGCCCATCTGGTCGACATGATCCAGTGGCTTGCAACGAGAGCTTTGATTGAGGGACGGTTTCGCGCGGCCGGCAGCCTGTTGAAAACGTCAGTCACCCTGGACCCGCGCATGACGATTTCGCGTTTGCCCGACATGGTAAACGCATATTGCCGGGCCAGGCTGGTTCCTCGCTGGATCAAGGTTGGCATGAAACGGATGCTACGCACAGACGCCGAGTTTCGGCCTGTTTATGGCGAAATTAGCTGGTGAAGATGTCATCCATCCCAGGCGGGCACGCGAATATACTGGAAGCGGAACTGCGCGAGATGTTTGGCGTGGACGGCTGCGCGGGTGTCCGCCATGTGGATTTGGACATCCAAGATGCTCCCGAAGGCTGCGATGCCGGCATGATCGTCTTGTGGCGCGGCGGACTGCCGGTCGGGCATTTGCTCAGGGCGAGCGACGGGGAGTGCCGCATTGCCCCAATGGCGACCGCTCGAGACTCAAGCCTGATTGCACCGGTTCTGGACCTGCCGAGCGCCAGCGTGGTCATCTGCACGCGCGACAGGCCGAACGAATTGCGGCGCTGCCTCGCCTCGCTTCCCCGGCAAACCTTCCCGCCTGAAGAGGTCATTGTGGTCGACAACGCATCGAGAGGCGGCGAAACGCGCGAGGTAGCGCTCGCTGCGGGCGCGGTCTATGTGCGCGAGGATCGACCTGGCCTGGATATAGCCCGCAACCGGGGAGCCTTGCGTGCAACCTCGCAGATCGTTGCATACACTGATGATGACGTTCTGCTTCATCCGCAATGGCTTGAGCGGCTGGTCACGGCATTCGACAGCCCCTCGATCGGCGCGGTGACGGGTCTCGTATTGCCCGCCGAGCTTGCCACCGAAGCGCAGCGCTATTTCGAGACATTCTGGAGTTTCGGGCAGGGCTATACACCTCGAATTTTCCGCGCGGCCGATTTTGCCGCCAGCAGGCACGAGGTGTTCCCAGCCTGGAAAATCGGGGCCGGCGCCAGCATGGCGTTCCGGCGCGACGTGTTCGACCATGCCGGGTTGTTCGACGAGCGCCTCGACGTCGGTCAGGCCGGATGTTCGGGGGATTCCGAATATTGGTACCGGCTGCTCGCCAATGGATATGACTGCCGATACCAGCCCACCTCCGTCGCGTTCCATTTCCACAGGCGGACCATGGAAGGCTTGGCCAAGCAAATCTACTCCTACATGCGCGGTCACTCAGCGGCGTTGCTCGTCCAGCACGAACGGACTGGCGTCAAGGCGAATTTGACTCAGGTTCTCAAATGGAAGCCACTTTGGTACCTTGGCAGGGTTCGCAGGAGGCTGCTTGGACGCAGGGTCCCTGAGGACCATTTCCTTTGGCAGGAAATCGCCGGCTATGCTTCGGGAATCCTGTTCTACCTCCGAACCAGGCGCGGGTAAGACGGCGTGGCGCATAATCCCTTGGTTTCAGTCGTGGTGCCTGCGCGGAACGCCGAGGTCACGCTCACACAAGCGCTCGATTGCCTCCTCGCTCAGGGCATCGCTGATTGGGAGGCGATCATCGTCGACGATGGCTCGACGGATAATACCGCGCAAATCATCGCCGGTTATGTTGAGCGCGATGCCCGGTTTCGGACAGCGAACTCTCGCGCCAATAGCGCCGCGGGCGCGCGCAATGAAGGGATTTCGATGGCGCGTGGCCGCTGGCTGATGTTCCTGGATGCGGACGATTGGGTGGACGCCGGCTTCCTCGCAAAGATGCTGGCCGCACTGGAGGCCGCGCCGGATGCCGTGGCTTGCTATTGCGGTTCCCGGCGTGTGATGCCCGATGGCGCACTGACCCCGTCGAGCATCGCGACCGAGGTTGCGATTGAACCCTTCGAGGCATTCGCGCGCCGATGTGCCATCCGCACGCACGCGCTGCTGATCGACCGGGAGACAATCGTCGAGTTGGGCGGCTTCGATGTGTCGCTGCACACCTGTGAGGACTGGGATTTGTGGCAGCGCGTCGCACGTCAAGGCAAACCTTGGGTGATGGTCGACGAGCCGCTCGCTTTTTATCGGGCAAGCCCCAACTCGCTCACCCGCAATTCGAGGCAGATGCTGGCAGACGCGGAAATCGTTATCGCCCGCGGCTTTTCCGCCGACTCCAGGGTCAAGCATCCAGCGTCGGCGCACGCCAATGGGGCGATCTCGGCGGACGGCCGCACCGCTTCCCAAGCACTGGCGTGGTTCGCGCTGTGGATCGCGGCAGCTGATTGCGGCCGCGGCGGTGGCTCGATCAACCGGCAGATCCTGCTTGCGCTCCCGGCCAGATATGAATGGGCGCGTGAGATCGCCAAGGTGATTTTCGACGGCCTGATGGTGGGAAGCCTATCGGTGCCGGAGCAATTGGCTTCCAGGTGGGACAGGTTCGGCGGCCCCTTGAGCGGGCTGATCATCGACCTCGGCCAAGTCTGGGGCGACCCCGTGGCGGGTCGCCGCGTACAATATCATCTTGAGCAAATGCTTCTGGACTTCGACGATCTTGCCGCGCCGCGCCCGCTGGCGCTAACGCTCGGCATTCGCATCGATGCTCGAAATCCGACCCCGACCGAATTGCCGGAAGGGATCGATCAAATCTACGCCTACCTGATGATCGACGGCAAGATCGAGGCTCTGGTGCAGTTCGGTGCGCTCGGGAGAGTGACGAGGCGTCATTGGATTGAACTGATTCTGGATTTCGTGCCTCCTCGGGAGGTCATACGCGGCCTGTCGGGCTACCAGCGCATGGCGTTTCGCCTCTGGCGGCTGGCGGGCCGATCGCCTGCACCGGATCCGCGACAGAACGCTGGAGCCGACAAGCAGGATAAGTTTGCAGCAGAGGCATTGCTGTCGGCGGCGGGACGCCGGTCTGATCCGGGCAGCCACTACGACAGACTGGCGCGGTTGACAGCGGAAGCCGAAGGGCTGGTGCGTTCGAGTGCCGAGGCGATAGAACCTCTTGCGCCGCCGCGCCGTGTCCGGGCCGAGGGTGGGCGCGACAGTGATCGCGCGTCGTTCTGGGATCGCCATTTCGCGACTGAGGATCCCTGGAACTACGGTTCGGCCTATGAGCAGGAAAAATACGAGCGGCAGCTCGAGATTCTGCCGGCCGGTCCCATAGAACGGGCGCTTGAGCTGGCCTGCGCGGAGGGCCACTTCACGCGGCAACTGGCGCCGCTGGTGGGCCATTTGACCGCAACCGACATTTCCGCCGTAGCCGTCGAACGCGCTCGCGCGCGCTGCTCGGACCAGCCGAATGTCGAGTTCGGCGTGCTGGATTTCGCCGCGGATATCCTGCCCGGTGGAATGGACCTGATCATTTGCTCGGAGGTGCTTTATTTCCTGGACGATCCCGCCGAATTGCGGCAACTCGCCTCAAAACTAGTCGCGGCGTTGGCGCCTGGCGGCAGTCTTGTCAGCGCACACGCATTCGTGCTTCGGGACAATCTGGAACGGACGGGCTTCGATTGGGATAACAAATTCGGCGCACAGGTGATCTCGGAGGCGTTGGCAGCGACGGAAGGCCTCATCCTCGAGCGATCGATCCAGACCGATCTCTACCGCATCGACCGCTTCCGCCGCGTGTTACCTGAGGATGTGGCAACGGAACCGACGATCGACCATGTCCCAATCCGCGCGCCCATCGAAATGGAGGTCGCGCGAAATATCGTCTGGGGCGGGGCGCGGGCGCTGCGCCGCGAGGTCGCGCGCAGCGAGCGGCGGCAACGCATCCCCGTTCTCATGTATCACAGCATCTGCGATGACGGTCCGGCCGCGCTCGCCCGTTATCGGTTGACGCCCGCCGCGTTTGCCGACCAGATGGCATGGCTGCGCGCCAATGGCTTTCACACGATCATTTCCGATCAGCTGGAATGGTTCGTCCCCAACCGCCATCCTTTCGTTGGCCGCCCGGTGCTCATCACCTTCGATGATGGTTTCCAGAACTTTGCCGACCAAACCTGGCCGATCTTGCGAGCGAACGACTTGACCGCGGAGGTGTTCCTGGTGACGGACCTGGTGGGGGGAAGCGCGCAGTGGGATGCCGACTTTGGTCCACCGGCGCCGCTCATGGACGCCGGGACGGTGCGTCGCCTCGCCACCGAGGGTGTATTCTTCGGAAGCCATCTGGCGACGCATCGCGCCATCGACGGTCTTTCTAGCTCCGACCTGGCCGGTGAGCTGTTACGCTCACGGATGTTCATCGAACGGTGGACCGGCCGGCCGACGATGGCGTTCGCGGCACCTTTCTCGGTCACCGACCGACGGCTTGGCCGGCTGGCCAAGGAGTGCGGCTATCGGATCGGCTTTGGCGGCCGACATGGGCCGGCGGACCTCGATTGCGATCCGATCGACCTTCCCCGCATCGAGATTCGCGGCGATCGTTCGCTCGACGACTTTGTTGCCATTATAGAGGCCGTCCTTGAATGAACGGCGAACCGGTCAGCGTCATCATCCCCGCGTACAACGCGCAAGATACGATCGACGAGACGCTCCGCAGCGTTCGCTCGCAGTCCTACAAGGCGCTTGAGATCATTGTCGTCGACGATGGCTCGCGCGACCAGACTGTTGCCATCGCCCGGCGTCACATGGAGATCGACCCGCGCGTGCGGCTGATCGAGCAGGCAAACGCCGGGGTAGCCGCTGCCCGCAACAGGGGATGGCAAGCGGCGCGATCTGATATGATCGCATTTGTCGATGCCGATGATCTCTGGGCGCCGACCAAGATCGAGCGGCAGATGGCTGTGTTCGATCGGACGGACGAGAAAGTAGGGCTCGTCTACTGCTGGTATCTGGTGGTCGATGCCCAGGGTGCGGTAACCGATGACCGGCATCGGCCAAACTGGCGGGGCGATGTGCTTGAACGCCTCTTCCACGGCAATTTCGTTGGTAACGGCAGCGCCGCCCTGGTACGCCGACAGGCACTGATAGACGCCGGCGGTTTTGAGAGCGGGCTGCGCGAGGCGGGTGCGCAGGGTTGTGAAGATATCCTTTTCTATTGTCGCGTCGCCGAAGGGTACCAGTTCGAAGTCGTCGAAGAGCCGCTGGTCGGGTATCGCTATTTGCCGGGAAATATGTCGAGCGACATGACCCGCATGCTGCGATCCTGGATGCTCGTGGTGGACGAGATGCTCGGCCGCCACCCTGATGCGGCACCGACGCTGCGTGAGGGCCTGCATTTCTATTCGGCCTGGCTCCTGGAGCGAACGTTGCGCCAGAGGCAACCGCGCTATGTGCTCCCGATCCTGTCACTGTTGCTGCGCCACCATCCGGTGATCGCCATGCGGATAATCGCCTTCGATTTGCCGTGGATCGGTACGCATCTGGCCAAGCGTGTCGTGACGAGGCTGGCGCGCGGTCGGGGGTCGATCCGCCCGCAGGTGACCACGCGCTTCCCGATCGGGGACCTGAAATGAGCGACGCCAAGGACGCCATACGCCGCGGTGCGGTCCGTGCTTCGTTGCGCGATCTTTCACACCTGCTTCGCATCGTTGGAAAGCCGCGCTGGGCGACCCCCGTGCTGCTGGCGCTTGGTTTTCTGTCGTCCTTGGCCGAGACGCTCGGCATCACCCTGATCCTGCTGTTCCTCTATCTGGTGTCCAACCGGATCACGGAGGCAGGAGGTGGCCTTCAAGGTCGAGCGCTGGGCCTGGCAGTCGCCTGGTTCGGTAGTCCTACCCGGCTCGCCTTGGCGATCCTGCTGCTCATCCTCGCGCGTGGTGCGCTGGCGCTGGTATATTCGTTGATCAGCTCCAGCATTGGCGAACGGATCAGCGAACGGTCGCGAAACCTCGTCCACCAACAATATCTCAGGGTCGCTTTCGGAACCATCCAGCAGCACGAGCAATCGCAACTCATGGAGGTGCTCGGGACGGAATCGTGGTTGGTCGCGCAGGCTTATGGCGCGGTCACCCGGCTCATCATAAATAGCTGCTCGATCGTCGTGTTCGCCGTCTTCCTGCTCACGATCTCCTGGAAGATCCTGCTGATCGCAGCCCTCGGTTCAATCGCGATCTCCGCGATCCTGCGCATCTTTTCGCGGCCCGCGCGTGACCTGGGCCATCAGGTGAAGAAGATCCACCAATTGCTCGGCGAGCACATGCTCATGACGCTCCAGGCGTTGCGCACCATTCGCGCCTACGGGCAGGAGGCGCTTCATCAGCGCCGCTTCGTGCAATCGTCGGCGGCCGCGCGCAACGCTTCGTTGTCCATGATCCGCCTGTCGTCATGGATCGGGCCAACCACCGAGATCGGCTACCTCGGAATGTTGGGCTCCATCGTTCTGGTCTCGGGGTGGTGGCACATCAGCTTCGAGGTGACGCTGGCCGCGGTCGCGCTGCTGTATCGATTGCAACCGCATACCCAGGAGTTCGAAAGCAACCTGCTGTTTCTGGCGCAGATGCAGCCGCAACTGCGCTCGGTCCTGGAGATGATCCAGTCCGAAGACAAGGAATATCCATCGCAGGGAACAATCGCGCTCAGGAATTTGGACGCGAGTATCGTCTTTGAGCGCGTCACCTTTGGATATGATCCAAACGCGCCGGTGCTCACGGACCTGTCGCTCGAGATTCCAGCCGGAGTAACCACGGCCCTGATCGGCGCAAGTGGCGCTGGCAAGACCACGATCGTCAATCTCCTCCTGCGGCTGTACGAACCGAGCTCCGGAGAGATCAAGATCGACGGTACCCGGCTCCAAGATATCAGGCGGGACGATTGGCTTTCCAAGATCGCGGTGACCGGGCAGGACGTCGACCTGGTCGAGGGCACGGTGACGGAGAACATCCGAATGGCCAAAGCCGATGCGACCGAAGAAGAGATCCTTGCCGCCGCCCGCAGTGCGGGTGTCGCGGCATTCGTCGAGGACCTTCCCGACGGTTACGACACCTGGATCGGACAGGAAGGACTGCGATTTTCCGGTGGCCAGCGGCAGCGCATCGGCCTCGCGCGAGCTGTACTGCGCGATCCGGACTTCTTGATCCTGGATGAGGCGATGAACGCACTCGACACCGCGCTCGAGGACCAGGTGCGGCGTGCGATTGATAGAAAGCTTGGCAACAGGACCATTTTGCTGATCACGCACCGCATCGAAACGGCGCGTGACGCCGCAAACGTCATTTGGATAGAGGACGGCAGAGTGAACAGCCAAGGGCCCGCTTCTCTCGTCGTTCCTCAATATCAACGTCGCCAGCACGAAATCGTATGTGCCTCCGAGGCCGAGGGTAAGTGATCCCTCCTCGAGGACGCCGCTTTCTGGATGGTGGCATAGGGCCACCCGGCCGTCTGGCGTAGCTATCGGCTGCGATACCAAGCCAATGCCGTCTCGACGATCCTGTCGATTCCAGATTGCTCGGGCACCCAGCCGAGTTCCCGGTGCGCCTTGCCGGCCGCGGCCACGAGCGCTGGCGGGTCACCAGCCCTGCGCGGACCGTAGACCACCGGAACGCGCGATCCCGAAGCCCGGTTCACCGCATCGACCAATTCCTTCACCGTCGTTCCGGTTCCGGTTCCGAGATTGTAGACGTCGACACCCTTGTCGCGGAGAAGCTTCTCCCCTGCCAGGACGTGGGCACGCGCGAGATCGGTGACATGGACATAGTCCCGCACCGCGGTTCCATCGCGGGTATCGAAGTCGGTGCCGTTGACGGTAAAGATCCGGCCCGGCCTGACCGCCGCCTCGATAGCGAGCGGTATGACGTGTGTTTCCGGTTCATGCCGTTCACCGATCTCGCCGTCGGGATCGCATCCGGCCGCGTTGAAATACCGGAGCACGACCGCGTTCAGACCATGGGCGAACGACAGACTGTCCACCATCCGTTCTATGATGAATTTCGACCATCCATAGGGATTGATGGGCGACTGCGGATGCATTTCGTCGATCGGCGAGCGAACCGGTACGCCATAGGACGCGCAAGTGCTGGAAAAGATCAGCTTGTCGGCGCCGGCCTTCAGCATTTCCTCGAATAAAACCAGCGAGCCGAAACTGTTGTTTCGGTAATAGAGTTCCGGGTGCTCGACAGACTCGCCGACATAGGCGTAGGCAGCGAAATGCGCCACCACATCAGGCTTGTATTGCCGCAACGCCGCCGACACGGCCGCGGCGTCGCAAATATCGCCCTCGACGAGCGGCCCCCATTTGACTGCGTCGCGCCAACCGCGCGAGAGATTGTCATATGCAATGACGGACCAACCGGCTTCGGCGAAAGCCTTGCAACAATGTGATCCGATATAGCCGGCCCCGCCGGTGACCAGGACTGTCTTCATTCGGCGGCCGCGGGCCGCAAATGCCCAGACGAAGCCAAGCCTTCGAAATAGGCAATGGTCTTGGCAAGACCATCTCGCAATGCGGTTTTCGGCCTCCAATTCAACTCGTGCAACGCTGTCCCGATATCGGGTTGTCGCTGTTTTGGATCGTCGATCGGCAGCGGCATGAATTCGATCGTCGACCGGCTTCCAGTGAGCTCGATCACAAGATTGGCGAGTTCGAGCATCGTAAATTCGACCGGATTGCCAAGGTTGATCGGACCGGTAACATCGTCAGCCGTCCGCATCATGCGAACCAGACCTGCGATGAGATCGTCGACATAACAAAATGAACGTGTCTGCTGGCCCGTGCCGTACACTGTTATCGGCTCGTTCTGCAGTGCTTGCACGATGAAGTTGGAAATGACGCGGCCGTCGTCCGGACGCATCCTCGGGCCGTATGTGTTGAAGATGCGCGCGACTTTGATCCGCAGCCTATGCTGTCGCCAATAGTCGAAAAACAGAGTTTCGGCACATCTTTTGCCTTCGTCGTAGCAGGAACGGGGTCCTATCGGGTTTACCCGGCCCCAATAGTCCTCGGTCTGCGGGTGAATTTCGGGGTCGCCGTAAACTTCCGACGTGGACGCCTGAAGAATTTTTGCGCGAACGTGCTTGGCCAGGCCCAGCATGTTGATTGCCCCGTGGACGCTGGTCTTGGTCGTCTGGACCGGATCGAACTGGTAGTGAACAGGGCTCGCAGGGCAGGCGAGATTGTATATCTCATCAACTTCTACGTAGAGTGGAAACGTCACATCGTGGCGGATGATCTCGAAGGACCGGTTGTCGAGCAAATGCGAGACGTTTCTTCGGCTTCCGGTGAAGAAATTGTCGACACATATAACCTCGTGACCTTCGCCAAGCAGTCGCTCGCACAAGAACGATCCCAGGAAACCCGCGCCTCCAGTGACCAGGATTCGTTTTGCCACCTGCATTTTGGGATCTCCAGGCCGATTTCGGATAGTTCAGGAACTAGCCTGACAGTTGGGCGACTTTCCAGCCTACCGCTTTCAATTTACATTACCGACAAGACATGTTCCTAAGTGCGCCCAGCGGTGTCTCGGCATTGCTCGGATCACGCGAAGCGTATGGGTTGGCCAGCCGCCTGCTAACCAATTGATTTTCCAGGAGCTTTCTGCCCTGCGGGTCCACCATCAGCCCTTGACTTAAACGGCCGCGCGGGCCGGTGCGGATGCGCTGCGTGCCCCCGGTCGTGGCCGCCAAAACGCCTTTTCAGCTTTCCTTGTTTGAGGTCGCCCGCGCCGGGAGTATTAGTCGCCACGGAATTCGTGAGGAGGAAGAGATGACGCTGAGCTTCGACCCGAGGGCGAAGGCCACGACGCTCTATCATGGCGAATTCAGGCCGATGTTCATCGGCGGCAAGTGGGTCGCGGCGCAGTCCGGCGAGGAGATGCAGGCGCTGAACCCGGCGACCGGCGAAGTGCTGGCGACGGTGCCGCGTGGCGGAGCCGCCGATGTGGATGCAGCGGTGAGCGCGGCGCGCGCGGCGTTCGAAGGTCCCTGGTCCAAGTTCTCGCCCTACGAGCGGCAATGCGTGCTGCTCAGGATCGCCGACCTTTTCGAGACACATTGGGAAGAGCTCAGCGTCTCCGACACGCTCGACATGGGGCTGCCGATCACGCGCACGCTGGCCAACCGGCGCCGCGTCATCGGCATGCTGCGCTTCTATGCCGGCATGGCGACCGCGCTGCATGGCGAGGCGATCGACAATTCCATTCCCGGCGAGATCGTCACCTTCACCCGGCGCGAACCGGTCGGCGTCGTCGGCGCGATCATTCCCTGGAATGCGCCGACCGCCGCCTCGATCTGGAAGATCGCGCCGGCGCTCGCCACGGGCTGCACCATCGTGCTGAAACCTTCGGAGGATGCATCGCTGACGCCGCTGCTGATCGCCCGGCTGATGCAGGAAGCGGGCGTACCCGACGGCGTCGTCAACATCGTCACCGGAACCGGCGCCGAAGCGGGTGCGCGGCTCGCCGAACACCCCGACGTCAACAAGATCGTCTTCACCGGCTCGACTATCACTGGCCAAGCGATCGCGCGGGCTGGCGTGACCAATCTCAAGCGCGTTTCGCTGGAGCTCGGCGGCAAGTCACCAATCATTGTCTGCCGCGACGCCGATATCGACAAGGCGGTTCCGATCGCGGCGATGGCGGTGTTCGTGCATTCGGGCCAGATCTGCATTGCCGGCTCGCGCCTGTTCGTGGCGCGCGAAATCCATGACGAATTCGTGCGCCGGCTGGCCGAGTTCGCCGGCAGGCTGCGCGTCGGCCACGGCATCGAGGCGGAAACCGAAATCGGACCTCTCATCAATGCCAGGCAAGCCGGCAAGGTGGAAGGCTACATCAAGGCCGGCAGCGACGAAGGCGCCGAACTGGTCGCCGGCGGCGCGCGGCTGACAGGCGAACTCTACGATGGCGGCAACTTCATCGCGCCGACCGTGTTCGGCGCGGTGTCGGACAAAATGACCATCGCGCGCGAAGAGATTTTTGGGCCGGTCATTTCGGCGATGCCGTTCGATACGCTCGACGAGGCCGTCGCCCGCGCCAACGCAACGCCCTACGGTCTGGCCGCCGGCATCTTCACCAGCCATCTCGGCACCGCGCACAAATTGGCGCGCCGCATCAAGGCCGGCTCGGTCTGGGTCAACATGTACCATGCTATCGACCCGGCGGTGCCGTTCGGTGGCATGAAGATGTCCGGCCATGGCCGCGAAGGCGGCATCGAGCACCTGCATGAATATCTGGAGACGAAGTCGGTCTGGATCCAGACCGACTAGGTGTCCCGACATTCAGGTGAGGCCGGGCCGCATTGCGTCCGGCCGCAAATCGGCTGGCAACGCCCTGGTCCAGGAACTTCTCGTCATCTGAGGATTTGAATATAATATGGAATCCAAACAGAAGGGTGTTTGCGATGACGACCAAACGGTTAGCGATCTGCGCTCTTGCCCTCGCAATGGGCTTCGGCATGTCCCCGTCGGCATTCGCCGGGGCCAAGCACCGTCACTACCAACAGGGCGAACAGGAACGCTACGTTCCCGCGAACGACGATCTCATCGACTTCCTGTTCGGCGGCCCGCGCTATTATGACCAGCAGTTGTTCACGACGGCCGCGGGGACCTGCTCCTACCACCGGACTGGTCCGGACGGGTTTGCGATAAACAAGATCAACGATCACCACTGCGGGAAATAATCGGCTGCCGGCCATCAGGCCAACACGTTGCGAAGGTGACACGATCCGCCGGTGCCGCTTCTCCTGCGGGTACAGCGCCTAGGAGGCTCGCATCAGCTTGCCGTAGCGCTTGATCAGCCGGTCGCGCTTGAGGCGCGTCAGCCTGTGCGTCCAGAACAGCCCGTCGAGCTGATCGATCTCATGCTGGTGGCAAACCGCCAGCAGGCCCTCGGCATCCTCGAACCGCTCATTGCCATCCAGATCCTGATAGCGGACGCGTATGCGGGCGTGCCGCTCGATGTCCTCGGTGACGCCGGGCATCGAAACGCTGCCTTCCGCGTGACGGATCATCTCGGTGGAGGCCTGGATGACAGATGGATTTACATAGATTCCCGGCTTTGCCGCGGAAGGAAGCTGGATCACGACCAGGCGTTTCAAGATGCCGATATGCGGGCCGGTGATGCCGATCCCGGGTGCCGCATGCATGGTGTCGATGAGGTCGCCGGCCAAACCGTGCAGGTCCCTGTCGAACAGCTCTACGGGTTCGGCCAGGGCACGGAGGAGGGGATTGGGGAACTTTATGATCGGTCGAACCGCCACGGACCTCGTCCTATCTGCCAGTCACTTCGTCGGGGGAGGCCGTAGACCACCGGCCAAGCTGGCATAGCCTAACACGGCGCCATCACGGTTCCGCCAGGCCCGCACGGATTTCGGCATCGTGCTCGCCGCGCGCTGGGCTCTTGGCCGATGTCTTTTGTTCCCGTCCGGAAAAGCGCGGCGCGGCAGCCGCCTGAAGCGCGCCGTCCACCGTCTGCCATGTGCCACGCGCGGTCATGTGCGGATGCTGGGCGGCTTCATGGGGGCTGAGGACTGGACCGACGCAGGCGTCGGACCCTTCGAACAGTTTGACCCATTCGTCGCGAGGTTTCGTGGCAAAGATCGCTGCAAGTCGGTGGCCGAGCGCCGGCCAGAGATCGCGATCGAACTGGTTGGCGAATTGCGGATCGGCGGCGAGGACAAGCCTGTCAAGGAAAAGCGCGTAGAATTTCGGCTCGATGCACTGGACGCTGATGAAGCCGCCATCCGATGTCCGGTAGACGCGGCACCAATGCGGTCCGTCGAGCAGGCTTTGACCGCGCTCGGCTGCGAGCGCGCCGGACTGGCCGAGCGACATCAGTAGGTTCATCATGTGGGCCGAGCCGTCGACGATCGCGGCATCGACGATGGTGCCTTTGCCGTCGGCGCGGGCATTCATGATCCCGGCGAGCATGCCGATCACCAGATAGAGCGCGCCGCCGCCTGTGTCGCCAACCAGCGTCGGCGGCGCCATGGGCGGTTCTCCCGGCAAGGAGGCGTACCAGAGCGCGCCCGACACGCCGATATAGTTCATGTCATGCCCCGCGGTGGAGGCCAGCGGTCCCTCCTGGCCCCAGCCGGTCATGCGGCCGTAGACAGGCGCGGGTTGACGGCGAGGCAGGCCTCCGGGCCGAGCCCGAGACGCTCCATCACGCCGGGCCGGAACCCCTCGATCAGCCCGTCGGCGGTGGCGATGAGGCGCATCAGCACGGCCACGTCGTCATCATTCTTCAGGTCAAGCGCGATGGAGCGCTTGCCACGATCGAGCAGCGAGCGCTCAGGCTGACCAGGTACAGCTGGGTGCTTGCGGTGGACGACGATGACATCGGCGCCGTGATCGGCGAGCAGCATGCCGGCGAAAGGCGCCGGCCCCAGCGCCTCGATCTCGACGATGCGGATTCCCCTGAGCATCCCATCCTCCACAGCGTTGGTGCTTGGTATTGCGAACTTTTGGCACCGAGAGGGCGACGGTGTGTAACCCCGCTCTTTTGCCATTGAAGCACGTGCCGCTCGCATATACTTCACGGCGATGAAGAAAATCGGTTTCCTGTCATTCGGGCACTGGACGCCCTCGTCGCAATCGCAGGTGCGTTCAGCTTCGGACGCGCTGCTGCAATCCGTCGATCTCGCGGTCGCGGCCGAGCAGCTCGGCGCGGACGGCGCCTATTTCCGCGTGCATCACTTCGCCCGCCAGCTCGCATCGCCATTCCCGCTGCTGGCGGCCGTCGGCGCCAAGACCAGCCGCATCGAGATCGGTACGGCGGTCATCGATATGCGCTACGAAAATCCGCTTTACATGGCCGAGGATGCGGGTGCCGCCGACATCATCGCCGGCGGACGCCTGCAGCTCGGCATCAGCCGCGGCTCGCCCGAGCAGGTGATCGATGGCTGGCGTTACTTCGGCTACGTGCCGCAGGAAGGCAAAAGCGACGCCGACATGGCCCGCCACCACGCCGAGGTTTTTCTCGATACGCTGCGTGGCGAAGGCTTCGCCCAACCTAATCCAAGGCCGATGTTTCCCAATCCGCCCGGCCTGCTCAGGCTCGAGCCGCATTCGGAGGGCTTGCGCGAGCGCATCTGGTGGGGCGCGGCCACCAACGCAACCTCGCAATGGGCGGCGAAGCTCGGCATGAATTTGCAGAGCTCGACGTTGAAATTCGACGAGAGCGGCAAGCCGTTCCATGTCCAACAGGCCGAGCAGATCCGCATCTATCGCGAGGCGTGGAAGGCGGCCGGACATGAACGCGAACCGCGCGTCTCGGTCAGCCGCAGCATCTTCGCGCTGGTCGACGATCGCGACCGCGCCTATTTCGGCCGCGGCAATGAGAGCCGCGACCAGATCGGCTTCATCGAGGAGAATACGCGGGCAATCTTCGGCCGCAGCTACGCCGCGGAGCCGGACGTGCTGATCAAGGAGCTTGCGCAGGACGAGGCGATCGCCGAGGCCGATACGCTGCTGCTCACGGTTCCCAACCAGCTCGGCGTCGACTACAACGCCCATGTCATCGAGGCGATCCTCACCCATGTCGCGCCGGCGCTCGGCTGGCGCTGACCCATGCGGCGAGCGGTCGTCGGTCTAATGGATCGAGGGAGGTTGCCGCATGCCGAAGAAAGCCCTGATTGCCTGGGGCGGCTGGGAAGGCCACACACCGGAGCGCAGCGCCAATGTCGTGCGCGATATGCTGGTGCGTAACGGGTTCGCGGTCACGCTCGGCCACGGCACGGCGATGTTCGCCGATCCGGACCTCGCTTCATTCGATCTCATCGTGCCCGTCATCACCATGTCGACGATCGAAAAGGCCGAACTGAAGAACCTGACGCAGGCGGTTCGCCAAGGGAGCGGGCTCGGCGGTTTTCACGGCACGATGGGCGACAGCTTTCGCAATGAGCCGGACTATCAGTTCATGACCGGCGGCCAGTGGGTCGCGCATCCCGGTGACATCATCGACTACCGTGTCGTCATCGCCCGGCCGGACGACCCGATCACCAGCGGCGTCAGTGGTTTCGCCTACCGGTCGGAGCAATATTACATGCATGTCGACCCGGGCAACGAGGTGCTGGCGACGACCACCTTCACCGACGCGCATTTCCCCGGGATTGGCGGTGTCGTCATGCCGGTCGTCTGGAAGCGCCGCTACGGCGCCGGCAAGGTCTTTTACAGTTCGCTTGGCCACACGGCGGACGAGTTCGCGGTGCCGGAAATGGCGCTGATTGCCGAGCGCGGTTTGCTGTGGGCCGCGCGCTAGCCGTAAGCGCGGTTTCATGAAATCCTGGGCTTAGGGTCGGAGGAGATGCGCGGAGACGGTGATGGACACCCGGGATAGCTGGTCAGCGTCCGAAAAGAAGATCGCGCGCCGGGCGTTCGATGCGGCGTTGGAGGTGGCGCTGGCAAAGACGATGGCCGAGTTCAAGAGCAAGGCCAGTGCAGCGACGCAACCTTCCGAGATGTGGGAGGTCGAGGATTTTTTGCGGGAACAGCGACGGGAGATCGACTGGATGTTCGACTACCGTTACTCCCAGCTTCTGGACGTGTTTACCCGTCTCATTCTCGCAGGGCATATGGACGAAGCTCTCATCTCCGGCTTGTCGCAAGACAAGCTGGAGACGATCCGCTCGTACCTTGCCTATGCCGCAAAGCGTTAAATCTTGATCAGGCTCTACCAGTCGGCGACCCGATCACCGCCGGTAAATTGCGCGCTTTTGCCGGTGTATTCGAACAGTTCGATCTTCACGCCGTTGGGGTCGCGCAGCCAGGCCTGGTAGGTGTCATCGCAGGCGAGTTTCTTGGCGGTGACGTCGACGTCCATGGACGTGATGTGGGCGATCGCGGCATCGATGTTCTCGACCTCCAGGCAGAAATGGTTGATCTGGTCCGTCTCGCTGAACCGTGCTCCGTCCTTCTGGAAAACCTCGACATGGCTGCGGCCGCCGCAATTGAGGTAGAACCCGAAAATCGCGCCGTCGCGCAGGAAGTTGAACTGGACGTCCATGCCAAGGACATCACTGTAGAAGCGCCGCGTCTCTTCGAGGTCATTGGCGAAGATGCAGAGATGGGCGAGTTGCTTGACCTTGATCATGGCTGAGCCCATCCTGGCTGCTCCTCACCCAATCCCGCCGGTAACCGCATAGGCGCCGGCGGTGCGCCCATCATGCAGTCGCAGCTCCGCCGTGACAATGGAGCCGTACGAGCCGCGCCAGACACTGTGGGACCGACGATGCTCGGCGGCAGGGACAAGCGCCCGCCCGGTGAAACACGCACCGCTTCGCTGCATCTCAACGGCTTCTCCATTGAGATGTACCTTGACGCTGGCCGTTTCGGCAACCTCGCCAACCATTTCGAGTGTGATGGCGATCTCGTCCAGATCACCTGAGGCCCGTGTCACGGCCATAAGCTTGAGCGCGCGCGCCTTGCCGTTGCCGGCCCGGACGGGTCGGCCTGAAAACAGGTCATCGGCCAGCTCGGGCGTGCGCGGCGGGCGGGTGCGGCGCTGGGTCGATTGTTCGAAATCGCCGGCCATGCGCAGCAGCCTTTCGTCGTCATAGGCCTTGCCGGCGAAGGTCAGGCCGACCGGCATGCCGGTGTCGGCCATCGTGCCCATCGGCACGGTGACGGTCGGGATGCCGAAATGGCGCCAGACCAGATTGCCGTTGGCGACCCAGGTGCCGTTGCGCCAGGCAAGATCGGCGGACGCTTCGTTGACGTCGGCGTCGGCCGGGCCGACATCGGCGGCAGCCGGCAGCACCACGGCGTCGAGGCGGTTGGCGTCGAGCCAGTCCTCGAAATCGATGCGCCTTGTCATCTCCAGCCCCTTGATGCCGTCCTCCAGCGTGGGAATGTCGGCTAACGGCGTGACGCCCGATCTCGCGCGGTCGACATACTGCGCCAAGTCGAAGCCGCCGTCATAACGGTCTGGCAGCGTGCCGGGCGGCTGCGGGAAAATCCTGGGGCCGTCGACCGAGGCGAGATCGGGTAAGGCGGGGTCGGCATTGGCGCGCAGGAAATCGTCCCAGCCCCAGATGCTGAGGTCCCAGAGTTCGCGCTCGGCGAAATCCCGCGGCACCAGTCCGCGCTCGACCATGGTTCGCGCGCCGGGGCGGTCACGCTCATAGTTGGAGACGACGGGAAAATCGACCTCGACCACCTCGGCGCCGAGCCGCCGCAAATCCGCAGCCGCCTGTTCCCATAGGGCGAGCACCGAGGCGCGGGTTTCGATCGGCCGGCCGGCCTCGCCGTCGCGGCCGATATACATTCTGGGCACGCCGAGCCGCATGCCTTTCAGCGATCCGACAAGCGCTAGATTCGTATAGCGGGGCGGGCGTAGCTCGGAACTCTTGGGCAGCGCGACCCAGGGCTGCGCGCGCCAGAAATCGCCTCGCGTTTCCGGATCGTCGGCGACGATGACATCGAGCAGTTCCAGCATGTCGGGTACGCTGCGCGTGTGCGGCACCACCACGTCCATGGTCGGCACCAAGGGCCAGTTGCCGCGCACCGAGATCACGCCACGCGACGGCGTGTAGGCGACGAGCGCATTGTTGGTGGCGGGAGCGCGGCCGGACGACCAGGTTTCCTCTCCGAGCCCGAAGGCGCAGAAGCTGGCCGCCGTCGCGGTGCCCGAGCCATTGGAGGAGCCCGACGCGAAGGCGGCGGTCAGGTAGTCGGCATTGTAGGGGCTTTCGGCGCGGCCATAGACGCCGCGCTGCATGCCGCCATTGGCCATCGGCGGCATGTTGGTGAGGCCGATCAGCACCGCGCCGCCGGCACGCAGCCTGGCGATGGTGAAGGCATCCTCGTTGGCGACGAGATGCTCGAAGGCCGGCGAGCCGGCGGCGACCGTCAGGCCCTTGACCTTGTAGCTGTCCTTGGCGGTGTAGGGGATGCCGTCGAGCGGGCCGAGCAGGGCGCCGGCGCGCCGCCGCTCGTCGGAAGCGGCGGCTTCCTCGAACATGGCTGGGTTGAGCACCGGCACGGCGTTCAGCGCGATGCCATGCCGGTCGAAATGCGCGATGCGCCTGAGATAGGCCGCGACCAGCTCGATGCTGGTGACGAGGCCGTCATCGAGCGCGCGCCGCAGTTGGTCGATCGTCGCTTCGACGAGGTGAAAGCTGGCGTCGGTCATCATTGTTCCCAGGCTGTTGTCTGTATGCCATGTGTCTGTACGCCATGGATGAGCGAGGCCGCCGGCTTCGGCAAGCGCCAATCGCAATTCGTTGCGGGCCAGGTGGGCTCAGGCGCGTGCCTCGGCGTCGCTTCGATGCCTGACATGGTCGATGAACGCGCGCAGCTTGGGCAAGACCTGACGCTTTCCCGGGTAGTACAGGAAAAGCCCAGGCAAGGTCACGGCAAAGGACCTCAGCACCTCCTGCAACCGGCCGTCAGCGACGGGCACGCTGGCGAGCGGCTGGGGCACCTGGGCAAGGCCGGCCCCTTGCATCGCCGCGCCCAGAAGCGTCGGATAATCATGGGCGATCAGCGGCCCGGAGACGATGGCCTCGACCGACTTGTTGCCGTCGACAAAGGGCCAGGGCGCGATCGATCCGTTTGACCGGCGCATGCGCAGGCAGGCATGGCTGCGCAGATCCTCGATGTGTTGCGGCACGTTCCGCTGGCGCAGATAATCAGGGCTGCCGACGACCACGAATGGCAGCGGCGGCGTCAAACGCACCGCGATCATGTCGGCGGCGACAAATTCGCCGGGCCGGATGCCGGCGTCGAAGCCCTCGGCGGCAAGATCGACGAGTTCTCCACTGGCGACGATCTCCAGCTCGATTTCCGGATAGGCCTGGCAGAAGGATGCGATGAGCGGCTCCAGCAGAATCGGCACCACCGACGGCGGTACCGAGAGGCGCAGCAGTCCGGTCGGCCGCTGGCCGAGATCGCGCGCCACCTCGCTCGCGGCGACCAGTTCCTCGAATGCAGGTCCGGCACGTGACAGAAAGCGCTCCCCGGCTTCGGTCAGGCCGACGCTGCGCGTCGTGCGGATGAAGAGCGCGGCGCCGATGCGCGCCTCGAGCGTGCGGATCGCCTGGCTCATCGCCGACGGCGTTACCTTGAGCTCGGCCGCCGCCTTGCGGAAATTACGATGCCGGGCGACGCTCAGGAAGGCCTCTACGCCGTCGAGCGCTCCCTGCCTGACTGTGAAGTTCTGCTTCATGGCGCATCGACATTATCGCGGATAGTCGCGGTTAGAAAGCGCCTCTATCTCTGCAGCAACGACGGAAATCCAGAGGAAACCGCAATGACGGATAATCTCGACGCAGTGCGCGCTCACTACCGCGCGAGCGGCCTGACCGAGCGTCTCAAGACGGCACTGGCCGCTTTGGGACCAGAGGATCAACGGCTCATGCCGGAGCAGCTGGCGGGGCTCGACCAATTCCACACCCGCGGGCTCGCGGCGACCGCCGAGCTTGCCGGGTTGGCCGGAATTGGCCCGGAAACGATCGTCCTTGATGTCGGATCGGGGCTCGGCGGGCCGGCCCGTTTCCTGGCGGCGACCCATGGCTGCCGGGTGACGGGCGTAGACCTCAGCGAGCCTTTCGTCGAGGCCGCGCACTATCTGACCGAACGAATGGGGCTGGGCGAACAGGTGACGTTCGAGGGCGCCAGCGCACTGGCGCTTCCCTTCGAGGGCAGCCATTTCGATGTCGTGTTGCTGCAGCACGTGGCGATGAACATCACCGAGCGCGGACGGCTCTATGACGAGATCAGGCGGGTGCTTAAGCCGGGCGGCAGGTTTGCCACCTACGACGTCGTGTTGAACGGCGGCGATCCGCACTATCCCGTTCCCTGGGCACGAAGCCCGGCGGAGAGTTTCTTGCTCACCGCGGCTGAAACGCAAGCGCGGATCGAGCAGGCAGGCTTTGAAACGCTGGTATGGCAAGACGACACCGAGGCAGCCAAGGCGTGGTTTTCGCAATTGCGGGCGTCCGGACCGCCCCCTTTGCTCAATCTCGGCCTCGTCATGGGGCCGGACTTCGCGGGAGTTGCCGCCAACCTCGGACGCAATCTCGGGGAAGGCCGGCTGGGCATTCTGACCGCCGTCTTCGAAGCCATTCCGCGCGAGGCCTGAGGGGAGGCAGGAATGTCACCGGCCATGATCTTCGACATCCATCTCGCTCTGGGCTACGTGCCATGGTTGCTGTGCTTCGGCGCCTATGCCTGGCCCAGGCTCAAAGCGATGGACCGCCTTGAGGCGCAACGCGCCATCGCCACGCTGCACAGCTTCCGCTTCTTCGGGCTTGTCTTCATGCTTCCAGGTGTCGTCGGGCCCAGTCTGCCGGCTGGTTTCGCCGTCCTTGCGGCCTATGGTGATTTCGCCACCGGCCTGCTGGCCATGCTGGCGCTTCTGACGGCACGCAGACATCAGCTATTCTGGCCGCTCGTCGTCGCCTTCAATCTCGTGGGAACCGTCGACATCGTCGTCGACTATTATCAAGGGGTCCAACTCGGCCTTCCCGATCTGGCAGGGGAACTGGGGGCGGCCTACGCGATCCCGATCCTCTATGTGCCGCTTCTGATGATCACGCACATCGCCGCCTTCTATCTGCTGATGCGTCGCCGGCCTGAGGCGGTTCAGGGCTCCCACCCCTGATGAGGAGGGACGGCATCGGCCTCGGTTGCCGCCTGCCTCCTTCATCTCCTCGATGATTTCGGCCTTCAGCGGCGGCCCTCGGGAAAAATCGATTCTTTATGCAACCTCTGATGGGCGCGTGCGTTACACGGCTTCCGGGGGAAGTGAGGTTTGCGATTTGGAGCGTTTCGAGATCCTGTACGAGCCGACAGGCACGTTTTCCATTTTCGACAGATACACCGAATTGCCGGTTGCGGTGGAAGGCAGGATCTTGATCGGGCTCTGTCGGCACGAAGTGCCGCTGGCCCTGCTTGCCGCCATGGAACCCGACGACAGCGGGGTGCCGTCGCTCTCGCTGTTGAGCGGCTGTCGATCATACGAATATCAACGAGACGACTTGCAAGCGTGAATCAATGCTCGCATAAGTTGCGACAAGGCATGCAGCGTGAAAGAAATGGTGCCGTTATCATAGCATGAAGGGGGCATCATGCCCGATCAGAATGCGCTTATCCGCGCAGCTATCGCACGGCTGCTCTCGGAGAAAACCGGGGTCGCCGTGATTTCGATGAAGGAGAGTATTGAGGAACTGCCGGCGACAGCCCGCAAGGCCCAGACCATTGAAACCCTGCAGGATCTGCTGCTGGAAATGGCAGAGGAGCGTGGAATGATGGTGGAGCTCGATCTTTAGCTCCGAACCCAATCGACATTCAAAACGCAATGTCGTCCGCGCTTCGGATCGGGCGGGAGATTCAATCGCGGTCGTCTCGACGCTTCCCATGCGATCCATCGTGCGCAGCGGACAGACAAGAAGTCCTGACAGCGGCGTGGGAGGCTTATGTGGCCGATATCATCTTGAAAGTATTTGCAAATGCCGACGATGTGCATCTCGTCTGGTCGCATCAGGAGGACATTGAGGGATGTCTGGGATTTGCCATCCAGTGCCGCCGCGGCGCCTCCGCCCCCAACTATCTGTCGAACCGCGTCGGGTTCGAAGACGATACGGAGGTCGACAAGGACGGCAACCGGATCGTCTCGCGTTCCTCGCAGATCTGGCCATTCCAACGCTATGACTGGACAGACCACGCCGCCGACCTTGGCGACGTCATTGCCTATCGTATCGTCGCGAGGGTCAAGGGTGCCGCCGGCGCGCTGGAAGACGGGCCGGCGAGCGAATGGTCCGAAATGCTGACACTTTCCGCCGATTGCGGCGACGGTGCCAGTGTCCACTTCAACCGGGGTTATGTGCTGTCGCAGTTCATGGCGCGTTACATGAAGCGCAAGGGGATCACGCTCAAGGAGTTGAAAGAAACCGCCGTCATCGTCAGCAAGAATGTCGACCGTGAGGCGAGGGCCTTTCTGGGCGGCACATTGCGCGAGACGATGCTGAAGATGATGGCCGAGGTCGCGGCCGATGAGGAGCTGGAGCTGCATGCCGCCCTCTATGAGCTCAGCGACGAGGAACTCATCGACGGGCTCAGCGCCATCGGCAAACGGGCGAAGATCGTCCTGGCGAATGGAAGCGTCGATGCCGAGGGCGAGGACGAAAACGCGGATGCGCGGGCGCGTCTGCGCGGCGCGGATGTTGTCGTGCACGACCGCTTCCTCGCGCCGAAAGCACTGGCCCACAACAAGTTCCTGGTCATCGGGCGCGCTGCGGATGACAAGTTCGAGCCGACCAAGGTGTGGACCGGGAGCACGAACTGGACACCGACCGGTCTCTGCACGCAGCTCAACAATGGCATCATGCTCGAGCATCCGGTGCTGGCAAAGCGGTATGAAGCGCAGTTCAACCTGCTGGTCGACGCAAAGAGCGCGGTTTCCGACGACCTGCTGCGATCCAACAATTCGCCCGAGCAAGGCATCGCGTTCGGTGCCGGCACCATCGACAGCTGGTTCTCGAGCCTGAGCGATGAAATCGACATCAAGGAACTCGTCAAACTGGTGGAAGGTGCGCAGCATGGGGTCTTCTTCGTGATGTTTCAGCCGGGCAACGAGCCGGTGCGAACATTGCTCAGGCTTCAGAAGGAAAAGAAGCTCTATGTGCGCGGCGTCGCGACCCGTTTCACCGGCAAGGGTCTCGAGGAGTTCAAGCTGCTGAAGGCGAAGCCCGAGGATTTTTTCCTCGATGCGGCGCGGGATACCGGGGTTGAGAAATCGGTTGGGCAATGGGCCGTGGAAGGCACGGCTGCCGACTTCTTCTCGGCCATAGGTCACGCCATCACCCATTCAAAAGTGCTGGTGATCGATCCATTCAGCGACGATCCCATCGTCGTCACGGGCTCACATAATTTTTCGCACTCGGCGAGTGCCGCCAACGACGAGAACTTCATCGTCATTCGGGGCCACAAGAAGATCGCCATGCACTACGCCATCAACGCCATGCAGACCTACAGCCACTATCGCTGGCGTGCCTATCTCGCGGAGGCGGCCAAGGAGAAGAAGGATCCCTTCCAATATCTGTCGCGTGACCCGGGCTGGCAAAAGCGCCGGACCACCGGCGAGACCAAGCGCATGCTGGCGTTCTGGATGGCAGGCACCTAGAGAAATTCCGGGAAAAGCGCGCGGCGCTTTCCCCAAGGGGAATTGCGTCAAGACAAAGCGTTAGAGCCTTTTGCCGTTACCCGGAGACGGCGAATGGCTCAGCGTGCCGTCGCCGTAGATCATGCGGCCGGCGCGGAAGGTTGCGCGCACACGTGGCACCGGCTGGCGGTCGGCGACGACGAGATCGGCCAGAAGCCCGGCTTCGATGGCGCCGCGATCGGTGAGTCCGAGCGCCGCGGCCGGATTGGCGCTCGCCAGCGCCGCGGCCTTCGCCAGGCCACTGTCGCGCAGTTCCGCCAGGCCGAGCACGGCCGGCAGGATCGAGGCCGGGTGATAGTCGCTGGCCAGCATGTCGAGCAGCCCGGCCTCATAGGCCTGGCGGGCGGAAAGATTGCCCGAATAGGATTCTCCACGCAGCGCGTTGGGCGCGCCCATGGCCGTATACATGCCCAGCCGGCGGGCTTCCCGCGCCGCCTCCAGGGTCACCGGGAATTCGCTGAGCACGGTTCCCAGGCCGTGGACAAACTCCACCTTTTCCAGAGTGTCGTCATCGTGCGAGGCGAGCACGATGCCGCGAGCGCGGGCAAACGCCGACAGGCTCTGCAGCGTGCCGAGCACACCGCCATGCCCGTTTCGATCCGCCATGCGCTTGCCGACGACCTCGGACACACCGGCTATCGACATGCCACGCTCCTTGGCCAAGCGGGCGATATACAATTCGACATCGCGGTACTGTCCCTGTCCGGGCGTATGATCCATCAGCGAAACCAGATGCAACTTGCCGGCATCCATCAGCCTTTCCAGCACGCCGACAGCCGCGGTGAACGTCACCTCGAAACGGGCATGGATGCGGTGATCGACCAGAAGGTCGTCTTTCAGCCCAGTGATGGTCTCGATGATGGAAGATGTGTGTTCTTCCGAGCGCAGCAAAGCCGCGGTGGCGCTGTTGCCGATGAAGGAGAGCGCGGCATAGGCGGTGGTCACGCCGCAGGAGGCCAGCCGCTTGTCGAGTTCGGCGATGCCGATTGCCATCGGCACGTGGACCCCGCTGCGCGGCTCCACTTCCCGCTCCACCATGTCGCCATGCATGTCGATGAAGCCAGGCAGCAGCAGGCGGCCGCCGCCGATGAGGTCGGCATTCTCGACAGGCTGGTCGCGGATCTCGGCGATCCGGCCGTCTTCGATCCTGACAGCGCCATTGGCAATGACACGGTCGCGCAGGACAATCTCGAATTCACTCAGCCACATGTCCCGTTTCTTCGGGTGATCCCGGTGGGGCGCGGCCCTCCGTTCAAGCATGGTCGTCTCCGAAAGCAGCATTCCACATTTCCCGATCGCCCTGCGGCCAGGCGGTTTCAAGGCGTGTCATGCGGATGTTTTAGTTCCGATGATCGGATAGGCTGGCTTCGTGACAGAGTTGTGTAAGGACGGACAGGTGCTGCCAGCGTGGATAAAAACCGCAAGATGTGAGGTGATACGAGACGCACGTTGGTTGCCCACGTCAGTAATGCGCTTACGGCAGGTCATTTATACGGTCCAGTCCATTCACCAAAAGCGGACATCGCTACTGCAGAGGCCGCAGCCGGCTTTGCGCCAAGAGTGCACGTGAGCGAGGAGGGCGGAGAGCCGACCTAGCTGCATCGCGCTAGAATTAGGCACTTAGGGCGGGAAAGCGGAGCTTCGCTGTACGTGCGAGTTGCGGTACAAGATGGGCGGTTCTAGCTGGAGGATTCCGCTAGGTTGCGCATGGCATGGATGCATCGGAAGTCACGGGGGCAGAAGTTCGCTATCCTGGAACAAATCAAAGGTGTTGCCATGAATTACACTCATCTAGGCCGGACCGGCATCAAGGTCAGCCGAATAGCCCTCGGCACGATGGAATTCGGCTGGCAGATCGATGAGTCGGACAGTGTCACGATCATGGACGAAGCTCTCGACGCCGGCATCAATCTCTTCGACACGGCGGATGTTTATGGCGGCCCGCAATCGCCCGAAATGGACAAGGGCTACGGCATCTCCGAAGAGATCATCGGCCGTTGGATAGCGCAGGGCGGCCGGCGCAACCGGATTGTGTTGGCGACGAAGGTCTACCAGCCTATGGATACTGGTCCCAACGATCGCCGCTTGTCTGCCTATCACATCCGACGCGCCTGCGAAGCCAGCTTGCGGCGGCTGAAGACTGATCACATCGATCTCTACCAGATGCATCACGTCGATCGGGCCACGCCATGGGAGGAGATCTGGCAGGCGATGGAGCAGCTGATCCATGAGGGCAAGATCACCTACGTGGGCAGCAGCAACTTCGCCGGCTGGGACATCGCCTCCGCCCAGTGCACGGCCGCGTCGCGCAATCTGATGGGACTGGCTTCCGAGCAGAGCCTCTACAACCTCGCGCAGCGTACCATCGAGCTAGAGGTGATCCCGGCGCTGCGTCACTACGGGGTGGGCCTCATCCCCTATGGACCGATCGGCGGTGGGTTGCTCGGCGGCGTGCTCCGCGGGGCAGCGCAGGGGCACGGCTCGTCAACGCCGCTTCAAACGCGGGTCGCCGAAAAGCGCTCGCAACTGGAAGCCTATGAAGCGTTCTGTGATGAACTGGGCGAAGCGCCTGCCCTCGTGGCCCTCGCGTGGTTGCTCCACAATCCGATTGTCAGCGCGGTGATCAGCGGCCCCCGGGCGGTGGTGCAACTCCGCGAGAACTTGAAGGCACCCTCGCTGAACCTCTCGAATGAAACTCTGAAGAGGCTGGACAAGATTTGGCCAGGCCCCGGCGGCGAAGCGCCGGGGGCCTATGCCTGGTAGGCCCCTCGCGTTCGCCGAAGGCTATATGTGCGGGTCCGGCTTGCTAGCGAGTTCCCAAACGGTCGTCCGCGCCAGTACACTGCTTGCGACCGGTCAGCATTTGTCAGCCGACCGGCCGCTGGTCGTCGGCAGGGATGCGGGCGACAACCTTGATCTCGAAATCAAAGCCGGCAAGCCAGTTGACGCCAACCGCTGTCCAGTTCGGATAGGGAGGTTGGCCGATCTCTTCGGCCCGGACGGCCAGCACCGTTTCGATCTGTTCGTCCGGTTTGGTGTGGAAGGTGGTGACGTCGACCACGTCATCGAAGCTACATCCGGCGGCGGCCAAGACCTCGCGCAGATTGGCAAAGGCCCGCCTAACCTGATCCTCGAACAAGGGCTCGGGCGAGCCGTCGTTGCGGCTCCCGACCTGACCCGATACGAAGAGAAGGTCGCCCGAGCGAATGGCGGC
>NZ_AZUY01000005.1 GCF_000513935.1 Mesorhizobium sp. WSM3626 | reverse complement strand
CCAATAGAGCCATTGCCAAGCTGGCCGGCCTGGCTCCGATCGCCAATGACAGCGGCAAGCGCAGCGGCCGAAGACCGGTGCGTGGCGGCCGTGCGGGACCGCGAGGCGTCCTCTTCCTCGTTGCCAGCATCGTTGCCAAATATGATCCGCATCTGNCCGCTTTCCAGCAAAGGTTGCAGGCCGCCGGAAAGGAAAAGATGGTCATCCGCATCGCTCTCGCCAGAAAGCTGCTCGTCATTCTCAATGCAAAAGCACGCGATGCGCGAAGCGAGTTCGCAAATGCAACTTGACACCTCAGATAGTCGCTCATCCGTCTCGGCGCTGACGCGCCGATCCACCTTCTCCCACAAGGGGAGAAGGAAGAAGCGTCGCGCTACCCATTCACCGCCCGGCTGTCCGCCGGCGCCTCGTCTCTTTCCGTCAGCCCATAATCCCGCACCACATGCGCGATCCGCAATCTATAGCCGGCAAAGATGCCGCCCCGCCCTGCCTTCTGTGCCTGTCGGTGTTCTTCGGTATTGCGCCAGGCCTTGACCGCCTCCTCGTCACGCCAGAACGACAGCGACAGGATCCGGTTCGGGTCGGCCAGGCTCTGGAAGCGCTCGATGGAGATGAACCCATCGATGCCGTCGAGCAGCGGCCGCAGATCGGCGGCGATGCTCAGATAAGCCTCGCGCCGTCCGTCCGCCGGCTGCACCTCGAAGATGACGGCGATCATAGCTTCACCAGTGGCGCGTGCGGGCCGGAAGCCAGTTTCAGGAACATGCGGTCCTCCCTGATGATGAAGCGTTCGCGGCGGGCGAACTCGTAGTTTGCCTTGCCGGCGGGGTCGGCGGCAAGCCGGGCCCGATAGGCTTCGTAGGCGGCCAGGTTCTCGATGTTGTAGGCGGCATAGGCCGTCGTGGCCGAGCCCTCATGCGGCGCGAAATAGCCGATCAGATCGGCGCCGCAGCGCGGAATGGCCTGGCCCCAGTTACGGGCATACTCCTCGAAGGCGGCCTTGCCGAACGGGTCGATCTCGTAGCGGATGAAGCAGGTGATGGTCATCTCGGTCTCTCCTTGAAGAGTGTTTTTGCGTCGATGGTTCGAGCGGCGTCGAACCGTTGTATCGTCCGATCTGCTAGGCAAATGTCCTGGCCTCACGCCTGCCAGAAGGATTTCGCGCATTCGCGGCTCACATCTTCCCGTGTCAGGCNGAGGTCGCGCGGCAGATGGTCGTCGATCTCGCGGAGGTCGCGGCGTTGCAAATGGCGGGGTCATACCACCGGGCCGGCAGCCGCGAGCGGACCCAGCTGATGAACGGGAACGATCGGCGGCGGGGCAACGGTGCGGGGGTGAAAGCGATTCGTGCGGCCATCGTCGTCTCCTTGATCTGGTCGGAGAATAATGTTTACCTGACAAGAATGCTTCGATGAGGATCAAACCATGCGTGAAGGACCCGATATTGCCCGCATCGCCAGCCTGGTCGGCGATCCGGCCCGCGCCAACATGCTGAACGCCCTGATGGGCGGCACGGCATTGACGGCGAGCGAACTGGCGCTGGAGGCCGGCGTGTCGCTGCCGACCGCCTCCTCGCATCTGTCCAAACTGGTGGAGGGCGGGTTGCTGACCTTGGCCAGCCAGGGCCGGCATCGTTATTACGGGCTGGCCGGCCCGCAGGTGGCAGGCATGATCGAAGCCATCACCGGCGTGGCCGAAGCCGTTGGCCCCAAGCGCGTACGGCCGGGCCCTCGCGACGGCGCGATGCGCATCGCGCGCGTCTGCTACGATCACCTTGCCGGCGAGCAGGCCGTTGAGATGCTGGATCGCCTTGTCGAGAAAAACATCCTGGTCCGAGACGACAAGGAGATCAGGCTCGGGCCCTCCGCCGCATCACACTTCGCGGCGATAGGCATCGATGTCTACACCAAGCCGCGGCGGCCGGTGTGCCGCGCCTGCCTCGACTGGAGCGTGCGGCGCTCGCACCTCGCCGGGACGCTGGGCGCCGCCATCCTCGACAAGATACTTGCCGAGAAATGGGCGCGCCGCGAGAAGGACAGCCGCGCCGTGGTGTTTTCGCCGCCGGGCAAGCAGGCGTTCGAGAGGGTGTTTTTGGGGTAATGGATTACGGAGACCTCGGCGGGACAGCGCCCCCCTCTGCCCTGCCGGGCATCTCCCCCTCAAGGGGGGAGATCGGCAGTTCGATGCCTGGCACCTTCTTTCCGATGTTGGAAATTAGCGAAAGCCGTCGTGACATCGATCTCCCCCCTTGAGGGGGAGATGGCCGGCAGGCCAGAGGGGGGTGGTGCCCCACGGCGTCGAAAGTCGAGTTAGCCCCGCTTCAACACCTTGCCCTTCTTGAAGAAATCCGCCCACGGATCGGCTTCCGAAAGCCGTTTCAGCGTCGTCTTGTCGCCGATCGGGAAGGCGTTTGGCGGCAAGCCGGCCTCGATCTCGGCCCAGGTCACCGGCATCGACACCGTCGCGCCCTTCTTGGCCCGCGACGAGTATGGTGCGACGGTGGTCGCGCCGCTGCCGTTGCGCAGATAGTCGACGAAGATCTTTCCCGTGCGCGCCCTCTTCGACAGCGTCGCCGTGTAGCGGTCCGGCGCGGCTTGCTCAAGCGCCTTGGCGAAATCATGGGCGAAGCCTTTGACCTCGGCCCAATCCGCCGACGGTTTCAGCGGCACGACGACATGAAAGCCCTTGCCGCCCGATGTCTTGACGAAATTGGGCAGCGACAGCTCGTCGAGCTTGCCTCTGATGTCGAGCGCCGCCTCGCGAACCGCTTTCACATCGACGCCTTCGTCGGGGTCGAGGTCGAAGACGATCTGGTCCGGCTGTTCAAGCTTGTCGATCGTGCAGCCCCAGATGTGGATCTCGACCACGCCCAGCTGGACCAGCGCCGCGATGCCGTCGAAATCGCGGATGAACAGGATTTCCTCGCCATCCGTGGGATCCCTGGTCTTCTCGATCTTCGCATGCATGCCGGCCGAGGCATGCTTCTGGAAGAAGCGCTGGCCGCCGACGCCATCCGGCGCCCTGACCAGGCTGAGCGGGCGCTCGACCACGAACTGCTTCATGCGCGGCCATACCAGCGCGTAATGATCGAGCAGGGCCCGCTTCGAGATCTTTTCGTCGGGCCACAGAAGCTTGTCCGGGTGGGACAGCTTCACGGTGGTTTTCGCCGCCGTCCCTGCCGTATTGGCGTTTGCCGCCGGCTTGGCCTTGGCTGGGCCCTTGCCTGTCGCTGCCTTATCTGTCGCTGGCTTCGGCTTTTCCTGCACGACTTCCTCCGCCGGCTTGTCCTCGCGCAGCCCTTGGAACGAAGCATGGCGTATTATACGGTCCGACGTCCAGCTGCGAAATTCCACTTCGCCGACCAGCTCCGGCTTGACCCAGACCAGGCCCTTGCCCTTCGGCACGGCCGCATCGAAGGGCGAGGCGTCTGTCTTCAGCGCATCGAGCTTCTTCTTCAGGTCGTTGGCGCCCTTGGTGGAGAAGCCGGTGCCGACACGGCCGGCATAGTGCAGGCTGCCGTCCTCGAAATAGCCGAGCAGCAGCGAGCGCAGGCCGCGTCCGGTCTTGTCCGACGGCAGATAGCCGCCGATGACGAATTCCTGCCGCGCCGTGCATTTCGATTTGACCCATGTCGGACCGCGTCCGCCGCGGTAGGGCGCATCGGCGCGTTTCGAGACGACGCCTTCCAGCCCCATGCGGCAGGCATGTTCCAGCATGATCTTGCCGGGTTCGGTAAAATGGTCGGAGAAACGCACCGCCGCGTTGTCGGCCTGCTCGCCGAGCAGATCCTGCAAGGCGTGCTTGCGCTCGACCAGGGGTTCACGGCGCAAATCCTTGCCGTCGAGCCGCATCAGGTCGAAGACGTAGTAGAGGAAGCGGTTTGTCCGCTTCGACGACAGATCCTGCTGCAGCAGCGCGAAGGACGACACGCCGCTGTCGGCCAGCACGACGATCTCGCCGTCGATGATGGCATCGCTGCATTTCAGCCCGGCGATCTCAGCCGCGATCTCGCCGCCGAATTTTTCCGTCCAGTCGAGGCCGGTGCGGGTCAAGAGCCGCACCTCGGTGCCGGCGATCTGCGCCTGCATGCGATAACCGTCGAACTTCACCTCATGCAGCCAGTCTTGGCCGGGCGGCGCGTCCCGCTCCAGCGTGGCCAGCTGCGGCTCGATGAAGTCGAGCTTCCTGGCGGGGTCTTTCGCCTTGCTGGCGGCCGGCTTGTTCGAGTGCCAGACCTTCGGCTTCTCGCCCTTGGCCGCCTTGCCTTCGCCGACCTCCTCGATCGTCAGGCCTGATTTCACCGACTTCGGCTCGTCCTTCAGAATGTCCTCGCCGGGGCGTGCGGCGGCATCGTCGGACTTGATCAGCAGCCAGTTGTCCCGTTTCTCGCCGGGGCGCGGCCGCAGCCGCACCAGATGCCATTTGCCACGCAGCTTATGCCCCTCGAGCTCGAAATTGATATGGCCCTTCTTCATCGCCTGGGCCGCATCACCCTCCGGCGTCCAGGTGCCCTCGTCCCAGACGAGGACCGATCCCCCGCCATATTCGCCCTTGGGGATGGTGCCTTCGAAGCCGGCATAGTCGATGGGATGATCCTCGACATGCACGGCCAGCCGCTTTTCGTGCGGGTCGAGGCTGGGGCCGCGCGTCACCGCCCAGCTCCACAGCACGCCGTCATGCTCGAGGCGAAAATCATAATGCAGCCTTGTGGCGGCGTGCTTCTGGATGACGAAGATGCCGCCGTGCTTCTTCCCGCGCGCAACCTTGCCGGCCGGCTCGGCCGTCTTCTTGAAGTCGCGCTTCGAATGGTACTGTTCGAGGCTGCTGGCCATCTCGTATCCTCAGGCCGATTTGCGCTTCGGCGCGACGCTTTTCGCCTTGACGCGTTTGGCCGCCGGCTTGGCTTTCGCCGAGGATGGCTTCGTTGATCCTGAATCCGACGACAGGCTCTTCTTCAGCGCGTCGAACAGGTTGACGACATTGGAGGGTTTGGGCGCCGCCTTGGTTTTCGGCGCCTTGTGCCCCGCCTTCTTGGCGCGGATCAGTTCGAGCAGGGCTTCCTCATATTTGTCCTCGAATTTCGAGGGATCGAACTTCGTCTTCTTCTTGTCGATGATGAGCTCGGCAAGGTCGGTCATCTCCTGGTCGGTCTTCACCGCCTCGATGTCGCCGAAGACCGTCTCCGGCTGGCGCACCGTATTGTCGTAGCGCAGCGTGGTCAGCACCATGCCCTTGCCGAGCGGCTCGATGACCACCGGACGCTCACGGCGGTAGAGGACGATGCGCGCCAGCCCGGCCATCTTCTTGCCCGCCATGGCGTCGCGGATGACGGCGAAGGCGTCTTGCGAAACCTTGTCGGCCGGCGCGACATAGTAGGGCGTGTCGAGATAGATCTGCCGGATCGAGGATTTGTCGACGAAGCCGTCGAGGCTCATCGTGTGCGAGGTTTCGATCTGCACCGCCTCGATCTCGTCCTCCTCTATATGGACGAAATCGCCCTTGTCGATCTCGTACCCCTTGATCTCGTCGCCCTCCTCGATCGGCTTGCCGGTCTCTGCGTCGACATAGATCCGCTTCACCGTGTTGCCGGTCTTGCGGTTCAGGATGTGGAACGAGACCTTATCGGCATGGGTGATGACATTGGTCAGTTCGATGGCGCAGGTGACCAGCGAGAGCTTCAGATAGCCTTTCCAGGCCGGGCGCGGCGCCATGATGATTTCCCTTGACAAAGATCAGCTGCAACGGACGACCACCCCGATGGTTCCACAGGCTGGAGCCGGCGCGGTTGCCGCCGGCCCCGGCTGTCAGCCCCTATTCGGCGGCTTGCAGGTTGATCTTGCTTTCCGCTATTTCGGTCAGCTTGCGATCCGTCGCCTGCTCTTCCCTAAGGTTCTTGGCCAGCACATTGGCGCAGTCGCTGCGGCCGAGCTGCTTGGCCCAGGCGATCAGGGTGCCGTAGCGGGTCATCTCATAGTGCTCGACCGCCTGCGCGGAGGCGATCAGCGCGGCGTCGAGAACATCCTTGTCGTCGACATCACCACTGACATCGTCGGCCTCCTCGAGAATGCCGTCGATGGCCGGGCAGTTCACCTGCTTGGCCTTTACGCCATGCAGCTCGAACACCTCTTCGACGCGTTCGATATGGCCCTTGGTTTGTTCGAGGTGTTTTTCGAAGCCGGCCTTCAATTGCGGATCGGTTGCCTTGCCGACCATCTTCGGCAGCGCCTTCTCGATCTGCTTCTCGGCATAATAGATGTCGCGCAGCGTGTGCACGAAGAGATCGTCCAGCGTTTTGATGTCCTTCGAAAAGAAACCCATGATTTCAGCCTTTCCATTGCTCTTGCTTGTGTCGAGAGTTGCGGCCCGCCAATGGCAGTGCCTCCGTGCCGGCAATGCCGGTCCTATGATCCCAACGTCCGCTGCGCGGGGCGGTTCCGGGCTACCTTCCACCCGGCAAGGAAATTCCAAGGGCGGCACGAAAGCTGAAACACAAGCGCGCCAAGGCGACATTCAAACGAAACATATGTGATGCAAAAGTCACACCGGGCGAAATGGCGACAAAAGGCACCGAAACACCCCGAATCAGCCGCATTCCGGCCACGAAGCGACGGGTTTTCGACCAGAAATTAACATCACGTTCACTGAGTATTCACGCCTCGATGCTATCGTTCCCGCAATTCGGAAGGGACATCCGAAAATCGGGACAGGGACCAGGTAAAATGAACTTCCTCACGCACCTCATCGGCTATGTCGCCGCCATCCGCGAATTCGTCGCGCCGACCTATCGGCCCGAGCGCTATTACATGCGCGGCCCGGGTCCGGCCTGCGCCCGTCGCGGCACGTCGCTGGGCGCGCACTGACCATGACCTTCGAAAGCCGCCACAACAGCCGCATCTGCAGGCCGGGCAACGAGACCCGCGCCACCGCCTATCGCCCGACTTTCACCGACAGACGGCGTGCGACATCGCCGCGTCTTTGATGTCGCCATCGGCTGGCTTAGTGTTCCTAGGGACATAAGCAGCCGAGGCCAGCGTGACCGACCGTCCCAAGCCGCCTTCCCTAGCCTTTGATGCAAGCCATCCGCTGATCGTCTTCGACGGTGCCTGCGTGTTCTGTTCAGGCTTCGTGCGCATGGTGGTGCGCCTCGATCGCAAGGCGCGCTTCCGTTTCGCCACCGCGCAATCGCCGCTCGGCGAGGCATTGTTCCGCAAATACAACCTGCCGACCAACGGCTACGAAACCAATCTCGTCCTTGTCGGCGGCGTTCCCTTCACCCGTCTCGATAGTTTTGTCGCCGTGATGGCCGAGCTTGAATGGCTTGGCGAGCGGCCAGGGCTTTGTTGCTGTTGCCGCGCCCGCTGCGCGACTGGCTCTACGATCGCATCGCCAGGGATCGCTATGCCCTGTTCGGCAGGAAGGACAGTTGCGACGTCCCGCCGGCCGAACTGCGCGGGCGGTTGATCGGCTAATGCATGTCGCCCGGAAGCGTCTTCGGTTCCGGCAACGACATGCATGAAATCAGAAGCTGTAAGACTGGCTTGGGGGCAAGCGCATGAAGCTTCTCATCGTCGGCGGCTACGGCACCTTCGGCGGCCGCATCGTCCAGCTCCTGGAGAATGAGCCCCGGCTGACCATCATGGTCGCCGGCCGTTCGCTGGCGAAGGCCGCGGCCTGGTGCGGACACCGCGGATCAGTCGCCGCGCGCTTGGTGCCGGCCGTGTTCGATCGCGATGGCGACCCCGCCGCGCAACTGGCGTCGCTGCGCCCCGACACGCTGGTCGACGCCAGCGGCCCGTTCCAGGCCTATGGCGAGGGCTGCTACCGGCTGGTCGAGGCCTGTATCGAACAAGGCGTCAATTATCTCGATCTCGCCGACGGGCCAGACTTCGTCGCCGGCATGCCGGCCTTCGACGCGGCCGCCAGACGGGCAGGGCTGTTCGTGCTGTCCGGCGTCTCCAGCTTCCCGGTGCTCACTGCTGCGGTGGTGCGCCGGCTCTCATTCGGCATGGCGCGGGTCGACAAGATCAGGGGCGGCATCGCGCCGTCCCCCTATGCCGGCGTCGGCGAAAACGTCATCCGCGCCATCGCGGGTTACGCCGGACAGCCGGTCACGCTGCTGCGCGGCGGCGTCAAGGCGCGGGGCCATCCGCTGACCGAACAGATGCGCACCACCATCGCGCCGCCGGGACGCGTGCCGCTGAGGAACACGCTGTTCTCGCTGGTCGACGTGCCGGACCTGCGCGCGCTGGGCGAATTGTGGCCGCAGACCAAAACCATCTGGATGGGCGCCGGCCCGGTTCCCGAAACCCTGCACCGCGCCCTGATCGGCCTTGCCTGGCTGGCGCGCATCGGCTTGGTCCGCTCGCTGTCGCCGCTCGCCCCGCTGATGCATTGGGTGTCCAATCGCCTCCGCTGGGGCGAGCATCGCGGCGGCATGTTCGTGTCCGTGCAGGGTGCCGACCCGACCGGCGCGTTGGTCAAACGCTCCTGGCATCTGCTGGCGGAAGGCGATGACGGGCCGCTGATCCCGTCAATGGCTGTCGAGGCGCTGGTCCGCAAGGCGCTCGACGGTCATGCGCCGGCGCCCGGAGCAAGGGCCGCCGTCAACGACCTCGAGCTTGCCGATTACGAGGCCCTGTTCTCCTCCAGGACGATCTATTCCGGCTTTCGCGATGACAGCGGCGATACCGACAGGCCGCTCTACGCCGATCTGCTCGGCGACGCCTGGCAAGGTTTGCCCGGCGAAATCCACGCCATGCATGATCGGGCCGGAATGGCCGAAGGCCGTGCCCGCGTCGAGCGCGGACGCAACATTCTTGGCCGGCTAACGGCATGGCTGGTCGGGTTCCCCGGGCCGGCCGCCGACATCCGGGTTCGTGTCCGTTTCGACGTCGACCCGGATGGAGAAACCTGGACGCGGACATTCGGCGCGCGCAGCTTCTCCAGCCGCCAGTTCGCGGGACGTGGGCTTGCTGAGCGCCTGTTATGCGAGCGCTTCGGCCCGCTGACCTTCGCCATGGCGCTGGTGGCCGAAGGCGACAAGCTGAAGCTGATCCTGCGGCGCTGGAGCCTTCTCGGCCTGCCATTGCCGATGTGGCTCTGCCCGCGCTCGACCGCCTTCGAGACCGTCGAGGACGGAAAATTCCGCTTCCATGTCGAGATTTCACACCCGCTCACCGGCCTGATCGTGCGCTATCGCGGCTGGCTGAAGCCTGTGGGTCCGCACGGCTCGAGCGAGATCGTGTCGCCCGCCGTCTTGCCGAGTGCCAGGCAGCCCTGAAGCGTGCACAGCGTCCAGCCATCGCCGGTCGCGCCGGAGGCGGCGAGCAGGACGCGACGCTGCGCCCCCACCTTGGGCGCATAAACCCACCAGCCGTCGCGCAGCAGGGCATCGTCCGGCGGCTCCATGCCGGCTCCCGAGCCCTTGATGCGGGCTTCGACCACTTGCAGGCCGGACGGCGTCACCTTCCAGTCCTCCTCCCAGCGCGTCCGTTCCACCGAATGGGTCCAGGCCAGCGTGAAGGTGGCAACGCCAAGCGTCACCGTCTTGCCGGCGGCGAGGATGCACAGGCTCATGCGCTTCCTCGTTTGAGCAGGATCTCCTGCGAAAACCGGGTCCCGTTTTTTGCGTTCGCTGACCTTCGGTTCGGGATCATGCCCTGGCCGGCGCCTGCCGCGCACGCCAGATATGCCAGCCGATCCAGGCCAGCGACAGCACCCATCCGGTCTCGTCGGTCAACGGCACCGCCGCCACCAGCAGCACGCCGGCGGCGAAGGCGACGACCCGCTCCCACCAGGCCATGCGCGCGGCAAGGAAGCCGACGGCGGCAGCGCCCCACAGCACGATGCCCATGCACGCCTTGAGAACGATGTAGGCGACCTCGACGGGATAGCCGAACTGGGCGGTGATCGGCCCGGCGTCCTGCAGCATCAAAGCCGGCGTGTAGACCGCCATGAACGGCACGACGAAGCCGGCAATGGCAAGCTTGGTCGCCTGGATGCCGATCTTGAGGCCGCTCTCCTTGGCCATCGGCGCTGCGGCGAAGGCGGCCAGCGCCACCGGCGGCGTCAGGTCGGCCATGATGCCGAAATAGAAGACGAACATGTGGCTGACCACCAGCGGCACGCCGAGCGACAGCAGCGCCGGCCCGGCCAGCGACGAGGTGATGATGTAGTTGGGGATGGTCGGGATGCCCATGCCCAGCACCAGGCAGGTCAACATGGTCAACACCAGGGACAGAAACAGATTGTTCTCGCCGATCGAGATGATCCAGCCGATGAAGGTGGAGGCCACGCCGGTCAGCGTCAGCGTACCGATGACGATGCCGACGATGGCGCAGGCGATGCCCACCGGCAGCGCGTTCTTTGCGCCTTCAGCAAGAGAGTCGATGCAGATTTGCAGCGTCTCGCGGCCGCCCTTGAAGGCAAGGCAGGCAATGACGAGTGCCGCGATGACAAGGCTGAGGATGTTGACGCCGAATTTCATGAAGGAGGCGGCGGCAAGCCCGAGCGCCAACCAGAAGACGACGCGGAAGGCGAGCGGCCCGATCAGCGCCGCCAGCGGCGTACCGAGGATCAGCACGATGGTCAGCGCGAGGCCCATCGTGCCGGCGAAGACCGGCGTGTAGCCGGCGAACAGCAGGTAGATCAGTGCCGCGAGCGGCAGCACCAGCGGCCAGTGTTGTCGCACCGCGTCCCACGGGTTTGGCAGGTCCGCCTTGGCCATGCCGCGCAGGCCTGCCTTGCCGGCCTCCAGATGCACCTGCCAGAAGCAGGCGCCGAAATAGAGCAGCGCCGGGATGATCGCCGCCTTGACCACGTCGGCATAGGGGATGTTCAGCGTCTCGGCCATGATGAAGGCGACCGCGCCCATCACCGGCGGCATGATCTGGCCGCCCATCGAGGACGTCGCCTCGACGGCGCCGGCAAAGGCCGAGCGAAAGCCGAAGCGCTTCATCAGCGGGATGGTGAACTGGCCGCTCGCCACCACATTGGCGACGCCGGAGCCGGAAATGGTCCCCATCAGCGCCGAAGACAGCACGCAGACCTGCGCCGGGCCGCCGCGCCAGGTGCCGACCAGCCCGAGAGCGAAATCGTTGAACAGCGCGATCATGCCGGCGCGTTCGAGGAAGGCGGCGAAGACCACGAAGATGAAGATATAGGCGGCCGAGACGTAGATCGGCGTGCCGTAAATGCCTTCGGTGCCGTAGGCGAAGGTGTCGACGAGCTGGGCGAAATCATAGCCGCGATGGATGAAGGGCGGCGGCAGATGATTGCCGACGAAACAATAGGCGAGAAAGATGAAGGCGATGACCGCCAGCGGCAGCCCCATCAGCCGCCTGGCCGCCTCGAACACCAGCACCACCAGCCCCGCGCCGACGATCAGGTCCGGCGTGGTCAGAAAGCCGGAGCGCCGGATGAGGTCGGTATAAAACACCCAGTTATAGAGGCCGGTGCCGAAGCCGAGCACACCGAGCGCCCAGAACGCGGCCTTGGCCGGCAGGCTGGTGGCGCGCAGATTGGCGATCAGGGCGAAGCCGAGCAGCAGCAGGAAGCCGACATGCATGGCCCGCACCACCTGGCTCGGAAGGCTGCCATAGGCGGCGATGTAGATCTGGAAGGCGGAAAAGGCGACCGCGATGGCGAACGCCGCCTTGCCGGCGATGCCGTCGCCGAAGCCCGGCGGCAACCCTTCGACCTGCTCTTCGCCCGGGGGGAGATGAGAGAGGGACGATTTGCCGTCGGCTATCGCTCCAAACGGTGTTTCGCTCATTGGATGCACTCCAAAGCAGGCGAATTGCAGTGCGAGGCGCCCCCCTCTGCCCTGCCGGGCATCTCCCCCTCAAGTGGGGAGATCGGCGGCATCGATATGGGCGCTCGTCCTGCAACGTCAGCGATTGGCGAAGGACGTAACAACGGCCAATCTCCCTCCTTGAGGGGGAGATGGCCGGCAGGCCAGAGGGGGGTGCTTGGCGAAGACATGTCCGATTGCCGCGCCTCCCTCCCTTACTTCAACAGCCCCTTTTCCTTGTAATAGCGCTCGGCTCCCGGATGCAGCGGCACCGGCATGCCGTCGAGCGCCTTGGCCGGATCGATCGCCTTGGCGGCGGCGTGCGCGGCGGCGAGCTGGTCGAGATGCTCGAACAGCTGCTTGGTCATCTGGTAGGCGGTCTCATCCGAGACATCGGCACGGGTGATGAGGAAATTGCCGACGGCGGCCGTGGCGACATCCTCGCTTTGGCCTTCATAGGTGCCCTTGGGGATGACCACCGACAGATAGGGCGAGCCGATCTTGGCGACGTCTTTGGGCGGCACGGCAACGACATTGATCGGCACGGAGGTGGCGAGGTCGCGGATCGAGGCGACACCCAGCCCGGCCGATTGCAGCGTGGCATCGAGCTGGCGGTTCTTGATCAGCTCCACCGATTCGGCGAAGGGCAGGTATTCGACGCGGCCGAGGTCCTCATATTTCAGCCCCGCAGCGGCGAAGATGGCACGCGCGTTGAGCTCGGTGCCGGAGGCCGGCGCGCCGACCGACAGGCTCTTGCCCTTGAGGTCGGCGAGCGTCTTGATGCCGGACTCCTGGCTGGCGACGATCTGGATATAGTTGGGATAGATGGCGGCGATGCCGCGCAGCTTGTCGAGCTTGCCGGGGAAGCCGGCCTCGGCGCTGCCCTCGGCGGCCATCTTGACGGAATCGCCGAGCGCGAACGCGATCTCGCCCTTGCCTTGCTGCAGGAGGTTTAGGTTCTCGACTGAGGCCTTGGTCGCCTGCACCTGCGTGCGGGCACCCTCGATGCCCTTGCCGTAGATTTCCGACAGCGCCACGCCGAGCGGATAGTAGACGCCCGAAGTGCCGCCGGTCAGCACATTGATGAATTCCTGCGCCTTGGCCGACACCGCACCAAGGCCAAGAGAAAGGGCCATCGCGCCCGCAGCAACGAATTTCGTTCTGAAATTCAACATCTGGATTCCTCCCTGAAATAGTGGCCGCATCACCTCCCTGATGCGAAGAGAGGCGAGTTTAGACAGCGAAAGAGAAATGCCAACCCGCAATTCCACGCGTTAGACGAATGGTTGAGAGGTCGCCAAACACATACCCGCTTGCGCAAGGTGCGGCCGGAGCCGAAAGTTTTTTCCGCAACCTGTCGAAATCGGTCGCCGACGCGCGACATACGTTCGGCCCGCAACGAAGCGGCCTTCCAAACCACGGGAGAAGACCCATGCGATACATGCTTTTGATCAACAACGATGAAGCCGCGCTGGCGAACACGCCGGTCGAGAAAGCCCAGCAGATGAGCGCGGCCTATGCTGCCTATACCGAAGCGTTGAAGAAGTCCGGCGCGTGGCTGGCCGGCGAAAGGCTGCGCCCGACCCAGGCGACGACCTCGGTGCGGATCGCCGACGGCAAAACCAACGTGATCGACGGTCCCTATGCCGACACCAAGGAGCAGCTTGCCGGCTTCTACATGATCGAGGCGGCCGATATCGATACCGCCATCGACTGGGCGGCGCGCTGCCCGGCGGCCAGCACCGGCACGGTCGAGCTGCGGCCGATCTGGGAAATGGCCGACTATATGCCCAAGAAATGACGGCGTGATGGACAGTCGCCCGGATATCGCCCGGGCGGCCGCCGAGGCCGCCGCCCGGGAGAGCTATGGCAAGCTGGTCGCCTGGCTCGCCGCGCGCACGCGCGACGTCGCCGCCGCGGAGGATGCGTTGGCCGATGCCTTTGCGGCGGCGCTCGAACGCTGGCCGCGCACCGGCGTGCCGGAAAAGCCGGAAGCCTGGTTGCTCGCCGTAGCCAGGCGGCGGCGTGTCGATGCGGTGCGGCGGCGGCTGACCAGCGAAGCCGGCCGTGACCATCTCAAACTGATTGCCGAGGAAGCGGAGGCACGCATGACCGACGAGGACCTGCCGGACGAACGATTGCGGCTGATGTTCGCCTGCGCCCATCCGGCGATCGAATCCGGCGTGCGGGCACCGCTGATCCTGCAGACCATCCTCGGTTTCGATGCCGCGACGATCGCTTCCGCCTTCCTGCTCTCGCCGGCCACGATGGGCCAGCGCCTGGTGCGCGCAAAGAGTCGCATCCGCGAGACCGGCATTCCGTTCCGCGTGCCGGAGCGGACCGAACTCGGTGAAAGGCTGGACGCGGTGCTGGAGGCGATCTACGCCGCTTTCACGGAGGGCTGGTCCGATCCGGCCGGTACCGAGACGCGGCGCCGCAACCTCGCCACCGAAGGGATCTGGCTCGGCCGGCTGGTTGCCTCGCTGCTGCCGGACGAACCCGAGGCGCTGGGCCTGCTGTCGCTGATGCTATTCGCGGAGGCGCGCCGCGCGGCGCGGCGCGACCCGGCTGGAGATTATGTGCCGCTTGCCGAGCAGGATCATGCATTGTGGGACCATGCCCTGGTCGACGAGGCCGAAGCATGTCTTCGCGGCGCCGCGACCAAGGGCGTCATCGGCCGCTACCAGCTGGAGGCGGCGGTACAGTCCGTCCATGCGGCGCGGCGGCTGACCGGCCGCACCGACTGGATCGCGATCCGCGAGCTCTATGACGCGCTGTTTTCGATCGCGGGGTCGCCGGTGGTGGCAATCAACCGCGCGGTCGCGATCGCCGAGACGGAGGGAGCGGTGGCGGGATTGGCGACCCTTTACGTGCTGGGTGACGACAAGCGGCTCAATGACTACCAGCCCTACTGGGCCGCGCGTGCCGGCCTGCTGGCCAGGCTCGGCCAGGGACCGCAGGCGGTCGAAGCCTATGATCGCGCGATCGGCCTCGAGCGCGATCCGGCGGTGCGCCGCTTCCTGCAGGAAAAACGCACCGCGCTAACACGGTGATATCCTGGAGCGCGGGGCCTTTCGGTCCGTCCGTTCAGGCCGGCCACATCTCGTGCGATGTGTTGAGCGTCTTCATAAGCGGATGCTCCCGCAATCGTGCCCAGAGGCGCTCGATATCAGGCCAGGCGGCCCGCGCTCTGTCGATGTCGGGATGCCAGGCCACCAGCATGACGAGATAGATGTCGGCCACCGACATCTTGTCGCCGGCGAGCCAGTCACGGCCGCGCAAGGCGGCATCGACGACGGCAAAACCGCGGTCCATCTCGGCGACCGCCGCCTGTTTCACCGCCTTCGTACCTTCGGCATCCGCCGTGTAGCGATGGGCATAGTAGAACCGCAGGATCGCCGGATAGAGGGCCGACGACATGAACGCCATCCAGCGCAGGAACTCGGCGCGCGCCGGTTCATCGGCCGCCGGCGCCAGACCGGCCCGCGGGTGGCGCTCGGCGAGCAGGATGCAGATCGCCGCCGATTCGGTGATCGAGCGTCCGTCCGGCAAGATCAGCACCGGCACCTGGTTCAACGGGCTGATGGCGAGGAAGGCCGGATCGGGCGCCTCGGTCTTCGGCACGTCGATCTGTTCGAAATGCACATCGATCAGCGCCAGCGCCGCTTCGACGACGAAGCCGCCGCTGCCGGGACGTGTGTAAAGCTTATACATGGAATTCTCCCCTCGGGCCGTCTTGCACGGGCCGGGGGGTGATATGACCCGGAAGCAGGGTCTGCTCAAGCTGCGCGCCGGCGGCCACGAGGAGTTTTTCAGCGGGCCAGGCGCTCGCGGGACCTTTCCTTCTCCCCTTGTGGGAGAAGGTGGCCTCGCGAAGCGAGGTCGGATGAGGGGTACTCCAGGGAACACCAACGCCTCACTCCGCTGGAACACCCCTCAACCGTCTCGGCGCTACGCGCCGATCCACCTTCTCCCACAAGGGGAGAAGGGAAGAATGCGAGGGTTAAGCCCCCAGCCCCTCGAACAGGATCGTCGACAAATACCGCTCGGCGAAGTCGGGGATGACCACCACCAGCGTCTTGCCCTTGTTTTCGGGCCGCGAGCCGACGACGATTGCCGCCTGCAGGGCCGCGCCCGACGAGATGCCGACCGGCACGCCCTCGAGGCGGGCAATCAGGCGCGCATTGGCGACGGAATCCTCGTTGGAGACCTTGACGATCTCGTCATAGACCGTGGTGTCGAGGATCTTGGGCGCGAAGCCGGCGCCGATGCCCTGGATCTTGTGCGGGCCGGGCTGGCCGCCCGACAGCACCGGTGAGGCATCCGGCTCGACAGCGACGACATGCAGCGCGGGCTTGCGCTTCTTCAAGACCTGGCCGACGCCTGTGATCGTGCCGCCAGTGCCGATGCCGGCGACGAAGATGTCGATCTCGCCCTGGGTATCGTTCCAGATTTCCTCCGCTGTCGTCTTGCGGTGGATTTCCGGATTGGCCGGGTTTTCGAACTGCTGCGGAATGATGGCGTTGGGGATCGTCGCGGCCAGTTCGTCGGCCTTGGCGATGGCACCCTTCATGCCTTTCGGGCCTTCGGTCAGCACCAGCTCGGCGCCGAGCAGCGCCAGCATCTTGCGGCGCTCGACCGACATCGTCTCCGGCATGGTCAGGATCAGCTTGTAGCCCTTGGCGGCGGCGGCGAAGGCAAGGGCAATGCCGGTATTGCCGGATGTCGGTTCGATCAGCGTGGTCTTCCCGGGCGTAATCTTGCCGGCTGCCTCCAGCGCCTCGATCATCGACACGCCGATACGGTCCTTGACCGAGGCGATCGGATTGAAGAATTCGAGCTTGGCGACCAGATTGGCGACGATGCCCTTCTCCTTGGCAAACTTGTCGAGCCGTACCAGGGGCGTATCGCCGATCGTGTCGGTGATGGAATCGTAGATACGGCCACGGCCGGGCACGCGGGCTGAAGTGACAGGCTTGTTCATTGGTTTCGCTCCCTGGATTTCAGGCAATTGGCAGTAGCCGACAGAATAGGGCTTTCAGCCGCGCAAGATAGGCTGCGGCTGGAAAATATCCGAGTGGGGCCTGTGCTGAAAACGCCTGGCCCCCGGAAAAGCATTTCCCGAAACAGCCGGGCCAGGGAATGGTTCGGCCGAAACGACCTACTGGCGAGCAGCGATCGCCGCCGCCGCGCCGACCATGAAGGCGCCGGCTGTGCGGTTCAGCACCTTCAGTGCGCGCGGCGACTTCAGGAACCAGCGCGCCTTGGCCGCCAGCGCCAGGTAAGGCACCAGCACGACGAACAGGACGACGAGCGTCAGCGCGACGAGAATGCCGTAGTCGGCAAGCGTGATGGTCTTCAGGTCGACGATGGTCGGCGTGATGGCGAGATAGAAGATCATCGTCTTGGGATTGCCGAGCGTCACGGTGAGGCCGGCGATGAAGCTCGACAGCAAGCCGCCCTTGCCCTTCCTGGCTTCGATGGTTTCGGGCGTGATGCCGGCGGTCCAGAAGCGCCAGCCGAGGAAAGCGAGATAGGCGACGCCGGCCCATTTGATCGCCAGGAAAACCATGCCGAACTCCTGCGCGACGAAGGCCAGGCCCAGCACCACGGCGGTCAGATAAGTGAGATCGCCAAGCATCAGGCCGAAGGACATGGCGAGCGAAGAGCGAAAGCCCGAGCCCAGCGCACGTGCGACGAGCGCCGCGACGCCCGGGCCCGGGATGGCGGCGGCGACGCCGAGCGCGGCGCTGTAGGCAAGAAATCCGGTGAGGGTCATGGATGCGGTCTCGGATGAGGGCGCTTCATCGCATATATCTGAATGGAATTGAATTTACTGAGGGCTGGATTCGATTGCACCAGCTCCCTGTGAGACCTGGTGAGGGGGCCGGCGCTGCCAATAGACGGATCAGGACCGGCCGTCACTATAGGTCACGCGCCAGATTGTGCCGTTGCCGTCTTCGGTGACGATCAGCGCCCCGTCCTTGGCCACCGCGACGCCAACCGGCCGGCCCCAGACCTCGCCGTTGGAGACGACAAAGCCGGTCATGAAGTCCTCATATTCACCGGTCGGCTTGCCGTCCTTGAACTTGAGCCGCACCACCTTGTAGCCGGTCCTGTTGCCGCGGTTCCACGAGCCATGCAGGGCCACGAAGGCGTCGCCTTGATACTCGGCCGGAAAGCTTTTGCCATCGTAGAAAGCGATGTTGAGCGGCGCCGAATGCGCCTGCATCAACACGTCGGGAATATCAGCCTTGCCGGCGAGGTCGGGACGTTCGCCCTTGTGGCGCGGGTCCTCATTGTTGCCGATGTAATACCACGGCCAGCCATAGAAGGCACCTTCCCTGACCGTCGTCGCGTATTCGGCCGGCGTATTGTCGCCCAGCGCATCGCGCTCGTTGACGACGCACCACAGCGCGCCGGTCGCCGGCTGCACGGTCATGCCCGAACAATTGCGCAGCCCGGTGGCGACGATGCGTCCATTCCTGCCGTCGGGGTCGAAAGCCCGCACCTCGGCCCGGCCCGCCTCGGAACCCCAACTGGCGCCGAGCGGCTTCGACTTGACCCAGGCGTCGAGCCCGCCTCTGGGTCTTTTGCCCATGTCCTCGGCGATATTCGAGCCGGAGCCAACGGAGAGGTAAAGTGTCTTGCCGTCGGGCGAAAAGGCGATGTCGCGGGTCCAGTGGTGGCTCGACGGGATGTTGCCGACAATGGTTTGCGGTTCGCCCGAGGCCTTCAGATCGCCATTGCGGTAGGCAAAGCGCACGATGCTGTCGCTGTTGGCGACATAGACCCATTGCGGGTCATTGCCGGGTGGATGGAAGGCGATGCCATAGGGCCGGTTGAGGCCGCCGGCGAAGATGCTTTTCTCCGCGGCTTTCGCGCTTCCGTTCGTCAGCCGGTAGACACGGACCTGGTTGGCTTCGCTGTCGGCGACGAACAGGTCGCCGTTCGGCGCGACACGCACGACCCGCGGATTGTCGATGCCGGACGCAACGAGTTCCGCCGAAAAGCCGGGCGGCAGTTGTGGCTTGGCGCCTTGCGGCCTCTCCGTGAGGCCAGCGCCGTTCGAGGCGGATTTGGTGACATAGGGTCTCGGCAGGTCTTCCGGCTTGATCAACCGGCGCACGCCGGGCTTGTCCGCGCGCCAGTCGCCGAAGGCCGCCGGGCCTTTGAGCACGGGCCGGTCGGCCTGCTGGGCGAGAGTCGCGGTTGTGAGAAACAGTGCCGACATCGCCAGTCCGGCCAATCGCATCACTTCCTCCGCTCGGTCGTGAAGGAAATTAACGATCGGCTTGTCCGTGGGTTCCGTCACGCACGGTGAGCAAACTTCCGGGATCAGGTCCCGGCAGCGTAAAAATCGTCGTCCAGGCGCTTTTCCAGTTCCACGAGATCGGCCGGCAACGGCAGGCCCATGGCGCGCATTTCCCGCAGTTTTTCGCGCAGCTGTTCCTGAATTTCGTGCTGGTCCTCCGGCTGGTTGACCATTTCTTCGAGCAGCAGGCTGATCTGGGCCTTGAATGATTCCAGCGCCATTCTTTTTCTCCTTTGCAGCCGGTCCTTCGGTGTCGCACCAAAGGTATGTCGAGATTCGGGTCAGGCCGAGTCGAAAACGGTGGCACCGGAAGCGCAGGTATCAGCCGTTTGCAGGCCGGCATCACCTGAATATCAATGCCTTAGCGCAGCATACGGGAAATCAGCTGCGCCGTATAATCAACCATCGGCACGATGCGGGCATAGTTGAGCCGGGTCGGGCCGATGACGCCGAGCGCGCCGACGACGCGGGCGTCCTTGTCGCGATAGGGCGCCACCACCAGCGACGAGCCCGACAGCGAGAACAGCTTGTTTTCCGAACCGATGAAGATGCGCACGCCCGATCCCTCCTCGGCAAGGTCGAGCAGCTGGATCAATCCATCCTGCGTCTCCATGTCCTCGAACAGGTGGCGCAGCAATTCGATGTCGGCCTGGGCGGTGACGTTTTCGAGCAGATTGGCGCGGCCGCGCACGATGAGCCGGGCCGGCAGGCCGCTTTCGGCGCCCGCCCACACCGCCAGTCCCTTCTCGACGAGGTCCTGCGACAGCGTGTCGAGCGCCGCCCTCGTCTCTTCCTTGATGCGGGCGATCTCGGTGCGCGCCTCGGCCAGCGTGCGGCCGCGGATATGTGCGTTGAGGAAATTCGAGGCCTCGTGCAGCTGCGAGACGGTGATGCCGGCGGGCAGCTCGACGACGCGGTTCTCGACATCTCCATTCTGCGACACCAGCACGGCAAGCGCCTTGGTCGGCTCGAGCTGGATGAACTCGATGTGCTTCAGCGCCACCTCGTTCTTGGCGGCCAGCACCAGGCCGGCGCCGCGCGACATGCCCGACAGCATCTGGCTGGCCTCGGTCAGCATGTGCTCCAGCGTCGCGCCCGAGCCGGAGGCCCGCACCTGGGCCTCGATGGCGCGGCGCTCCTCGTCGGAGAGGTCGCCAAGTTCCATGAAGGCATCGACGAAGAAACGCAGGCCAGCCTGCGTCGGCAGACGCCCGGCCGAAATATGCGGCGCGTAGATCAGCCCGAGATGCTCGAGGTCGCTCATCACGTTGCGGATGGTAGCCGGCGACAGTGAGGACGGCAGGATGCGCGACAGGCTGCGCGAGCCCACGGGCTCGCCGTCCCTCAGATAGGAATCGACGATGCGCCGGAAGATGTCGCGCGAGCGCATGTCGAGCGATTGAAGCGCGGGCGACTGCGACGCGGGATCGACTGGCTTGGTCATTTGGCCAAAAACCTCCGGTTCAAGGATATAGACTTCGTTAGGCCGCGCGCAACCGGTGTCTGTGCCGGATCACCCCGGGCTGTCTGTGTCGGATCACCTCGGGGTCTGTGCCAGATCACCTCGGTGTCTGTGCCAGATCACCTCGGTGTCTGTGCCAGATCACCTCGGTGTCTGTGCCAGATCACCTCGGTGTCTGTGTCAGATCGCCGGTCCGTTTTCCTTTGCGCGCTGCCCCCCTTGCGTCTAAAAGCCGGCCACGATTTCAAGAAACTGACAAGAAAGCAGGCCGAATGCGCCCCTCCAAACGCCAATTCGACGAAATGCGCGCCATCTCCTTCGAGCGTGGCGTCTCCAAACACGCCGAAGGCTCCTGCCTGGTGAAGTTCGGCGACACGCACGTCCTGTGCACCGCGAGCCTCGAGGAAAAGGTGCCGGGCTGGATGCGCAATTCCGGCAAGGGCTGGGTCACGGCGGAATACGGCATGCTGCCGCGCTCGACCGGCGAGCGCATGCGCCGCGAGGCCTCCGCCGGCAAGCAGGGCGGCCGCACGCTGGAGATTCAGCGCCTGATCGGCCGCTCCTTGCGCGCCGTGGTCGACCTGCAGGCGCTGGGTGAACAGCAGATCACCGTCGACTGCGATGTCATCCAGGCCGACGGCGGTACCCGCACCGCTTCGATCACCGGCGGCTGGGTGGCGCTCTATGATTGCCTGCGCTGGATGGAAGCCCGGCAGATGGCCAGCGTTTCGAAAGTGCTGAAAGACCATGTCGCGGCGATTTCCTGCGGCATCCATGACGGCCAGCCGGTCATCGACCTCGATTATGTCGAGGATTCCTCGGCCGGCACCGACGCCAATTTCGTCATGACCGGCAAGGGTGGCATCGTCGAGATCCAGGGCACGGCCGAGGGCGAACCTTTCTCCGAGGACCAGTTCGCGACGCTTATGGGCCTGGCCAAGAAGGGCATTTCCCGGCTGGTCAGCCTGCAGCAGATGGCGGTGGCGTAGGGTTTAATGCCGAGCTTGAACGCCCCCCTCTGGCCTGCCGGCCATCTCCCCCTCAAGGGGGGAGATCGGATACGGTCTCGGCCTTCGCTGGTTTTCAGCGTTGCTGGGTGTGCGACAACATCGAAATTGCCAATCTCCCCCGTTGAGGGGGAGATGCCCGGCAGGGCAGAGGGGGGCGCCTCGTGACTCCCTCCGCCATCCTGGAATCCGCCCTCTACGTCACCGATCTCAATGCCGCTGAACACTTCTACACCGACGTCCTCGGCCTCCCCCTGCTCGGCAAGGTCGACGGCCGCCACCTTTTCTTCCGCAGCGGCCCTGGCGTCCTGCTCGTCTTCAACGCCGAGGCGACCAAAATTCCGCCCGCACCGGACGCGAAGCTGAAAGTGCCGCCGCATGGCGCGGTCGGCGAGGGTCATCTGTGCTTTGCCGCCAGCGCCGCTGAAATCGACGGCTGGAGAACACATCTTCAGGCGAAGAAAATCGCCATCGAAAGCGAATTCGAATGGCCGCAAGGTGGCCGTTCGATCTATATACGCGACCCCTCGGGCAATTCGATCGAGTTCGCCGAGCCAAGAATCTGGGGCCTTTGATGCATTCACCAAACCTCCATACGCTAGATGGCAAGAAGATCGTCGTTGCCAGCCACAACGCCGGTAAGCTGCGCGAATTCGCCGACCTGATGGGTCCATTCGGCTTCGAGGCGAAGTCGGCCAAGGAGTATGGCCTGCCCGAACCGGACGAAACCGGCACCACCTTCGAGGAGAACGCCTACATCAAGGCCTTCGCCGCCGCAAAGGCGACCGGCCTGCCGGCGCTGTCGGACGATTCCGGCCTCTGCGTCGACGCGCTCGACGGCGCGCCCGGCGTCTATACCGCCAACTGGGCCGAGACGCCGGAGGGATCGCGCGATTTCGCCATGGCCATGCAGCGCACCGAAGTCGCGTTGCAGGAAGTCGGCGCCGCCACGCCCGAACGGCGCACGGGCCGCTTCGTCGCCGTCATCTGCCTCGCCTTTCCCGACGGCGAGGCCGAATACTATCGCGGCGAGGCCGAGGGCACGCTGGTCTGGCCGCCGCGCGGCGAGCTCGGCTTTGGCTACGATCCGGTGTTCTTGCCCAATGGCTTCGACAAAACCTTCGGCGAGATGAGTGCCGAGGAAAAGCACGGCTGGAAGCCAGGCCAGGCGACGGCGCTGTCGCACCGCGCCCGCGCCTTCCAGAAATTCGCCCAAGCTCGGCTTGATTCGGTCAGGCTTGGCTCCGCATGATCGGACCCGCAGCCACCATGGCGCTCGACCGCAGTCCCGGCTTCGGCGTCTACGTGCATTGGCCATTCTGCGCGGCCAAGTGCCCCTATTGCGACTTCAACAGCCATGTCCGCCACCAGCCGGTCGACCAGGAGCGCTTTGCCGCCGCCTTCGAGGCCGAGTTGGCGACGATGCGCCAGCGCACCGGGCCGCGCGACGTGACCAGCATTTTTCTCGGCGGCGGCACGCCGTCGCTGATGAAGCCGGAAACGGTGGCCAGGGTTCTGGATGCGGTGGCCAGGAACTGGACGGTGCGCGATGGCATCGAGGTGACGCTCGAGGCCAACCCGTCCTCGGTCGAGGCGGAGCGTTTCCGTGGCTACCGGGCGGCGGGGGTCAACCGCGTCTCGCTCGGCGTGCAGGCGCTGAACGACAAGGATTTGCGCTTTCTCGGCAGGCTGCACAATGTCGAGGAAGCCTTGCACGCCATTGGGCTCGCGCGCGAAATCTTTCCGCGCCTGTCCTTCGACCTGATCTATGCGCGCCCCGGGCAGACGCCGGAAGATTGGCAGGCGGAACTCGAACAGGCGATCGGCCATGCCGCCGACCATCTGTCGCTCTATCAGCTGACCATCGAGGAAGGCACGCCCTTCCATGCGCTGCACGCGGCGAAGAAATTTGTCATTCCCGACAACGATCACGCCGCCGATCTCTACGCGTTGACGCAGGAAATCACATCGGCGCACGGCCTGCCGGCCTACGAGATTTCCAACCACGCCAGGCCGGGCGCCGAGAGCCGGCACAATCTGACCTACTGGCGCTACGGCGAATATGTCGGCGTCGGTCCAGGCGCGCATGGCCGCTTCATCGAGAACGGCCATCGCGTGGTGACGATTGCCGAGAGAATGCCGGAGACCTGGGCCAATCTGGTCGAGGCCAAGGGCCATGGCATCACCGGCGGCGAACTCCTGACGCGCTCCGAGGAGGCCGACGAGTTTCTTTTGATGGGGCTCAGGCTCGCCGAAGGCATTGACCTCTCCCGCTACGAGGCGTTTTCCGGACGCGGCCTATCGAGCGCGCGGCTGTCGGTGCTGCAGGGTGAGGGGCTGGTGGCGCCGATCGGCAATGCGCGGCTGCGCGCCACGCCGGCCGGCATGATCGTGCTCGACGCCGTGGTGGCGGACCTGGCGCGCTAACCATTGAAAAACGTCCTCTTCGTCTGCGGCCAAAACCGCTTGCGCAGCCCTACCGCCGAGCAGGTGTTTTCCACGCGGCGCGACATAGAAGTCGCCTCGGCCGGCACCAATCCTGATGCCGACACTCCGCTGACGCACGAACTTGTCGTCTGGGCCGACATCATCTTTGTCATGGAGAAGATCCACCGGACGAAACTGCAGAAGAAATTCAAGGCCAGCCTGAAGGCGGCCAAGGTCATCTGCCTCGACATCCCGGACGACTACGAATTCATGGACCCGGAGCTGATAGCGCTTCTGAAGGCGCGCGTTTCACGATATCTGGACTGAGCGCCTGGCCGGCGTTCGCCCCTCCGCCTTCGCGGCCGCCTCGCCGATCTGAGCCAGATCAGGCGTCGTGTTTGTGGCGGTGCTTTCCGCGCTCCTTCTCTGCATGCGTCTCGCCGCTCCGGACCGGCTTGGCGCCGTCTTTGTCGCGGCGGCCACGGTGCTGGTCGCCTATCGGAGATTGCGGTACGCCGTTGCGGGCGGTTTTCGTTTCAAGACGGGTGATGAAGATATCGAAGCGATTGGGCATCGTCCGGTCAGTGCTCCGTCGTGCTATCGGGTTTGTTGTCGGAAAGCCTGACGTCTGTTGGCAAGGCACTCGCGGCCTGCTTGGTCAGGCTGGTGTCGTTCCGGGCTGGCAGCCGTTTGTCCTGGCGTGCGGCACTCCGGCTGCGGCCGGCATAGTAAGGCTCGAAAGCGTCCTGTATCGTGAGGCTGTCCATCCTGTCCTCCCTTGGGAATCAGGGGCTAAATCTGCCAAACCCGGTTTCGTTCCCTACTGTGGCGAAGGAATGGCGATTGCCTTACATCGGTGCGAGTTTTGCAAGCCGGCGCCAGCCATGCCAAACAAGATTTGGCGGGCCAGACAGGCCTGAACGGAGACGGCATTGGTGACTGGCGAGACGGGCAAGCGCAGCTATGTGGTCGGGCAGGCCGAGATCGCGGCTCGTCCGCTCGATCCGGCGCTCTATCTGGTGGCGACGCCGATCGGCAACCTCGCCGACATCACGCTGCGCGCGCTGGAGACGCTGGCCGCCGCCGACATCGTCGCCTGCGAGGACACGCGTGTCTCGCGCGTGCTGCTCGACCGCTACGGCATTCGCCGCCGCACCACCGCCTATCACGAACACAATGCCGGCGAGGCCGGGCCGAAGCTGATCGCGGCACTCGAAGCCGGCCAGAGCGTGGCGCTGATTTCGGATGCCGGCACGCCGCTGGTCTCCGATCCCGGCTACAGGCTGGTCGGCGAGGCGCTCGACCAGGGCATTCGCGTCGTGCCGATCCCCGGCCCGTCGGCGCCGCTTGCCGCGCTGACGGCGTCGGGCCTGCCATCCGATGCCTTCCTGTTCGCCGGCTTTTTGCCGGTCAAGGTTGGCCAGCGGCTGTCACGGCTGGAGACACTGAAGGCGGTGCCGGCGACGCTGATCTTCTTCGAGTCGCCGCGCCGGCTGGCTGAGTCGCTCGGCGCCATGGTCGAGGCGCTGGGCGGCGAACGCAAAGCCGCCATCGGCCGGGAATTGACCAAGACGTTCGAGGAAATGCGCACCGGCACGCTGCAGGTGCTCGCCGACCATTATGCGGCGGCCGATACGCCGAAGGGCGAGATCGTCGTTTGCATCGGCCCCGCCGAGGCCAAGGCCGACGAACCCGAAGACATCGATCGTCTGCTTTTGTCGCTCGCCGCCGAAATGCCGGCCTCCAAGGCGGCGGCGGAAGCCGCTAAAATGACCGGCGGCCAGAAGCAGGCGCTCTATCGGCGGCTGCTCGAGCTCAAGGACAGACCATGATCCCGAACCGAGGGTCAGCGAATGCAAAAAGTGAAAGCCGGTTTTCTCGGACAAACGGTTTCGTTTGTCCAGAAGCCGTGGTCGAGCAAAGTTCCGGAGCCGGCGATGGCTGAACGCCCGAGCGCCAGCCGCCAAAAGGCCTACCGGCGCGGCCATCGCGGCGAATGGCTGGCGGCTGCCGCGCTGATGCTGAAAGGCTACCGGATCCTGGCGCGCCGCCACCGCACGCGCTTTGGCGAGATCGACCTGATCGCGCGGCGCGGCGACCTGGTGCTGTTCGTCGAGGTCAAGGCGCGCCGCACGCTGATCGAAGCCATGGACGCGATCGGCCACGAATCGGAGCGCCGTATCGAGGGTGCGGCCGACATTTGGCTGTCGCGCCAGCCGGACTATGGCAGGCTGTCGATGCGCTTCGACATGGTTGCCGTGCTGCCCTGGCGCTGGCCCGTGCATGTCCCGAATGCGTTTTATGGGAGGAGTTGAGAGCGGCAAAACATGCTTCGTCATCCATGGGCGGAGCAGGAGCGAAGCGACGTCGCGGAGACCCGTGGATGACGAAGGCGCGGAGGTGCGGACCGCTCCTCACCCCCAGATCATCAACGTCACCAGGCCGACAACACCCACCACCAGCCGCCACCAGCCGAACAGCGAGTAGCCGTTGCGCGAGACGTAATCGAGCAGGAAGCGCACCACGAACAACGCCGTGACGAAGGCGGCGACGAAGCCGATGGCGATGATCGGCAGGTCGGCCGAGGTCAGCACGTTGCGGTTCTTGAACAGGTCGAAGGCGAACGCGCCGACCATGGTCGGGATGGCGAGGAAGAAGGAAAATTCCGCCGCCGCCCGCTTGTCGACACCCAGGAGCAGCGCGCCGACGATGGTCGAACCCGAGCGCGATGTGCCGGGGATCAACGACAGGCACTGGAAAAGCCCAATCTGCAGGTAAAGCCTGGTCGGAAAGCGCTCGACGTCGCGATAGACCGGCTTGAGGTTCATGCGGTCGACGACCAGCAGCACCACGCCGCCGATGATCAGCATGATGCAGATCAGTCTTGGCGATTCGAACAGCACCGTCTTGATGAAGTCGTGCGCCAACGCGCCGATGACCGCGGCCGGCAGGAAGGCAATGAGGATCCCGATGACGAAATGCCGCGTCAGCCGGTCATGCGGCAGGTCGAGCAGCATCTGCCACAGGCGCCGGAAATAGACGCTGAGGATCGCCAGGATGGCGCCGAGCTGGATCAGGATCTCGAAGGCCTTGCCGGTCGACTGGAAGCCGAGGAAATGGCCGGCGAGCAGGATATGGCCGGTCGAAGACACCGGTATGAATTCGGTCAACCCTTCCAGCAGGCCAAGCAGCAGGGCTTCGACGATGGTCTGGCTTTCCATTTCTACCTCGGCGTTGGCGTGACGGCTAACAGAATGGCTTGCTTGTCATGGCGCCGAAGTCCCCCTATAGGTCGCAACACCCCTGACGGCCCGCTAACCGGGCGGCCAAGACTTACCGGTGCGCCCTGCGATTCGCCAGTGTGGCAATCCGGAATTCGCCACACTCCGGACGAGCGCGATGCGCGAATTCCGGATTCTGAGCCACACTGTCAACTTTGAGTTCTAATGTGGTTTGGATTTGAAGTTCCTGAACGCGGATGCCATTGAGGGGCAGGAACTTCAAATCCAAACCACATTAGTGCGCTTTATCATCGCGGAACCATGCTGACGCTTTTCCACCATCCCATGTTCGCCACCTGCCGCTTCGTCCGCCTCGCCTTTGGCGAGTATGGCGAGGAGCTGGCGCTGATCGAGGAAAAGCCGTGGACGCGGCGCAAGGAGTTTCTGGCGCTGAATCCGGCCGGCACGCTGCCGATCCTGCTGGCCGAGGGCGACGTGCCGATCATCGGTGCGACGGTGATCTCGGAATATCTCGACGAGACGCGCGGTGTGCTCAAGCGCGACAAGCGGCTGTTCGCCGAGGACCCGATGCAGCGCGCCGAAATCCGCAGGCTGATCGACTGGTATCTCAACAAGGCCGAAAGCGAAGTGACGCGCCATCTGGTGCGCGAGCGCGTGTTGAAGCCGGTGATGCCGGAAACGGCGGGCGGCGGCTCGCCCGATTCGGGCGCCATCCGCGCCGCGCGCGCCAACATCCGCCAGCACATGAAATACACCAACTGGCTGGCCGGCACCCGTCATTGGCTGGCCGGCGGCAGGGTCACCTATGCCGATCTGGCGGCCGCCGCGACGTTGTCGGTGCTCGACTATCTCGGCGAGATCGACTGGCGCGAACACCCCGCCGCGCGCGAATGGTACACGCGGGTGAAATCGCGGCCTTCGTTCCGGCCGCTCCTGACCGACCGCGTGCGCGGCCTGTCGCCGGTGTCGCACTATGCGGACCTCGACTTCTGACGCGTCAAAACTGCGTGCGCTGATCGACGCGGAGGCGCGGCGCGCCGGCTTCGATGCCGTTGCCGTCACCACTCCCGATGCGATCCCGCTGGCGCCGGCCCGGCTGGCCGAATTCGTCGCCGACGGCTTTCACGGCACCATGGACTGGATCGCCGAAACGATTGCGCGCCGTAGCGAGCCTTCCACGCTGTGGCCCGACGTGCGCTCGATCGTCGTGCTGGCGATGAATTATGGGCCTGACCATGATCCGCGCAACGTGCTGGCCCGGCGCGACCGGGCTGCGATCTCGGTCTATGCGAAAAACCGCGACTATCACGAGGTGATGAAAGGTCGGCTGAAGGAAATCGCCGGCAAGATCGTCGCGCGCGCCGGCGGCGACGTGAAGGTCTTCGTCGATACCGCACCCGTCATGGAAAAGCCGCTGGCGGAGGCAGCAGGGCTGGGCTGGCAAGGCAAGCACACCAATCTGGTCAGCCGCGTGCACGGCTCGTGGCTGTTCCTCGGCACCATCTTCACCACGGCCGAGCTGGTGCCGGATAGCGCCGAGATCGACCATTGCGGCTCCTGCCGCGCCTGCCTCGACGCCTGCCCGACCGACGCGTTTCCGGCGCCTTATCGGCTCGATGCGCGGCGCTGCATCTCCTATCTCACCATCGAGAACAAGGGGCCGATCCCGCATGAATTCCGCGAGGCGATCGGCAACCGCATCTATGGCTGCGACGACTGCCTCGCGGCTTGCCCGTGGAACAAGTTCGCAAGTGCGGCTTCGGAGGCCAAGCTCGCCGCGCGCGACGATTTGCGCGAGCCTGAACTCGCCGACCTTTTGGCCCTCGACGATGCTGCCTTCCGCGCCTTCTTTTCCGGCTCGCCGATCAAACGCATCGGCCGCGACCGCTTTGTCCGCAACGTGCTGATCGCCGCCGGCAATTCCGGCGAGGCCGCGCTTGCCGATAGCGTCCGGGACCTGCTCGGCGACGCCTCGCCGCTGGTGCGGGGCGCGGCAATATGGGCGCTGGCGCGGCTGGTGCCGGAAACCGAATATGCCGAACGGGCCGCGAACGGCCTGAAGAGCGAGGGCGATGGCGCCGTCCGCGAGGAATGGCGCCTGGCACGGCCAAACAGGATGCATGCATGAACGAAAAGCGGATCCTCATCTTCGGTGCCGGCTATTCGGGCAAGGCCTTTGGCCGCGCCAATAGGGGAGCCGCCCNGATCTTCGGCACGACACGCTCCGAGGAAAAATTCGAAGCGCTGCGCCAAGCCGGCATCGGCCCGCTGCTGTTCGATGGCGCGCTAACCGGCGAAATCGGCGAAGCGCTGGAGAAAACCACCCATCTGGTGATTTCCGTCGCTCCGGAGGAAGCCGGCGATCCCGTGCTGAATGCCGCCCGCGAGGCGATCGCAGGGATGCCTGACCTGCAATGGATCGGCTATCTCTCGACCGTCGGGGTCTATGGCGATCATGGCGGTGCCTGGGTCGATGAAACGGCCGCGTGCCGGCCGGTTTCGAAGCGCTCGACGATGCGGGTCGAGGCCGAGCAGGACTGGTTGACGCTTGGCGAGGACATCGACCGGCCGGTGGCGATCCTGCGGCTGTCGGGCATTTACGGTCCGGGCCGCAACGCGCTGGTCAATCTGGAAAACGGCACGGCCAGGCGGCTGGTCAAGCCGGACCAGGTCTTCAACCGCATCCATTGCGACGACATATCGGGCGCGCTGTGGCATCTGATCGGCGGCAATACGGGCGGCATCTTCAACGTCACCGACGATGAGCCGGCGCCGCCGCAGGATGTCGTCGCTTATGCCGCTTCGCTGATGGGTGTCGCGCCGCCGCCTGAAATTCCCTTCGAGACCGCCCAACTTTCGCCCTTGGCGCGGTCCTTCTATGGCGAGAACAAGCGGGTCGCCAACGCGGCGATCAAGGCGGCGGGCTATCGGTTTCGCTTTCCCGACTATCGCGCCGCCTTCGACCATATGTGGGCAAGCGGCGACTGGCGCGATGGCGCGCCGCGCAGTCCGATGAAGGCCGCGAAGGGATTAGGATGATCGAAGCGCGGCGCTTGGCGTGGTATGATTCGGCGTTGGAGGCACGGGGGTGCGGTTCATGAAATCATCGACGCGATCGCCTGGCGCCAGAAATTCGGTGTTGGCGGCAGCGCTGGCCCTGGCAGGTCTCGCCGCGCAGCCCGCAGCGGCCGAGGAACGGGCAAAAGACCTGTTCGGCGCCGAGAAACTGCCGACGGCTGCCGCGGCGCAATCATTCGGCTTCTATTCCAAGGGCTGTTTTTCCGGCGGCGTCGCCATCCCCATGGATGGCCCGACCTGGCAGGTAATGCGTCCATCGCGCAATCGCCGCTGGGGCCATCCGGCGCTGATCGCCCTGATCGAGAGATTGTCGCGCGATGCCGTCGCCGACGGTTGGCCCGGCCTGCTGATCGGCGACATCGCGCAGCCGCGCGGCGGCCCGATGCTGACCGGCCATGCCTCGCACCAGATCGGGCTCGACGCCGACATCTGGCTGACGCCGATGCCCGACCGCACGATGAGCAGGGCGCGGCGCGAGACCATGAGCGCCACGCTGATGGTCGACGACAAGACGCATCTGGTGAAGGATGCGCTGTGGACGCCGCGGCATACGGCGTTGCTGAAGCGCGCGGCGAGCTATCCGCAGGTCGAGCGCATCCTGGTCAATCCGGGCATCAAGAAGAAGCTCTGCGACACCGTCAAGGGCGACCGCTCCTGGCTGCGCAAGATCAGGCCGTTCTGGGGCCACGATTATCATTTTCACATGCGCATCGGCTGTCAGCCGGGCTCGCCCAATTGCAAGGCGCAGGAAGCGACACCGGATGATGACGGCTGCGGCAAGCCGCTGGCCTGGTGGTTCACGCAGGAGCCGTGGCGGCCCAACAAGAACCCGGATGCGCCCAAGGCCCGCGACCTGATGACGATGGCCAACCTGCCCAAGGAATGCCGCGCGGTGCTCGACGCGCCGGGGCCTGCCTCGGCCGAGGCCGCGACCTATCACGGCGACACGGTGCCGATCGCGGTGGCGCCCGCGCCCGTACCCGAAACGCCATCGCTGCCCGCCGTCACGGCCAGCAGCACGGCCGGCCTGCCAAGCGCGTTGAACGCCTTCACGGCGACACCCGAGGTAGGCGTGCCGGTGCCGCGTCCACGCCCGCCCGCGAAGTGATTGTCGGGCGCCGTCGGCAAGCTCAATCGGTTTAGCTGCCTGCTTTCATGAAACAGTGGCCGTTTGGCCGCAGAACCTCTCCCTGCGCGTCGCCGGGTCCGAAAACCGTTTCCCTTTTCAAACTCATGCGCTAGTCAACGGAAGAACGGCGAAATGCCATCGAGGGCGCCGGGGGACGGACGAGAGCATGCCAAGCACAGGCGATGACGAGACTTTGCTGCGGTTTCCGATCCTGATCGGCGATATCGGCGGCACCAATGCGCGCTTTTCGATCGTGCTCGACGCCAATTCCGAGGCCGGCGAGCCGACCATCGTCCAGACCGCCAATTACAGCACCATCGACGAGGCGATCCAGTCGGCCGTGCTCAATCGCTCCTCGGTCCGACCCAATTCGGCTGTGCTGGCGGTGGCCGGTCCGGTCGATGGCGACGAGATCGAACTCACCAACTGTCCCTGGGTCGTCAAGCCCCGGCAGATGTTCGCCAGCCTCGGCCTGAGCGACATCGTCGTGCTCAACGATTTCGAGGCGCAGGCGCTGGCCGTCGTCGCGCTCGGCGAAGAGCAGATGGAAAAGATCGGCGGCGGCACGCCGGAGCCCAATGCCGGCCGCGTCGTGCTGGGACCGGGAACCGGGCTCGGCGTCGCCGGGCTGGTCCACGCGCTGCATCACTGGATACCGGTGCCCGGCGAAGGCGGCCATATGGACATCGGGCCGCGTTCGGCCCGCGATTTCCAGGTATTCCCGCACATCGAGAAGCTCGACGGCCGCATTTCGGGCGAGCAGATCCTGTCCGGGCGAGGCCTCGTCAACGTCTACCGGGCGGTGGCCAGGGCGGACGGCAAGCCATCGCCCTTCACCACGCCAGCCGAGGTCACCGCTGCGGCGCTGGCCAAGACCGATCCTGTGGCGCAGGAAGCGCTGGAGACTTTCGTCACCTGCCTTGGCCGCACCGCCGGCGACCTTGCCTTGGTGTTCATGAGCCGGGGCGGCGTGTTCCTCACCGGCGGCATCGCGCAAAAGATCGTACCGGCGCTGAAGAAGGGCAATTTCCGCGCCGCCTTCGAGGACAAGGCGCCGCACGGCGCGCTGATGCGCACCATGCCGGTCTATGTCATCACCCATCCGCTGGCGGCGCTCCTCGGCCTTGCCGCCTATGCCAGGAACCCCTCGCTGTTCGGTGTCCAGACATCGGGCCGGCGCTGGCGCGACGAAGTTAGTCACCCCAAGGCATAGGCAAGCCGGCTGCTTGGCGTTAATAGGGGTGCCGAATTGCCCGGCCACGGGAAGCCGAAACCGACAAAGCCCTCTGATTTGACACTTCAAACTCCAAACAAGCTGAAAGCCCGGCCCGGCGAGGTCACAGCGGTGCTGCGCCGCATTCTCGCTGAGAACAGCCATGACTATCGCTGGACCTATGTGATGGTCATCACCTGCTCGCTGATCGTTTCGGGCACGACCGCCTTCACGGCCTGGATCATGGCCCCGATGGTCAACCAGATCTTCTACGAACGGCGTGGCGATGCGATCGTCTGGATCTGCGCCGGCTTCATGGCGGCCTTCCTGCTGCGCGGCTTCGCCGGCTATGGCCAGGCGGTGGCGCTGGCCAAGATCGGCAACAATCTGGTGGCGCGCTACCAGAAGCGCATCTTCGATCACCTGATGAAGCTCGGCGTCGGCTTCTTCAACGACACACGCTCCGGCCGGCTGGCGGCGCAGGTCAACGAAAACGTCGGCGGCATCCGCGACCTGCTGTCGTTGACGCTGACCTCGATTACCCGTGACGCCGTGACGCTGATCGGGCTTCTCGGCGTCATGGTCTACCAGGATCCGGTCCTGTCGCTCAGTTCGCTGCTGATCGGGCCGCCGCTGATCTGGGCCGTCGTCTACCTCACCCGCCGCGTACGGCGCATAACCCGGGAATCGGTGCTCATCAATTCGCGGCTGATCGGCGCGGTTCAGGAAGCCACGCAAGGCATCGCCATCGTCAAGGCCTTCACCATGGAGGACGAGCTGTCGGGCCGCATCGGCAAGCTCGCCAACGACGCCGAACAGCGCTCCAACAAGATTGCCCGCGTCTCCGAACGGCTGTCGCCGATCTCCGACATGCTGGCTGGTCTCGCCGTCACCTCCGTCATCGCCTATTCCGGTTACCGGGCGCTGGTTCTGGGCCAGCCGCCGGGCGCGGTCTTCTCGTTCATCACCGCGCTGATCCTGGCCTATGACCCGGCGCGGCGCCTGGCGCGCATGCAGGTCGGCATGGAACGGGCGCTGGTCAACGCGCGCATGATCTACGAACTGCTCGACCTCGAGCCGAAGCAGGGCGACGCTCCAGGCGCCACACAGGCACATTTCACCACCGGCGAAGTACGCTTCAGCAACGTGTCCTTCCGCTATGTCGAGGAGGCGCCTGTCCTTCAGGGTCTGAGTTTCGTCGCCGCCGCCGGCAAGATGACCGCCGTCATCGGTGCGTCCGGCGCCGGCAAGACGACGCTGGTGGCGCTGCTGCAGCGCTTCTACGACGTCGAGAGCGGCACGATCGAGATCGACGGCCAGGACATTTCCAAGGTCACCAAACAGTCGCTGCGCGGCTCGATCGCCTATGTCTCGCAGGCGCCCTATCTGTTCGAAGGCACCATCCGCGACAACATCCGCTATGGCCGCCCCTCGGCGACCGACGCCGAGATCGAACAGGCCGCGCGCCTGGCCGCGGCCGACGAGTTCATCCGCCAGCAGCCGCAAGGCTATGACACGCCGGTCGGCGAGAATGGCGCCACACTCTCCGGCGGCCAGCGCCAGCGTGTATCGATCGCCCGTGCCATCGTGCGCCAGGCGCCGATCCTGTTGCTCGACGAGGCGACATCGGCGCTCGACAACGAGGCCGAAGCCCGTGTCCAGCAGGCGCTCACCAAGGTCATGGAAGGGCGCACCACCATCGTCATCGCGCACCGCCTGTCGACCGTGGTCAATGCCGACCACATCATCGTGCTGGAACAGGGCCATCTGGTCGAAGAGGGTACGCACGCCTCGCTGATGGCCGACCCGCACGGCGTCTATGCCCGTTTCCACCGGATACAGGGGGTCAAGGGCCTGGGGCTTGTCGACGACAGCGCGCCGGCCGAGATTTCGGTTCAGGAATTAGAGACCGGGAACATCGCCGGGAGCACGGCATGAGCGAAACATCGGCAATATCAGGCGAGCCGGCAAGCGATATGGGACTTGTGGTGGTCGGCGCGGCCGGCCGCATGGGCCAGACGCTGATCCGCGCCATCCATGCCATTCCGGGCGCCCGCGTCATCGGCGCGGTCGAACGCGCGGATTCGCCTCATCTGGGCAAGGATGCAGGCGAACTTGCAGGCGTCGGCCGCATCGATGTGCCGATCGGCAGCGATCCGCTGCCGGTCTTCGCCAGGGCCGACGGCGTGCTCGATTTCACCACCCCGGCCTCGACGGTCGAGTTCGCCGGCTACGCGGCGCAGGCGCGCGTCGTCCATGTCATCGGCACGACCGGCTGTTCGGCCGACGACAATGCGAAAATCGCTGCCGCCGCGCGCCACGCGACCATCGTCAAGTCGGGCAATATGAGCCTCGGCGTCAACCTGCTGGCGGTGCTGGTCGAACAGGCGGCGCGCGCGCTCGATGCCGATGATTTCGACATCGAGATCCTTGAAATGCACCACAGGCACAAGGTCGACGCGCCTTCGGGCACCGCGCTTCTGCTCGGCGAGGCCGCCGCCGCCGGGCGCGGCATTGCACTGGCCGGCAATGATGTGCGTTCACGCGACGGCCACACGGGTGTGCGACAAACCGGCTCGATCGGTTTCGCCGCGCTGCGCGGCGGCTCGGTGGTCGGCGACCACAGCGTGATCCTGGCCGGCACCGGCGAGCGCATCACGCTGTCTCACCATGCCGAGGACCGCGCCATCTTTGCCCGCGGCGCGGTCAAGGCCGCACTTTGGGCGCGCGGCAGGAAGCCGGGCCTTTACTCAATGCGGGATGTGCTCGGGCTTGCCTGAAACGACCCTGAACCATCTTCGTTCTTACGCAAGTCCGGACGGAAAACCGCTACACAGTTTTCCTGGAATGCTCAGACCCCAGAGGAGCAAAAATGTCGAGAACTCTCGTGCTCGTGCGCCACGGCCAGAGCGAATGGAATTTGAAAAACCTGTTCACCGGCTGGCGTGACGTCGACCTGACCGAGCAGGGCCATGCCGAGGCCAAGGCCGCCGGCCAGAAGCTCAAGGCGCGCGGCCTGAAATTCGACATTGCCTTCACCTCGGCACTGGTCCGGGCGCAGAAGACTTGCCAGCACATTCTCGACGCCGTCGGCCAGAGCGACCTGAAGACCATTCGCGACCAGGCGCTCAACGAGCGCGACTATGGCGACCTCTCCGGTCTCAACAAGGACGATGCGCGCAAGAAATGGGGCGAGGAGCAGGTGCATGTCTGGCGCCGCTCCTACGACGTGCCGCCGCCCGCCGGCGAAAGCCTGAAGGACACCGGCGCCCGCGTCTGGCCCTACTACCTGCACGATCTGCAGCCGCATGTGCTGCGCGGCGGCACCGTGCTGGTCGCCGCCCACGGCAATTCGCTGCGTTCGCTGATCATGGCGCTGGACGGCAAGTCGGGCGAGGAGATCGTCAAGCTGGAGCTCGGCACCGGCGTGCCTGTCATCTACCAGCTCAACACCGATTCGACCGTGGCCTCGAAGGAAGTGCTGGAAGGCTGACGGCTGGCGAGTTGCGGTGGCGGGCCTCCACCAGCTTTGCTAAAGCGACTTCCCAGCTTTTGGCGTCCTGTTCCAAAAAGCGCGTTGACAGCAATCGCTTGCCCGCTTATTGAGCCCGCACCAGCCCAGATGGCGGAATTGGTAGACGCGCACGGTTCAGGTCCGTGTTCCGCAAGGAGTGGAGGTTCGAGTCCTCTTCTGGGCACCATTTTTCCCGACTACCAACGGGATCAAGAAGATAAGCCTTTTGAATTCAATGCGCTCGCCTTGTGTGTTACAAAGGTGTGCAGCAATGCATTTCCGTCTGGTCAGATCCATGAAGCGAACAGGCACCATCAACTAGCAATTCAATCAGCGCATTCCGGCGGACGTGCGGTAGGCATCACGCTCCACATTCCGGTTGGCCGGCAGATCGTAAAGAAAACGGTCACCTCCAAGGATATACTGTCCGCGTGTCGCTGCGGGCCTCCGCTCCAAGGGAAATCAAGATGCGCCAAGCCCAAGTGACCGGCTATTTGGAAACCGTATGCCAAGGCCTACGAGAGTCACCTTTGGTCTTGTCGCACCGATAGGCCGTGGCGCTTTCCCGTGCAGCGCCAATAGGGGTACGGGGGGGAAGTCTCGCCCCACGCTCAGGCGAGATGGGGCCGTACATTTTTGCCTCAATTTTCATTGGAGAGTTGCAAGATTTGGGATAGCCGTCGCTGCGGCTGTCTCGCGTTTAGCTGCTAGATATTTCTCGGCCTCTACAAACATCCTGTCCGCATCGGGTTGCATTGGAGAGCGGACGTTCAACGCCTCAAGTAATCCTTCCCGGGTGACTACGAAGACGCCAAGCTGCTCAGCAGTCTCGACCTCCGCAGCTATCTCTTCACGAGTTCTCGACGTTACGATGACGGGTAACGGCTTCACCCCGCTGTGAATTGAGACCCGCAAGGCTTCCTTTACGCGGTTCACTCGCGCCACAAGGTTGGCCAGCTTGTTCTCCGTCCGCAATAGACCTGTTGTGCACTCGATAACTGCTAGTCGCCCCTGAGGGGTAAAAGCCAGTACGTCGGGCCCGTCAGTCATCCTCGGAGAGTTGCCTAGGTGGGCGACCGAGAAACCAAGATACCCGAGCAACCAAGCGACTGCCTGCTCAAAATCAGAAGACCGCATTGACTTGGATTTTCCGGGGTCTGCGAAAAGAAAATCTGCCAGTATGCTGGACTGCGGGTCGAAGGTCTCGAAGACCACTCTCCGTATGTTCTGACTCTGGTTTTGATCTCTGATCCAAGCAAAGTGCACAGCTCGGTCACGATATCGGACAATGCATTGCACCAACGCTCCCTCCGGGATGGGTATCTCCTTCACGCCGCGCAGGAAGTTTCCGTCACGTGACCATGACAACTCTGCGCCGGGGATGACATAGCGTTCTACCACTCGGCCACCACTCTCTATACGAATGCCCAAGCTGACGCTTGCAGGATCGAGGCTAGGACTCATCTGAACTGTCGGACTGGCTGTCTTGCCGGATATCGGAGAAGCGTAAACCACCCACGCGACGGGGTTGGCGATCATCTCGAAGACAACGCCCCGCGATTGCGGAAAGCCCATGTTGAAATACGTTGATAGTTCCCCAACGTTGTCGAAGGGCACCTCTGCCGAGCGCAATTCCCAATCAACATCGGGGACGGCGAAAGGCATAGCCATCTGGGTCGGCTCGATGATGAGAACGCTAAGCCGATTCTGCGCGGCTATGCCCTCCTCGTGGAATGGAATGAACCTTGATCGTTGTGTTTCGTCAAACGACAAGGCAAGCGGCCCGTCAGGAGTGTTGATCTGTCCCGCGCAAAACTCTTCGAACACATCGCGCACAGCTTCCTTGCCGTTCGCCAAGCGGAATTCGCCCACACGAATCCGGGGCGTACTAAACGTTGGCTTAAGGGGGACATCGGGATCACTGGATAGAAACAGACGGCCCCGAAACAGATTCCAGGTCTGATCCTCCCGGTAAGCGATATAGTGAAAGGAGGGGGAAACGTGCGCCTCGGCGAACGCATCAGCTTCAGCCAAGAAGCGCTCAAATAGGGCTTGTAAGTGCTGCATTTGACGGACTTTGCGAGTCGTTCGGAGGCCCACTCTTAGTAAAGCTTCGCGTTGCCAAGGGCAACGAGACGCGGCGTAGCGACCGATCCCAAGTTGTCTCTGGCCGCCTGTTTAGTCCTAAGACCTCGCGCAACGGGAAGATCCCTAAGTTTCAGGGGACCAGCTACGATGGGACTCCAGTTTTGCCCCGACTCACTTCATAAATCGGAAGCCTGTGATGGGGTAAGACAATGCAATTCACACAATACGACTTGGGCCACTGCTCGCGTGGCGAAATAATCGAAGTCACTTTGACCAACGGCGCAAACGTCCGACTAATGGATAATTCCAACTTTTCTGCATTTAAGCAGGGCCGCTCTTATCGTTTTCAAGGGGGGCTTGCGACACGCTCCCCCGTTAGGCTTCAAGTCCCACACTCAAGTCACTGGTATGTCACCGTCGATGTGGACGGCTTGCGAAATGGTACAAGGTCGTCGGTTAGGAAAATCCCCGGGCCTCTTCCCGAAATTCGAGAGGCCCCGCTTTCGACGGTGCCCAGCCTTGTCCGCGACGTTGCTCCTGAGGCCCTAGCCCTCGCTGGGGCATATGACGTATTCATTTCCCACGCGTCGGAAGACAAAGAAGAAATAGTTCGAGAACTGGCGACTGCGATTCGCTCGCGGGGACTCAAAGTTTGGTATGACGAATTTGAGCTTCGAATAGGGGACAGCCTTCGTCGCAAGATTGACCATGGGCTTGCAAACAGCCGTGTGGGCTTGGTCATTCTGTCGGAAGCTTTTTTCAAGAAGGGTTGGACGAACTACGAATTGGACGGGATCGTGAGCCGATCGGTGAACGGTGAACAACAGTTGCTGCCGATATGGCACAAGGTATCGAAAGCGGACGTAATGCGCTTTAGCCCGTCCCTCGTAGACAAGGTGGCACGTAGCACCCTTGACAACACTCCGGATGAAATCGCCACCGAGATAGCTGAATTGTTGGACGGCAGATAGTTGGCGCATCAGTGACAGGCACGAGTTTGTGACAGACCATTCCGACATTGAGGAGCGTATCCGTCATTTTCAGCAGCAGCTGAGTCGCTTTGGTGGGTCACGTTCCCCGCTGCAACTTGACTTAGATGGCGACCGATTGGTGGTAGCAGGCCCTGTGATCTACAGCGTCCCGCTGTCATGGAACTTTCGCGAATTTCTCCTGTCCTATGGATTAGGCGTTATCGGCCGCCACGTCGTCAACGCTGAAACCGACAAGCAGAATCCGAAGCATTCCCTTGCCAAGCAACTTATGGCTGCCCGCCTGGTCACCGCTGAGGGGGAGGGCACGGCGCGGCTCTTAGGCGTAAGCTGCGAATTGGACGCGTTTATTCATTTGAGCTGGGACTTGTTCACCGTAGCCGACAATGTTGGCGTCCAAGCCGCGCTTATCGAGCGTCTGAAGAAACCGTCGCTCTATCAGGGTGCCCGATACGAGGTCTTTGTGGCTGCCTCGTTTTTGCGCGGGGGCTTTGCAATTGAATTCGAGCGAGAGGATGACCCCACGCGAAGGCACTGTGAATTTACAGCCACCAGCAAGAGCACTCAGAAGTCATATTCCGTCGAGGCCAAAAGCCGGCACCGGACGGACAGCGGCGTAGAGCAGGCTGGAATTTTGCGACTTGTGCAGAAGGCGCTGGGCAAGCAAGCGGATCATGAGCGCATCACATTCATTGACGTGAACCTGCCACACGATACCGCAGAATTTTATCGAGTGCCCTGGCACAGGGAGGTCGGCACTACGTTGAGTGAGCTAGAGTCCCGGCAGGACCCAAAACGCCTCTGGCCGCAATCCATCGTGTTTTTCACTAACGGCACTTTCTCCACGGGCAAATTCGCGAATGGTAGAATTTCAACAACCATCATCACAGCCATCAATCACCCACTATTCCAACAACAGGATCGAAGACGCGTCGAAACTGCGTATCCCGAATTCGGCCGGCTGTGCCATTCAGTCCAAGACCTAGGCGAGCCCCCTGAGGACTTTCCGGGACACGGAACGGGATTTGTCAGTGTGTGACGCCACTGTGTTACAACATCATGAAATGGAAGAGGCGCAGAGCTCAATCCTCTTCTGGGCACCAGAATGCCGTTTCGAGCCGTTCGATCGGTTCAGAAGCTCAAGCCAGTGACCTCCCCTCCTGGCCAGTCCCCACACAAACCGCTTCAAACCGCGCTCCTGCTTCGCTACGCTCGCTCCCATGTCTCAATCCGCCGCCGCGATCTTCGGCGCCCGCCGCGACCAGGCCTTTCCAGCGCTGGCCGAGGCGGACATCGATCGCATGCGCCGGTTCGGTGAGGCTAGCGCCTATGCCGCCGGCGAGCACATTTTCGAGGCCGGCGATGTGTCTCCGGGGTTGATCGTCGTCCTGTCGGGCAAGGTGGACATCACGCAGGACGGCAAGCTCGGCCGGCGCGAGACGATCGTCACCCATGGTCCGGGCAGCTTCGTCGGCGAGCTGGCGCAGCTTTCGGCCCGTCCCGCGCTGGTCAATGCGCAGGCGGCCGAGCCGGTGCAGGCGTTCGTCATCTCCTCGCAGAGGTTGCGCGACCTGATGGTGCAGGAGGCCAATCTCGGCGAGCGCATCATGCGGGCGCTGATCCTGCGCCGCGTCGGGCTGCTCGAGAGCGGCACGATCGGTCCGATCATCGTCGGACCGGCCGACAATGGCGACGTCCTTCGCCTGCAGGGTTTTCTCGCCCGCAGCGGCCAGCCCCACCGCGTGCTCGATTCCAAAACCGATCCTTGCGCGAAGACCCTGTTCGAGCACTTCCATGTCGATCCCCACCATTTGCCGGTCGTGCTGTGCTCGAACGGCAGGCTGCTGCTCAATCCCGCGGAGAAAGACCTCGCCCGCTGCATCGGCCTGCTACGGCCGGTCGACGCCAGCAAGGTCTATGACGTCGCCATTGTCGGCGCTGGACCGGCCGGGCTGGCGGCGGCGGTCTACGCGGCCTCCGAAGGCCTGTCGACCATCGTGCTCGATTGCCGAGCCTTCGGCGGGCAGGCGGGCGCCTCGGCGCGCATCGAGAACTATCTCGGCTTCCCCACGGGCATTACCGGCATGGCGCTGATGGCGCGCGCCTACAACCAGGCGCAGAAATTCGGCGTCGAGATGGTCATTCCCGACGAGGTGAAGCTGCTCGGTGCCGCCACCGACGGCGCGCGCTACCAGCTTGCCGTCGGCGACGACGAGACGGTGCGCACGCGCTCGGTGGTGATCGCCAGCGGCGCGCGCTATCGCCGCCTCGATGTCGCCAATCTCGCCGAGTTCGAGGGCACATGCGTGCATTATTGGGCCTCGCCCATCGAGGCACGGCTTTGCGGCGGCCAGGAAGTGGCACTGGTCGGCGCCGGCAATTCGGCTGGCCAGGCGGCCGTCTTCCTGGCCAGCCATGTCGGGAAAGTGGCGCTGCTGGCGCGTGGCGGCAGTCTCGAAGCCTCGATGTCGCGTTACCTCGTCGAGCGCATCAGGGCGCAGCCGAACATCGAGGTGCTGACCGGCACCGAGGTCGAGGCGCTGGACGGCGAGGAAGGCAATCTTGCCACGGTCCGCTGGCGCGACCGCTCGAGCGGCGCCTCGACGACGCGGCCGATCCGCCATCTCTTCCTGTTCATCGGCGCCGACCCGAATACCGACTGGCTCGCCCAATCCGACGTGGCGCTGGATGCCAGGGGTTTCATCCGCACCGGATCGGACATAGCATCGGCGCATGGCCTGATGGAGACGAGCCGCAGCGGCGTGTTCGCCATCGGCGACGTGCGCTCCGGCTCCGTCAAACGCGTCGCGGCGGCTGTCGGCGAAGGCGCTCAGGTGGTGGCCGCATTGCATGCATTTCTTGCGCGGGAAGGCAGCCATGCCGACGCGCCTCAACTGGTCGGGGGAGTGTGATGGCGGACGAGTGCAGACACGCGGCTGGGATCAAGGACGTGACGCCGAGCGCGCTCGGCTGCGAGGAATGCCTGAAGAGCGGCTCGTGGTGGGTGCATCTGCGGCTCTGCCGCACCTGCCGCCATGTCGGTTGCTGCGACGATTCCCCCAACCGCCACGCCACCGAGCATTTTCATGCCACCAGCCATCCCGTCATAGAGGGCTATGACCCGCCGGAAGGCTGGGGCTGGTGTTATGTCGACGAGATCTTTCTCGACCTCGGCGACCGTACCACCCCGCAGAACGGACCGATCCCGCGATTTTACTGAGTGCTTCGGCGAGCTGGGAAAAGCGGGTTCGGCCTGATCTATCGCACCGACCCGGTAATAGTCCGGTCGACATCGGGAACGGACTTGCGATCGTTGCCGGCAAGGGCGGCGATGAGCAGCAGGCTGGCCACGACCGGAACGAACAGCACGGCGACGCGGGCCTGAATATGAAGAATGGCGCGCCATTCGCTGCGCTTGTCGGGGCTGTTGCTCATCATACTCACTTTGCCATGGCCCCCCGGAGGTCACATAGCCGTGAACGGTTAAGCAACTCCTGCCGACTTCGTTAATGCAGGCGATTCAAGCCTGAAATCAGCCGAGCCCGATCCGCCTGGCGCCTTGCCGGAACAACGCTTCGGCGTCGGGCTCGAAGCGGAACGTGCCGATGAAATCGTCGGCGCGGTAATCCGGCAACGTCTTGCGGATCGCGGCGGCAAAGCCGCGCGCCTCGTCGAGCCGCCCCGCCAGCGCCAGGCAATGTGCCGCGATCGCCAGGATGATGGCGTGCGCGTTCGGCCGCGCCGCTGCCTTCAGCGCCCATACGGCTGCCTCCTCGAACTGGCCGAGCCGGACATGCGACATCGCCCGCGCACCCAGCATGCCGAACAGCAGCGGGTCGAACGGGCTGAGATGGCGCGAATGGTCTGAGGAGCTTATTGCCGCCTTCGGGTCGCCCGACTGCGAATGGACGAAGGACAGCGCGTAGTGGCCGAGTGCGAAATTGGGGCTGAGTTTCACCGCCTGTTCCAGTTCGCCGAGTGAGCCCTCCTGTTCGCCGCGCAGCCACAGCGCCCGCCCCATTGCCCAGTGCGCGGCCGGATTGTGGTCGTCGACCAGCAGGCTCTGGCCGGCGCTCTCGAAAGCCAGCGCGCTTTCCCGGTCGCGGTCGCCCCAGCGCTGGAAGGCGTTCTGCCAATGGGTGAAGGACAGGCCGGCATAGGCGCGGGCGAAGGTCGGATCGAGCTGCAAGGCCCTGGCAAAGAAATGCCGCGCCGTTTCGTTCTCGGCCTGCGTGAAGCGATACATGTGCCAGAGGCCGCGGTGGTAGGCCTCCCAGGCGTTGAGCGAGTTGGGCGCCTTCAGCAGGGCTCGGTTACGCTCGACGGTCTCGACCTCCACCGAGATCGACGACACGATGCTGTCGCCGATGTCGTCGAGCACGGCAAAAATGTCGTCCGGACGGTGCTCGAAGGTCTCGGCCCAGACGATCCTGGCGGTACGCACCTCGACGAGTTCGACGCTGACGATCAGGCGGCCGGCCATGCTGCGCACCGTGCCGGTGGCGAAATAGTCGACCTTCAGCCGGCGACCGGCCTCTTCGGGTGCGATGCCCTTGTCGGCCAGTGCGAACACCGATCCGCGCGCGATGACGAAGAAATCCCGCAGCTTGGCGAGACGGGTGATGATGTCGTGGGTGAGGCCGTCGGCCAGCCCGCCGCGCAGGCCGGATTCCTCGACGAACGGCATCACCGCCAGCGACGCATGGCTCGGCTCGAGTGGACCGGAGTCGAGTAGACCGGAGTCGGGCGGACTAGGTGTCATCAATTGCGATGCTGTGGACTGGCAGGCTGGCTGTGGCCGCGGCGAGGCAGCCGACTGCTGGTCGCGGATCATGCGCCAGGCTGTCCGCAGCGGCGCGAAATCCAGGTCTTCCGACTGGAACAGCTGTGCCGCCCCCGCCAGATGCTCCTCGGCCGCGGCGATCTCGCCGCGCCGGGCGAGGCTCGCCAGCAGCGTCGTATGCGCGCGCTCGTCGAAAGGCGCGAGTTCCACCCATTTGTCGAGATGCGTGATCCCCTCGTCGCAATCAGCGGGCAGGCTCGCGACGAGCCGTTCCAGCACCGCCGCGTGGACGGACCGGAAGCGGCGGCGCTGGCCGATCAGCCAGCTGTTGAAGTGCGGATTGCGTTCGAGTTCCAGCCCGTCGAGAAAATCGCCGGCGAAGAGTTCTGCCAGCGCTCGCAACCGCTCCGCATCGAGCGCGTCGATCCCGTGCGCGGCGGCATGGCTGATCTCCAACGCATCGACAAGGCAACCGCCGAGATCGAGCGCGACCATATCGTCCTGCGTGCGGACATGGCGCCGGTCGGGCGTGTCGAGAGCGCCGCGCAACTTGCTCAGGCACCAGCGCAGCTCGCCTCGCGGATCGTTGGGCACGTCCCACAGAAGTTCGCACAGGCGGCCGCGCCCCACCGGGTGCGGCGCCAGCACGAGATAGGCAAGCAGCGCCCGCAGCTTGCGCGAGGCCGGCAGTCCCATCGGAATACCGTTACGCGTGATCGCCAATTGGCCGAGCAGGCGCACGGACAGGCCCGGCATACCGCCGTCCTGGCTCGATGGTGCGGATTCCACGTCCGTTTCCACGCCTGCTCCCACGCTGGCCTGTCGGCCCCTGCTTTATCACCAAACACGATCTGGCGCATCCGGCGGCGAATTTCGCGCCGGCAGCGGTCATTGCCGCATCGCCGGCAATGTCAGTCCTAGCGCGGCAAGGTCTCGAAAGCTCGCCGCCCGGGCCGCCGGTTCGTAACCGGTCCGTGAAAATGAACACGATCGAGGAGATCAACAATGTTGAACAAACAGAAAATCAGGACCACCGCCGGGCGCGGCCGCCTGTTCGACAGCATTCTCGACACTGTCGGCGACACGCCGGCGGTGCGCATCAACAATCTCGCGCCGGCCCATGCGACCATCTACGTCAAGGCCGAGTTCTTCAACCCGGGCGCCTCGGTGAAGGACCGGCTGGCGCTCAACATCATCGAGGAGGGCGAACGCAGCGGCGCGCTGAAGCCGGGCCAGACCGTGGTCGAGGCGACCAGCGGCAACACCGGCATCGGCCTCGCCATGGTCTGTGCGCAAAAAGCCTATCCGCTGGTCGTCACCATGGCCGACAGCTTTTCGGTCGAGCGCCGCAAGCTGATGCGCATGCTCGGCGCCAAGGTGGTGCTGACGCCGCGCGCCGAAAAGGGTTTTGGCATGTACAAGAAGGCGGTCGAGCTGGCCGAGGCCAATGGCTGGTTCCTCGCCCGCCAGTTCGAGACGGCCGCCAATGCCGCCATCCACGAGGCGACGACCGCGCGCGAAATCATCAACGATTTCGCCGGCTCGCGGCTCGACTGCTTCGTCACCGGCTATGGCACCGGCGGCACCGTCGTCGGCGTGGCGCGAGTCTTACGCCGCGAACGGCCCGATACCCGCATCGTGCTCTCCGAGCCGGCCAACGCGCAACTGATCGGCAGCGGCAAGGCGCAGCTGCGCGGTGCCGATGGCGCCCCCGCCGCCAGCCACCCGGCCTTCGAGCCGCACCCGATCCAGGGCTGGACGCCGGACTTCATCCCCAATGTCCTGCAGGAGGCGATCGAAACCAGCCTTTATGACGAAGTGATGCCGATCGCAGGGCCAGAGGGCATCAAATGGGCGCGGGCGCTAGCCCAGAAGGAAGGCATCTTCACCGGCATTTCCGGCGGCGCCACCTTCGCCGTGGCGCGGCAGGTCGCGGAGAAGGCGCCGGCGGGATCGGTGATCCTGTGCATGTTGCCCGACACCGGCGAGCGCTACATGTCGACACCGCTGTTCGACGGCATCGAGGCCGAAATGGATGCCGACGAGCTGGCGCTGTCGCGCTCGACGCCCGGCTGCCAGTTTCCGGCGGCTTGACGGAGGCAGTCATGGACATCGCGCGAGAAACCGTCGGCATGGTGGCCGAGGAAACCCTTGACCCCGACTGGGCCGATGTGCAGGCCTTGTCGCACCGGGTCGTCGACGATGCCGTCGATTATCTGCGCGACGTGCGCGACCGCCCGGTGTGGCGGGAGATGCCGGCCGATGTGCGGGACTTCTTCACCGCCCCGTTGCCGCGCTCGCCTGCACCGCTTGCCGCCGTCTACGGCGAGGTCTCGCGCACCGTGATGTCCTACCCCATGGGCAACATCCATCCGCGCTTCTGGTCCTGGTACATGGGGTCGAGCAACTTCACCGGCGCGCTCGGCGATTTCCTGGCGGCGATCCAGGGCTCCAATCTCGGCGGCGGCAACCACGCCGCCGGGCTGATGGACAACCAGGTGGTGGACTGGTGCAAGGAGATGCTGGGCTTTCCGGCGTCGGCCTCCGGCACGTTGGTCAGCGGCGGCTCGATGGCCAATATCATCGGGCTGACCGTAGCGCGCAATGTCAAGGCCGGCATCGATGTGCGCGAACACGGCGTCGCCGCCATCGAAAAACCGCTGCGCTTCTACGGCTCGGACCAGATCCATTCCTGCCATCGCAAGGCGATGGAAGCGCTCGGGCTCGGCAACCGGGCGCTGCGCCGCATCCCGACGGATGCCGGGCTGCGCATCGACATCGACGCCTTGCGCGCGGCGATCGCCGAGGACCGGGCAGCCGGCTTCAAGCCGGCCTGCGTCATCGGCAATGCCGGCACGGTCAACACCGGCGCGATCGACGACCTCAGGGCGCTTGCCAAACTCGCGCACGAGGAAGGCCTCTGGTTCCATGTCGATGGCTGTATTGGCGCGCTGATCGCGATCGCGCCGCAAAACGCCCACCGCGTTGCCGGTATCGAATGGGCCGATTCGATCGCACTCGATCCGCACAAATGGCTGCACGCGCCGTTCGAGGTCGGCTGTGCCCTGGTCAGGGATGCCACAGCGCACCGCCGGACCTTCGCGGTGACGCCGGAATACCTGGAATCGACGCCGCGCGGCCTCGCATCCGGCGAATGGCTGCACGACTATGGCCTGCAGACCTCGCGCGGCTTTCGCGCCCTGAAAGTGTGGATGGCGCTGAAGGAGCATGGCGTCGAAAAATTCGGCCGCCTGATCGACCAGAACATCGCGCAGGTCTCCTATCTGGCCGGGCTGATCGAGGCCGAGCCTTCGCTGGAGCTGGCGGCAGCGCCGACCATCAACATCGTCTGCTTCCGCTACCAACCCGGTTTGGCGGGCGAAGCGCTGAAGGCGCTCAACACCGAGATCATGCTGCGGCTGCAGGAACAAGGCATCGCGGCACTCTCCGACACCACCGTGCATGGCGAGCACTGGCTGCGTGTGGCGATCACCAATCATCGCACCCGCCGCGACGATCTCGATCTGCTGGTGCGTGAAGCGGTGAGGCTGGGGCGTGAGATCACTGCGGAGGGCCGCGTGTCTTCCTAGTTCCGGGCGGCCGTGCGAACCTGCCCGCGATGATTCGGGGGAGGTCGGCGGTGACGCTGTTTCGCATGGTTGCGCTGGCGGCTCTGGTCCTGGCCAATTCGGCCGATGCCGCCGACATGGCCTTTTTCGTCAAGAACCTGCGCAAGGAGGCGGTCGCGGTCGAGCTGTTCAGCCGCGACCGTGAGACCGTCTGGCCGGGCAACGACAAGGTGTTCCTTGTCGATCCGGATTCGCAGAAATCGGTGCCGATCTCCTGTAACCAGGGCGAACGCATCTGCTATGGTGCCTGGGTCGACGGCAACGACAAGATTTCCGCCGGCGTCGGGCCAGACAACGACCAGCCCTGCGATACCTGCTGTTTCATCTGCGTGGAGCACACGACCGAGACGATCGACCTGGTGCCGTGATCGGGGATCCAGTGCAGGCGGTCATTCCGGCGCGTCAGTCTGGAAGGCCGGCCTTGTGGAAGCCCTCGATGAAATGCTCACGCGTCGCGTCGTCGCGGAACGGCTCGGTCATCACCCAGTGGCGGGTCGTGAAATGCGGATTGCCGACGAGGAACAGCTCGACCTCCGCGCGCGCCTCGTCGAGCCGGCCAAGTTGCGCAAGGCTTGCCGCAAGAAAGCGGCGTGAGCTGGTGCGGTAGGTCTCGTCCCGGCGCAGCGTCTCGACGGCGGCAGCGTAGTCGCGCGCCGCATATTGCGCCTGGCCGAGCGTCAGATAGTACCAGCTTGCCGGAAACGGGTTCAGCCGGAACGCCTTGCGGATCTGCTGCAGGCCCTCCTCCACCCGCCCGGCGAGCGTCGTTATATCGGACAATGTCGCCCAGGCATCGGCCTCGTTGGGGTCGAGTTCGAACGCCCTGGCGAATTCGGCATCCGACTCGGCGAAATCATGCTCATAGGCAAGCAAATTGCCGAGCACCCAGTGGCAGCCGGCATCGTTCGGATCGATCGCGACCGCCTTGCGCGCCAGGTCCAGGGCAATGCGGCGGTTGGGGTCGATCGGCTCGCCCCAGTGCACCCATCCCATCCAGTGGTTCATGGCGAGCCAGCGATAGGCCTCGGCGTAGTCGGGGTCGAGCGCAACCGCGCGCGTCAGCATCAGATGCGCTTCCCGTGCCGTCTGCGGCGAATCGTCGATCAGCTTGCGCGCCCGCACGCACAGATCGTAGGCATCGAGATTGGTGGGCCGGTTGCGTGGCGGCGGCGCGCGCAGCCGGCCGAGCAACGCCTCCACGATCTTGGCGGTCACCTCGTCCTGGACGGCGAAGATATCGTCCAGGCCGCGGTCGAAGCGTTCCGCCCAGAGATGGTCGCCGCTCGCCGCGTCGACCAGCTGTGCGTTGATGCGCACGCGCCCCGCGTCACGCCGCGCGCTGCCCTCCAGCAGGTAGCGGACGCCAAGTTCCCTGGCGATCTCGCGCACATCCATCGCCCTTCCCTTGTAGGCAAAGGTCGAATTGCGCGCGATGACGAACAGGCCGGAGATCCTCGACAGGTCGGTGATCAGGTCTTCGGTCAAGCCGTCGCAGAAAGCGTCCTGCCCGGCATCGTTGCTGAAATTGACGAAGGGCAGCACCGCGATCGATGGTTTGTCAGGCAGCGGCAACGGTTTTCGCTTGGCGCCGGCGAGCTGTTCGACGGCTCCCGTGAAGCGGTAGCCGACGCGCGGAACGGTGGCGATCCATTCACCGCCTCCTTCACCCGCAATGCCGGGCGGACCGAGCAGCTTGCGCAATTGCGCGATCTGGACGGTGAGGTTGCCTTCCTCGACGGCCATGCCGGGCCACGCAGCATCCATGAGTTCGGCCTTCTCAAGGATTTCGCCGGCCCTTGCGACCAGCGCCGCGAGCAGCTTCAGCCCGCGATAACCGATGGCCACGGGGACGTCGTGCCGGAGCAGCGTTCCCGCACCGGCATCGAGCACGAACGGGCCAAAGGCAAAGCGCTCTCCCTGCATGGCGCATCTATAGAGCAATTCCAGGAAAAGTGCGAAGCGGTTTGCCCCGGAGAAGCGCATAGCGCTTTCCCTGCAGGAATTGCGCGAAAACAAAGAGTTAGACGCCCGTTTGGAACTTTTGAGAACTATTTGGCGGGCCTTAATTACGGCGGCGTTCGCGTCCCGCAGAATGCAACCTCTTTCAGTTCGAGGGCCTAGAAGTCCGCCCCCACGGAGGTTGTCATGAATCATATCCTTGTTTCGGTTCCGCCGGCAGTGCGGCAGCCCGCAAGTCCCACGCAAGCGCCGCGTCGGCACCTGGCGGTCTTGCGAAACACCATAGCGGCCTGGCGCGAGCGGACACGCTTTCGCTGGGACCTCAAGCGAATGTCGGAGGTCAGTCCGCATCTGATCGACGACATCGGTTTGACGACGCCACAGGTCGAGGAAGAAATCGCCAAACTGCCCTTCTGGCAGCGATAAGGCGAAATGCCGCGATGATTTGGACGGGATTGCCGGCATCATCCCTTTAGTGCCCGCCCGCGTCGTGCCATGATCCCCCATCGGCCGTGGGGGCCGATTCTACATCGGGGGTTTTCATGTCTTTCACATCAGCGCGCCGGCTCGCCGCCGCGTTTTCGCTTGCCGTCCTGTTTGTATCGACCGCCCATGCCGGCGACGTCACCTTCGCCGTCAAGAACAGCCATCCCAACGCCATGCGCCTCGAGCTCTACAGCCAGGACCGCGACTATGTCTGGCCCGGCGATGGCAAGGATTTCTATCTCGATGACGGCGAGACCAAGCAGCTGCCGATATCCTGCAATGAAGGCGAATCGATCTGCTACGGCGCCTGGGTCGACGGCGACGAAGGCACCTATTGGGGCGTCGGCCCCGGCAACAAGGAAAAATGCGAGGATTGCTGCTATACCTGTAGCGGCGGCGAGACCGAGGAGATCGATCTGGTCCCCTGACCGGTTTGCCAGCTTGACGGGTTTCCCGCTGGGGGACCATAGCCCAAACACCCAAGGCACGCCGCGTGCATTCAGGCGCGGTGTGCTCCAGGCACACAGGGAGCACGCCAATGGCCGGTATGGTCGAAAGCGACAAGATCGACGTCGGATTTTCCGGCAAACGCTGCATCCACTCGCGCAATTGCGTGCTCGGCGACCCAAATGTCTTCGTGCCCAACGCGCCGGGCCAATGGATCCATCCCGAGGCGGCCAGCGTCGAAAAGATCGTCGCGCTGGCCGAGAATTGCCCCTCGGGCGCCATCACCTATATGCGCAAGGATGGCGGACCGCAGGAAAAGCCGCCTGTGGTCAACACCGTGCGGTTGCGCGAAAACGGTCCGCTGGCGGTGCATGCCGAGATCGTGCTTGGCGACGAGACATTCTTCCGCGCCACGCTCTGCCGCTGCGGCGCCTCGCAGAACAAGCCGTTCTGCGACAACAGCCATATCAAGGCGGGCTTTGCCGCCACCGGCGAACCGGCGCTGAAGGACACGCCCGCACTGGAGGCCCGTGACGGCCCACTGAAGGCGACGCCTACCACCAACGGCCCGCTCAAGCTCGAAGGCAATGTCGAGATCGTCACCGGCACCGGCCACACGGTCGACCGCGCCACCAAGGTCTTCCTGTGCCGCTGCGGCCACTCGGCGAACAAACCGTTCTGCGATGGCAGTCATAAGAAGGTTGGGTTTGTGGGATAGCTGCGTTGGCGCGAGGCGCCCCCCTCTGCCCTGCCGGGCATCTCCCCCTCAGGTGGGGAGATCAGCTGCCACGCCGGGTTTCGCCTATCGCCAACGTTGCTGGGCCAGTGCCGGTGCTGAGACTGCCAATCTCCCCTTGAGGGGGAGATGTCCGGCAGGACAGAGGGGGGCGCCTCACGCCGACCTTTCAATAAATTCTCCACCGCGCCAGTGCCGCGTCCCTTGGCCCATCTCTCCCGGCTTTATCCGCAAGCCCGTATCGGCTAAGGGCAGGCAACCAAACCATTTCCCCGGACTTTCGCCCCAAAATGACCGCCAAATCCAAGCCCGCCCCTCTCTTCCTCGGCATCGACACCGGCGGCACCTACACCGATGCCGTGCTGTGGTCCGAGACTGAAGGTCCGCAAGAGGGGCCGAACAAGGGCAAGGTGCTGGCCAAAGCCAAGGCGCTGACCACGCGGCATGATCTGGCCGTCGGCATTTCGGGTGCCGTCGACGCGGTGCTGGAAAAGGCGGCCACCGATCCGGCTGACATCAAACTGGTCTCGATGTCGACGACGCTCGCCACCAACGCGCTGGTCGAGGGACAGGGCGGCCGGGTGGCGCTGGTCATGATCGGCTTTTCCGAGGTCGATCTTGCCCGCGATGGGCTGAAGACGGCACTCGGCACCGACCCGGTGGTGTTTTGTTCCGGCGGCCATGATGTGCACGGCAACGCGGCAAAGCTCGACCTGTCCGGGCTGGAAGCGATGCTGCCGGAACTCGGCGCGTCGGTGTCCGGCTTTGCCGTCTGCGCCTATTTCGCCACCCGCAATCCCGCGCATGAGATCGCCGCCCGCGAGCTGATCCGCGACAGGACCGGCCTGCCGGTCACATCAAGCCACGAACTGTCGGCCAAGCTCGGCGGGCCACGCCGTGCGCTCACCACGCTGCTCAATGCCAGGCTGATCTCGATGATCGACCGGCTGGTGGCGGCGACCGAGGGGTTCCTTCAGGCGCGCAACATTGCCGCTCCCCTGATGGCGGTGCGCGGCGATGGGGCGCTGGTTTCGGCGGCGTTTGCCCGCCAGCGGCCGATCGAGACGATCCTCTCCGGTCCCGCCGCCAGCCTGGTCGGCGCCCGCCACATGACCGGGCTCGATAACGCGGTGGTCTCTGACATCGGCGGCACCACCACGGATGTCGCTGTGCTCGATGGCGGCCGGCCGCGGCTCGATCCGGAAGGCGCCACCGTCGGCGGCTTCCGCACCATGGTCGAGGCGGTGGCCATGCGCACTTTCGGCCTCGGCGGCGATTCCGAGGTGACGCTGGAGGATGGCGCGCTCAATCCGAAGATCCTGCTTGGGCCGCGCCGCCTGGTGCCGCTGGCGCTGGCCGGCATGGCGCATGGCGAGGCGGTGACGGCGGAACTCGAACGCCAGTTGCGCGCCCCCAACACCGGCCGCATGGACGGCCGCTTTGCGGTCCGCACCGGCGTGCCGGACCGGCTCGCCGCGGGGCTGACCGCACCCGAGGCGAAGCTCTACGAGGCGATCGGCGCGACGCCGCTTGCCCTCGACAGGCTGCTGACCTCGAATGCCCAGAATGCCACGCTGAACCGGCTGGTTTCGCGCGGGCTGGTGCATATCTCAGGCTTCACGCCGTCGGACGCCGCGCATGTGCTTGGCAAGCAGGCGAACTGGGATGCCGCCGCTGCCCGCCTTGGCGCCGAACTGTTCGCCCGCAGGCGCGATGGCCGTGGCCAGGCGATCGCGCCCTCCCCGGAAGCAATCTCGGAGCGGGTGCTGGTGACGCTGACGCGCTGGTCGGCCGAATACATCCTGGAAACCGCCTTTGCCGAGGACGGGCTCGACGGCGCGGCGACCGTGGCGCACGCGCTTGTCCAGCGCGCCGTCGACGCCCACCCCGGCATCGCCCGCCTCAGCGTCGCGCTCGACCGGCCGGTCATCGGGCTCGGCGCTTCGGCTCCCCTGCATTACGCCGGCCTGGCGCCCTTGGTCGGCAACGAGTGCGTGGTGCCCCGGGATACCGATGTCGCCAACGCGCTCGGTGCCGTCGTCGGCCAGGTCAGGGTCTCGGCCGAGGCGCGCGTCAGCCAGCCCAAGGAGGGTTTGTTTCGCCTGGCTTCAGGTGAAACGGTGCGCGATTTCCTCGACGAGGCGGCGGCGATAGCAGCCGCCGAGGCCGACGTGCGCGCCATTGTCGCCCAGCGGGCCCTTGATGCCGGCACCGACAGCGCCGAGATCGACGTCGCGACCGAGTTCCGGGTCTCGACAGTGGAGGCCCAACGTATGTTCATCGAAGCGCATGTCGTGGCGGTGGCCTCGGGCAGGCCAAGGATCGCGGTTTGAGGGCGCATTCTTCCCTGAGCTGAATTGACCCCGCAACCCCAAACATGCCAAACGCCCCGCAAAGCTTTCATCTGGAGTAGCCTGATGACCGATCGCATCGAGATCGCCGGATTGCGCATTGCCCGCGAGCTGCATGACTTCGTCGTCGACGAAGCGCTACCCGGCACCGGCATCGAAGCGGCGCACTTCTGGAACGGCTTCTCGGCCATCGTCCATGATCTCGCACCCAAGAACCGGGCGCTGCTCGCAAAACGCGACGCCATGCAGGAAAAGCTCGACGGCTGGTACCGCGACAATGGCGCGCCCATCGACATGGACGCCTACAAGGCGTTCCTGAAGGAGATCGGCTATCTCGTTCCGGAAGGGCCGGCCTTCAGCGTGTCGACTGAAAATGTCGATCCGGAAATCGCCGTCGTCGCCGGACCGCAGCTCGTCGTGCCGGTGATGAACGCGCGCTATGCGCTGAACGCCGCCAATGCGCGCTGGGGCTCGCTCTACGACGCGCTCTACGGCACCGACGCCATTCCCGAAACCGATGGCGCGCAGAAGGGCAAGGGGTTCAACCCGGCGCGCGGCGCCAAGGTCATCGCCTGGGCCAAGGATTTTCTCGACCAGTCGGTGCCGCTCACCTCTGGCAAATGGGCAGGGGTGAACGGCCTGTCCACTGCCAATGGCGCCCTGAAGCTCAGCGCCGGCGCCGGCTCGACGACGCTGGCCGATCCCAAACAATTCGTCGGCTATCGCGGTGACGCCGCCAACCCGCAAGCCGTGCTCCTGGTGAAAAACGGACTGCATGTCGAAATCCTGATCGACCGCGCCAACCAGATCGGCCGCACCGATCCGGCCGGCATCGCCGACGTCATCCTGGAATCGGCGCTGACCACCATCCAGGATTGCGAGGATTCGGTCGCGGCTGTGGATGCGCAGGACAAGGTCGCCGTCTACCGCAACTGGCTCGGCCTGATGAAGGGCGACCTGGCCGAAGAGATCAGCAAGGGCGGCAAGAGTTTTATCCGCAAGCTCAACCCCGACCGCGTCTACACCGCGCCCGCCGGCGGTACGCTGACCGTGCCTGGCCGCTCATTGATGCTGGTGCGCAATGTCGGCCACCTCATGACCAATCCGGCGATGCTGGACCGCGACGGCAGCGAGGTGCCGGAAGGCATCATGGACGCGGCGATGACGGCGCTGATCGCGCTGCACGACGTCGGACCGAAGGGGCGGCGGATGAACTCCCGCGCCGGCTCGATGTATGTGGTGAAGCCGAAGATGCACGGGCCGGAGGAAGTCGCCTTCGCTGTCGAAATCTTCGACCGTGTCGAAGCCCTGCTCGGCATGGCCCCAAACACCATCAAGATGGGCATCATGGACGAGGAGCGGCGCACCACGATCAATCTCAAGGAGGCGATCCGCGCCGCGAAGGAGCGCGTTGTCTTCATCAACACCGGCTTCCTCGACCGCACCGGCGACGAGATCCACACCTCGATGGAAGCCGGCCCGATGATCCGCAAGGGCGACATGAAGCAGGCCGCGTGGATTTCCGCCTACGAGGCCTGGAATGTCGACACCGGTCTCGAATGCGGGCTCGCCGGCCATGCCCAGATCGGCAAGGGCATGTGGGCGATGCCCGATTTGATGGCGGCCATGCTGGTCGAGAAGATCGCCCATCCCAAGGCCGGCGCCAACACCGCCTGGGTGCCCTCGCCGACGGCGGCGACGCTGCACGCCACGCACTATCACAAGGTCGATGTCCACGCCGTCCAGGCGGCGCTGAAGAGCCGGCCAAAGGCGAAACTCGACGACATCCTCTCGGTGCCGGTGGCCGTGCGGCCGAACTGGACGCCCGACGAAATCCAGCGCGAGCTCGACAACAACGCGCAAGGCATTCTGGGCTATGTCGTGCGCTGGATCGACCAGGGCGTCGGCTGCTCCAAGGTTCCCGACATCAACGATGTCGGCCTGATGGAAGACCGCGCCACGCTGCGCATCTCCTCGCAGCACATCGCCAACTGGCTGCGCCACAAGGTCTGCTCGGAAATCCAGGTCAGGGATTCACTGCAGCGCATGGCCGCGATCGTCGATCTGCAGAATGTCGGCGATCCGCTCTACCGGCCGATGGCACCGGATTTCGACAATTCCATCGCCTTCCAGGCCGCCTGCGACCTGGTGTTCAAGGGGACGAGCCAGCCAAATGGTTACACCGAGCCGGTACTGCATAAGCGGCGGCTGGAGCTGAAGGCAAGACAGGGCTGAGCTGGCGCGCCATCTCGGCATGGTCCGCCGCAGATGCGCCGTAGCTGTGCAAGATCACGCGTTTGCCGCCACCGCATCGTCTTGGACGGGTTCAGGATGGCTGCGACGTGGCTTCAGCCGGAGAAGCGGCTGCTCCAGGACACGGTAGCTTAGCGTTGCCGCCAGAACACAGTGTGCCAGACCTGCCAGGCAGGTGGTGGCGTAGTTTTCCGGAATGTGGGTCAGTTGGAGCAGGGCCTTGCCTTGATCAAATGACCAGGCGTGGAAAACGTAAAGGCCGAAGGAAATCGTCCCAAGATAGGCCAGCGGTGGCCAGCGCAGCAGGCGGGCGACGTTTTGCGCGTAGAGCGCGATGTGAAGCAGCGAGCCGGCAAAAAGCCCGGCCGGGAGGTAGGCCAGAACCGATCCGAGGGGCGTGTGGATATAGGGCAGGAAAACCAGCCCGATCCCGCTCAAGAGAAATACAGCCGCGACCAGCGGCAGCGGGAATTTCCTGGTCAGGCCCATTGCGATGAGAATGCCGACGATTGTCGATTCAGGTCTCAGCAGCGGCGTCATGTAGATCGTTTGAAATGACATTCCGCTCAAGGCAAACGCCACGCGCCCAAGTAGGCACAATGGCAGAATGCAGAGGAGGCCGGCGGCAAGGGCGCGCTTGCCGATGCTGAGATACATGAGGAACAGAAAGGGCAGAAAGAGATAGATCTGGAATTCGTAGGGCAGCGACCAGAGTTGGCTTGTGTATCTAATGGCTCCTCCGTTCTCCGGGAACCAGTCGATATAGTTGCCGACAAACGAGGCCAGACCAAGAAGCCATCCATAGGCAGCGGGATTCAGAGTGTCGTAGACGAGCAGCATCGCGAGCGGAAAGAGCACCATCAGCGGATAGATGCGCAGCAGCCTTCGTACGAAGAATTGCGAGATGGAAATTCTTCCTGCTCTGGCCTGCTCCTGTTCAAACAGCCGGAAGAGCAGGAAACTGGATAGGGCAAAGAATATCTCGACCCCGACCCATCCCTGTCTCTGAACCATGACGACCGAAACGTATTCAGCGGGCGCGGGAAAATGGAAGAAGAACACCATGGCAAACGCCAGAAATCTGAGGCCGTCCAGTTGGTCGGTCCGAAGTCCGTCGATGCTGCTTCTCGAAGAGGGCATGTTGCAAAACCTGCGAGAACTTAGTGACGGCTGGGCGCCAACCAGCCGTCAAGGCCGCGCCATGATCCGAACGCTTCGAGCGCTAAAGCAGGCAGCTAACAGAAGTTCGATAATTAACCTTTTACATTCGTACGGAGATAGCCAGATCTAGGCTCCAAACCGCGCTCGCCCACCCCACGAAGCGCGTCGCGAGCATCGGGCCTACGCCGCCTGCGCCATGCGCTCCGCACTCATCCGATAAGAAATCGCTTCGGCCAGATGGATGCGGCCGACAGCCTCGCTGGCGTCGAGATCGGCGAGCGTGCGGGCCACTTTCAACACCCGGTGGTAGGCCCGTGCGGAAAAGGCGAGTTTTTCGCTGGCGTCCTTGAGCAGCGACAGGCCGGCGGCATCCGGCATGGCGATCGCTTCGATGACTGCGGGAGAACAATGCGCGTTGGTGGTGGCGCTGCTGACGCCGAGCCGTTCGAAGCGCTCGCGCTGGAGGGTGCGGGCGCGGCCGACGCGCAGCGCCACATCGGCGCTCTTTTCCGCCCGGTCGGGCCGGATCAGGTCGCTGGCCGATACCGCCGGCACTTCAATGCGAAGATCGATGCGGTCGAGCAGCGGGCCTGAGATGCGCGCCTGGTAGTCGGTGCGGCAGCGCTCGCCGCGCAGGCAGCGATAGCCGGGTTCCCCGGCCATCCCGCAGCGGCACGGGTTCATCGCCGCCACCAGCTGGATGCGTGCCGGATAGGTGACGCGGTGGTTGGCGCGCGCGATCATGCAGTCGCCGGTCTCAAGTGGCTGTCGCAGCGCATCGAGCGTCTGCGGCGTGAATTCGGGGAACTCGTCGAGGAATAGCACGCCGTGATGGGCGAGCGACACTTCGCCCGGCCGCGCGCGTATGCCGCCGCCCACCATCGCCGCCATCGAGGCCGAATGGTGCGGGGCGCGGAACGGCCGCCGGTCGGTCAGCTTGCCTTCCCCGAGCTCGCCGGCCACCGAGGCGATCATCGAGACTTCGAGCAATTCCTTCGGCGCCAGCGGCGGCAGGATCGACGGCAGACGCTGCGCCAGCATCGATTTTCCCGAGCCCGGCGGACCGATCATCAGGAGGTTGTGGCCGCCGGCTGCCGCGACTTCCAGCGCCCGTTTCGCCGTCTCCTGGCCCTTGATGTCGGCGAGGTCGGGCAGGTCGCGCGCCGAGGCGTGGATGCCGGCCTCGGGGCGCGACAGCACCTGCGTACCGCGAAAATGGTTGGCTATGGCAATCAGGCTGCGCGGCGCCAGAATGTCGAATTCCCGCCCCGCCCAGGCCGCTTCCGGCCCACAGGCGAAGGGGCAGATCAGGCCCTTGCCCTCGGCATTGGCACCGATCGCCGCCGGCAGCGCACCGGCGACCGCGGTGATCGTGCCGTCGAGCGACAGCTCGCCGAGCACGACATAGCCGGCCAGCATGTCGCCCGGAATGGCGCCGAGGGCCGCCATCAGGCCGAGCGCGATCGGCAGATCGTAGTGGCTGCCTTCCTTGGGCAAATCCGCGGGCGCCAGATTGATCGTTACTTTTTTCGACGGCATCGACAGGCCGGAAGCATGAAGGGCCGCCTGGACCCGCTCGCGGCTCTCGGCCACCGCCTTGTCCGGCAGGCCGACGATGTGCATGTTGACCTTGCCGGGCGCGATCATCACCTGCACGTCGACCGGCACGGCCTCGATGCCCTGGAAAGCGACCGTACGAACCCGCGCCACCATATTCTGCCCCCGATGCCGGCTCGCCCCAGCCCTTGTGAACAATCCGCGAGCGACGTCAGCTCAAGACAACCACAGATTTCAGGCTTAGGCAAGAACAATACAAGAACAAAGGCAAACGGGTGCATACCGTCGGATGGGGTCACTGTCGTCCGTGTCAGCCTGTTGCCTTGTGCGCGGGTCTTCCAGTGTTCGCAACGCCCCGGATTGAGCGGCACGGGATGAGGGCGAACGCGCGGCAACCCGCGCCGGAAACGGTCGGTCAGCGCGCGCTGTTCACCGCCAGGAAGGTGTTCCATCCCCGCTGCTTCCTGCCGACGCGGAAGCTGTGGCTGACAAGCTCCATGCCGGCGGCCTCGATGCGCGCGGCGAAGGCGTCCTTGCGCCAGTCGACCGTAAGGTATCTGCCGCCCGTTTCGCCGTCGCCGTCGCGCATCGAGACGACAAAGGCACCGCCGGGCCGCAATGAACGCGCAATCTTCGCCAGGACCTGGTCGATCTGGTCGCGAGGCACATGGATCAGCACGGCGAGCGCCACCACCGCGTCGTAGGGACCGCCAAGCTCGTCGGTGATCACGTCGAGGCGTTCGCCGGTCTTGCCGCGCGCCGCCTGCAGTTCGAGAAAGCGCCGCGTGGCGTCGGTTCGGCGGACCTTGACGCCAAGGCCCTCCAGGAAATCCGCATCGCGGCCCGGTCCGGATCCGATCTCCAGGACTTGGCCGCCCGGCCCGGCGATCGCTGCGGCGCGCTCGAGCGCGGTCCGGTCGTTCGGGTGGGGAATATGCCCGACAATCTCGTCATAACGGACCGCGTAGTCCTCATACGACTCGATCGTCCGGCGGCTCTGCGCCAGGGTTTTCGCCGGTATATTCATCGTTCCCTCCTGTCCCTGTCCGCCAGATTGCGCTCAGCGGATACTGCCATAAGGCGCGTGGCCGTCGAGCATGCCGATATCGCGCTTGAGATGGTCGGACAGCCCACGCTGGTCGAGCAGGCGGGGCGACCGCCTGCTATCGCTGACCGACAGCCCCGATCAAACCCGGAACACCTCCGGAACCTGTAACCGCCCCGGTTGCACAGCGCTTGTATGCGGTTGCAGAAAGCGGAACATGGTTAAGACAAAATGAAAACAGGCTGTTCGGCCCGGCGCCGCCGGAGAGGAGCGGGCACAGTCAACAGGCATTTTAGAAACTGCTTATAATTGTATGCCGACTCCAAATGGGATATGAATCCGGTCGCGGTTCCGACAATCGCACGTCAGGCTCCGCGTCGAGTACAGGGAGGATGACATGGCCGGTGTGGAAGTCACCAAATTAGCGTCCAAGTCTCACAACAGCCCGGATGAAGTTCGCACGCCGGACAAGACGCGCGTCGAAGTGGTGCGTCTTCCCGGCTATACGTTGGGCCGGCTCAACATGGAGCCGGGCTGGAAATGGTCCGAATGCGTGAAGCCGGTGGTCAAGACAGACAGTTGTCAGGTTTCGCATGTCGGCTACGTCGTCTCGGGAACCATCACCGTCAAAATGAATGACGGAACCCAGAAAACCTTCGAGCAGGGCACATCCTATACAATTCCGCCGGGCCACGACGCCTGGGTGGAAGGCAACGAACGCTTCGTCTGCATCGAAGTCATGAGCGCCGAACAGTATGCCCGACCATCGTAGGATATAGGCGCTATTTCCCGCGTTTGCCTTCGACGGCGTCCCAGAACAGGCTGGCGATGTCGGCGCCGCCGAAGCGTTGCACTTCGCGCACGCCGGTCGGCGAGGTGACGTTGATTTCGGTCATGTAGTCGCCGATGACGTCGATGCCGACCAGGATGAAGCCGCGCTCTTTCAGCGACGGTCCGATGCGGGCGCAGATTTCGCGCTCGCGTTCGGTCAGCTCGGTCTTCTCCGCGCGGCCGCCGACATGCATGTTGGAGCGGGAATCGTGCTCGGCCGGTACCCGGTTGATGGCGCCGACCGGCTCGCCGTCGATCAGGATGATGCGTTTGTCACCCTTGCGCACATCCTTCAGGTAGCGCTGCACGATATAGGGCTCGCGGAACAGCTGGCCGAACATTTCGAGCAGCGAGGCGAGGTTGCGGTCGGCTTCCAGCAGATGGAAGATGCCGGCGCCGCCATTGCCGTAGAGCGGCTTGACGATGATGTCGCCGAACTCCTTGCGGAAGGCGGCCACCTCGAGCGGATCCTTGGTGATCAGCGTGTCCGGCATCAAATCGGGAAACTCGGTGACGAAGATCTTTTCCGGGCTGTTGCGCACCCAAGCCGGGTCGTTGACGACCAGCGTCTTCGGATGGATGCGCTCGAGGATATGGGTCGTGGTGATGTAGTTCATGTCGAAGGGCGGATCCTGGCGCAGCAGGATGACGTCCATCTCCGACAGGTCGGTGCGCACCTTTTCGCCCAGCGAGTAGTGGCTGCCCTTCTCGTCGTGCACCTGCATCTCCTCGACGCGGGCAAACACCTTGCCGTCGCGCAGCGACAGCCGGTCTGGCGTGTAGTGGAACAATTGATGGCCGCGCCGCTGCGCTTCGAGCGACAGCGCGAACGAGGTGTCGCCGGCGATCGACACGGTGGAGACATGGTCCATCTGGACGGCGATTTTGAGCTTCATGGCGGATCCCCAACGCAGTCAACGCATGCGATATAAGGGTCGCGGCGCCTTCTGCCAATCGGGCCACGCCGCTAACGGTCGAAGACCAGCCGCGAGTAACCCAGGAAGGACAGCGTCATGGCCACCAGCGATGCGATGGCAAGCGCGCCCAGTGGTGGCGCCGCCGGCAGCACCAGCAGGATCGCCGAGTAGACGGCGTAGTTGACGATGCTGGTGGCGACGCCGACGCCGCCATAGCGGGCGCCTTCCTGTGTCACTCCCCTGCTCGACGGCGAGAAGGTCAGATGCCGGTTGATCTGCCAGGTGACGCAGAGCGCGAAGCCGATCGAGAGCATGCGGCTGACGAAGGGCCCGAGCGGCGTGGCGGCGAGCAGCAGCCACAGCGCCGCCGCGTCGGCGACGAAACCGATGCCGCCTGCGACGACAAAGCGGACGACGCGTTGCATCGTTCAGGCCGCGCGCGAAGCCTTGCCCCGTTCCGGCTTCTGAACCACATCGCCCGTGCGGCGCTCGACCCGGCCCGAAGGCATGGAGAGATAGAAGATACGTTTCTGTTCGGCGCGCCCACGCGAGACCGAATCAAGGATCAGTCCGGTCACCGCCGCCAGCATGGACAGAAGCAGCAGCCCGACCGAAAGCACCCATGTCGGCATGCGCGGTACAAGGCCGGTTTCGGCGAATTCGACCAGCACCGGCGCCATCAGGAACAGGCTCGAAGCCAGGAAGAACAGCGAAAAGGCGCCGAAGAAGCGCAGCGGCTGCGTCTCCTTCATCAGCATGGCGAACATCCACAGGATCCTGGCGCCGTCGCGGAAGGTCGACAGCTTCGACGACGAGCCTTCCGGCCGGCGTCCGTAGTCGAGCGCAATTTCGCTGACCGGCAATTTGAGCTGCGAGGCGTGCACCGACATTTCGGTCTCGATCTCGAAGCCGCCGGACACGGCGGGAAAGCTCTTGACGAAACGCCTGGTGAAGACGCGGTAGCCGGAGAAGATGTCGGTGAAATCGTCGCCGAACAGCCATTTGTAGAGGCTGTTGAAGACACGGTTGCCGAAGGCATGGCCGGCGCGGCCGGCATCGTCGGTGACGCCGCGCCTGGTGCCCACCACCATGTCGCAACGTTCGGTCAAGAGCGTGTTGATCAGTTGCGGCGCGTCCTCGGGCGCGTAGGTGCCGTCGCCATCGGCCATCAGATAGATCTCGGCGTCGATGTCGGCGAACATGCGCCGCACCACATTGCCCTTGCCCTGGCGCGGCTCGCGAACCACGATGGCGCCGGCCGCGCGGGCGCGCAGGGCCGTCAGATCCTTCGAATTGTTGTCGTAGACATAGATGGTTGCCGCAGGCAGCGTCTCGCGGAACCGCCGCACCACCTCGGCGATGGTCAGCTCCTCATTGTAGCAAGGCAGGAGCACGGCGATGGTGGGTTCACGGCTGATGTCTTGCGGCATTTTCGTCTCCGAATGCCTTGTCGACCATGCGGCCGCGCTCCGGAAACCGGCCGCGTTCAGGCGGTTTTACTATTTATTGAAGCCGTTAAGGCTAGGTTTAAGACCGACTTCACGAGTGTCGATTGGCCTGGAAAGGCCCGGCATTCACGCCAAGGGCGATCGGGATGGGCACGGCAAGGGGAACTTCCACCTGGAAGTCCGATATCGGATTCGCGTTGCTTGCCGCCTTGCTGCTGCTGGCGCTCGAGGTCCAGCAGGGATTCCCGCAACTGGCCAATCCGGCGGGCGACAATGACAGCCTGCTGCAGTTGGTCGAAGTCCGCGACCTGCTGGCGGGCCAGGGCTGGTTCGACCTGCACCAGTACAGGATGGGTCTCGAAGGCGGCTTCGTCATGCACTGGTCGCGGCTGCTCGACGCGCCGCTGGCGCTGAGCATCCTTGCCGTTTCGGCCGTGACGGGCAGCACCGCCTTGGCCGAACAAATCATGCAAATACTTTGGCCCGCGCTGCAGTTCTGGCTCGCGATCTTCTTCATCGTCCGCGCCGCGCGTGCTTTCGCCGGCCCGCACGCGGTGCTGCCCGCCGCCGTCGTCGGCGGGGCGGCCTTGTATTACATCGGGATTTTTTCTCCAGGCGCGCTCGATCATCACAATGTCCAGTTGATGCTGACGCTGGCGAGCCTCGCCCTGCTGCTCGAGGCGCCAACGCATCGGCCGGCTGCCCTCGTCGCCGGCCTCTGCGCCACGCTGACCCTGGCTATCGGCATGGAAAGCGCGCCCTATGCCGGATCCCTCGGCGCCGTCGTCGCGCTGCTGTTTCTCGGCAATCGGGAGGGTGAAAGGCTGATCGCCAGGGATTTCGGCCTCGGCGTCGCCGGCGCCTCGGCTCTCGTCTTCGCCGCAACCATCCCCGTCTCGTCCTGGGGCCAGGCCCAATGCGACACGTTCTCGGTCGTGCAGTTCGCCGTCACCGGGCTTGCCGGCGCCGGTTTGGCAATCATTGCTTCATGGAAGGCCGCCAACGCGACGGCCGCCCGGCGCCTGATGTCGCTTGGCCTGCTTGCCGTCGCTCTCGCTCTCGTCGTGGGGCTCGTGTTTCCGCAATGCCTGGCGGCCCCCTATGCCCATCTCGATCCGCGCCTGCAGCAAATGTGGCTCGGCTATATCGAGGAGGCGCAGTCGATCGTTCAGCTTGTCTTCGACGATCCGGCCAGGGCGGTGGCGCGTTTTGCCACGCCATTGGTGGCGATCGTCCTGATGGCGCTCCGCTTCAGCCATGGCGGCTGGCGGCGGCAGGACAGCCTCGTCGCCGCGCTGCTGGTGGTGGCGGTCCTGGTCAGTGCCTGGGAAGTGCGCGGCTCGACCTTCTCCATCGCCTTCGCGGTGATCCCGCTTTCGGCCTGGATCGCCAAATGGCGGCAGCGGGCCGAAGCCAGCCCGTCCAGCGGTACCGTGCTCAGGATGGCGGCGGCCTGGCTGATCTCGGTCAACGCCATCTGGTCGGGTGCCGCTCAAGCCGCATCGAGCGCCTTCGCAACCGCTGCACCCGCCAGGGATGCCGGTATCGATGCGCCCTGCAACAGCAAGGCTTCGTTCGCCGTGCTTGGCGCGATGGCCCCCACCACGGTGCTTGCCATCTCCAATCTTGGCTCGCCGATCCTCGCCTTTACCGGTCATCGCGTGTTCGCCGGGCCTTATCATCGCAACGTCGCCGGAAACCTGCTCGTGTTCGACGCCTTGCTGGGCTCGGCCACCGACGCGAAAGCCGTCGTCGAAAGCCACCATGTCGGCCTTGTCGCGCTCTGCCGCGGCAACCCGGAAAGCCGGCTGTTCACGGCCAGGGCGCCGGACGGTTTTTTGGCCGGTCTGATGCGCGGCAACGTGCCGGAATGGCTGGAGCCGGTGGCGGAGACCAGGGGCAGCCCCCTGGAACTCTACCGCGTCCGGCTCGGCGGCTGATCCAACCGGCAGCCGCTACTCCTTCGTGGGATCGTTCGCGAGTCTCGAAAAATCGGTTCGCGCGATACGTTTCCTAAAGGGTTTGCTGCCAGTCTCGAAATAAATTCCGACGACAAAAGCAGGGACGAGCAGGGACACCGATGCAAACTGCGTTTGGCACCGGTCAGGCAAACAGGGAAAGCACGGATCTGGCGTTCACCGATCCGTTGACCGGGCTTGGCAATCATCGCCGCTTCTTCGACAAGGTCGACCGCCTGATCAGCGACCGTGCCGACGATCCCGCGCCCTTCACCGTCGGCATTCTCGACCTTGACGGCTTCAAGCCGATCAACGACCTGTTCGGCCACAAGGCCGGCGACGACATCCTGATCCAGGTCGCCATGCGGCTGCGTGCCTCGATGGACGGCCATTCGACGGTCTGCCGCATCGGCGCCGACGAATTCGCCTTCCTCTATCCGCTGGTATTCTCGGAAGAGGCGGCGGCGGAAAAATCCCGCATGCTGATCGAGATCCTGTCGGCGCCCTATGATGTCGGCGAACGCACCGCCCGGCTTTCCGCCTCGGTCGGCTGCTCGCTGTTCTATTCGGGCGACGAGACCACCGAAATCCTCATCAACAAGGCCGAAACGGCTCTTTACCATGCCAAGCGCTCCGGCCGTGGCCGCGTCGTCGTCTACACCCGCGAGATGGAAGAGGCCGCCAAGCGCGTCACCCGCATCGAGCAGGCGCTGCGCCGCGCCGTCTCCGCCGGCGAGGTGGAGCCGCATTTCCAGCCGATCGTCGACCTCACCACGCGCCGCACCATCGGCTTCGAGACGCTGGCGCGCTGGACCGACCGCGACCTCGGCGCGGTGCCGCCGACCGTCTTCATTCCGATCGCCGAGGAGCGCGGCATCATCGGCCCGCTGTCGCAGCTGGTGCTGCGCAAGGCGACCGAAGCCGCCAGGAGCTGGCCGAAGGACCTGTTCCTGTCCTTCAACCTGTCGCCCTCGCAGCTCGTCGATCAGAACACCGGCCTGCACATACTGGCGATCCTCGACCGCACCGGGTTCGATCCGCGCCGGCTGGAGATCGAGATCACCGAGACCGGCCTGATGAACGACCCTGCCTCGGCCGCGCAGATCGTCGAGGATCTGCGCCGCGTCGGTATCCGCGTCTCGCTCGACGATTTCGGCACCGGCCAGTCCTCGCTCGGCCGCCTGCGCGAGTTTCATTTCGACAAGCTCAAGATCGACCGCGCCTTCGTTTCCTCCATTCTCGACGACCGGCCGTCCGAACACATCATCCGCGCCATCCTCGCCATGTGCGAAGGGCTCGGCATGGACGTGGTTGCCGAAGGCATCGAAGAGGAAGCGCAGGCCGACCGGCTGGTCCAGTTCGGTTGCGCCGGCGGGCAGGGCTATCTCTTCGGCAAGCCTGTCGATGCCGACGCCACATTGGGCTACCTCCGCGATTCCTTCCGTGGCGCCTTGCGCGCCAAGGCGATCTGAGCGGCGAAATTCGGCGCTGCCGGCCAAGCGGCGATGCCGCCTGGCGGGTCTCGCGCCATCGCCATCGCCTTTTTGTCCGACATAAGCTCGAAATAGCGTCTTTTCGCCCTTGCCCGCCGGACGTGTCTGGCTAGGATGCGCGCCGGTTGACCCGGGAGACGAAAATCATGATGCCATCGGCGCGTTTTGCCGACCTCGAAGGCGCTTCGGTGCTGATCACCGGCGGCGGCTCCGGCATCGGCGCGGCGTTGACCGAAGGGTTCATGCGCCAGGGCGCTAAGGTCGCCTTCCTCGACATCGCCGACGCGCCGAGCACCGCGCTCGCCGACCGGATCGAGAAGGATCTCGGCCACCGACCGCTCTACCTCAAGACCGATCTGCGCGACGTCGAGGCGCTGCGCGCCTCTGCGGCAAGGGCCGCCGACGCGCATGGCGACGTCACCGTGCTGGTCAACAATGCCGCCTGGGACGAACGCCATGCCGTCGAGGACGTTACCGTCGATTTCTGGGACAACAACCTCGCCATCAACCTGCGACCGCATTTCTTTACCGCGCAGGCGGTGGCACCAGGCATGAAGCGGGCCGGCGGCGGCTCGATCATCAATTTCACCTCGACCTCCTACCTGATCAACCATCCAGACATGCCGGCCTATACCGCCGCCAAGGCGGGCATACTCGGCCTCACCAAGGGGTTGGCCGGCAAGCTTGGTCCCGACCGCATCCGCGTCAACGCCGTCGCGCCCGGCTGGGTGATCACCGAGCGGCAGCAGGAGCGCTGGGTGACGGAAGAGGCGCTCGCCGCCCATGTCGCCAAGCAATGCATCAGGGACGTTATGCGGCCGGACGACATGGTCGGCACGGTGCTGTTCCTGGCCTCGGATGCCTCGCGCATGCTGACCGCGCAAATGCTGATCGTCGATGGAGGCTTCCTGTGAGCCCAGCGTTTGCCAGCAACGTTCCGGCAGTCGCCGCACTCGATTGGGGCACGACCCGGCTTCGGGCCTGGCTGATCGACGGCGGCGGCAAGGTGCTTGCCGAACGTCGCGGCGACGATGGCCTGATCACCGCGCGCGAAAAGGGCTTCGCCAACGTCCTGGAGGGCCATCTGGCAGCGATGGGCGCGCCGGAGGCATTGCCCGTCATCATCTGCGGCATGGCCGGTTCCCGCCAGGGCTGGCTGGAGGCGCCCTATGTCAGCGTGCCGTCGCCGCTCGGCGCCATTCTTGGCGGCGCCGCCCGGGTGCCAGATCAGAAACGCGACATCCGCATCGTCCCCGGCCTTGCCCAGCGCCTGGCCGACGCGCCCGACGTCATGCGCGGCGAGGAGACGCAGCTTGCCGGCGCTGGCCTGCCGGCCAGAGGCCGCGAACTGGTCTGCATGCCCGGCACCCATTCGAAATGGGTGCTGGTCGAGGATGGCGCCGTCGCCGGCTTCGGCACCTGGCCGACGGGCGAGCTGTTTTCCGTGCTTGCCGCGCACTCGATCCTGCGCCATTCGCTGGGCGAACATCCCAGCCCGGTTGCTCCCGACAATCCGTTCTTCCGCCGCTGGTGCGAAACAGCACTGGGCGAGGGTGGTGATGTCACCTCGCGGCTGTTTGCCATCCGCGCTGCCGGCCTGCTCCAGGATCTCAAGGGCGATGATGCGGCCGCCTGCCTGTCGGGCCTGCTGATCGGCGGCGAGATCGCCTCCGCCCGGCGCCGCCATGGCGCCGGCGCGACATCGGTCGTGCTGGTTGCCTCGGGCGCGCTGGCGGTGCTTTACCAGACTGCGCTCGGCCTTGCCGGGCTAGGTGTGCGCACCGCCGACGCCGACGGAGCAGTACGCGCCGGGCTGATCGAGGCCGCGCGGGAGAATGGCATGATTGCCAGAAGTGGAGCCGCCATATGAGCCAGACCGCACCCTTTCCAAAACTCAAGCGCGGCCTGGTCGCTATCCTGCGCGGCCTCAAGCCCACTGAGGCGATCGCCATGGGCCAGGCGCTGTTCGACGCCGGCATCGAGGCCATAGAGGTGCCGCTGAACTCGCCCGAACCGTTCTCGTCGATCGCCAGGATTGTCGAAGTGCTGCCGAAAACCGCCCTGGTCGGCGCCGGCACGGTGCTCACGGCCGCCGACGTCGACAATCTTCACCAGGCCGGCGGCCGGCTGCTGGTCAGCCCCAACATCGATGCCGAGGTCATGGGCCGTGCCAGGACATACGGCATGGTCACCATGCCCGGCGTGTTTACCCCCACGGAAGCCTTCCAGGCGATCCGGCTCGGCGCCTCGGCGCTGAAATTCTTTCCCGCCAGCGTGCTCGGCGCATCGGGCATTTCCGCGATCCGGGCCGTGCTGCCGGCGCAGACGCTGGTCGGCGCGGTCGGCGGCGTTTCGGACAAGGACTTTGCCGGCTACAAGGCGGTTGGTGTGACGGTCTTCGGGCTTGGCTCCAGCCTGTTCAAGCCAGGCATGAGCGTCGACGACGTGGCGGCGCGCGCTCGTGCCGCCGTCGCCGCCTGGGACGCAGCATTCGGAGACGCATGATGAACGAGGTTTCGGTTTTTTCCGATCATGTCTGCGAGCTCGGCGAAGGGCCAAGCTACGATCCCGCCACCGACGCGCTGTTCTGGTTCGATATCGTCAACGGCCAGCTCCTGGAAAAGCCCGTGGCCGGTGGTGCGCTGAAGATCCACGAGCTTGGCCAGATGGCGAGCGCCATCGCCATCATCGATGACAAGCGCCAGCTGATCGCCACCGAGACCGGCCTCTTCGTCCGCGATGTCGCGACCGGCCAGATGACGCTGCATACGCCTGTCGAGGCGGACAACTCCCTTACCCGGTCCAACGATTCCCGTGTCCATCCCTGCGGCGCCTTGTGGATGGGGACGATGGGCAAGAGCGAGGCAAAGGGCGCGGGTTCGATCTACTGGTTCTTCAGGGGTGAACTGCGCAAGCTGTTCTCCGGCATCACCGTGTCGAACTCGATTTGTTTCTCCGGGGATGGCGCGCTCGCCTATTACACCGACACCTCGACCGGCCTGCTGATGCGCGTCGCCTGCGATCCGGCGAGCGGCCTGCCCTCTGGAGAACCAAAAGTGTTCGTCGATCACCGCTCGTCCAAGGGCTATGTCGACGGATCGGTCGTCGACCGCGACGGCGTGCTGTGGAACGCCGTCTGGAGCGGCAAGGCGGTCAAGGCCTATTCGCCCGACGGAACATTGCTGCGCGAAGTTGCGATGCCGGTGACGCAGCCCTCGTGCCCGGCCTTTGTCGGCAGGAACGCCGACCGGTTGGCGGTGACGTCGGCCTGGAAAGGCAAGGACGACAAGCAGCGCCAGCTCGACCCGCAGGCCGGCATGACGTTCGCCCTCGATATTCCCGTCAACGGCCGCTTCGAGCCGCGCGTGCTGATCGCCTGAACAGGCCGGGCGATTGGCTCCGCGCATATCTATCGTGGTGCTGTCACGCAGGCGTCCGGCTTGAGTCGGTTTCGCGAAAGCCGTTTGCGTCGGCCGTGCGATGCTGGGTGATCGCACCGCCGGGAATGTTCGTCTCATGTCGAGTCACAAGCCAAAGCTGATCCTCGTCCACGAGCCGGAGAAGGCCTGCTTCGACCGCCTGGTCGCCGACGGTCACGCACCGCAGCGCGCGGCCGAGATATCATCCTACCTGGCGCAATCGACCGACCTCGCCCCCGAATTCGACGCGCTGGCCGCCGCCTGTGACAGGCGTGGCCTCACCTTCGCGGCGGTGGAGCTGGACCATGCCGCAGGCGCGCTTCCCGAAGCCGATCCCTCCACGACGCTGGTCTGGACGCTGACCGACGGCATCGCCTATTTCCGTGGCGGTATCGCACCCGCGCTGGCGCGGCTCAACGGAATGAGGACGATCGGTGCGGACGATGCGCTGTTCGCGCTCTGCCAGGACAAGTTCCGTTCCGGCGCCGTGCTTGGCGCGCTCGGCCTGCCGGTGCCGCCGGCGGGTATTGCCCGGAATGGAAACTGGCTGGTCGAGCCGCCGGCCGCCGCCGCCGGCTGGTTCGTTAAGCCCAACCGGCTCGGCGCCAAGATCGGCATCTGGCCGGATTCGCGCGTAACCGATCTCGGTCACGCGCTGGAGCTTAGCCGGCGTGTTTTCGCGGCCTATCGCGACGATGTCGTCGTCCAGCCCTATGTCGCGGGCCGCAATGTGCGCGCCAGCTTCCTCGGGCTGACGCCGCAAACCGGTGTCGAGGCGCTTGGCGTCGCCTTTGTCGAGTCAGGCGCGGATTTCCAGACGATGGCCGACAGCCTGGCGCTTTATGGCGACACCGGCGAGGCAGCGAAGGCCGCCGGGCACTATGCCGAACCCGAACTCGCTCCTGTCGCGGACAGCCAGCCGGTGGCCGATGCCGGAATCCGCGCGATTGCCAAACGGTTGATGGAAGGGCTCGGCCTGCGCGACGTGTTTTCCGTCGACCTGCGCGTCGAGGCCGACGATACGGTTCATCTCATCGAGTTCGAGGTCTGCCCCGGCCTGCCGTGCTTCGATTTCCGCGCTTATTGCCGCCAGCAATGGGGGCTGGAACTCGTCGACGCGATGGCGGAAACCGCGGCGAACAGGCTCTTTCGCTAGACCCCTTCCACCAGTACGATCTCGCCGTCGGCCACCTTCTGGCGGATCGCCACTGCGCGTTGATATTCCGGCGAATGGTAGCAGTCACGCGCCGCGGCGAGCGATTCGAACTCGATGAGCACATTGCGCGCGCGCCCTGGGCCCTCGGCCTTCTCATGCTCGCCGCCACGCGCCAGGAATTTCGCGCCGAAGCGCTCAAAAGCCGGCTTCGCCGCTGCAACGTAATCCTTGTAGCCTTCCGCGTCGCGCACATCGACGCGGGCGATCCAGTATCCCTTGGGCATTCTTCTTCTCCCTATTCCTTACGCCGAGCGCATTTCGTCGAGGATGGCTTCAGCCGCCGCGCGTCTGTCCGCCGCAGCGACGATCGGGCGCCCGACGACAAGGTGGCTGGAGCCGCTGCGAATGGCTTGCGCAGGTGTCATCACGCGCTTCTGGTCGCCATGATCGGTGCCGACGGGGCGTATGCCGGGTGTCACCACCGCCATGTCGGGGCCGACGAGGCGGCGCACCGCTTCGGCCTCCGCGGCCGAGCAGACGATGCCGCCCATGCCTGCATGCAGCGCCTGTTCCGAGCGCCTCAGCACCAGCGTGTGCGGGTCATATTCATAACCGGCATCGATCATGTCCTGCTCATCCATCGAGGTCAGGACGCTGACGGCAAGCAGGCAAAGCTCGCTGCCGCGCGCTGCCTCCACCGCCGCCTGCATCGCCTTGGGATAAGCATGTATGGTCAGCATGGTCATGCCCATCTTGACGATGTTCTCGACGCCTTTGGCCACTGTGTGGTCGATGTCGAGCAGCTTCATGTCGAGGAAGATTTTCGTTCCGCCGCTGGCCAGCTCCCTGGCGAAGTCGAGCCCGCCGGCAAAGGCCAGCTGATAGCCGATCTTGTAGAAGGAGACGACACCGTCGAGCTCGCGCACCGCCTGCTCGGCCTCCGTCACGGTCGGCACGTCGAGGCCGACGATCAATCTTTCCTGCATGGATTTGGCCTGCATGGGGTGAGCCTGCATGGTAGCGGCAGTCACGCCTCGACCCTGGTCGACAGCATGCGTGAGGTTTCGATCAGCGTGCGGCATAGGTGCTCCATCGATTTGTGCAGTCTTTCGTCACGGAAATGGCCGTCCCCGTCGAAGGCGTCGCCACCCTCCGGCACCGAGCATTCCGGCGTCACCACCTCCATCTGACAGCGCACCAGCACGGCGCGCAGATGATTGATGCAGCGGATGCCGGCAAAATGGCCTTTGGAGGACGAGCAGAGGCCGGCGACCTTGCCGGCAAGCGGCCTGACCGACCGGCCGCCATCCCGTCGCACCCGGCTCACCCAGTCGATCGTGTTCTTGAGCAACGGCGGGATGGAGCCGTTGTATTCAGGCGTCGCGATCAGCAGCCCGTCATGGACGGCGATCAATCGCGCCAGCTTCTGGGCGTTTTCAGGGATGCCATTTTCCTTTTCCAGGTCCTCGTCGAGGATCGGCAAGGGATAATCGGCGAGCGAAATGCGGGTCACCTCGGCGCCTTGCACAGAAAGTTCCTTCTGCGCCACGTCGGCGGTCCTGCCGCTATAGGCGCCGCTGCGCACCGAGCCGGCGAAGACGAGGATTTTCGGGATGATCGGCATCGAGTCTCCCATGCTGTCGCGGCAGCTATAGGCGATGCACGGACTGAATCAAATAGCCGAGCTCATATTGTTGCCGCTAGACACGAAGCCGCATCATGGACGTTGGAGGCGCGGCGATTTCAAAGTTCAGTATCGGCGGGGTTCTCTAGTTCAAAGACCGCTTGGATGACTGCTTGCCTACCTTTTGCCGATCTCACGGACGTGGCCATCCACAGCCTTCCGCCATCTTTCGAGGCAACAAGAATCTGAAAAGGCTGTCCTTTATAGGAACCACCAGAGTCAGAACCCCATCGCCCTTCTCCCCTCGCGAATCGACCGCCAGCCTGGTCTGGAACAACTGTTGCCGTCCATCCGTTATTCGCTGTCACCAAAAGCGCATTACCGTGCTGCTCAATCGATACACGACAACGAGGCGACTTGTCGCCACTGTCCTCGAAGCGAGATGGGCTCGGCGGCCAATGGCGCCGTTGCCAGAAATACAGAAAAAAACGACAATAGGGAATATACGAGGCGCAAGGGTAGCTCCTTATGCATCCGGAGCCCCGCTATACCGATCAGCAGTTTCTCTATACCTGCAATTAAATATCAAATGATACCGAACGGCGATAAATCACCAATTCGTTTTCCCGGCGAAGCAGGCGGGATACTGGGCGAGAATCCGCGTCAATCGCCGCTGCCGCGCCTGTAGATCCACAGCTGCGTCGGCGGGATGTTGCGGAAGATGAAGTCGAAATGCTTGACCGTGTAGTCGCCGCGGCCGGCCGGGATCGGCGACATCGGACCATAGGTCAGCTGCACGATCGGCCGTCCGGCCGGGATGCGGTCGAGCAGGCTTTCGATATAGGCGATGCGCTGGGCGACCGGGAAGTTGAGCAGCGGCACCCCGGAAACGACGCTATCGAAGATCATCCCGCTTCTCTCGCCAAGCGTGGCGTTGAGGTTGAAGGCATCGCCCTCGATGACGTTGACGCCGGGATAGAGCTGGCGCAGGTGGCGCACGAAATCGGTGGAATATTCGACCGCGTAGAGGTTTTCAGGTCGCACGCCTTGGGCGAGGATGGCGCGGGTGATGACCCCGGTACCGGGACCGACCTCGAGTACCGGCAGTCCGGACTTCGGATTGACGATCGAAGCCATCTTGCGGGCGGTGATCGAACTGGTCGGAACGATGGAGCCGACCGTCTTCGGCTTGTCGATCCAGCCCTTGAAGAATTTGAGTTCGTCGTCGAACTTCTCGGCAAACGCCTTCCGCAGTCCGTGACCACGTGCCATGCAAGCTCTCCTCAGCGCTCCCCTTGGAAGCTACTTAACACCTGGGTGACGCAAGGCAAGGCGCTGCCCTGCCTGTGTCGTGGATAAGATAGCTCTGGTCGCGTCTCAACGCTCGCCGAAAGATTCGAAAAAGTCCTTCATGCGGGCGAAAAAGCCGCTCGATTGAGGCGAATTGTCCTGCGAGGAGAGTTGTTCGAACTCTTCCAGCAGCTCGCGCTGGCGGCGTGACAGGTTCTGCGGCGTCTCGACCGCGGTCTGGATGTAGAGGTCGCCGACATTGGGCTGGCGCAACACCGGCATGCCCTTGCCCTTGAGGCGGAACTGGCGTCCGTTCTGCGTGCCTTCGGTCACCTTCACCTTGGTTTGTGTGCCGTCGAGCGTCGTCACCTCGAACGAGCCGCCAAGCGCTGCCGTCGTCATCGAGATCGGCACCTTGCAATAGAGATCGGCGCCGTCGCGCTGGAAGAATTCGTGCGGCTTGACGGCCAGGAAGATATAGAGGTCGCCCGACGGCCCGCCGCGCAGCCCGGCCTCGCCCTCATTGGCAAGGCGGATGCGGGTGCCGTCCTCGATGCCGGCCGGGATGTTGACCGACAGCGAGCGTTCCTCGGTGACGCGGCCTTGGCCGGCGCATTTCGGGCACGGATCCTTGATCGTCTGGCCGCGCCCCTGGCATTGCGGGCAGGTCCGCTCGATCGAGAAAAAGCCCTGCGTGGCGCGCACCTTGCCGTGGCCGTTGCACATCGAGCAGGTGACCGGCTGGGTGCCGGGCTTCGCGCCGGTGCCGGAGCATTCCGTGCAGGATATCGAAGCCGGCACGCGAATCTGCGCGGTCTTGCCCGCGAAGGCTTCCTCCAGCGAGATTTCCATGTTGTAGCGCAGGTCGGCGCCGCGCTCGCGGCCACCGGAAGAGCGGCGCTGGCGGCCGCCCATCATGTCGCCGAAAATATCCTCGAAGATATCGGCAAAGCCGCCCGCACCAAAGCCCTGCGCGCCATTCATGCCGCCCTGCTCGAAGGCGGCGTGGCCGAAACGGTCATAGGCCGCGCGCTTCTGCGGGTCCTTCAGCGTCTCGTAGGCTTCATTGATTTCCTTGAACTTGTGCTCGCAGGAATGATCGCCGGGATTGCGGTCGGGATGGAACTGCATGGCGAGCTTGCGAAAAGCGCTCTTGAGCTCCTTGTCGTCGGCGCCCTTTTGCACGCCCAGCGTTTCGTAGAAATCAGCTTTCATTTTTTCCCGCAGTTCCGGATCAACGTCTTGATGCATGGTGTGCGTCGTTTGCCGGCACGTTGTTCGATTTAGGAGCGGTGCTGCCCGTATGCTAGGGCCGGCGCGAACTTGTCCGTGGTTTTCAGTGATTTTTTCGGCAGCGCTCGCATTTTTTCAGCGAGGGTTGCAAAAAAGCCCGGCCTTGCGCCGGGCTTTTCGCATTATCTTGCCGTCAGACCGTTCAGGCCGACTTCTTCTTGTCGTCGTCCTCGTCGATTTCCTCGAAATCGGCGTCGACCACGTCGGAGTCCTTGGCGGCATCCGCCTTGGCATCGGCTTCCGCCGCTTCCTTCTGCGAGGCCTCGTACATGGCCTGGCCAAGCTTCATGGAGGCTTCGGCAAGCACCTGGCTCTTGGCCTCGATGTCGGCCGGATCGTCGCCCTCGGCAGCGGTCTTCAGCGCCGCGATCGCATCGGATATAGCGGTGCGCTCGGCCTCGGAGACCTTGTCGCCATATTCCTTCAGCGACTTCTCCGACGAATGCACCAGGGCTTCGGCCTGGTTGCGGGCCTCGACCACGGCGCGACGCTTCTTGTCGGTGTCGGCATTGGCCTCGGCATCCTTGACCATCTTCTCGATGTCGGCGTCCGAAAGACCACCCGACGCCTGGATGCGGATCTGGTGCTCCTTGCCGGTGCCCTTGTCCTTGGCCGAGACGTTGACAATGCCGTTGGCGTCGATGTCGAAGGTGACTTCGATCTGCGGCACGCCACGCGGCGCCGGCGGAATGCCGACCAGGTCGAACTGGCCGAGCGCCTTGTTGTCGGCGGCCATTTCACGCTCGCCCTGGAAGACGCGGATGGTCACGGCCGACTGCGAATCCTCGGCCGTCGAGAACACCTGGCTCTTCTTGGTCGGGATCGTCGTGTTGCGTTCGATCAGCCGGGTGAACACGCCGCCCAGCGTCTCGATACCGAGCGACAGCGGCGTCACGTCGAGCAGCAGCACGTCCTTGACGTCGCCCTGCAGCACGCCGGCCTGGATGGCGGCGCCGAGTGCGACGACCTCATCCGGGTTGACGCCCTTGTGCGGCTCCTTGCCGAAGAACTGCTTCACGATCTCCTGGATCTTGGGCATGCGGGTCATGCCGCCGACCAGGACCACTTCGTCGATCTCACCGGCCTTCAGGCCGGCATCCTTGAGCGCCGCCTTGCACGGCTCGATGGTGCGCTGGACGAGATCCTCGACCAGGCTTTCGAACTTGGCGCGCGTCAGCTTCAGCGTCAGGTGCTTCGGTCCGGTCGCGTCGGCGGTGATGAAGGGCAGGTTGATTTCGGTCTGCGTCGTCGACGACAGCTCGATCTTGGCCTTCTCGGCCGCCTCCTTGAGGCGCTGCAGGGCGAGCTTGTCGTTCTTCAGGTCTATGCCCTGTTCCTTCTTGAATTCGGCCGCCAGATACTCGACCAGGCGCATGTCGAAATCCTCGCCGCCGAGGAAGGTGTCGCCATTGGTCGACTTCACCTCGAACACGCCGTCGCCGATCTCGAGCACCGAAATGTCGAACGTGCCGCCGCCAAGGTCATAGACGGCAATGGTCTTGCCTTCCTTCTTGTCGAGGCCGTAGGCAAGTGCTGCCGCGGTCGGCTCGTTGATGATGCGCAGCACTTCCAGGCCGGCGATCTTGCCGGCGTCCTTGGTCGCCTGGCGCTGGGCGTCGTTGAAATAGGCCGGAACGGTGATGACCGCCTTCTCGACCTTCTCGCCGAGATAGGCCTCCGCCGTTTCCTTCATCTTCTGCAGGATCATGGCCGAGATCTGCGAGGGCGACTGCTTCTTGCCGCCAGCCTCGACCCAGGCATCGCCATTGTCGCCCTTGACGATCTTGTAGGGGACGAGCTTCTTGTCCTTCTCCGTCACCGGATCGTCATAGCGGCGGCCGATCAGGCGCTTGACCGCGAAGATGGTGTTTTCAGGATTGGTGACCGCCTGGCGCTTGGCCGGCTGGCCGACGAGACGTTCGCCGTCGCCCGAGATGGCGACGATGGAAGGCGTCGTGCGCGCGCCTTCCGCATTCTCGATTACCTTCGGCTCCTTGCCATCCATGATGGCGATACAGGAGTTGGTGGTGCCGAGATCGATACCGATTACTTTTGCCATTTTTCTAGTCTCTCCGCTAAGCAGGCTCTCAGGACCCGGTAAGGCGTTCCGACGAAAGCCCCTGTTCACAAGAAATCCCGTCCGGCCACCGGTTCTCCGGCGCCGCACGGCTTGGCGCGTATATAAGAACAGGCGGCATCGCGCGCAAGCATTCTGCGCAAGGCTTCCATGAACCTTTCCACCTCCGCCCGCGACTGATGTCCAGGTGCCGCATGGTGCGGCCCCGGAAAGGAAGCCCCCATGACCAGCAACCCAGAGACTCCATGGTCTCCGGGACCAACAGGAGCTCGGCGCGACCACCGCCTTCGGGACGGGGTCGATGCGCTGGGCTTTCCGCTGATTCCGTTGACCCTGCGCAGGAGCAGGCGTATCGTGACTATGAGGAAAGCAGACAATTCGATCAGGGAAGAACGTGCCGGACCACCGCGCCTTGCCCTGATTTGCGCGGCGATGCCGGGTGTTTCTCCCGTGGCTAACGGGGGTAGCTTCATGTCTCGCGTCCACGGCACGTTTGTGTCTTCTCTCCATTTTGCCGGCGGCTTGCGACGAGCCGCGCATGCAGGCAGCGGCTTGCTGGTGCTGGCACTTGCCGCCAGCCTGTGGCTTGGAGGCGCCGCCCAGGCGCAGGAAACCCAGATCATTTATCCCGGCTCGATGGCGGTCACCGGCTTTCCCGGCACCGTCATCCCGAATTTCGACGAGGGCCTGCCGCCCGGCGTCGATCCGGTCGACGAGACCTTCATCGACACTTCGCGCGCCAGCTTGCGCGTGTTCGATGTTTCGCATCTGGGCGGCCCGGCCTCCGGCGAGCTCGTCTTCACGCCGCCGCCTTTCGAGGTGACATCAGGCCAGATCGGCGAGGTGTTCGGCCTCACCTATGATGACGGCGTGCGCGGCGGTGTGCCATCGGGCATTCCCAACCTCTATGCCGCCGCCACCTCGCTGCATGGCGTCGAAATCGTCACCCCGGATGCCGACAAGGACGGCAGGCCGGAGCGGCAGCGCCGCGGCACGGCGGGCGCCACTTTCATGGAGGGCCAGTTCGGCACCGAAAACGGCGGCGGACCAGGCACCATCTGGAAGATCGACGGCATCACCGGCCAGGTCGCCAAATTCGCCGACATCGACACCAACAGCGGTCCCGGCATCGGCAACCTCACCTTCGATCCCGTCCATCGCCAGTTCTTCGCCTCCGACCTCGACACCGGCCTGATCCATCGCATCGACGCCGACGGCGGACCGATCGACACCTTCGACCATGGCGTCGCAGGGCGACCGGCGCATGGGCTGGCTCCCGTCGCCGACGATGGCGCGGTGATGGACATACAGGGCGCCGCCTTCGACACCGAAGACGCCGAGACCTGGGGCTACACCCAGGACGAGCGCCGCGTCTGGGCCGTCTCCTATCATGGCGGCCGGCTCTACTATTCGGTTGGCGAAAAGTCTGAAATCTGGTCGGTGGGCATTGCCCGCGACGGCACCTTCGCCGGCGATCCGCGTTGGGAACTGACGGTCAAGGCCGACAAGGACTACGCCGTCACCGACATCGCCTTCGACAACAGCGGCTTCATGTACCTTGCGCAACGCGGCCCGACCGAAAACCGCTACGACTACAGCCGCTTCGCCGATTCCGGCAAGGGCGAGGTCATCCGCTATTTCAGAGAAAACCCGGACGATCCCTCGACGGAATCGATCTGGGTGGAAGCGCCGCAGGAATACGCGGTCGGCTTCCCGCAAGGCAACAGGCAGTCGGCCGGCGGCCTCGACCTGCAATATGGCTATGACGCCGACGGCAATCTCGACACCTCGGTCTGCACCCAGACCTTGGTCAACACCGGCGACAAATTGCGCGACAACCCCGAGCTCGCCGAAAAGCTCGCTGCCGGCGGGCCGCTTGCCGTCCATGGCGTGCAGATCACGCCCAAGGACCTCGTCAAACCGGCCAACGTGCCGCCCTTCGGCTCCTGGTTCGTCGATTTCGACGGCTATTTCGAGGATCCTGAAGTGGAAGGCCATGTCGGCGACGTCGCCGTCTGGCACCCTTGCGAGGGCCGTGCCAGCTATTATGAGGAAATACCGGGCGGCTATGAGCCCCCCTTCTACCCGCCGGACTTCCCACCGCCCGGCAATCTGCCTCCGTGTCTCGATGTCGAGGACGTGCAGTATTTCTGCACGCCGCATGGCCTCGAGGCCGATCTCTATCTCCATGACCATGCCGGCTTCGGCGGCGATTCGATCAAGGCCCAGTCCAGGACGCCAGGCGTCGGGGTGACCTCACCCATGTCGCATGCGCCGGGCAAGCCGTACACGATCGACATCACCGGCCACTATCCGGGCGACAGAGTGGATGTTGGACTTTGCTTCTACAGGAAGTCCGACAAGGACAAGGGTGGCTACTACCCTTGCTGCAAGATGACCTTGCCGCTCCGGACCCCAGCCGTCAGCTGCGAACGTTGAGGAGGCGAAGATGAACAGTCTTGCCCCATCCCCGCTCGCGACCCAAACGCAAAAAACCGTCATGGAGACGATCATGAAACCCCTGTCATATGCCAGGCGCGGTGCGCGCTGGCTGATGGCGGCCGGTATCGCGGTCGCCCTTGCGCCCGCACTGCCGGCATCCGCCGCTCAGACCGTCCAGGCTGTCACCAGTCCAGATGTGCAGCCGTTGCAGCTCGACAATCCGCGCATCATCAATCCGGAGCCCGGACGTGTCGTGCCGCTCTTCACCAAGACCGGCGGCCAGCGCAGCTGCGACTATGTCTTCTACACCTTGACCTTCGGCCTGCGCGGCAATCCGCAGGGCTTTGCCGATCCGGGCCTCGAGGCGGCGCTGAAGAAAGCCCAGCTCGAGTTCAAGGATCAGCTTCCGAACGGTCTTTCCATCGTCAACGTGACGGTCTCCGGCGACGGCACCGATGCATCGGGTGGGCCTTTGCCTGCCGCCGTCATCAGCAATTCGGCCGGACCCAACGATACGGCAACGGTTTCCGATTTCCGGATGTCCGCCAGCGATCTCGATGGCTCGGGCGCACTGAACGAACGCGTCATCACCTTCCGCATCACGGCCAAGATCGACCACGCCGCGTTTCCGGCGCCGGCCAATGTCGACAATCAGGGCCTGATCAAGGTCACCGGCGGCATCGGCACGGGAACCATCATCCCCTCGCAGGATCCGGGCAAGCCGGACGATGGCAACATCGCGACCGGCGAAAAGACCTCGATCCGGATCGACCTCACCAAATGCGACAAGCAACCTCCGCCTCCCACCGACCATGAGTGCTTCAAGGTCGAGCGCGGCACGGTCGACTGCGTGCCCGGCGGTGGTGCCTTCATCTATCACATGCCTGTGGGCCCGGAGATGGGCGGCAAGTGGGTGCAGGTGTCGACGACCTCATCAGGCATCACCATCATCCCCGACACCCAGAAGGTGCCGGCGGGCGGCGGGGTGCTCGACTGGAAGATCGTCGGCGCGTCACCCGGCGACGTCATCCACCTCATCGTCACCGGCATCGAGACCTATGCCGGACCGAAGGAGGGCTGGGGCCTGTGCTGCACGCAAACCATCGACATCGTCATCCCGCGTGACCAGAGGTGCCCGCCCAGGGACAAGGAGCCGGATCTCAAGGTTGAAAAGCATGCCGATGTCACACGCTGCACCATGGCCGGCGGCTGCGACTTTACCATCCGGGTCACCAATGTCGGCACGGGGCCCTACAACGGCAAGATCGTGCTCGACGAGGTTACGCTGCCGGCCGGCTCGACGCTGAGTTCAGGGCCCAATCCGCCCTGGGTCTGCGCGCCGGGAACCACCCCGATGACGTGCACCTACCCGGTGACCACGCTCAATCCGGGGGCCTTTGTCGACCTCAAGCTCGGCTTCAGGCCGGCCGGAGGCTGGCAAGGCAGCGTGCTGCGCAACTGCGCCACCTATAATTACGGCGCCAGCGGCAAGCCGCTGTTCGGCAGCCAGGCCAATGACCGGGGCTGCGCGTCGATCCCGATCTGCCGCCGCGGCGACCGCAACCCGGATTGCCAGCCGCCGGTCGAGAAGAAGGTCGACCTGATCCTCAAGAAGCGTGCCCGCACGCAAGTCTGCACCGCCGATGGCGTCTGCACCTTCATCATCGACATCATCAACAACGGCACATCGACCTATAACGGACCGCTGACGGTGATCGACAACTACCCAAGCGGCGCGCCGGCATCCTCCACCTTCGGACCGAGCCCGCCCTGGACATGCGGCCCGAACGGCGCCGGCCAGTTCCGCTGCGACAATGCCGGCATCTCGCTGCCTGCGGGCGCCTCGACGCCGATCTTCGTCAAGGCGGTCGTGCCGGCCAGCTATCGGTCGGACATGGTCGAGAACTGCGCCGAGGTGAGGGCCATCCCCGGTGAGGTCGATCTCACCAACAACAGGGCCTGCGCCAAGGAACGCATCCGCCATCCCAATGGCGGCCAGCCGACCTTGCGCATCACCAAGGTGTGCAACGGCTCGCTGGCTGGTGCGGCGCTGGTTTCCTGCCGCATCACCGTCAGCAGCGTCGGCACGGCTGCCCCCACCGGTCCGGTGCGGGTCAACGATGCCGCCACGCTGGTGTCGGGCGGAGCGCCCGTACAGATCCAGACCGTCACCCCTGACGGCGCGGAATGGGCGTGCGGACCGGTTCCGGCCAATGCATTGTCGTGCCAGATTCCCGGCGCCGTCATGACACCCGGGACCTCAAGGCACTTCGACGTGACGGTCTCGGCCAATGGCGAGTTCGAGAACTGCGCACGGGGCTCCTATGGCCCGGCGCAGGGCGACGACGCCGTCTATCCGATCGGCCAGGCCTGCGCCAAGGGCGGCGGCTCCTCGACCATCCGTGTCGAGAAGACCGGCGACCGCGAATGCAGGCTCGGCCGGCCCTGCTCGTTCGACATCACCATCACAAATGACGGGACGAGCCCCTTCTCGGGTCCGGTCCGCATCGGCGACGCGATCGGCGTGGAAGGGCTTGGCCGGCTGGAAGGCGTTGCGATCACCTCGATCGACCCGCCTTTCGGCTGCTCGCCGGAGCCGACGACCTTGCCGGCCTCCTGCATCGCCAACCTGACCCTCGGCGCCGGCGAAAGCCAGTCGCACCGTGTGACAGTGGTCATCCCCGATGACGGGCGTCTTGCCAACCTGCAGGGTAACGTCAATGGCCAGAACTGCGTTGGCGTGCTCTCTCCCGACACACGGGTGCAGGGCGGCGCCGACGTGCTGTCCAAGGATGCGACCAACGTCCATGGCGATCGCGGCAAGGCCTATGCGTGCCATCCGTTCATCATCACGCATGAGGTGAAGAATGAGTGCTCGCCGGGCTTTGTCATGAACGACGCCGGCCGCTGCGTCTGCCCGGAAGGCACCACCTTCCGCAACGGCCAGTGCACGGGCGGCGGCACCAATGTTCTGCCGTTGCCACCGCCGCCGCGCTGCGTGCTGCTCGAAGGCCAGATCCGCACCGAGGACGGACGTTGCGTCTGCCCGCGCGGCACGGGGCTGGAGAACGGAAAATGCGTCAGGACCGACAAGCCCGAGCAGTGCACCATCCGTGGTCAGGTCCACGACGCCAACGGCGACTGTGTCTGCCCGCGCGGCACCGAGGTGCGAGACGGCGCCTGCCGTCAGATCCGGCCAAAACCACAGCAGTGCCGCATCCCTGGCCAGTTCCGCAATGCCGACGGCGACTGTGTCTGCCCGCAAGGCACTGAGGTGCGCAACGGCGCCTGCCGCCCAACTCGGCCGAAGCCCGAGCAGTGCAGCATCCGTGGCCAGGTCCACAATGCGGACGGGGACTGCGTCTGCCCGCAAGGCACCGAGGTGCGAGACCGGGCCTGCCGTCCGATCCGGCCGCAGCCTGACCAGTGCACCATTCGTGGCCAGGTCCATGACTCCGATGGCAATTGCGTCTGCCCAAGGGGTACCGAGGTGCAAGGCAATGCCTGCCGGCGCAAACAGCCTGACATGCAGCAGTGCGACATACGCGGCCAGGTCCACAACAAGCGCGGCGAATGCGTCTGTCCGCGTGGGACCGAGGTGATCGACGGCGCATGCCGCAAGCCCAGGCAAGAGAGCGAATGCGCGCCGGGCTCGCAGATGGTCAACGGCCAGTGCCAGCCGATCTTCAGGCGACACTGCCCGGAGGGTACGATCGGGCGGTATCCGAACTGCAGGCCGATACGCGGGCAGCCGTCGCTGGAAATCGATCCGGGTCAGCTGCTGCAATTGCTGCCGCGACGCAGGCAGCAGATCGACCAGCAACAGGATCCGGTTCCAAACAGGGTCCTGAAACTCCAGCAGCAGTAACCATCCGCGTGACGCCGAACGAGAGCCACCCGCCGGAGCAATCCGGCGGGTTTTTCTTTGTGACCAGCTCAGGCGGTGATTGACGGCAACAGGATCGGCGAGCGCCGCGACGTTACCCTCCCTGTGGAACCGCTGTGCTTGCGCCCTCGACAAGTCGCCGGGAGCGCTTTAGGCAGTCGGTTCGGGGCGTCCGTATGGAAAGGGCGCCCGGAAAGGCCGCGAGATGAGCAAAAAAACCTTGATCGCACCGTCGGTGCTGGCATCGGATTTCTCGAAGCTCGGGGACGAGGTCGAAGCGGTGGCGGCGGCCGGTGCCGACTGGATCCATCTCGACGTGATGGATGGGCATTTCGTGCCGAACATCACCTTCGGCCCGCCTGTCATCAAGGCGATCCGCAACCGCACCAAGGCCTTTTTCGACTGCCACCTGATGATCGCGCCCGCCGATCCCTACCTCGCCGCCTTCGCCGAGGCCGGCTGCGACGGCATGACGGTGCATGCCGAGGCCGGACCGCATCTCGACCGCTCGCTGCAGACCATCAGGAACCTCGGCAAGAAGGCCGGCGTCTCGCTCAATCCGGCGACGCCGGAAAGCGCCGTCGAATATGTGCTCGACCGGCTCGACCTGATCCTGATCATGACCGTCAATCCGGGTTTCGGCGGGCAGGCCTTCATCCCGGCAATGGTCGACAAGGTGAAAAGGGTCAAGGCATTGATCGGCGACCGGCCGATCCGCATCGAGATCGACGGCGGCGTCTCGCCGGAAACCGCGCCGCTGGTCACATCTGCCGGCGCCGACGTGCTGGTGGCCGGTGCCGCCATCTTCAGGGGCGGCAGCGTCGAAGCGTACCGCGCCAACATCGAGGCGATCAGGACCGCGGCCGACAAGGCCGCCGGCTAACTCGGCCCTATCGTCCGGTTTTAATCCCGGTAGGCCGACTAAGAACGTGGTGCGGAGAGTGGCCTCCCGGCGTCCGGGCCGAATCAAATCCGTGCAGAAGGCCTGAACCGACCAAACCGCGACTGTCTTTTGCGCGCGGCAGAAAAGATGCTCGCATGGGGACACAAGAAACAGATGACCATGCGTGCATACAAAACGCGTTAAGGTTCTGCTGGTTGTAGAGATATTCGAATTCCCGCGATCGGCGCGCCGATTGGGTATATTTCTTTGTTCTAAAGTACAATAGCGCGATCTTCTGCTTGAGCGGCGGAAGCGTGCCGCTGTATGGTACATGTACAGAAGGGGAATTTCTGACTCGAATTGCCCAACACGACAGTTGGGGACAAGGAGTCGCTTTGACATATGGAGCTGCCAATCTGAACGACGACGGCACGGGCGCCAAGAGTACGCTTGCCAGCACGGTCTATCATCAATTGCGTGATGATCTTCTCGGCGGCGCTCTGGAAGCCGAAAGCAAGCTGCGCGTCGAGTGGGTCGTTTCCAAGTATGGCGCCGGGGCCTCTCCGGTTCGCGAAGCTCTCAATCGCCTTGCCTCGGAAGGCCTCCTCGGCCGCCATGACCAGCGTGGCTTCTTCATCATGCCGGTCAGTGCGGCCGAACTCGAGGAGCTGACGCGCACCCGCTGCTGGCTCGAGGAGCGGGCGTTGCGCGAATCGATCGCCCACCGCACCGCCGAGTGGGAAGAACAATTGGTGCTGGCGCTGCATCGCCTGGGGCGCGCCTCACGGCTTTCGCCGCAAAGTACCTCGTCGCTCAATCCGGACTGGGAGAAATTGCATCGCACTTTCCATCGGGTGCTGATCTCGGCCTGCCGGTCGCACTGGCTGGTGGGCTTCTGCGACCAGCTTTCCGATCACGCCTACCGCTATCGCCAGATGGCCAATGACGGCGAGAGCATCCAGCGCGACGATTTCGCCGAACACCGGCTGATTGCCGAAAATGCGCTGGACGGAAACGCGGATGGCGCCGTCCAGGCCCTGATCGATCACTACCAGCTGACCGCCGCCATGTGCATGGAACGCTTCAAGCAAGGCGAAGTGCCAAAGGTCGCCGCCGGTCCGGGCCAGCGCGTCCACCGTTGACGGCCGTCTGATCGGCGCGCTCTGCTGTCCCATCTCTCGAACTTTTTCGGTAGACGCCGGGCAGCCGTTTGCGGCTTGACGGCCGGGCCGGGAAACGCGAACGCTTCGCCGCGTGCCGATCCACGGGTCGGCGTCGCCGTCACCCCCAATTGCTGTCACCCAGGAAGATTTCATGAGCAATCATCTGTTCGATGCATTCCGGTCCCGGATGCCGGCGCCTGGGCATCTGTTGATGGAAACCGATGATGGGCGCTCGCTCCCCTATGGCGACATGCTGGCGCGGTCGGCGCAGCTCGCGCATGCGCTTCTGCAAATGGATGTCGCGCCCGGCGACCGGGTTGCCGTGCAGGTCGAGAAGAGCCCGGAGATGATTTTGCTCTATCTCGCCTGCGTGCGCGCCGGCGCCGTCTTCCTGCCGCTCAACACCGCCTACACGCTGGCCGAGCTCGGCTATTTCTTCGACGATGCGGCACCCCGGGTCATCGTCTGCGATCCGGCACGGTCGGCGGATATCCGTGCGATGGTCGAGCCGTCCGGTGCCGTCGTGGTCACGCTCGACCGCAATGGCCGGGGATCGCTTGCGGACCAGGCGTCGCGCCAGTCCTCCGATTTCCACGATGTCGAGCGCGGCGGCGACGACCTTGCGGCGATCCTCTACACGTCGGGAACGACCGGCCGCTCGAAAGGCGCCATGCTCAGCCACGAGAACCTCGCCTCGAACGCACNGGTGCTGGTCGAGCAATGGCGCTTCACCAGGGACGACGTGCTGATCCACGCGCTGCCGATCTTCCACACGCACGGCCTGTTCGTCGCCACCAATGTCGTCCTGATGGCCGGCGCCTCGATGCTGTTCGAGCAGAAATTCGATGCGGGCCGCATCGTCTCGCTGCTGCCGCGCGCCACCGCGCTGATGGGCGTACCGACCTTCTACACCAGGCTGCTGCAGCAGGAGGGGCTGGATCGCGAGGCGGCGAAAAACATCCGGCTGTTCGTATCCGGTTCCGCGCCGCTGCTGGCCGAAACGCACAAGGCCTGGAGCGAGCGTACCGGCCATGCCATCCTCGAGCGCTATGGCATGACCGAGACCAACATGAACACTTCCAACCCCTATGAGGGCGAGCGGCGCGCCGGCACGGTCGGCTTCCCCTTGCCCGGCGTATCGCTGCGCATCGCCGATCCCGATTCCGGCAAGCCGCTTGGCCAGGGCGAGGTCGGCATGATCGAGGTCAAGGGTCCCAACGTGTTCGGCGGCTACTGGCGCATGCCGGAAAAGACCAGGGCGGAATTCCGCGCCGAGGGCTTCTTCATCACCGGCGATCTCGGCATGATCGATGCCGACGGCTATGTCCACATCGTCGGTCGCGGCAAGGACCTGATCATCTCAGGCGGTTACAACGTCTATCCGAAGGAGCTCGAAAGCGAGATCGACGCGCTCGACGGCGTCCTGGAAAGCGCCGTCATCGGCCTTGCCCATCCGGACTTCGGCGAAGGCGTCACCGCTGTCGTCGTGCGCTCGCCCGCGTCGCGGATCACCGCGGCCGAAATCCTCGACGCCATCACCGGCCGCATGGCGAAGTACAAGCACCCGAAACGGGTGATCTTCGTCGACGAACTGCCGCGCAACACGATGGGCAAGGTGCAGAAGAACTTGCTTCGCGACAGCTACAAGGACCTCTACGCCTCAACCAAAGTCGGCTAAGCAGATATCCCGCTCCGGCCCGGCGCGACGTGCCGGTTCAGGTCGGGTACAAGAGTTCGACGACATGGTCGGCGATCGCCAGGCTCGCGGTCAGGCCGGGGCTCTCGATGCCGAACAGATTGACGATCCGGCCCGCGCCATGATCGGCTGGACCCTGGATCATGAAATCGGCTGAAGCTTGACCCGGGCCTGACAGCTTCGGCCTGATGCCGGCATAGGCCGGCTGGAGCGCGTCACCCGCAAGATCAGGCCAATAGCGGCGGATCGCCTCGTGGAAGACAGCGCTTCGGCCGGGGTCGACCGTGTAATCCACGCCGTCGATCCATTCGACGTCGGGGCCAAAGCGCGCATTGCCGGCGAGGTCGAGCGTCAGGTGGATGCCGAGGCCGCCTTCGACCGGAACCGGATAGATCAGGCGCGAAAACGGTGACCGCCCCGGAAGCGCGAAATAATTGCCGCGCGCCAGCCACTGCCGGGGGACGAGCCCCCTTGGGAACCGTCGATCCGGCTGGCCACCGCCTGCGCGTCAAGGCCTGTGGCGTTGACGAAAGCGCCGGCCTCCAAGGCGAAGGTCTCGCCATTGGCATCGCACGTGTCGATCCGGATCGCGTCGGCTTCGATCGCCGCTCCGGCAACGCAAGTGAGGAAGGCGAAGGACGCGCCGGCGGCTTCAGCATCGCCGCGCAGCGACAGCATCAGCGCATGGCTGTCTATGATGCCGGTCGATGGCGACAGCAACGCGGAGGCACAGGTCAGCGCCGGTTCCAGGCGCTCGGCCTCGCCGCGCGTCAAAAGCTGGAGATCGTCGACCCCGCAGCGTTTCGCATTGGCCTCGATCGCCCGCAACCCGCCCGCCTGGCCTGGCTCGCTGGCGACGATCAGCTTGCCGGTGCGGCGATGGCCGATATCGTGTTCGGCGCAGTAGGCGTAGAGAAGCCGGCGGCCTTCGACGCAGAGCCGGGCCTTCAGGCTGCCAGGCGCATAATGGAGCCCGGCATGGATGACTTCCGAATTGCGTGAACTGGTGACGGTGCCGATCGCGTCGGCCTTTTCGATCACCACCACCTCGCGGCCCGACAAGGCAAGCGCCCTGGCGACTGCAAGGCCGACGACGCCTGCTCCGGCGACGACACAATCGATTGTCCGCATGGCCTCGCTCTCAGCGGGGAGCGACAGCCTCGAACACCTTGTCGCCGCCGATCCAGACGCTTCCTATGCCAAGATCGTCCGACAGCGCAACGATGTCCGCCGCCGTGCCATTGGCGAAGCGGCCAAGCCGGTGCGACTGGCCGATCGCCTGCGCCGGATAGAGCGAAGCCATGCGCAGGGCTTCGGACAGCCCGAGCCCGACGGTGCGGTGCATGAACCGGATGGCCGAGATCATGTCGAGGTCGGCGCCAGCCAGCGTGCCGTCGGCAAGCCTGAGGCTCCCGTCCTTGCGGTAGATGGTGCGGCCGTTGAGCGTGAACGAGCTCATGTCGGTGCCGATGGTCGCCATTGCGTCGGTGACCAGCACGATCCTGCCCGGCCCCTGCTTGGCATCGAGCGCGATCCTGATCGTGGCCGGATGGACATGGATGCCGTCGGCGATCAGGCCGGCCGACAAGGTACCGATGTCGATGGCCGCGCCCGCCAGTCCGGGCTCGCGATTGCCTATCTGGCTCATCGCGTTGAACAAATGCGTGACCACGCTGGCGCCGGCCTCTGCGAAGGCTTTTGCCGTGGCATGGCCCGTGTCCGAATGGCCGAGGCTGACGATGATCCCGGCCTTGGCCAAGGCCGTGACGCGGGCCGCGTCGACGGATTCCGGCGCGATCGTGGTGAGCAGCACCGGCAGCTTCTGGCGCGCCGCGATCAGCATGGCCTGGTCGGCGTCCGTCATCGGCCGGATCAGCGCCGGATCGTGCGCGCCCTTGCGGGCGATCGACAGATGCGGACCTTCCAGATGCAGGCCGAGAAAACCCGGCACCTTCTGCAGCGCCGCCGCTTCGCCGGCGGCGATTGCGGCGGCGGTGATTGCGGGCGTGTCGGTGATCAGCGTCGGCAGCAGCGCCGTCGTGCCGAACGGCGCATGCGCGCGGCAGATGGTTTCGATCGAGGCGACGTCGGGATGGTCGTTGAGCATCACCCCGCCGCCGCCATTGACCTGGATATCGACAAAGCCCGGCACCAGCATGCCGCCACCGGTGTCGATGGCACGGATATCCTCGGGAAGCGCGTCTTGCGGCAGCATGGCTTCGACGAGGCCGTCGCGCACGACAAGGGCTGCGCCTTCATGCCAGTCGTCGCCGTCGAAAATGCGGGCGCCGGTCAGGGCAAAACGGTCGCTCATAGGGTCTCCGTCACCTTGCGAAGGTTGCGTGGTGCGTCCGGGTCGAGGCCGCGATGCCGGGCAAAGGCCTCGACGAACATGTAGAAGGAGACGATCAGCGTCAGCGGATCGGTCAGTGGGTGGCCGGTGGCGACATGCGGCAGGCGCGTGGCGCGATTGGCGAGTGCCGAGGTGACGAACACCGGCGCGCCCTTGGCCGCCAGGCTGTCGGCGGCTTCGGCGACGGATGGCTCGGACGCGTCGCGCGCAGCCAGCGCCAGCACCGGAAAGTCGGGGCCGATCAGCGCCAGCGGGCCGTGCATGACTTCGGCCGCGCTATAGGCCTCGGCATGCATGCCGCAGGTCTCCTTGAACTTCAGCGCCGCTTCGTTGGCCATTGCCGCCGACGGCCCTCGGCCGAGAATGAACAGCGACTTCTGCTTCTGGATCGTTTCGGCCAGCACGCTCATCCAGTCGCAGGCGATCGCCTTGCCGAAATGCTCGGGCAAGCGGGCCAGTGCCGCGAGAAGCGCTTCGTCGCCGGTGGAATGCGCCATCAGGGCGAGCCCGGCAACGGCGGAGTTGATGAAGGTCTTGGTTGCCGCGACGCTGCGCTCGGGGCCGGCGAGGATGTCGATGGCGAAATCCGAGGCCCGTGCGAGCGGCGAATCGGCGGTGTTGGTGACGGCGATGGTCAGCGCGCCGCCGGCCCGGGCGGTTTCGGCCATGGCGACGATATCGGGGCTCTTGCCCGATTGCGAGATCGCCAGGCAGGCCGAGCCGCCGAGCCGCAGCTTGCGGCCATAGATCGACGCGATGGAGGGCCCGACCGAAGCGACGGCAAGGCCCGCAGTCAGCTCGACGGCATATTTCATGAAGGTGGCGGCATGGTCGGACGAGCCGCGCGCCACGGTGACGACGAAATGCGGGTCGCGTTCCCTGATGCCGCGCCCGGCTTCGGCCAAAACCGGTCCGGAGCCGTCGAGCAGGCGGGCGACGGCCTGCGGGATCTCCTCGATCTCGCGCTGCATATGAGTGGTGTTGGCAATCATGGTCGGCCCTCTTCGCTTGGCCCTGTCAGCCGCAGTTCGGCGACGAAATCATAGGCGTCGCCCCGGTAGATGGAGCGGGTGAACTCGATCACCTTGCCGCTCGCCAGATAAGAAATACGCTCGATGTGCAGGCCGGCAATGCCTGGCGGCACTTCGAGCAGGCGCGCATCGCCATCGCCGAGATTGGCGGCGGAGATGCGCTGCACGGCGCGCACCGGCCGGTTGCCGGTCAGTTCCAGTGCCGCGTAGAGCGAGGAGCCAATGCCGGCCGGGTCGGGCAGCACGCTGGCCGACAGCGAGGCGCGTTCGATCGCCAGCGGCGTATCGTTGGCGATGCGCAGGCGCGCCACCCGCGCCACCAGTTCGTTCGACGACAGGCCGAGCACCATCATCTCGTCGGGCGACGGCGCGTAGAGGCCGCGGTCGAGCCAGGCCGAACGCACGGCCATGCCGCGCCGCGCCATGTCCTCGGTGAAGGAGGTTAGCCGCGACAGCGACTGCTCGACGCGTTCCATGCGCGGCGCCACGAAGGTGCCGGAGCCGTGCCGCTGCACCAATATGCCGCCCTTGACCAGGTCCTGCACCGCCTTGCGCACGGTGACGCGCGAAATGTCGGCCTTGGTGGCGATGTCGCGCTCGGAAGGCAGCGCGTCGCCCGGGCCGATCAGGCCGCGATTGACGGCGTCCTCAATGCTTTTGCGCAGCTGCAAATAAAGCGGCGCACCGCTTTGCGAGGATTGTTTGAGCGCGGCGAAGATCTGGTCGGCGGCATCGCTCATCGTGTGGCCTCCGGCCTGGCGAACAGACGCGCCGCCATCTGCACCGCGCCGCCAAGCGCGTCGTCGAGCGGTTCCTTCAGCAGGGCACGGTAGCGCGCCGACAGGCGCGGCGCATAGAGCGGCGCCAGCCCGCCGAGCAGGCAGAGCGGCGCTCCGGCCGCGAGGTCGAGCGCGCCGAGCGAGGCCTCGACATCGGCGACCGCCTTGCCGAGGATCCAGTTGGCGACGATGTCGCCTTTTTGCGCGTGTTCGAACACTTTCGGCGCGAAGCCGCCGAAATCGCCGGGCTTGGCGTTGGTGGTGAATTCGACCACGTCCTCGGGATTGTTGCGGAAAACGGCCATCATGCTGTCGGTCAGCGGCGAGGCCTGGCGCACGCCGTCATGCGCGAGCAATGTCTGTTCCAGGAGGTCGCGGCCGATGCGGGCGCCGCTGCCCTGGTCGCCGACCTGGAACCCCCAGCCGCCGATGGCGCGCGATTTGCCGTTCTTGCGCGCCATATAGGCTGTGCCGGTGCCAAGGATCGCCATCGCGCCGTCACCGGAACCGACCGCGCCTTCGAGCGCGATTTCCGCATCGGTCTCGACGCGGCTGGTGCTGAACGGCAGGATCGCCTCGAGCTGCTGCCGGTAAGTGCCGACATTGGCGCCGGCAAGGCCGAGAATGGCCGGTGTTTGCGGGATTAGCTCGGGATCTTGCCCGGCGGCGATGAAAGCCTGCCGCGCCGCATCGACGATGTTCGAGCGGGCGCCGGTGAGGTCGGTGCGGATGTTGGCGGCGCCGCTTTTGGCGCGGCCGACGACAACGCCGTCCACCGTAGCCAGCGCGGCCCTGCAGCTGGTGCCGCCGCCATCGATTCCGAGCACGAATTTCACGCGATTTCTCCTCCAGCAGGATAATACCAATAAAATACCAATAGCCAAGGGTTAATTTCCGTTTCAAAAGGATTAAGCCGCATTTGATTGAAAAATATGGGCGATTCGTCGGCTCAGCGATTTCCTGTCCATGAATTCGTTAATCCGTGTGGACAAGTGGTATTTTTTTGGTATTGTTTTGTGGATTGGAGGAACTGGGATGGCCGAAACGCGCACCGAAGCGCTGCATGGGAATGCCGAGGGGCTGGATATCCAGGCTCCCGAAGCGATCCTCGGCTCGCTGGCCGATGCACAGGTCGAGGCTGCGAAAACGGTCCGCAACGCCATTCCCTCCATCGCCAGGGCAGCCGAGATCATTGCCGGCTGCCTGAGCAGCGGCGGCAAGCTTGCCTATGCCGCGGCCGGCAGCTCCGGCCTGATGGCGCTGGCCGACGCGCTGGAACTGCCCGGCACGTTCGGCATCCAGCGCGACCGCATCGCCATCCTGATCGCCGGCGGCGACGAGGCCTTCAGGACACTGGCCGGTGGGCCCGAGGATGACACCGAGGAGGCCTCGACCGCAGTCGCCAATGCCGGCGTCGGCGCGGGCGATTGCCTGATCGCTCTTTCCGCCAGCGGCACGACGCCCTATGCGGTGCGCGCCATCGAGGACGCGCGGCGCCGGGGTGCCGCCCGCGCCGACGCGGCGCAGAAGATACTGGAACGGACAGGCCATAAGCTGCGGCCAGCCCTTTCCGCGATCGAGGGGAACAAGGGCTCCAAAGCCTAGGTTCTCATCAAAACCGAACCTGAAAAAGGTCAACAGGGAGACTGAGCATGACAACGAAACTACTGACGGCACTGCTTCTGGGCACCAGCATTCTCGGCTCCGCCGGGTTGGCTCACGCCGAGGACGTAACGCTCAACATCGAAAGCTGGCGCGGCGACGACCTTGCCATCTGGAAGGACAAGCTGATCCCGGCCTTCGAAGCCAAGAACCCCGGCATCAAGGTGGTGTTCGCCCCGTCGGCTCCGACCGAATATGACGCCGCTCTCGGCGCCAAGCTCGCCGCCGGTTCGGCGGGCGACCTGATCACCTGCCGCCCCTTCGACAAGTCGCTCGAACTGTTCAAGAAGGGCAACCTTGCCGATCTCTCCGCACTGCCCGGCATGGAAAACTTCTCGCCCGTCGCCAAGTCCGCCTGGCAGACCGATGACGGCAAGGCGAGCTTCTGCGTGCCGATGGCGCCGTCATCCACGGCTTCATCTACAACAAGGACGCCTTCGACAAGCTCGGCATCAAGGTGCCGCAGACCCGCGACGAGTTCTTCGCCGCGCTCGACAAGATCAAGGCCGACGGCACCTACATCCCGATGGCGATGGGCACCAAGGACCTCTGGGAAGCCGCGACCATGGGCTACCAGAACATCGGCCCCAACTACTGGAAGGGCGAGGACGGCCGCGCGGCGCTGATCAAGGGCGATCAGAAGCTGACCGACAAGGATTGGGTCGCTCCCTACGAGGAACTGGCCAAGTGGAAGCCATATCTCGGCGACGGCTTCGAAGCCCAGACCTATCCGGACAGCCAGAACCTGTTCACGCTCGGCCGCGCCGCCATCTACCCGGCCGGCTCGTGGGAAATCGGCCTGTTCAACACGCAGGCCCAGTTCAAGATGGGCGCCTTCCCGCCGCCGGTCGAGAAGGCAGGCGACACCTGCTACATCTCCGACCATACCGATATCGGCATGGGCCTGAACGCAGCCTCCAAGCATGCGGACGCGGCCAAGACCTTCCTGTCCTGGGTGGCCTCGCCGGATTTCGCCACCATCTACGCCAACGCGCTGCCGGGCTTCTTCAGCCTGAACTCCGCACCGGTGAAGATGCAGGACCCGCTGGCACAGGAATTCGTCTCCTGGCGCGGCAAGTGCAAGTCGACGATCCGCTCGACCTACCAGATCCTGTCGCGCGGCACGCCGAACCTCGAAAACGAGACCTGGGTTGAATCGGCCAACGTCATCAACGGCACCGATACGCCCGAAGCCGCGGCCAAGAAGCTGCAGACCGGCCTCGACAGCTGGTATAAGCCGGCCAAGTAAGGGCTCAGCAACGGAGCCGGCTGGGCGCATGCCCGGCCGGTTCCGGATTATCCTGTTCCATATTGCGATTGTCGGCTCTGCCTCACGGCTTTACCCTGCTCTTGTTGGGGGAAGGCTAGCTGATCAGTCGCAGGCCTTTGTCTTGCCGCGCCGGGCAAGGTTTGGGCCATGCATCGAGGCATCATCTAGCATCACATCGTCTGGAACCGAGAGACGGCGGGGACCGAACTCATGGCCGCACAAACACGACCGAAAAGACCGTTCCGCTGGCATATCGCCGTCTTCCTGGCGCCGGCGGTGCTGGTCTATACGGCAATCATGATCCTGCCGCTGGCCGGCACGCTGCAGCTCTCGCTGTTTCGCAACGTCGACCAGTCCCAGGTCTTCGTCGGCCTGGACAATTTCCGCACCCTGTTCGGCGACCCCAACTGGTCGGTCAATTTCTGGAACGCGCTGAGGAACAATGTCTGGTTCTTCATCATCCACATGCTGGTGCAGAACCCTGTCGGCGTGCTTTTGGCCGCCATCCTGTCCAGTCCGAAGCTGCGGTTCTCGGCCTTCTACCGCACGGCGATCTTCGTGCCGACCATCCTGTCCTTCGTCATCGTCGGCTTCGCCTGGAAACTGATCCTGTCGCCGCTGTGGGGGGTGGCGCCGCATCTGCTCGACTTCGTCGGCCTGAAAAGCCTGTTCACGCCATGGCTCGGCAAGGAGCAATACGCGCTGACCGCGCTCAGCCTGATCTCGGTGTGGCAGTTCATCGGCATCCCGATGATGCTGATCTATGCAGCGCTGCTGTCGATCCCCGAAGAGGTGATCGAGGCGGCCGAATGCGATGGAATCACCGGCCTGTCGCAGTTCTGGAAGATCAAGCTGCCGCTGATCCTGCCGTCGATCGGCATCATCTCGATCCTCACCTTCGTCGGCAATTTCAACGCCTTCGACTTGATCTACACCGCACAGGGCGCGCTCGCCGGGCCGAACTATTCGACCGATATTCTCGGCACCTTCCTCTACCGCGCCTTCTTCGGTTTCCAGCTGCAGGTCGGCGACCCCAACATGGGCGCGACCATCGCCACGATCATGTTCCTGATCATCCTCGGCGGTGTCTGCGTCTACCTCTTCCTCATCCAGACGCGCCTGCGTCGCTACCAGTTCTGAGGGCGGAGATGTCACGGCTGAACACCCCCCTCTGGCCTGCCGGCCATCTCCCCCTCAGGGGGGGAGATCAGATGTCACTACTGCTTTCGCCAATCGCCAACGTTGCAAAGTGGGCGGCAAGGCCAACGCTGCCGATCTCCCCCCTTGAGGGGGAGATGGCCGGCAGGCCAGAGGGGGGCGCCTTGGAACCAGCCTCTCTGCGCGCTTGGGAGTTTTTCCAATGAGCATCGCCACCCGTTCACTGCCCCGCACCATCGGCGCCCACGCGATTCTGCTGACCTACACGGCGATCGCGCTTTTCCCGGTGGTTCTGGTCATCATGAATTCGTTCAAGTCGCGCGCCGGCATCTTCGGCGCGCCGCTGACGCCGCCGACGCCGAAAACCTTCGACATGATCGGCTACACCACGGTGATCGGCCAGGGTGATTTCATCCACTATTTCCAGAACAGCCTCGTCGTCACCGTCGGCTCGCTGTTCTTCGTGCTGCTGTTCGGCGCCATGGCTGCCTTCGCGCTGTCGGAATACCGCTTTCGCGGCAATACGCTGATGGGGCTTTACCTGGCCCTCGGCATCATGATCCCGATCCGCCTCGCCACCGTCGCCATCCTGCAATTGATGGTGGCGAGCGGGCTGGTCAACACCTTGACCGCGCTGATCCTGGTCTACACCGCGCAAGGCCTGCCGCTGGCCGTCTTCATCCTGTCCGAATTCATGAAGCAGGTCTCCGACGACCTGAAGAATGCCGGCCGCATCGACGGGCTGTCGGAATACACCATCTTCTTCCGGCTGGTGGTGCCGCTGGTGCGGCCGTCGATGGCGACCGTCGCCGTCTTCACCATGATCCCGATCTGGAACGATCTGTGGTTCCCGCTGATCCTGGCGCCGTCGGAAGAGACCAAGACCGTGACGCTCGGCGCCCAGCTTTTCCTCGGCCAGTTCGTCACCAACTGGAACGCCATCCTGGCCGCGCTCTCGCTGGCGATCCTGCCGGTGCTGATCCTCTACGTCATCTTCTCGCGGCAGCTGATCCGCGGCATTACCTCCGGAGCCGTCAAGTGAGTTCAGAATCACCCCTTCGCGTCCCAGATCCCCTCCGAGTAATCGTCGCCGGCCTCGGCAATATGGGCCGCAGCCATGCGCTGGCCTATCACGCCAATCCGGGTTTTCAGATCGCGGCGCTGGTCAATCGCTCCGACGTGCCGCTGCCGGACGGGCTGGCCGGCTACGGCATCAGGCGCTCCTTCGACGACGCCCTGCGCGACGAAAAACCCGACGTCGCCTGCGTCGCCACCTATTCAGACAGCCATGCCGACTATGCGGTGAAGGCGCTCGAGGCTGGCTGCCATGTCTTCGTCGAAAAGCCCCTGGCAACGACGGTGGCGGACGCCAAGCGCGTCGTCGCCGCAGCCAAAGCCAACGGCCGAAAACTGGTGATCGGCTATATCCTGCGCCATCACCCGTCCTGGATCCGATTGATCGCCGAGGCGCGCAAGCTCGGCGGTCCCTACGTGTTCCGCATGAACCTCAACCAGCAATCCTCAGGCCATACGTGGGAGACGCACAAGCAGTTGATGCAGACGACCTCGCCGATCGTCGATTGCGGCGTGCACTATCTCGACGTCATGCTGCAGATCACCGACGCCAAGCCGATCGAGGTGCGCGGCATGGGGGTGCGGCTGACCGAGGAGGTGGCGCCCTCCATGTACAATTACGGCCATCTGCAGGTGCTGTTCGATGACGGCTCGGTCGGCTGGTACGAGGCCGGCTGGGGTCCGATGATTTCCGAGACGGCCTTCTTCGTGAAGGATGTCATGTCGCCCAAGGGCTGCGTGTCGATCGTCATGAAGGAGGGCGTGAGGTCCGACGATATCGACACCCACACCAAGACTTCGACCATCCGTCTGCACAGCGCTGAAACCGGGCCGGACGGCAAATTCGCCAGGCCGGACGAGATGCTGTCGATGGAAGGCGAACCCGGTCATCAGGATCTCTGCGATCTCGAACAGGCTTTTGTCCTCAAGGCAATCCGCGAGGACATCGATCTCACCAGACACATGGACGACGCGGTGCGGTCGCTCGCCGTCTGCCTTGCCGCCGACGAGAGCGTGCGCAGCGGCAAGGCGGTGCGACTGTGACCAGGCTGCCGTCGTCAGCGCTCTACGGCGCCCCCCTCTGTCCTACCGGACATCTCCCCCTCAACGGGGGAGATCGACTGTCTCGGTTGCCTTCGCCAATCACCAACATTGCAAGAAGAAAGCCTGGGTCGACGCTGCCAATCTCCCTCCTTGAGGGGGAGATGGCCGGCAGGCCAGAGGGGGGTGCTTTCGCGCCCACGCATCAATTTGGAGGACTGCCGTGGGCTCGCTGAAGATCGAGAACGTGAAGAAGGCCTTTGGGCCGGTCGAGGTGCTGAAGGGCATCGACCTAGAAGTGACGGATGGCGAGTTCGTCGTCTTCGTCGGGCCTTCGGGCTGCGGCAAGTCGACCTTGCTCCGCGTCATCGCCGGGCTGGAGGATTCGACCTCTGGCCGGGTGCTGATCGATGGCGACGACGTCTCCGCCACGCCGCCGGCAAAACGCGGCATCGCCATGGTGTTCCAGACCTATGCGCTTTATCCGCATCTGACGGTGAAGAACAATATGGGCCTCGGCCTCAAGCAGGCGAACACGCCGGCGGCGGAGATCGATCGCCGCATCGGCGTCGCCTCGTCCATGCTGTCGCTGGAGCCCTATCTGGAAAGGCGGCCGGCGGAGCTCTCCGGCGGCCAGCGCCAGCGCGTCGCCATCGGCCGCGCCGTGGTGCGCGAGCCAAAACTGTTCCTGTTCGACGAGCCGCTGTCGAACCTCGACGCGGCACTGCGCGTCAACACGCGGCTGGAAATCGCGCAGCTGCATCGCCGGCTCAAGGCGACGATGATCTACGTCACCCACGACCAGGTCGAGGCGATGACGCTGGCCGACAAAATCGTCGTGCTCAACGCCGGAAAAATCGAGCAGATCGGCGGCCCGATGGAGCTCTACAATTCGCCGGCAAACGAGTTTGTCGCCGGCTTCATCGGTTCGCCCAAGATGAATTTCGTCGACGGCGCCCGGCTCGGCGAGACGGCCAAGACCATCGGCGTGCGGCCCGAGCACCTGACCGTCGATCCGAAATCCGGCGCCTGGAAGGGCACTGTCGTCCATGCCGAGCATCTCGGCGCCGACACCAATCTTTATCTGGATTGCGAGAAGGCCGGCCTGATCACCGTACGGATTTTCGGCGTCTACGACGCGGAACCCGGCGCCACGCTCTATGCGACGCCCGATCCGGCGAAGACGTATCGGTTTGGGCTGGATGGGAAGGTGCTGAAGTAGGACGTGCCAACGCTTCTTGCCTTCTCCCCCTGTGGGAGAAGGTGGCCGCGAAGCGGCCGGATGAGGGGTGCTCCAGCTTGGCACCGACGGCATTCCGTCACCCACCCCTCAACCGTCTCGGCGCTGCGCGCCGATCCACCTTCTCCCACAGGGGGAGAAGGGAAGGGCGCGCTTAAACGTCGGCCTTGAACGTCTGCTTCTGCTGGCCGAGCCCCTCGATACCCAGCTCCACCACATCGCCGGCCTTCAAGAACACTGGCGGCTTCATGCCGAGGCCGACGCCGGGCGGGGTGCCTGTCGAAATAATGTCGCCGGGGTGCAGCGACATGAACTGGCTGAGGTAGGAGACGAGATAGGCAACGCCATAGACCATGGTCCTGGTCGAGCCGTTCTGCATCGTCTTGCCGTTGACCGTCAGCCACATTTTGAGGTTGTGCGGGTCGGCCACTTCGTCCTTGGTCACCAGCCACGGGCCGGTCGGGCCGAACGTGTCGCAGCTCTTGCCCTTCGTCCACTGGCCCTGGCGCTCGGCCTGGAAGGCGCGTTCCGACACGTCGTGCGCGACGCAATAACCGGCGACGTAGTCGAGCGCATCGGCTTCGCTGACATATTTGGCTTTTCTGCCGATGACAACGCCGAGCTCGACTTCCCAGTCGGTCTTTTCGGAACCACGCGGGATCAGCACGTCGTCGTCGGGGCCGACGATGGCCGAGCTTGCCTTCATGAAGATGATCGGCTCAGGCGGCACGGTGGCGCCGGTTTCCGCGGCGTGGTCGGAATAGTTGAGGCCGATGCAGATGAACTTGCCGGTCCCGGCAACGCAGGCGCCAAGGCGCGGCTTGCCGGAAACCACCGGCAGCGACTTCGCGTCGAGCTTCGACAGCATATCCAGCGAGGCCGGATGAAGCGTGGTGCCGGCAATATCGGCGACATGGGCGGAGAGATCGCGGATCGTTCCATCCGCATCGAGCAGGCCGGGACGTTCGCTCCCCATCTCGCCATAGCGCAGCAGTTTCATGCATCTTCTCCTGATTGCGGCCTCGTGGCCGTTCTAAAATATCTCCGCCGAGGCATCTGCCCTTCTGGAATCGGGCGGACCGTAACCACCGGCCTGCTTCACGACAAGCGCGGACAGCGTGTTTTGACGGCCGGCGAGCGGGATTTTCAGACTTCGCGATCCCTCGTCAAACCCGATCTTCCCGTTGTCCCCGGGCGGCGCTCAGATCGACCAGCCGCCGTCGATATTATAGGCCTGACCCGATGTGTAGGTGGCGCCGGCCAGGTAGACGGCGAGATCGGCAATCTCCTCCGGCGTGCCGAGCCGGCCCATCGGCTGGCGGGCGATGAAGGCGGCGCGGGCGGCGTCGTAATCGCCCTGGGCGTGCATGCGGTCCTGCAGCGACGGGCTTTCGACGGTGCCGGGGCAAATGGCATTGCAGCGTATGCCCTTGCCGACATAGTCGGCCGCGACTGACTTGGTCAGGCCGATGACCGCCGCCTTGGTAACGCCATAGGCGAAGCGGTTCGGCACGCCCTTGGTCGAGCTGGCGAGCGAAGCCATGTTGATGATCGATCCGTCGCCGCGCTCCAGCATGCCGGGCAGCACCGCCCGGATGGTGCGGATCATGGCGCGTACATTGAGATTGAAGGCGAAATCGAGATCGGTGTCCTTCATCTCCAGGATCGAGCCCGAATGGACGAAACCGGCGCAGTTGAACAGCACATCGACGGCGCCGATCTCGGCGAAGGCGGCATTGACCGCCTCGTCGTTGAGCACGTCGACCTTGCGGGTCTTGATGCCGGAAGCCTTGGCGAGTTCCGCCAGCAGCGTCTCGTTGATGTCGGTGGCATGGACGGTGGCGCCGGCCTTGGCGAAGGCCAGCGCGCTTGCCTTGCCGATGCCTTGCGCCGCCGCCGTGATGACAACGACCTTGCCTGCCAGATCCGCCATATCTTTTCCTCGCCTGCTTGGGTCAATTGCCTTTATCGGCGGCCGGCGAAGGCGTCATGTGCCAGTCAGGCGCGATCGTCCGGCCTGTGCCAGTTCACTGATAAAGATGTTTTTTCTCGTTAAAGAACATATGTTCGGGCGTCAAGCCCGAACGCGATCACCAACCGCAACAGAGCTCCAGGCATGTCGTTGTCCCAAAACCGCTGCGCACTTTTGGGCGACATGCCTTTAGTCCCCGTAAGGCACCCAGACATTCTTCACCTCGATGGCGCGGCGCAGCAAGGCGTCGCCGGTGGCTTCTTCCGAGGCCCAGTCGAGGCTGCGGCCATTTCCGCTCCAGACGCGCTTGAGGTTGCCGATGGAGTCGGCTTCCGCCTTGGCGCAGGTCTCGGCGTCGGTGAACAGCCAGAGCCCGTCGACATCGTCGTGCTTGGCCAGCACGCCGGCAAGTTCGGCGCTGCGGCCGGTTATGATGTTGATGGCGCCGGCCGGCACGTCGGAATACTCGATGACCTGATAGAGATCGGTGGCGAGCAGCGGATAGCGCTCCGAAGGCACAGCGATCACCGTGTTGCCCATGGCCAGCGCCGGCGCGACCAGCGAGATGAAGCCGAGCAGGGGCTGATTGTCCGGCGCGACGATGCCGACGACGCCGACCGGCTCATGCAGCGCCAGCGTCACGGCTCGGGCCGGCGGCTGATGCACGCGTCCCTCGAACTTGTCGGCGAGGCCGGCATAGAGGAACAGCCGTTCGATCGAGAGTTCCACCTCGTCCCGCGCGGCCTTGGCATTGGACCCGGTCAGTTCAGTGAGGCGGGCGGCAAACTCGCTTGCACGGCCGGAAAGGTTTTCGGCCAGGTAATAAAGCACCTGGGACCTGTTGTAGGCAGTCGCCTCCGGCCAGCTCTTGCAGGCGCGGGCAGCCGAAACCGCATCGCGGATATCCTTGCGGTTGCCGAGCCCGACTTCGCCGGCGAGTTTGCCCTTGGCCGTCGCGACGGCAATCGAGTAATTGCCGTCCGGGCGCACCTGCTTGCCGCCGATGAACAGCTTTGCCGTGCGGTCGATTGCCACGCCATCGGCCTGCTCGACGGGCTGCGCGGAGGATGTCGCCGGCTTGATCACCGGGCCGAGCGGCAGTTTCGCCGCGAGATATTCGAACATGCCCTCGCGCCCGCCTTCGCGGCCGAAGCCGCTTTCGCGATAGCCGCCGAAGCCGCAGGCGGCGTCGAACATGTTGGTGCCGTTGACCCAGACCACGCCGGCCTTCAGCTGCGGCGCCACATGGAGGGCAAGATTGACGTTCTCGCTCCACACCGAGGCGGCCAGGCCATAGCGCGTGTTGTTGGCGAGCTCGATCGCTTCCTCGGTGTTGCGGAAGGTCATGGTGGCGAGCACAGGCCCGAACACTTCTTCCTGCGCCAGGATATTAGCCGGCGAAACGCCAGTGGCGAGCGTCGGCAGATGATAGTAACCCGACGACGGCAGCGTTGCATCCGGCTGCCAGCAGACGGCGCCCTGCCTGGCGCCCTCGGCGATCAGTCCCTTGACGCGGTCGATCTGGGTCAGGTCGACCAGCGGGCCGATATCGGTGTTCTTGTCGAGCGGGCTGCCGACACGCAGTCGGCTCATCCTGACCTTGACCTTGGCGATCAAGGCGTCGGCGATGCCTTCCTGCACCAGCAGGCGCGAACCGGCGCAGCAGACCTGGCCCTGATTGAACCAGATGCCGTCGACCAGCCCTTCCACGGCGCTGTCGAGATCGGCGTCCTCGAAGACGATGAAGGCCGACTTGCCGCCGAGCTCCAACGACAGTTTTTTGCCCGAGCCGGCGGTGGCCTTGCGGATGATCTTGCCGACCTCGGACGAGCCGGTGAAGGCGATCTTCTGGATGCCGGGGTGGTTGACGATCGCAGCACCTGCTTCCGGACCGCCCTGGACGATATTGACGACGCCCTTCGGCACACCGGCGCGTTCGCATATCTCGGCGAACAAGATGGCGGTGAGTGGCGTGAATTCGGCCGGCTTCAGCACCACGGTACAGCCCGCCGCAAGCGCCGGCGCGATCTTCCAGGCCAGCATCAGCAGCGGAAAATTCCACGGGATGATCTGGCCGACGACGCCGACACCCTTGTGGCCGGGAAAATCCCGGTCCAGCGCCTGCGCCCAGCCGGCATGATGAATGAAATGGCGGATGGCCAGCGGCACGTCGATGTCGCGGCTTTCGCGGATCGGCTTGCCGTTGTCGATTGTCTCAAGCACCGCGAACAGCCGCTGGTGGCGCTGCATGGCGCGGCCGATGGCGTAAAGCACCTTCGCGCGCTGGTAGCCGGTGCTGGCGCTCCATTTCGGCAGCGCCTTGGTGGCCGCCGCGACCGCCGCGTCGATGTCGGCGGCATTGGCGTCGGAGACTTTGGCCAGCAGCTTGCCGGAAGATGGTTCGCTGGTGTCGAAGGTCTTGCCGCCGCCCGCCGCTTTCCAGTCGCCGCCGATGAACAGCGCCTTGCCGAAATCGCGCGCCGCGAGCCAGGCGTCCGCCTCATTACGAGCTTCCGGCGCCGGGCCGTATTCCATGGCGTGATAGCGTTCGAGAATGTTCATGGATTTGTTCCTTGCAGGCTGATCCGAAGCCTAGCACCCCTCATCCGACCGAGCTTCGCTCGGCCACCTTCTCCCACAAGGGGAGAAGGGAAGGCGCACGTCTGCGGGCCAGCGAGTTGCTCACGATAGTACTTGATCGACAGGCCGAGGCAGAACTTTTCCTTCTCCCCTTGTGGGAGAAGGTGTCGCCGAAGGCGACGGATGAGGGGTGTTCCAGCCATCACCGCGTCGATCAGTTCAAGCCATCGCGTGGCGATGGTTGGCCGAATAATGCCCGGTCAGATGGTGCTCGAGCTGACGCTCGATGTCGGTCAGCAGGCTCGAGGCGCCGAAGCGGAACAGGTCGGGCTCCAGCCACGGCCGGCCGAGTTCTTCCTTCATCAGCACCAGCCAGTCGAGCGACACTTTCGCGGTGGAAATGCCGCCGGCCGGCTTGAAGCCGATGAGATAGCCGGTTTCCTCGAAATAGGCCCTGATGGCGCGCACCATGGCAAGCCCGACGGGCAGGGTGGCGTTGATGCTCTCCTTGCCGGTCGAGGTCTTGATGAAATCGGCGCCCGCCATCATCGCCACCATCGAGGCAAGCATGACGTTGCGCAGCGTGGCGAGGTCGCCGGTGCCCAAAATGACCTTCAGATGCGCGTCACCGCAGGCGGCGCGCATCGAAACGATTTCGTTGTAAAGCTCGCGCCACTTGGCGCCGAACACCAGGCCACGCGGAATGACGACATCGATCTCGTCGGCTCCGTCCTTCACCGAGGCCTCGATCTCCTGCAGCCGGGTCGACAGCGGCGCCAGACCATGTGGGAACGCAGTGGAGACGGCGGCGACGTTGATGCCGGTGCCGCGCACGGCGTCGACCGCCGTGGCGACGAAGGGATGGTAGACGCAGACGGCGGCCGGCCGGATGGTTTCGCCCGCAATGCCGAGGCCTTCCATGATGTCGCGGCGCAGCGGGTTGATCGCCTTGGCGCAGAGCCGGCGCACGCGCTCCTCGGTGTCGTTGGAGTTGAGCGTCGTCAGGTCCATGCAGGCGATTGCCCGCAGCAGCCAGGCGGCCTGGTTGTCGGCCTTGATCGAGCGCCGCTTGGTCAGGCTGGCGACGCGGCGCTCCAGCGCCGAGCGGTTGACGCTACGCACCGATTCCAGAAAACCAAGGTCGAGTTTCAGGCCCGGATTGCGCGCGATGTGATGGTCCAGCGGCACCGGCGTATTGGCGGCTGCGCGTGCCGGCAGCGGCGTCACCTTGGTGCCAAGATCGGCTTCGCGGATTGTGCTGCTCATCTCCTGCCCTTTCGTTCAGCGGCGTGCGCTCTTGGTGCGCATCGTTCTCCCAAAGTCTCGACACTTTGGGCGACACGCACGACGATAACCCGCGAAGCCGCGCTTCACGAGTCCTCAGGCGAGGGATAGCTGAAAAAGGCCGCGAAAGCAGCTGATTTTTGACCGGAAGGTCAAAATCAGGTTTCCGGGAGACGCGCTGGCCTCAGCCGACGAAGGCGCGTTCGACGACGAAGCTCGCGGGGTGGCTGAGCGAACCTTCCTGGAAACCGAGGCTTTCGGCCAGCTCCTTGACGTCCTTCAGCATGTGCATCGAGCCGCAGATCATGATGCGGTCGGTCTCGGGATCGAGCTTCTCGATGCCGAGATCACTGTAGAATTTGCCGGAGCCGATCAGCGCGGTGATGCGGCCCATGCGTGCCGACTCCTCGCGGGTCGTCGAATTGTACAGCGTGACGCGGCCGGCGGTCAGCTCGCCGATCAGCGGGTCGCTTTCCAGTGCCGCTACCAACTCCTGGCCGTAGATCAGCTCGGCATTGTCGCGGCAGGTGTGGGTCAGGATCAGCTGATCGAATTTCTCGTAGGTGTCGGGGTCGCGCAGCAGGCTGGCAAAGGGCGCGATGCCGGTGCCGGTCGAGATCATGAACAGGCGCTTGGCCGGGGTCAGCGCGTCGACAACCAGCGTGCCGGTCGACTTCTGGCGCATGATGACCGTGTCGCCGACCTGGATCTTCTGCAGTTCCGAGGTCAGCGGGCCGTCCGGCACCTTGATCGAGAAGAATTCCAGCTCTTCGTCCCAGGCCGGGCTGGCGACGGAGTAGGCGCGATATACCGGCTTCTCGGCATTGGGCAGGCCGATCATCACGAACTCGCCCGAGCGGAAGCGCAGCGACTGCGGGCGCGTGATGCGGAACGAGAACAGCCGGTCGGTGTAGTGCTTCACCGAGACGACCGTCTCGGCATAGACATTGGCCGGAATCGGAAACTGCAGCGGGCGGGCTTCAGCGGTATTGAACGCGGGCGTGGTGTTCATCAATTCCAACCTTCTCGCCCAGTTACAGACGCGGGCGCCAAACTTTCCCGTGCGCGCCCGAACCATTCAGGTTCCGGCGTGCCATGCACGCTACCGAAGCGGTAAGCTCTTGTGTCCGGAATTTATTAGTATACAAACGATATTTGCGTCAAGATGCCGCCGTAAAACACCTTTCCAAACTGTGGCATATCCGTAGTCCCAGCATTTCGGGTTTCGACAATGAAAGAGAATTTTTCGGTGCAGCCGCCGGATTCCCTGGGCAGCGTCGTCGCCGGCATCGACGTCGGCGGAACCTTCACCGACCTGCTCCTGATCGACAGCAAGGACGGTGGCAAGGTGTATCTGGCCAAGACCCCGACCACGGTCGACAACCAGGCCTTTGGCGTGGTTTCGGCGCTCGGCGCCACCGGCTTTCCGATCGACGGCATCGACCTCATCGTGCATGGCACGACCACCACCACCAATGCGGTGCTGGAGCGCCGGTTGGCCAAGACCGGCATGATCACCACGCGCGGTTTTCGCGACGTGATCGAGCTTGGCCGGCGCACGCGGCCGCAACCCTATGGCATGACGGGCACGTTCGTTCCGGTCATCCCGCGCAATCTGCGCCTGGAGGTGTCCGAACGCGTCGAGGCATCAGGCGCCGTCCGCACGCCGCTTGATGAGGCCGAGATGCGCGAGGCGGCAAAGGCGCTGATCGCGGCCGGCTGCGAATCCCTCGTCATCCATTTTCTGCATTCCTACGCCAACCCGTCGCATGAGCGCCGCGCCGCCGAGATCGCCGCCGAATTCTGGCCGAACGGCTACATCACCACCGGCCATGCGCTGCTGTCGGAAGCGCGCGAATTCGAGCGCGGGGTGACGGCATCGGTCAACGCCTCGGTGCAGCCGATCCTGGAGCGCTATGTCGAGCGTCTGCGCACGGAATTGGCCGACAAGGGCTATGCCCGCGATTTTCTCATCATGAATGGCAATGGCGGCATGATCTCGGCGCGCTTCGTCACACGTGAATCGGCCAAGACGGTCATGTCGGGCCCCGCCTCCGGCGTCATCGCCGCCGCCTATACGGGCAAGCGCGCCGGCTTCGAAAACCTCGTCACCTACGACATGGGCGGCACCTCGACCGACGTGGCGCTGATCCGTAACGCCGAACCGGCTGTCTCGAACGAGATCGAGATCGAATATGCCATGCCCATCCATGTGCCGATGGTGGCGGTGCATACGGTGGGCGCCGGCGGCGGGTCGATCGCCCGCGTCGACGCGGCCGGCCTGATCCAGATCGGCCCGGAAAGTGCGGGCGCCAATCCCGGGCCGATCTGCTACGGGCGCGGCGGCACCGAGCCGACGATCACCGACGCCAATCTGGTGCTCGGCCGGTTGGCGCCGAAGAAGCTGCTCGCGGTCGACAATCCGGTCACATCAGAGCGCGTCACCGGCATCTTCGAGGACAGAATCGGCAAGGCAACGGGCCTGTCGGGTGTCGAGGCGGCGGGCGCGGTGCTCAGGCTCGGCAACATGAAGATGGCCGGCGCCATCCGCATGGTCTCGGTATCGCGCGGCCATGATCCCCGCGATTTCGCGCTGTTCGCCTTCGGCGGCGCCGGGCCGCTGCATGCCACCGCGCTCGCGCGTGAACTCGGCCTGCCCAAAGTGCTGGTGCCGGCGCGTCCCGGCATCACCAATGCGCTCGGCTGCGTCGTCGCCGATCTGCGCCATGACTTCGTCAACACCATCAACCAACCCGTGGCCGTGCTTGATGAAAGCCGGCTCCACCAAGTATTGGAACGGCACCGTAACGAAGGCGAGGAGCTGATCGCCAAGGAAGCGGTAAAGCCGGAAACGATCCGCGTCACGCACTCCGCCGACATGCAGTTCGTCGGCCAGACCCACATCATCAACGTGCCGTTGCCGTCCTCGTCGGTGACCCGGCACGAGTTGCAGTCCCTGTTCGAAAAAGCCTATTTCGCTCGCTTCAAGGTAGAGCTGCCGGAAATCCGGGCCAATCTCGTCAACCTCAACACCTCGGTCACCGGCGTGCGTCCGGCGATCGACTTGTCACGCCTGATCGATCCGGCCGGGCGGGCAAGGACGCTCGACGAGGCGCGGCGCGAGATCAGGCCGGTCTGGTATGGCGGCCGCTGGCATGACACGCCGGTGTATATCAGGGAAAAGCTGCCGCTCGACGCGGTCATCGAAGGCCCGGCGATCGTCGAACAGATGGACGCGACGACCGTGCTCGAACCCGGCGACCGCGCGCGATCGGACGCCGACGGGAACATCATCATCGACATTGGCGAGGCCTGAAATGAAGCTCGACGCCATTACCCTTTCGGTTCTCCAGGCTGCCTTGCAGCAGGTCTGCGACGAGATGGACCTGACCTTTTCCCGCGCCGCCTTCTCGCCCGTGATCGCCGAGGCCAATGACCGCTCGGATGGCATCTATTCGGCCGTCGATGGCTCGCTGATCGCACAAGGCAGCCAGGGCCTGCCCGTGTTTGTCGGCGTCATGCAATATTCGACCAGGACGGTGATCGAGATGATCGCCGATGGCCGCTGCCTGCCGCCTGAGCCGGGCGACATCTATATCGTCAACGACCCCTATCTCGGCGGCACGCATCTGATGGATGTGCGCTTCGTCATGCCGGTCTATCGGGGTGAAAAGATCTTCTGCTGGTTGTCGAACACAGGCCATTGGCCCGACATTGGCGGTTCGGTGCCGGGCGGTTTTTCAGCCTCGGCCACTGCGGTCGAGCAGGAGGGCCTGCGGCTGCCGCCGGTAAAGCTGTTCAAGAAGGGCGTGCTCGATCCCGAAATCTACGCCATCATCTGCTCCAACATCCGGGTTGCCGACCAGCGCATCGGCGACATCAGGGCCCAGGCCGCCGCGCTGCTGATCGGCGAGGATCGGCTCAACGGAATCCTGGATCGTTACGGAGACGAAACCGTTGTCGAAGCGATCGCCGAATTGCGCCGCCGTGCCGCCGAGCAGATGCGCGCCAACATAGCGGCCATTCCCGACGGCACCTACCGCTCCGTGGCCTTTGTCGATTCCGACGGGGTGGTCAACGAACCGCTGACCATCGCGCTCGCCGTCGAGAAGAAGGGCGACACGCTGACTTTCGATTTTTCAGGGTCGTCAAAGCCCTGTGCGGGGCCGATGAACAGCGTGCTGGCGACGACCCTGTCCTCGGTCTATCTCGCCATGCGCCACATCTTCCCCGATGTGCCGATCAGCGCCGGCGCTTTCGAACCCCTGATCGTCAAGCGGCCGGAAGGCACCTTCCTCGACGCGAAGTATCCGCGCCCCGTATCGGGCTGTGCGGCCGAAGTGTCGCAGCGCATTGCCGAGGCGGTGTTCGCGGCCATGGTGCAGGCACTGCCCGACAAGGTGACGGCCGCACCTGCCGGCTCCAGCGGTAATTTCGCGCTCGGCGGCAACGATCCCGCGCGCGGCCGCGATTACGTCATGTACCAGATCTCCGGCGGCGGCTATGGCGGCAATTCAGGCCATGACGGCCTCACCAATGGCTGCTCGACCATCGGCATCTCCAAGTCGCCGCCGGTCGAGATCATGGAGCAGGCCTTTCCGGTGCTTTACCGGCACTATGCCTTGCGCGAAGGCTCGGGCGGCGCCGGCAAGCATCGCGGCGGTTTTGGCCTCGCCTACGAGGTCGAGATCCTGCGCGGCGAGGCGCGTGCCTCCTTCGTCATGGACCATGGCCGCTTCGGCCCGCAGGGCGCCCTTGGCGGTGGGGATGGCGAGCCCAACAGCGTGATCGTCTTCCGCAATGGCGAGCAACACGTACCGCCGCACCTCTCCAAGGAGCAGGACATCCCGCTGAAGGCCGGCGACCGCGTGCGCGTCGGCACGCCGGGCGGTGGCGGCTATGGCGATCCGCGTGAGCGCGATGCCGATCAGGTGCTGCGCGATGTGGCCCTGGGGTACTATACCCCACGGCAAGCCTGGGAAAAATTCGGCGTCGTGCTGTCGGCAGGAGCCGTTGATCGCGAAGCAACGGAAAAGCAACGCGCCGGCTAAAACTGTCGGTCATTGTGCGGTTCCTCACCGCGCCGTGATCGCCGCAGCACATGTCGTTTCCGTCCCCGACGACGATCGGAAAGACCGTACACTTCCCGGGTCAACGGAGATCTGGACCATGCGTCTTTGCGGTCGTTTCGTGCTTGCCGCTTCCGTATGCCTTACGCTTGCCACCGGTGCTGCTTCCGCCCAGGAGAAAAGCTGAGGCTCGGCACCGAGGGTGCCTATCCGCCCTTCAATTACGCCAATGCCGACGGCACGCTCGGCGGCTTCGACATCGATCTCGGCAAGGCGCTGTGCGCCGAGGACGCCGGCGTGGTCACCTACAGCGACTATGGCTATTCCCTTGGCAAGGTGCTGGCGACAGCGCATTTGCGGTTGCCGTTCACCTCGGTCGGAACCGGACTCAGCATCGACATCGACGGCAAGCCAACACGCGCGGTGGTGGCGCCGATGCCATTCTTCGACCCCGGAAGGGATAAGATTGAAGGGCTAGCCGGAATCGTTTTGGTTTCCCTTTGGCGTCCATGATATGGTTTGCGGATGAAATCTCCTAATTCAAGAATCGGCCGTTCAGCCAAGACTGGTCATTTCGTCCTGACGAGCGCGCGTGGCGAGAAAATCAGCGCTGTCGAAGGCATGAAGCTGTCGCCCCGCATGGCCAAGGTACTCAACCATAGCGTTCGGCAAGGACTGTCCGGTGACGAGCGCCGCTCCCTCATCAAGGAAGAAATCCGTAAAAAGAAATAGACGTTGGTCTACGCTGCCGAGTTCGATCCACTCTGCTACCCCGGCACGACGGTGCTCATCAATCTGCTGGACATCCGTGACCAGGCCGAACTCGATGAGGTTGAACTCGCTCTATTCCTGACCCGTGCCGATGAGCCCTTGCCGGCGGGTGAGCTCGACTATCGTCATTATCTCCGCCTTCATCAGCACCTGTTTCAGGACATTTATGCATGGGCCGGCCAAGCGCGCACTATTCGCATCGGCAAAGGTGGTAGTTGGTTCTGTTATCCTGAACACATCGCCAGTGAGATGGCGCGGGTATTCGGCGAGCTAGGTGATACCGATCTATTGGCTGATCTTGATGCCACTGGCTTTGCGAGGCACATGGCGCACATCATCGCCGAGATCAATGCGGTGCATCCGTTTCGTGAGGGCAACGGCCGTACCCAACTCACCTTCCTCGCAATGCTGGCCGAGCACGCAGGCTTGACGTTTAACGCCGACATTCTTGAGCGAGATCGCGTCATCCAGGCCATGATAGACAGCTTCGGCGGTTCCGAAACGCCACTGCAGGCACTCATCGAAGACATCGTCGCATAACTCGTTGGCTCAGTCGTCAACCTCTCCGATCCAGTCTCGCCACCAGCCGGTCACCCACCCACTGGATGCCGCAGACCAGGATGATCAGCACGATCACCACGGCGACCATCACCGACGTCTCGAACCGCTGATAGCCGTAGCGGATGGCGAGGTCGCCCAGCCCGCCGGCGCCGATGGCGCCCGCCATTGCCGAGGCGCCGATGAGTGTGACCAGCGTCACCGTGAAGCCGGCAACGATGCCGGGCAGCGCTTCCGGCACCAGCACCTCGCGGATGATCGTCCAGCGGTTGCCGCCCATGGCGCGCGCCGCCTCGATCAGGCCGTGGTCGACCTCGCGCAGCGACACCTCGGCGATGCGCGCATAGTAGGGCGTGGCGGCGATCGACAGCGGCACGATCGCCGCCCATGTGCCGATCGACGTGCCGACGATCAGCCGTGTCATCGGGATCAGCGCCACCAGAAGGATGATGAACGGCACCGAGCGGAAGCCGTTGATGACGGCGCCGAGCACGCGGTTCACCCACGGGCTTTCGGCAATGCCGCCGCGTTCGGTGGCAATCAAGGCCAGCCCGAGCGGCAGGCCGAAGACAAGGGAGATCAGGCCGGAGGCGGCCGTCATCAGCACCGTCTCCCAGATCGATCGCAACAGAAGCTCAAACAGGATCGGCGACATGGCCAAGCACCTCCACCCGCGCCTGGCGGGACTTCAGGAATGTGATCACTTCTGCGAGGTGGCTTTCGTGATTGCCGGGAATGGAGAGGAACAGCGTTCCGACCGGCTGCTGCTGGATATGGTCGATGCCGCCATGGATGAGGCGAAAAGCACCGGGCGCGTCGGCCGCGAGGTCGGACAGCAGCGGCCCCCGCGCCGCTTCGCCCGCCACGTCGACGCGCAAGATCGTTTCGGTGCCGCCCGCCGGCAGCAGCCGCGCCGCCAGCTCCGGCGGAAGCTGCGGGCGGATGGCGCCGAGCAGGCTGCGGGTGATCTCGGAACGTGGATCGGCGTACACCGACCAGACTGGCCCTTCCTCGACGATGCGCCCGGCGTCGATCACCGCCACGCGGTCGGCGATCGAGCGGATCACCTCCATCTCATGGGTGATCAGCAGGATGGTCAGGCCGAGCCGCCGGTTGATGTCCTTCAGCAAGGCAAGGATGGAGCGCGTCGTCTCCGGGTCGAGCGCCGAGGTCGCCTCGTCCGACAGAAGCAGCGCTGGCCGCGCGGCAAGCGCCCTGGCAATGCCGACACGCTGCTTCTGGCCACCGGACAGCGACGCCGGATAGGCTTTCGCCTTCTCCGACAGGCCGACGAGATCGAGCAGCTCTGCCGCTCGCTTCAGCCGCTCCGCCTTCGGCCGGCCCTCGATCTTGAGCGGCAGCGCCACATTGTCCTCGACCGTCTTGGCCGACAGCAGGTTGAAATGCTGGAAGATCATGCCGATGCGCCGCCGCAGCGGCTGCAGGTCGCGCTCGCCAAGCCGGCTGATTTCGCGGCCCTCAATGAAGACCTCGCCGGAATCGGGACGCTCCAGCCCGTTCAGGCAGCGGATCAGCGTCGACTTGCCGGCGCCGCTGCGGCCGATAATGCCGAGGATCTCCCCCTTGCGCACCGTCAAGGAAATGCCGTCGAGCGCCGCCGTCGCGCCGAAACGGCGCTTCAGGTCGACAAGCCGCACCACGTCCTGTGTAGCGGCCTGATCCCCGGGCTCTGTGGTTGCGGTAAAATGCTGGTTCATGGGCGGATCCTGAAAATACGATCGCGGCCCGCGCATTGCGCGGACCGCTGTCCCGGTCAAAGGCACATCAGTGCCCGGATGGTTTTAATAGGCGCTGAGGCCTGTGCCTTTGTAGACCTTGTCGAACTCGGCCTTGACCGCGTCGTTCTGGTAGGACGCCACCAGGGTCTTCACCCAGGCTTCGTTTTCATTGCCGGCCTTCACCGCGATGAAGTTGCGGTAGGGATTGTCTGCGATAGGCTCCTGGGCGATGCGGTTTTCCGGCGTCAGGCCGCTTTTCAGCGCCCAGTCGGTGTTGACCACGGCGGCGTCGAGGTCCTCGACCGAACGGCCGACGATGCCGGCGTCGAGTTCCTTGATCTCGACCTTCTTGGGATTTTCGGCGATGTCGGCGATGGTGGCGAGAATGCCGGTGCCGTCCTTCAACTTGATCACGCCCTCATTCTGCAGCACGCGCAGCGCCCGGCCTTCGTTGGACGGGTCGTTCGGCAGGCCGATCACCGCGCCCTCCGGCAGGTCCGCGACCTTTTTGTACTTCTTTGAGTAGAGGCCGATTGGCCACACGCCGGTATAGCCGACGCGCACGATGTGATAGCCCTGGGTTTTGATCTGGTTGTCGAGATAAGGCTGGTGCTGGAAGGCGTTGGCGTCGATCTCGCCGCGCTCCAGCGCCTCGTTGGGCTGGGTGTAGTCGTTGAACACCACGGTCTCGATGCTCAGGCCCTTCCCGGCGGCTTTGGCGACCACGACGCGCCAGACATCCTCGTCCTCGCCGCTGATGATGCCGACCTTGATTGCCTTCTTGTCCTCTGCGAACGACGCATGCGGCGCCATCAGGCTGCCGATCGCGACAGCCGAGGCGAAAAGCAGAGCCAGGCCGCTGCGGCGGTTCAGGGTTGACCTTGGGGAAAAAGACGAAGTGTTGGTGAGGTCGGACATGATTGATCTCTGCGGTTGTGAAGTCATGGCAGCAAGGCGGATTGCCCAAGCTTGGTCACATCGTCAGAAATTCTATCGATTTTATCAAAGAACATGTTTCGCCGTTCTCGGCAAAGCCGGGAATATTCTCTCAAAAATTCCGGGGAAGGGAGCACGAGACGCGCTTCGAGGACATCGCCCGGAAATGATGGACGTCCTTCGTCCGGCGGGTTCATCCATGGCGAGCGGAAGTCAAAAGCTCCGCGGCTTGCCCAGCCACCTTTTCGTGAAGGCATGCGGGTTGATCCGGCGGTCTGCTTGCCTAGGTAGAGAGGGCGGCCGGGCGCCACGCGATCTCAACTAATCGGTATGACATTTCCCTGTATTCGAAAGCTTGCCCTTTCTGGCCTCATCGTCGTCGTCCAGTCTTCCTGCGTCGTTCCCGACGACACGTCGCGCATGACCAAGGTCGATCCCACCGCGGCGGCGGCTCGCAAGGAGATGGTCGGCCTCAGCGAAGCCGACGTTCGAATGTGCGCGGGGTTTCCGACCGCCACCGCGGATGTCGGTCAGTCCGGGCAGATCTGGACCTACAAGCGCGTCGTCCAGCGCGGCAATCTCAGCGTCGTCGTTCCTGCCCTGGCCGTGGGGGCCATCCCCACGGTCGGCGGTTCCGTCAATGTCGCTCCCGGCGGCTACTGCGACACGCAGGTTCGCATGGTCGGCGGCCGCGTCGCCGAAGTTGCCTACGCCGGCGACAACAACCTGCCGAACAAGCGCGACGCGCTTTGTGTCAGCACCGTGGATGCTTGCGTGGCCTATGCCCGCCAACACAGGCCGGCGGCCAAATAGCGGCAGCGGATTTCGTGGGAACCAGCAATGGCCGGACACTCGGTGTTTGACGCGGATGGCGTTGAGGGCTTGACTGAGCCGCCGGACCGAATACGCTAAGGCAAATACCGGCTCTGATCGCCGGGCGGCAAACATGCCTCGTATGCCTCGCCTTTCCCGGCGCTGGCTGCGGGGCATTGTCATTTCTGGGGTTCTGTTTGAAACGGCGCATCGAGATCGGCATCCTCTATTCCCGCTCCGGGAGCTACCAGCTCGTTTCCGATGCGTGCCGCATCGGCGCCATGCGCGCCATCGCCGACATCAATGCCGACAGGAGCTCGGGCATCGAGTTGGTGCCGGTTGAGCGCGATCCGCAAAGCAATGCCGATCGCTACGCGACGCTGTGCGAGGACATTTTCAGGACCAGCGGCGCGCGCCACGTCGTCGGCTGCGTCACCTCCTGGAGCCGCAAGGAGACGATTCCGGTGCTGGAGAAGGCCGGCGGCATGCTCTGGTACGCCTGCCCCTATGAAGGCTTCGAGGCCAACGAGCATGTCGTCTACATGCATGCCTGCCCCAACCAGCATCTGGTGCCGCTGCTGGCCCATGTCGTGCCGCGCTTCGGCGCCAACGGTTTTCTGCTCGGCTCGAACTACATCTGGGGCTGGGAGATGAACCGCGTGGCGCGCGACCTGATCGCCGACGCCGGCGGCAAGGTTTTGGGCGAGCGCTATCTGCGCATCGGCGAGACCGACGTGTCGCGGCTGATCGCCGAAATCCGGGCGACGCGGCCGAATTTCATCCTCAACAATCTGATCGGCACCTCGTCCTATGCCTTCCTGGCGGCCTATCGCGATCTGGCGGGCGAGGATGCGGCTTTCAGTCCTGACTCTTGCCCGGTGATCTCCTGCAACCTCACCGAGGGTGAACTGCCGGCGATCGGCGAAACGGGCAAGGGCCATCTCTCGGTCGGACCTTATTTCGCGCCAAGGCCGGCCGCCTTCGCCTCCTCCTTCGAAGCCTCCGCCTATGCCTCGGTGCAAGTGATGGCCGACGTGCTGTTGCGCGACCCCGACGCCGGTCCGGCGGAATTTTCAAAAGCCTTCGCCGAACGGCGCTTCTCCACCCGGCTCGGCCCGATCGCCATCGACGCGCACTCCCAGCACGCCACGCTGCCTGTCATCATCGGCCGGATCGCGGATGGCTACTTCGAAGTCGTCAGCCGCGACGACGAGGTCGCGCCGGACCCCTATCTGTCGCGCTACGACCCCGCAAAAACATTCGGCCGGCCGCGCTTGCGGGTGGTGTCGTGACCCGGACCCCGCGCATCCCCAATCTTGGCGGCGCCAGGGCCTTTGTCCTGCATCGTCCGCACCCGACGGTGCAGGCGATCACCAGGCAATTGTCAGCCATCGGGCTTGTCACCGTGGACTGCTGGCCGGAACTGGCGCCGGAAGCGCTGGCCGCCGACTTCGTCTTCTTCGACGCCGATCTCGGTTTCGACGAGCAATTCCCCTGGAAGTCGGGCGAAGCGCCGATGCCGCTGGTGGCGTTGATCGGTTCGGAGGCGCCGGGCCGCATAGAATGGGCGCTGTCGCACAAGGCCGACGCCCAGCTCCTGAAGCCGGTCGGCAATGCCGGGGTCTACAGCGCGCTGCTCATCGCGCGCCAGGGTTTCGAGGCGAGAAAACATTTAGCCGGCGAGATCGCCGCGCTGCGCCAGCGCGTCGCCGAACGCCAGACCATCGTGCGGGCTGTCTCGGCTTTGTCGAAAGGCAGCGACGACGACCGCGCCTATGCGCAGCTGCGCTCGCTGGCGATGAGCTGGCAGATCAGCGTCGAGGACGCCGCACGACGTATCGTGGCGATGACCGAAGACGTAACGGGAGAGGCCAAGACCGGAGAAGAGAGCGGCGATGACCAGTCCCATCGCGCCTGATCTCACGGCCGGGCGCATGCCGGCCAAGCCGCGCGCCGGCATCTGGCGCCGGCTGGCCAAGCGCCGCCTTGCGCTGCTCGGCCTGGTCATCGTCGCCGTCGTCGTCGCGGGCGCGATCCTGGCGCCGTGGCTGACCGGCTATGATCCCAACGAACAGATGTTCGACGGCCTGACCATCGAGGGCTCGCCTTTGCCGCCGAGCGCAAAATTCTGGCTGGGCACCGACCTGCTCGGGCGTGATCTGTTGACCCGCATCCTCTATGGCGCGCGCACCTCGCTGATCATAGGCATCGTCGCCAATGGCGTGGCGCTGTTCATCGGCACGCTTGTCGGCGTCACCGCGGGCTATTTCCGCGGCTGGATGGGCAGCGCGCTGATGCGCTTCACCGATCTGATGATGGCCTTTCCCGCGCTTCTGCTCGCCATCTGCCTGGCGGCGGTATTCCAGCCCAGCCTGTGGATCGTTGCCATGGTCATCGCCTTGGTGAACTGGGTGCAGACCGCCCGCGTCATCTACACCGAGACGTCTTCGCTCGCCGAACGCGAGTTCATCGATGCCGAGCGCACCATCGGGGCGAGCGCGCCGCGCATTTTGTTTCGCCACATACTGCCGCATCTCCTGCCGACCATCATCGTCTGGGGCACGCTCGGCATCTCGACCACCGTTCTGCTCGAAGCCACGCTCTCCTTCCTCGGCATCGGCGTGCAGCCGCCGACGGCGTCCTGGGGCAACATCATCTTCGAGAACCAGACCTACTTTCAGGCCGCGCCCTGGCTGGTGTTCTTCCCCGGCGCCGCGATCCTGGCGCTGGCGCTGGCCTTCAACCTGATCGGCGATGCGCTGCGCGACATCCTCGACCCGACGCAAAGGGGCCGGGCATGATCGCCTATCTCGGCCGCCGCCTGATCCAGTCGCTGCTGATCCTGCTCGGCGTCTCGCTGATCACTTTCGCGCTGCTCTATCTCCTGCCCGCCGATCCGGTGCGCCAGATCGCCGGCCGCAGCGCCACGCCGCAGACGGTCGAGAACATCCGCCAGCAGCTCGGCCTCGACCAGCCCTTCATCGTCCAGTACTGGCATTACCTGACCAAGCTCGTCAGCGGCGATCTCGGCCGCTCCTATATCCAGCGCTCCGAGGTGACCGAGCTCATCGTCTCGCGGCTGCCGGCGAGCCTGCTTCTGATGCTCGGCGCCATTTTGTGCGAACTGCTGATCGGCCTCTCCATGGGCCTGATCGCCGCCGTCAAGCGCGGCACCGCCACCGACCAGACCTTGATGGTCGCCTCTTTCGTCGGCGTCTCGGCGCCGCAATTCGTCGTCGGTCTGCTGCTGCTCTATGTCTTTGCCGTGCGGCTCAGCTGGTTCCCGATCGGCGGCTACGGCACCTGGCGCCACCTCGTACTGCCCTCGCTGACCATGGGCATCCTCGGCGCCGGCTGGTACGCGCGCATGATGCGCTCGTCGATGATCGACGTGCTGCGCCAGGATTATGTGCGCACCGCGCGTGCGAAAGGCATCGCGCGCGGCGCCATCATCTTCCGCCATGCTCTGCCCAACGCCATTCTGCCGGTCATCGCCATGATCGGCATCGACATCGGCATTTTCATGGGCGGCATCGTCGTCGTCGAAAGCGTGTTCGGCTGGCCAGGCATCGGCCAGCTCGCGTGGCAAGCCATCCAGCGCGTCGACATCCCGATCATAATGGGCGTCACCCTGGTCTCGGCCTTCGCCATCGTGCTCGGCAACCTCTTGGCCGACATCATCGCGCCCTTCATCGACCCCCGTATCAAACTGAGATGAGCATCAGGCTCGGATGAAACCAAGAACACAAACAGAGAAAGGGAACATAACAATGAAAAAGTTTCTCGCATCAACCGTGGCCGCATCGGCGCTGGCGCTGATGCTTGGCATGACGAGCGCCCGGGCCGAGGACACGATCGATCCCAACGCCAAGCAGGGCGGCGCCATCACCATTACCTACAAGGACGACGTCGCGACCCTCGATCCGGCGATCGGCTATGACTGGCAGAACTGGTCGATGATCAAGAGCCTGTTCGACGGGCTGATGGACTACGAGCCCGGCACCACCAACCTCAAGCCCGACCTCGCCGAGAGCTACGAGATTTCGCCCGACGGCAAGACCTTCACCTTCAAGCTGCGCCATGGTGTGAAGTTCCACAATGGCCGCGAGATGACTGCCGACGACGTCAAATATTCGCTCGACCGCGTCACCAATCCGAAGACGCAGAGCCCCGGCGCCGGCTTCTTCGGCTCGATCAAGGGCTATGAGGATGTCGCCGCCGGCAAGGCCGAAAGCTTAGCCGGTATCACCGTCGTCGACCCCTACACGGTGAAGTTCGAACTGACCCGCCCGGACGCCACTTTCCTGCATGTCATGGCCATCAACTTCTCGCATGTCGTGCCGAAGGAGGAGGTCGAGAAATACGGCGCCGATTTCGGCAAGCACCCGGTCGGCACCGGCGCCTTCAAGCTGGCCGAGTGGACGCTCGGCCAGCGCATCGTCTTCGAGCGCAACTCGGACTACTGGCACAAGGGCCTGCCGCATCTGGACAAGATCACCTTCGAGATCGGCCAGGAGCCGATCGTGGCGCTGCTGCGCCTGCAGAAGGGCGAGATCGACGTGCCCGGCGACGGCATTCCGCCGGCAAAATTCCAGGAGGTGATGGCCGATCCCGAGCAGAAGGCGCGCGTCGTCGAAGGCGGCCAGCTGCACACCGGCTACGTCACCATGAACACCACCATGGCACCGTTCGACAATGTCAAGGTGCGCCAGGCCGTCAACATGGCGCTCAACAAGGCGCGCATCATTCAGATCATCAACGGTCGCGCCGTGCCGGCCAACCAGCCGCTGCCGCCGTCGATGCCGGGCTACGACAAGGAGTACAAGGGCTATCCCTATGACGTCGCGAAGGCCAAGGCGCTGCTGGCCGAGGCCGGCCATCCCGATGGCTTCGAGACGCAATTGTTCGCCATGAACACCGACCCCAACCCGCGCATCGCCCAGGCGATCCAGCAGGACCTGGCGGCGATAGGCATCAAGGCCAGCATCCAGTCGCTGGCGCAGGCCAACGTCATTGCCGCCGGCGGCGACAAGGCCGGCGCGCCGATGATCTGGTCGGGCGGCATGGCCTGGATCGCCGACTTTCCCGATCCGTCCAACTTCTACGGCCCGATCCTTGGCTGCGCCGGCGCGGTTCCCGGCGGCTGGAACTGGTCGTGGTATTGCAACAAGGATCTCGATGCCAAGGCGGCCGAGGCCGACTCGGTGGTCGACCCGGCCAAGGCCCCCGAGCGCGACAAGATGTGGAGCGCCATCTACGACAAGGTGATGGAGGACGCGCCCTGGGCGCCGGTCTTCAACGAGCAGCGCTTCACCATGAAATCGGCCCGCATGGGCGGCGCCGACAATCTCTATGTCGACCCGGTCCATATCCCGATCAACTACGACAATGTGTACGTAAAAGATGTGCAATAACTGCGACTACACCCTCCACGGGCGCCATCACCATTTCGGCTGGGACAATTCGTTTGTCCCGGCTGAGCGTGTGGCGCCCGGCTCGACCATCGAGTTCCAGTGCCTGGATGCCGGCGGTGGCCAGCTGAAGCCGGATAGCACCGCCGCCGACATTGCCAAGCTCGACTTTGGCCAGATCAATCCGGTCACCGGGCCGGTCTTCGTCGAGGGTGCCGAGCCGGGCGACGCGCTGAAGGTGACGATCGAGATGTTCAAACCGTCCGGCTTCGGCTGGACGGCGAACATTCCGGGTTTCGGCCTGCTCGCCGACGACTTCAAGGAGCCGGCGCTGAACGTCTGGAAATACGACGCCGTCTCGCTCGAACCGGCATTGTTCGGCAAAAACGCCCGCGTGCCGCTGAAACCATTCGCCGGCACGATCGGCAATGCGCTGGCCGAGATGGGACACCACTCGGTGGTGCCGCCGCGTCGCGTCGGCGGCAATCTCGACATCCGCGATCTCGCCGCCGGCACCACGCTCTATCTGCCGGTGGAGGTGGCGGGCGCGCTGTTCTCGGTCGGCGACACCCACGCCGCGCAAGGCGACGGCGAGGTTTGCGGCACGGCGATCGAAAGCCCGATGGACGTGGTGCTCAAGCTCGATTTGGTGAAAGATGCCCGGCTGAAGACGCCGCGCTTCACCACGCCGGGGCCGGTGACCAGGCATCTCGATGCCAAGGGTTATGAGGTGACGACGGGGATCGGTCCGGACCTGATGACTGGCGCGAAGGAAGCGGTCGCGCAGATGGTCGATTTGATAGCGGGCCGCTATCAAATCGACCCGGTCGAAGCCTACATGCTGGCCTCGGTCTGCGGCGATCTCAGGATCAGCGAGATCGTCGACATGCCGAACTGGGTGGTGTCGTTCTATTTCCCCCGTTGCGTGTTTGAATGAGGTTGCGTCAGCGCCGCACCCCCCTCTGCCCTGCCGGGCATCTCCCCCTCAAGGGGGGAGATCGGATGTCACCTCGGTCTTCGCCAACCATCATCGTCATCAAGAGGGCGAGTCGGCGAAGCTGCCAATCTCCCCCCTTGAGGGGGAGATGTCCGGCAGGACAGAGGGGGGCGTGCCGCAACAAACTTCTCAGAATCCTGTCCTCGCAATGACCCCAGACCGCATCCTCACCATAACCAACCTTTCCGTCTCCGTGCGCGGCGAGGAGGGCTCCCGCGAGGTCGTCTCCAACCTCTCCCTGACGCTCTCCCGCGGCGAGACGCTGTGCATCGCCGGCGAGTCCGGCTCCGGCAAATCCATGACCGCGCTGGCCATCATGCAGCTCCTGCCTCAGCCCGCCGCGCGCATCTCCGCCGGCACGGTCCATTTGGGCGAGACCGAGCTGACCGCTCTCGACGAACGCCGGATGCGGCGCATTCGCGGCGACCGCATCGCCATGATCTTCCAGGAACCGATGACCTCGCTCAACCCGGTGCTGTCGATCGGCCGCCAGCTCACCGAATCCATCGAGGCGCATACCAGCCTGTCGCCCAGCCAGGCCCGCCAGCGCGCCATCGAGGCGCTGAAGGCGGTGCGCATTTCGGAAGCCGAAAGCCGGCTAAGGCAATTTCCGCATGAACTGTCGGGCGGCATGCGCCAGCGCGTGATGATCGCCATGGCGCTGGCGCTGGAACCGGACGTGCTGATCGCCGACGAGCCGACCACGGCGCTCGATGTTACCGTGCAGGGCGAGGTGCTGGAACTGCTGCGCGACCTGCAGCAAAAGCATGGCACCAGCGTCATCCTGATCACGCACGACATGGGCGTGGTCGCCGAAATGGCCGACCGCGTCATCATCATGCGGCATGGGCGCATGGTCGAGGAAGGCAAGACGTCGGACATTTTCGCCCGCCCGCAAGCCGACTACACGCGCGAGCTGCTGGCCGCCGTGCCGCGCATCGGCAGTGGCGCCGGCCGCCAGCAATCGAAGGAGATTGCCGAAGCCGCAATGCCGGCCAATGTCGCGGAGGTGAACGACCTCCACGTCCGCTTCGACCTGCGCGGCGGCATTCTCGGCCGGGTCACCCGCCGCGTGCATGCCGTCGAGGGCGTCAGCTTCTCGATCGCGCCCAACGAGACGCTGGCGCTGGTCGGCGAATCCGGTTGCGGCAAGTCGACCACCGCCAAGGCGCTGGCCGGGCTGGTGCCGTATAGCGGCGACATCGTTGTCGGCGGCCGCAATTTGTCCGGTCTCGGCCGCGACGAGCGCAAGGCCGTGCGTCGCGACGTGCAGATGATCTTCCAGGATCCTTTCGCCTCGCTCGACCCGCGCATGCGCGTCGGCGACCTTGTCGCCGAACCGCTGGTCATCCATGGCATCGCCTCGAAGGAAGAGCGTCGCGAGCGGGCAGCGGCCCTGTTCGACCGCGTCGGCCTGTCATCGGACCAGATGGAGCTCTATCCGCACGAATTCTCCGGCGGCCAGCGCCAGCGCGTCTGCATCGCCCGGGCATTGGCGCTCAGGCCAAAACTGATCATCGCCGATGAAAGCGTCTCGGCCCTCGATGTCTCGGTGCAGGCGCGCGTGCTTGACCTGTTGAAGGAATTGCAGCGCGAATTCGGCGTCGCCTATCTCTTCATTTCGCACGACATGGCCGTGGTCGAGAACATCTCCGACCGTGTCGCCGTCATGTATCTCGGCCAGATCGTCGAGATGGGCACGCGCGACCAGGTTTTTTCGAACCCGCGCCACCCCTACACGAAGCGCCTGATCGAAGCTGTGCCGGTGCCCGATCCCGCGCAGCGCAGAAGCCGTTTTGCCCGCCTCGATCAGGAGATCCCCAGCGCCACCCGCCGGATCGGCGAGGCACCGCTGAAACTGGCGCTGAGCGATGTCGGCAACGGCCATCTCGTCGCCACCGAGGGCTGAAGCTGCCCGGGATGTGGTTCAAACAAGCCCGGCGTGCTCCCGATCGAGCTTCACATGTTCGTGTCCCGTCCTGAGCTTTCCCGCTGGCGTCACGCTATCGGGTCGGCCTTGCCGTCATGAAATCCGCGGCCGCCCCTTGCCCTTCCGCCTGATTTTCCTAATGTTCCTTGGTGCTTGCGGATGACGACCGTAGGGGGCGGCCGGATTCATCCACACTGGGAGGAAGTAGACTCATGAAGCTATGCTATGTCGTTTCCGCCGCGCTCCTTGCGGCCACCACCGCCTCGGCCGCCGAGATTTCCGATGGCAAGGTCAAGATCGGCATCCTCAACGACCAATCCGGCGTCTATGCCGATTTCGGCGGCAAATGGTCGGTCGAGGCGGCCAAGATGGCGGTCGAGGATTTCGGCGGCAAGGTCCAGGGCGCGCCGGTCGAGATCATCAGCGCCGACCACCAGAACAAGCCCGATATCGCCTCCAACATCGCGCGGCAGTGGTATGACACCGAACAGGTCGATGCCATCATGGAGCTGACGACCTCTTCGGTCGCGCTCGCCGTGCAGGGGATTTCCAAGGAAAAGAAGAAGATCGACATCGTCACCGGTGCGGCGACCACCGACCTCACCGGCAAGCAGTGCTCGCCCTACGGCTTCCACTGGGCCTATGACACCCATTCGCAGGCTGTGGGCACCGGCGGCTCCCTCGTGCAGCAGGGCGGCGACAGCTGGTTCTTCGTCACCGTCGACTATGCCTTCGGCTATTCGCTGAAGGAGCAGACCGCCAAATTCGTCGAGAGCCATGGCGGCAAGGTGCTGGGCGAGGTGCGTTATCCCCTCGGCGCGACCGACTATTCGTCCTTCCTGCTGCAGGCGCAATCGTCGGGCGCCAAGGTCATCGGGCTCGCCAATGCCGGCCTCGACACCTCCAATTCCATCAAGCAGGCAGCCGAGTTCGGCATCGTGCAGGGCGGCCAGCGCCTGGCCGCGCTGCTGTTCACGCTGGCCGAAGTGCATGGGCTCGGCCTGCAGGCAGCGCAAGGCGTCGTGCTGACCGAGGGCTATTACTGGGACCGCGACGACAAGAGCCGCGAATTCGGGCAGCGCTTCTTCAAGCGCACCAACCGCATGCCGAACATGATCCAGGCCGCGACCTATTCGGCGGTGACGCAGTATTTGAAGGCGATCGACAAGGCCGGCACCGACGAGACCGAAGCGGTCGCCAAGCAACTCCATTCGCTGCCGGTGGACGACGCCGTCATCACCGGCGGCAAGGTCCAGGCCGACGGCAACATGGTCCACGACATGTATCTCTACCAGGTCAAGGCGCCCAGCGAGAGCACCAAGGATTGGGACTATTACAAATACCTCGCCACCATTCCCGGCAAGGAAGCCTTCCTCAGCGAGAAGGACAGCGGCTGTCCGACGGCCGCCCAGTGACCGGCGCGGCCATGGTGCCGCCTGACCTGAACGCGGAAGAGCCGCGGGTCGTGCTTTCCGCCCGCGGCCTGCGGCGTGACTTTGCCGGCTTTGTCGCGGTCAAGAATGTCGACCTCGATGTCCGCCATGGCAACATCCATGCCTTGATCGGACCCAACGGCGCCGGCAAGACCACCGTTTTCAACCTGCTGACCAAATTCCTGGCGCCGACCAGCGGCAGGATCGAGCTGCTTGGGCACGACATCACCCGCACGTCGCCGGCCAGGGTGGCGCGGATGGGGCTGGTGCGCTCGTTCCAGATATCGGCGATCTTTCCGCACCTCAGCGTGCTCGACAATGTGCGCGTCGCGCTGCAGCGGCCGGCGGGGCTCGGCGTCCAGTTCTGGCGCTCGCTGGCGGCGCTCGACCGGTTGACGCCGCGCGCCCTGGAGCTCCTGCGTTCCGTCGGCCTCGACGATGCCACGAACAGGCTGGCAGGCGATCTTTCCTATGGCAGGAAGCGCGTGCTCGAGATCGCCACGACGCTGGCGCTGGATCCGAAAGTGCTGCTGCTGGACGAGCCGATGGCCGGGATGGGCCATGAGGACGTGGCCACGGTTTCCGCCCTCATCCGGTCGGTGGCGAGCGACCGCGCGGTATTGATGGTCGAGCACAATCTGACGGTTGTCGCCGATCTCTGCGACTGGATAACGGTGATGCAGCGCGGCGAGGTGCTCGCGGCCGGCGATTACGCCACCGTCAGCCGCGACGAACGCGTCAAGGTGGCCTATATGGGCACCGCCGATGACTAGCGCTTCGCCCCTGCTCGCGGTCCGCGGTCTCAACGCCTGGTATGGCGAGGGCCATGCGTTGCACGGCGTCGACCTCGAAGTGTTTGCCGGCGAAACCGTGACCTTGCTCGGCCGCAACGGCGTCGGCAAGACGACGACATTGCGCGCCATCATGGGATTGATCCGCCGGCGAACCGGGAAGGTCGTTTTCGACGGCGCCGACCTGATGCGGCTGCCGCTGCACCGCACCGCGCACCAGGGCATCGGCTTCGTGCCGGAGGAACGCGGCATCTTCTCGACGCTGACCGTCGACGAGAACCTGGTGCTGCCGCCTGTCGTTGCCCCGGGCGGCATGAGCGTCGAGGAAATCTTCGATCTCTTCCCCAATCTGAAGGAGCGGCGCAACAGCCCGGGCACGCGGCTGTCGGGCGGCGAACAGCAGATGCTGGGGATCGCGCGCATGCTGCGGACCGGCGTCAAGATGCTGCTCCTGGACGAACCGACCGAGGGTCTCGCGCCGGTCATCGTCCAGCGCATCGGCGAGCTGCTGGCGACGTTGAAGCAGCGGGGTATGACCATCCTGCTGGTCGAGCAGAATTTCCGCTTCGCCAGCCGTGTCGCCGACCGTTTCTACCTGATGGAGCACGGCAAGGTCGTGGCCGGTTTCCCCACCGGCGAACTGGCGGACCGCATGGCGCTGCTCCACGAAATTCTGGGTGTATGATGACGCCATGACGATGATCTTCGGCATCCCCGTCCAGGCATTGCTTGGCCAATTGCTGGTCGGCCTGATCAATGGCTCCTTCTACGCCATGCTGAGCCTCGGCCTGGCCGTGATTTTCGGCCTGCTGCGCGTCATCAATTTCGCCCATGGCGCGCAATATATGCTGGGCGCCTTCGTCGGCTATCTCCTGTTCACCCATCTCGGCATCGGCTATTGGCCGGCGCTGATCCTGGCGCCGCTGATCGTCGGCCTGTTCGGCGTCGTGGTCGAGCGCCTGGCGCTGTCGCGGCTCTACGACACCGATCCGCTCTACGGCCTGCTCTTCACCTTCGGCCTCGCGCTCGTGCTCGAAGGCATCTTCCGCTACTATTACGGCGTGTCGGGAAACCCCTACGCCGTGCCGCCGCTGCTGGCCGGGGGCACCAATCTCGGTTTCATGTTCCTGCCCATTTATCGCGGCTGGGTCGTGGTCGCCTCGCTGGTCGTCTGCTTCGGAACCTGGGCGCTGATCGAGAAGACCAGGCTCGGTTCCTATCTGCGCGCGGCAACCGAGAATCCCCGTCTTGTCCAGGCCTTCGGCGTCAACGTGCCGTTGCTTTTGACCCTCACCTACGGCCTTGGCTCCGCGCTCGCCGGGCTCGCCGGCATCCTGGCAGCACCCATCTATCAGGTCAGCCCGCTGATGGGATCGGATCTCATCATCGTCGTCTTCGCGGTGGTCGTGGTCGGCGGCATGGGATCGATCCTCGGCGCCATCGTCACCGGCTACATGCTTGGCCTCGCCGAAGGCCTGACCAAGGTTTTTTACCCCGAGGCCTCCAACCTGGTGGTCTTCGTCATCATGGCGATCGTGCTTTTGGTCCGGCCGGCCGGCCTGTTCGGAAGGGACGCCTGACATGGCGGAAGAAACATCCGACATGGCCGAGCTGACACTTCGCGAGGCATCGGCCAATCCCTCGCCAAGGCTCGAATGGGTGCTGGTCGGGCTCGGCATACTGGCGCTGCTGGCAGCCCCGTTCTTCGTCTACCCGATCTTCCTGATGAAGATGCTGTGTTTCGCGCTGTTTGCCTGCGCCTTCAATCTCCTGCTCGGCTACACCGGCCTCTTGTCCTTCGGCCACGCCACCTTCTTCGGCGGCGCCGCCTACTTCACCGCGCATGCCGTCAAGGTCTGGGGCTGGCCGCCGGAAGCCGGCATTCTGCTCGGCATGGCGGGCGCCGCACTGCTCGGCCTCGTCATGGGCTTCTTCGCCATTCGCCGGCAAGGCATCTATTTCGCCATGATCACGCTGGCGCTGTCGCAGATGTTCTTCTTCTTCTGCGTGCAGGCGCCGTTCACGCAAGGCGAGGACGGCATCCAGGGCGTGCCGCGCGGCGTCCTGTTCGGCGTCCTCGACCTCAACGCCCCGATGAACATCTATTATTTCGTGCTTGCCGTGGTCCTGGCCGGCGTCTTCGCCATCTGGCGCATCGTCAATTCGCCCTTCGGCATGATCCTGCGCTCGATCCGCGAAAACGAGAACCGCGCCATTTCGCTCGGCTATTCCGTAGCCAGCTACAAACTCGGCGCCTTCGTCATGTCGGCGGCGCTGGCCGGGCTCGCCGGCTCGCTCAAGGCGATCGTCTTCCAGTTCGCCACGCTCACCGACGTCACCTGGCAGATGTCGGGCGAGGTGATCCTGATGACGCTTCTCGGCGGCATCGGCACCATGGTCGGACCGATCATCGGCGCCAGCCTCGTCGTCGGTCTGGAAAACACCCTCGCCACCTCAGGTTTTCCGGTGACCATCGCCACCGGCCTGATCTTCATGGTCTGCGTGCTGGTGTTTCGGCGCGGCATTGTCGGGGAGGTTTACGCGCGGGTGCTGGGGCGGGCGGGGAAGGGGTGATCAGCCAGGGATTGTCCACGGCGGTAGGATGATCCTACTGCGTCGCCCTCATGGTTCTCGGCGAGATCGACGGCCTCCGCGAGCAGGTTTTCTGCAAGCCGCGTTTCTGCGGGACTCAAATTACTACGGAAAGGCTTGCAATATCTGCTGCCGGTGCAAAGATCGTCAGACCATGTCGTCACCATCAGATAACGACGTAGAGGACTAAGAGAACTGGCATGGCTGGCGGCGGAATTTCATCGATGTTAGTTGGAGGCGTCTCAGATAAACTTGGCAATGACTATGAAGCACACTGGACTCTGATAGAGGCTCTAAAGGTATTAAGTGGTCAAGCCGACGAGATTCGCCTTGAGCCATTCAACGAGAATTCCGCAGGATTGGAATTTAGGTTATCAGCAGATAGACTGAATTTCTGGCACCAGTGTAAAAGGCGTCGGACGTCCGGCAGCTGGACTATGACAGCCCTCAAGGCTGAAGGTGTGCTACAAGCGTTTGCAAGAAAATTGACCGACCCTTCCAACCGTTGTGTATTCGTCTCCGCAGATCCCGCTGCGGTGCTTAAGTCACTGATTGAGAAGGCCCATCTTGCGGAGACTCTAAGAGACTTCGTTGACGGAATTTCGGACTCGGACCGCGAGGCGCGAAAGCAGTTGGTGGAGATCTGGCGGGTCGATCCTGAGACGGAACTCGATTGGCTCAAGCGTTGTCAGGTCGAAACCGTATCAGATTATTCTATACTCCGGGAATTCCGTGGGATCGCCTCACTTCTGTTTGAGTCTGACGTAGAAGAGGTTCTCGATCGCTTATCGGGCTTTTTGATATCCAAACTAACACAGACTATCACAACCAATGGCTTCCGTGCCGCGATTGATGAGCTTGGCATAGGTTGGAAGGCGCGCTTTGACTTGAGTATCGACGCAAGATTTGTCGAAGCGACAGACGAATACTTGGCCTCCTTACCACCTCTCATAGCAAACCGTGAATTGCTGGTTGCGGATGTCGACGACGCCGTGACGCTGGCGATGGATCAAGGCCATAACATAACAGTGGTGGCCGGTGGTGCCGGTGGCGGAAAAAGCGTGGCACTCTACAAGACCATTGAAAGCGCTCGCGCAATGGGATGGCCCGTATTGGCCTTTCGGATTGACCGCTTCCTTTCCTGTCATGCGGTCGGCGAGATCGGTGAGGCTCTTGTGGGGCGAGCAGAGAGTCCGGTTGGACTGCTCGGAAATCGCTACGGAAACAAATCCTGCTTGCTTGTGGTCGATCAAGTCGACGCGGTCAGCGAGGCGTCTGGAAGATCCGGCCGGATTCGCGAATTGCTATTTCGCATATTGGGCGAGTCGCATTTCTATCCGAGGATGAAAGTGGTTATCGCCTGCCGCTCTTATGATTTGGAACGAGACAGCCGCCTTAAGCCGCTATCTGAGAACATTGTCACACGCTCCATCACCCTGCGACCACTCAGTTGGGATGATGCGGTAGTGCCTCTAATGGGTAAACTTGGGCTGGGCGATCGGCGCTTTACGGACCAGGAGCGGAGCATCCTATCGGTGCCGATCAATCTCCAGCTTTTCGCCAGTATCGTCCTTGCTGGTGAAGGAATTGAAGGCGAGATTTCCAGCGGTCGGTTGTTCGATCAGCTCTTAGAGGTGCGAGGACGAGATTTTCTTGCTGCAGGTTTTTCATGGACGCCAGAGGCCGCGTTGGGCGCGATGGCTTATAGTATGAGCGAAAATCAAGACTTGACAGCACCGCCAGCGGTGTTGGCAGCGTTTCCCGGCGCAGTCCACGCTTTGAACTCCCATGGGCTCATTAGCGCGATTGGTGGAAAGTTGCAGTTCGCGCACGAGTCTTTCTTCGATCACATATTCTCTCGGCAGTTCCTCGCCACAGGACAATCTGTTCATAGTTTGCTTACAAGTGACGAGCAGCGTCTTTTTCGACGAACGCAAGTCCGTCAAATTTTTTCGCGTCTGCGCGATCTTGCTGCGACACGCAAATATCTCTCAGATCTCAGACAGGTCATGGACGGCGGTGACATTCGTTACATCATTAAGGATGCTGTGGCGTACTGGCTCGCAGACGTGAACGCGCCAACACGCGAGGAATTGGCGATTGTCCAGCCTTGGATAATGTCGGAAAGTCCCCAAAGGAACCTCGCAAAGCTGGTCTTACATGGTCGTGACTGGTTGCCTCTGGTCATCGGTTCGGGGCTTGCACAAAGTTGGATCAATGCAAGCGATGAAATTAAAGAGCTTGCTTTCTCCGTGCTCCGCAAAGGGGCGCCTCGTCATCCCCGCATCGCCGCAGCATTCATCCGCAGCTGGTGGGCTGGCGACAATAAGCGTGGGGCCGAGTTAATTGCTTGGTTTAATCGACTTTACCCTGAGGAGCCGATTGGCGAGCTTGAGACTCTGTATGGCGACCTAGTAGCAGCGACGAGCGATGGCGATGTCATAGAGAAGCTGTCCGGGAACTTTGACCTCGCGGCTTGGACGCACAAGAACAAGGCGCTTGGTGCGAGCATACTAGGTTTCTGGCTTCGCCGTTGGATGAAAGCTTATCCGCAGAAGCATCCATTTAGCGATGCGGGAGAGGGGCAAAGTACGACCCATTGGCTGGAGGAGATCGTTAAGCATTCGCCGGAAGCCTTTCTCAATGCGATAGTGCCACCGTTCGCGAACGCTCTCCGATTAGACCGCGATAAAGCGGGGCGAAAAGATACACTGACGATTAGATTGCCAATCGGTACGCATGATCAGCATTATGTCAGATTTATCGCTCAGGCACTTGCTAGAATCGCATTAGAAAACCCAGACAGGGCGTCGGCTTATCTGGACCAGATTGAGCCAAATGGTGCGGTGGCGCTATATTTGCACTTCGTAACTATAGCGGCAAATGGACAACATCTTGCCAATCGGTTGCTTCCTCTCATTCAGGACGAGCAGGCATTCAAAATTGGCCAATCAGGCGGTGAGTGGGAACCGGCAGCCAGTGCAGCAAAGGCGGCTTTCCCTTATCTTTCAGCTAAAGATTGCTCGGCAGTGGAAGCTATTATATTGTCCACCCGAACCGAGTTAGATTGGGCAGGGGAATACTTAAGGCTTTCCAAGGAGAATGTGGACAAGTTTCGTAGATACGACCACCCGAGGGAGTATATTATACGGATACTAAATACTTCGGGTGAGCACGAACGAGCCGTTCTGACAACGATTGGGCGAGCGCACTTGAGCCCACGGGCGTTGCGTCGCCTCGAAGAACTTGATCGAAAATTCAAGCAGCGGCCACCACCGGAAGCTTACGGCATTAGAGGGGGCTGGGTTCAGTCGCCAATCCCACATGACAAGGCTGGTTTTATGACAGACCCACAATGGCTGTCCGCGATGGAACACTATAAGCGCGACGGTCGTCACCGATATGAGCGAGGCCGTGTCATAGGAGGGGCTCGAGAACTCGGTTCCGCGCTTCAAGCGAGGGCGAAAAACGAACCAGAACGCTTTGTAAGATTGTTGGAACGAATGCCGTTATCGCTAGATGCGGTATATCCCGAGGCGATTTTAGACGGCGTGCGCGAGAGCAGCGGAGAAGCGGCGCTGATCGCCCGTGCGATTAAGGCCGCCGTTAGATGGTCGAGCCACTCATTCAACCGAGCGGTCAGTTGGACAGTCAACAAGCATCCAAGCGCAGCCGCCGATACCGAAATACTAGCTCTTCTGCTCAAAATAGCCGCGTCGGGCACAGCGTCTGATACAGCAGTCCGCACTACAGGCCCGTCCGAACAATCTACCTCTGTGGAGGAGTTGTTGCGTGGGGATGAGGATATCTACGCAAGCGGTATCAATCAGGAGCGCGGCTCTGCATATGAAGCTCTTGCTAGCGTCTTGTGGGACGAGGAGACCACCTTAGACGATATCACGGCACTGGTCGAACGCCGAGTTGACGAGGAGCCACTTGCATCAGTTTTGGTGTGTATGTTGCATACGGTGAACTCAATCGCAAAATACGATACGGAGCGGGGCATCAGCCTTCTGACGCGGATCGCTGACCGTGACCTAAGCCTGATGAGGTCTCAAGGAGGGCATCATCTACTGCAATGGATAAGCGTGAGCTATCCTGAGCAAGTTGCAAAAATTATTCGGCAACTAATGGCCTCTGAGCACGAAAGCCTGAGAGTTCTCGGACTTTTCCTAGAGTCCGGGACGGCCCTAAACGACGATACCGCGAGCATTGCATTTCTGGAAAACACGACTCACGACACGCTCCGGCGCCGGGTAGCGGCCTTTCGCGGCTGCGGCAACATTAGCTCTGATAAGATCGGTGACCGCGCTGCCCAATGGCTAAGACTGCTTGTCGACGATCCCGAGAAACTTGTGCGAAACGAGCTATATCATGTGAACTGGGGCGAAGTTCTAGACGGGGACACAGACCGAGTCGAACTCGCCAGATCGTATTTGAACTCAGCCGCTTTCGAGGATCACTCAGATAATTTGGTTCACGCGTTGGAGGAACGCGTTGATCGATTTCCCGGATTTGCATTTGAAGTGCTCCACCGCGTATTGGCGCTCTATCCGGTTTGGGCAAAAAATGGCAGGCAAGGTCACTATACGACCATTCACCATCTAGGTCGTTTGCTCGTTGAACTTTACCGCGCGGTAGACGATGAACGGGAGCGGGAGCTTCTGGACCTTTTCGACACCTATCTGGCCCGCGATATGTACGACATACGAAGTGAGATGAGCAGCTACGAAAGACAGTAGGACAACACCTCCCCTTCGTCCGTGTCTCCGCCACCTGCCGCGTCAACTTATCCTTGATCGCTTAAGTCGCGCCTGGCTGCGCATCGATCCTCTTGAACGGAGGACGCATCATTCGGGCGTCACCCGCCGATCGACAGCGGCAGTGGCTAGTCTACCGGCGTATAACACCCCCGCTCCATCGCCAGCCGCCTCACCAGCGCCAGCACCCCATCGATAGCCGGCGTTGGCTTGCCCGTCAGCCGCCCAAGCTCCTGCACCGCGCCGACCAGCGCGTCGATCTCCATCGGTCGGCCGCGTTCCAGGTCCTGCAGCATCGAGGTCTTGTGTTCGCCGACGTCGCCGGCGCCCTTGATGCGGCGGTCGACGTCGATGGGGAAGCGCACGCCGAGGCTTTCGCCGATCGCCTGCGCTTCCAGCATCATGGTGCGGGCGAGTGTGCGGGTGCCCTCGTCGGCGACAATCGCGGCCAGCGTGCTGCCGGTCAGCGCCGAGATGGGGTTGAAGGAGAGGTTGCCCCACAGTTTTACCCAGATCTCGCCGCGAATGTCGTCGCGCACCGGCGCCTGCAGCCCGGCCTTGACCATCTCCCCGGCCAGAAGTGTGGCCCGTTCGCTCTTCTCGCCCGAGGGTTCGCCGAGCGAGAAGCGCTTGCCCTCGACATGGCGGATCAGGCCGGGTGCATCGACCTCGACGGCGGGGTAGACCACCGAGCCGATGACGCGCTGCGGGCCGAGCCGCTCCCAGATCGTGCCGCCGGGGTCGACCTGATGCAGCCTGGTGCCTTCGAGCGCGCCGCCGGCCTTGTAGAAATACCACCAGGGAACGCCGTTCTGCATGGTGACGACCGATGTGTGGTCCCCAAGCAGCGGTGCGATCTGGTCGAGCGCGGGCGCGACGGAATGCGCCTTCAGCGCCAGCACGACATAATCCTGCGCGCCAAGATCTTCCGCCTTGGCGGCGGCGCGGACCGGGGCGGTCGTTTCTTTCCCGTCCTCGATCAGGCGCACGCCATTTGCCTTGATTGCCTCGAGATGCGCGCCGCGGGCGACGATCGACAGGTCGGTCCGGCCGGCGATGGCCAGCTTTGCCGCGAGATAGCCGCCGATGGCGCCGGCGCCGAAGATGGTGATCTTCATCGTAGTGAGCCTTTGATTCTGTGCATGTCGTTATCTCGGAACCGAGGACACTTCCAAGCGACATGCATTAGAGCCCGAGTTTGGCGGCCAGCCCAATGCGCTGCAGCTTGCCGGTCGCGCCCTTGGGGATCTCGTCCAGGATCAGCACCTTGCGCGGCACCTTGAAGTCGGCGAGCCGCATCGCGGCGTGGGCGCGGATTTCGCCCTCGGTTGCGCTCATGCCTTCGCGCAACACCACGGCCGCCGCCACCTCCTCGCCAAGCTTGTCATGCGGCATGGCGAAGGTCACCACCTGCGCCACCGCCGGGTGGTCCATCAGCACGTCGTCGACCTCGAGCGGCGAGATCTTCTCGCCGCCGCGATTGATGATCTCCTTCAGCCGGCCGGTGACCCTGAGATAGCCGTCATCGTCGAGCACGCCCTGGTCGCCGGTGTGGAACCAGCCATGCGCGAAGGCCGTCGCGTTGGCGTCCGGGTTCTTCTCGTAGCCTGACGTGACGTTGGGGCCGCGAATGACGATCTCGCCGGTCTCGCCGGCTTGCACCAGCCGACCGTCCGGCGCCATGACGGCCACTTCCGGTCCGCCGGCGGAACCGACGCTGCCCGGCTTGCGCAGGCCCGGCGGCAGCCGGTTCGACGCCATCTGGTGCGCGGCCTCGGTCATGCCGTAGGATTCGATGACAGGGCAGCCGAAGGTCGCCTCGAGTTCGGCCATCACCTGCGCCGGCAGCGATGCCGAGGACGAGCGAATGAAGCGCAGGCGTGCCGCCGCCAGCGCTTCGGCATTGCGCGCCGCGCGCGCCAGGATCGCCTGGTGCATGGTCGGCACGGCGGTGTACCAGCTCGGTTTCGCGTCGCTCAGCCACTGGAAGAAGCGCAGCGCGTTGAAGCCCGGCGTGCAGTAGATGCTGCCGCCCGATGCCAGTGACGACAGCACCGCCGCGATCAGGCCGTGGATGTGGAACAGCGGCATGATGTTGAGGCAGCGGTCATCCGCCGTCAGGCCAAGCGTCGCGCCGATATGGCGGGCGGAGGCCGCGACATTGGCATGGCTGAGCGGCACCAGCTTGGGGCGTGAGGTGGTGCCCGACGTATGCAGCAGCAGGGCGATGTCGTCGTTCCCAGCCATGGCGGGCGCCGCTTGCTGGCCGACCGCCGCGCCCTTGATGGCAAAACTGCCGGCAGGCGCGTCCGGCGGCACGATGAGCCGCAGCACGCCGATGCCGAGGCGACCGGCCACCGTCACGGCAGGGCCAGTCTCGTTCTCGGCGACGAGGATCGCCTTGGCACCGATGTCGGTCAGGTAGAAATCGAGCTCGTCGGCCCGGTAGGCAGGGTTGAGCGGCGCCGTCGAGGCGGTGGCCGCCACGGCGACGAAGGCCGTCGCCATCTCCGGCCCGTTCGGCAGCACGATCGCCACCCTGTCGCCCCGGCCGATACCGAGCGCATGAAGCTGTGTGGCTGTGGCTTTGATCAGCGCGCGCAGGCCGCCATGGGTGAGCGTGGGCCTGTCGGGTGCCAGGATGGCCGGCGCGTCGTCGGCGCCGGCCACGAGGCGGCGGGAGAGGTCTGTGTGGGTCTGGGTCATGGTTACCGGCTATGTTTCAGACGAGTGCTTGTGAAAGTCCAGTTGACGTTGGCGCCGCCCCCGCTCCGTCTCGGCTTCGCCGAGCCACCTCTCCCACGTAGTGAGGGAGAGGAAACCCCGGCTTTCAAAGGTTGCGACCAATCATCCTGCCGTAAACCTCAATACCCCAGCGCCATCCCGTCCTTGCGCGGATCCGACGCGCCGGTCAGCGTTCCCTTTTCCCAGTCGATCAGCACCGCCTGGCCGCCGCCGAGCGGATGGTGCGGCTCGGTGATGGCGTGGCCGCGCCGGCGCAGGCCTTCGATCGCCTCGGTGGGCACGTTGCGCTCCGCTTCCACCATGCCGTCGACGTAGAACACCCGGGGGGCATCGAGCGCCTGCTGCGGGTCCATGCCGAAATCGATCATGTTGGTCAAAAGATGGACATGGCCGAACGGCTGGTAGCCGCCGCCCATGACGCCGAACGGCATCACCACGCGGCCGTTTCTCGTCGCCATGCCGGGCATGATCGTATGCATCGGCCGCTTGCCGGGCGCGATGGCGTTGGGGTGCGCCGGATCGAGGCGGAAGCTCGAGCCGCGGTTCTGCAGCACCACGCCGGTCTTCGGGCCAACGACGCCGCTGCCAAAGGAGTAATAGGTCGAGTTGATGAAGGAGACCGCGTTGCGGTCGCGGTCGACGATCGAGATGTAGACCGTATCGCTGCCCGGCAACTGGACGTCAGGCAGATGGGTCATGGCGCGCTCGCGGTCGATCTCGGCGCGCAGCCGCTCGGCATAAGCGGCCGACAGAAGCTCCCTCACGGGCACCGGGACACGGTCCTGGTCGCCGACGAAACGGTCGCGGTCGCGATAGGCCAGCCGCCCGGCCTCGATCTCCAGGTGCAGGCGCTCGGCGCCGTTGGGGTCGAGCCCGCCGAGCTTGAAGCCCGACAGCACGTTCAGCATCAAAAGCGCCGTCAGCCCCTGGTTGTTCGGCGGCATCTGGTGAATCTCATGGCCGCCATAGCTGACGCTGACCGGCGCCACATAGTCGCCTCGGGTCGCGGCGAAATCCTCAAGCGAATGCAGTCCGCCCAATTCCTTGAGCCGGCGCACCATGTCGTCGGCGACCGCGCCTTCGTAGAATCCGGCGCGGCCGTGCTTGGCGATTATCCGCAAGGTGGCGGCCAGCTCCGGCTGCTTGTGCACGTCGCCGGCCTTCGGCGCGGCGCCGCCGGGCAGGAAGATGCGGGCCGCGTGCTCGTCGGCGGAAAGATCGGTCTCCGGGTCGGCCCAGTCGAAGGCGACGCGGTCGTGCACGACATAGCCGTTCTCGGCATAGTGGATCGCCGGCGCCAGCACTTCGGCCAGGTTCTTGCTGCCATGATCCTCAAGCAGCCGGCACCAGGCGTCGATGGCGCCGGGCACGGTCACCGCATGCGGCCCCTGTTTCGGAAGCTCGCTAAAACCCTTGTCGCGATACCAGTCGACGGTCGCGGCCGCCGGCGCCCGGCCGGAGCCGTTGAAAGCCAGCACCTCGCTTTGTCCCTTGGGGCAGTAGAGGACAAAGCAATCGCCGCCGATGCCGGTCGATTGCGGCTCGACCACGCCCTGCACGGCGGCCGCACAGATGGCGGCATCCATGGCATTGCCGCCGGCGCGCAGCATCTCGATGGCCGCAAGCGTCGAGAGCGGATGCGATGTCGCGGCAATCGCTTCGGTGGCACGAACCGGCGAGCGGCCGGGAAACTGGAAATCACGCATCTGGTCTGGATATCCTTGAGGCACTTGAGGGGTCCGATGAAATCAATGCCGGCGGCCGAAGATCTGCGCCAGCGACAACAGCAGGACCGAAAGCACGATCAGGCAAGTCGAGATGGCGGCGATGGTCGGGTCGATCTGGTCGCGCAGTGCGTTGAACATGCGGCGCGTCAAGGTGGTGGTCTCGCCGCCCGAGATGAACAGCGAGACGACAACTTCGTCGAAGGAGGTGATGAAGGCAAACAGCGCCCCCGAGACGATCGAGAAGCGGATCTGCGGCATCGTCACCTGCCAGAAGGCAGCGATGCGTCCCGCGCCCAGGCTGCGCGCCACGCGCTCCTGGTTCATGTCGTAGGAGCGCAGGCCAGACAGCACAGTCAGCACCACCAGCGGCAGCGCCTGCACCGTATGCGCGATGACAAGGCCGGTCAGCGTGTTGTTGAGGCCGATGCGCGCATAGAGGAAGAAGGTGCCGATGCCGACCAGGATCACCGGGACGATCAGCGACGCCGTGAGCAGCGCGTTGATGGTGCCGTTGAAGCGCAGCGTGCCTCTGTTGATGGCGTAGGCCGCCGCGGTGCCGAGCGGCGTCGCCACCAGCGCGGTCATGACAGCGACCTTCACCGACACGATGGTGGCGTCACGCCATTCCAGCGACTGGAAATAGCTTTCGTACCAGCGCAGCGACCATTGCTGCGGCGGGAATTGCAGCAGCGTCGAATCCGAAAACGACATGATGACGATGATGACCGACGGCGCGATCAGGAACAACAGCACGAGGCCGCCGAGGCCGTAGAGCCACAGGCGTTGCCGGTGCGAGATCGGCAGGCCGATATCTCCGCTCATCGTGAACTCCATACGCCGGTGGCGCGCGCGCCGAGCAGCCACTGGAATAGGCCGAGAAGCGCCAGCGTGACCACCAGCAGCACCACGCCGAGTGCCGCACCCGCGCCCCAGTTGGAATAGAGGCTGGTGGTCTGTTCCATGCGCATCGCCCACATCACCACCTTGCCGCCGCCCATCAGCGCCGGCGTGACGAAGAAGCCTAGGCACAGCACGAAGACGATGACCACGCCCGAGGCGAGGCCGGGCAGCGACAGTGGAAAGAAGATCTGCCTAAAGGTCGCGGCCGGGCCGGCGCCGAGATTCATGCCGGCGCGCAGGCAGTCGGTGTCGATGGTCTTCATCGAGGCGTAGAGCGGCAAAACGAGAAACGGCAGCAATATGTGCGTCATGCCGATGACCACGCCTGAAAAATTATTGGCCAGCGACAGCGGCTGGCTGATCACGCCGAGGTCGATCAGCCAGCTGTTGATCAGGCCCTTGCGCTGCAGGATCACCAGCCAGGCATAGGTGCGCACCAGCACCGACGTCCAGAACGGCAGGATGACGAAGATCAGGCAGATCGAGGCGGCCCGGCGCGGCAGCTGCGACAGCATGTAGGCCAGGGGATAGCCCAGCAGCACGCAGGCGCCGGTAACGATGAAGGCGACCTTGAAGGTGGTGATGAAGGTCCCGATGTAGGAGGCCTGCTCGAAAAACCGTGCGTAATTGGCGGCGCTGAAGGCACCGGTCTCGTCGAACAGCGACAGCCAGAACAGCCAGCCGATCGGCACGATGATGATGGCGCAGACGAGGAACAGGCTCGGCGCCAGCAGCGCCAGCAGCCGCAGTGACTCCCGCCGCGCATCGGCGCGTAGCGCTTGCGCGTTCAGATCCTGCCCCGCCGGGCCGGCGATCTCTTTCAGCAGGGCGGATTGCGCGCTCATCCCTCGGCCGCCACCAGGATCGTGTCCTTCGCATCGAGGCCGAGCGTGATCGGCTGGCCGGGCGCCGGCATTCTGGCCAGCACATCGCTGCGGCAATAATCGCGCAACGTCAGCTGGCGGCCGTCGCTCAGGCTGGCATAGCAGACGAAACTGTCGCCCTGGTAGATGATATCGCTGACCGTGGCATCGAGCACATTGATGCCGGTCGACGGCTCGTTCGCGGTGACCAGCCGTAACTTCTCCGGTCGCACCACCATCAGATGCCGACCCGCCGGCGGTGTCGGTGCGCCGGTCTGGATTCGCCTGTCCTGATACCAGACCGACCCGTTGCGGCACTCGACGGGAATGAAATTCGATTCGCCGATGAAGCCGGCCACGAATTGCGTCTTCGGTGCGGCATAGAGGGTTTCGGGCTTGTCGAGCTGTTCGATGCGGCCAGCGTTCATCACCGCGATACGGTCCGACATGGTGATGGCTTCGCGCTGGTCGTGCGTGACATAGACCGTCGTCATGCCAAGACGGCGATGAAGCGCGCGCAATTCGATTTGCATATGCTCGCGCAGACCCTTGTCGAGCGCCGACAGCGGTTCGTCCATCAAGACGATGCGCGGCTCGAAGACGATGGCGCGCGCCAGGGCCACGCGCTGGCGCTGACCGCCGGAGAGCTGGTCGACGCGGCGCTCGCCCAAGCCCTGCAGCTTCACCAGCTCCAGCGCCTTCTCCACGCGCTGCGCCGTCTCGGCTGCCGCGACGCCGCGCTGCTTCAGTGGAAAGGCGATGTTGTGGAAGACATTCATATGCGGAAACAGCGCATAGTTCTGGAACACCATGCCGATATTGCGCTTGTGGGGCGGCGTGGTGATGATCTCGTCGCCGCCAACCTTGATGCTCCCGCCATTGGCTCTGACGAAACCGGCCAGGATCATCAGCAGCGTCGTCTTCCCCGATCCGGAAGGCCCGAGCAGCGTCAGGAACTCGCCGGCTTCGACATCGAGATTCAGGTCGCGCAGCACCGGCACGCTGCCAAATCGTTTCTCGATCCGGCGCATGCTGATCGGCAGCGCGGATGGTGCAATGGACAAGATCGTTTTCTCCTGGGCAGAGACTGAAGGGGGCGGCGTTTGCGCCGCCCCGCAATGTCAGGGTTCCGGCCTATTGCTGGATCAGATTGTTGAACTTTTCCGTCGCCTCGACGAGGGTGTCGCGCCAGAACTCGGCATCCTGCAACACCTGCTTCTTGACGTTTTCGGGCGCCGAGTTGATGTCCTTGATCCGCTCGGGCGGGATCTTGCCGGTCTCGAAAGCCTTCTCGTTCACCGGCCCATTGTCGACATAGAGCGGCAGATTGGCCTGCAACTGCGGGCTGACGAACATCGCCAGCGCCTTCATCGCCGCTTCCTTGTTCTTGGCGCCCTTGGGGATGACCATGCAGTCGGCGGTGAGCACGCCTTGGTCGAACGAGAAGCTGACCGGCGCGCCTGCCTTCTTCAGGGTGCCGGCACGGCCGTTCCAGATGCTGGCCATATCGACTTCGCCATCCTTCACCAGTTGCATGGCCTGGGCGCCGGAGGTCCACCAGGCATCGACATGGCCACGGATCTTGTCGACCGATTTCAGCGCGCCGTCGATGTCGACGGGATAGACCTTGTCGATCGGCAAGCCCGAGGCGAGTGCGGCGACGCTCAGCGTCTCCGTCGCCTGGCTGCTGCTCAGCGCGCGCCGTCCCGGAAACTTCTCCACGTTCCAGAAGTCGGCCCAGGTCTTCGGGCCCTTGTCGCCGAAGACGTCGGTCCGATAGATCAGCACGACGGAGGTGTAGGAAATGCCGACCCAGTCGTCATGCACCAGCTTGGGGTTGATGCCGCTCTTGTCGATGATGCCGTAATCCAGCTTTTCGAACAGCCCTTCCTTGGAGCCGCGCGCGCATTCGTCGGCGCCCAGCTCGGTGATGTCCCATTTGACGGCATTGCCGGTCACCTGCAGGCGCACGTCGTCGAGGCCGTTGGTGGTGTCTTCCTTGATGGTGATGCCGAGCGCATCGGCGGTCGGCTTGAAGAAGGCCTTGGTTTCCGCTTCCTGATAGGTGCCGCCCCACGAGGCGACGGTGATGGTGTCGGCGGCGAGGGCAGGCACTGCCACGGAGGCAATGAGGCCGGCTATCGCGAAAGTTCTAAAGTTCCTGTTCATTTCGGTTCTCCGACCGGTGTTCCCATTTGTTTTTGATTTGGCATGCGATTTTGTATACAATTTCGAATGTAGCCGAGAGATCGGTGTTGTCAACTCCGGCGAGCACGATCAATACGACGCGATGGGACGGTGCCGCAGGGCGTGGCAAATTGCACCGACTGCGACTACAAACGAGGCAATGTTCGGCTAAAGCAGCCGGAGAACTGGGAACGGACCTTGGCCAAGGAAACAAAAAACACGCTGCGCGACTCGGTCTATTCCGCACTCAAGGCGATGATCGTGACCGGCCAGATTCCGCCGGGCTCGCGCGTCACCGAAAGCGACATCGCGGCAAAACTCAATGTCAGCCGCACGCCGGTGCGCGAAGCCTTCAACCGCCTGGAGCGCGACGGACTGGTCACCGGCCGGCCGCGCCAGGGCTATGCCGTCACCGAGTTCGACATCAACATGTTCCGGGAGGCCTTCGACATCCGCGAACTGCTCGACGGCCATGCGACCGAACTGGCGGCGGCCGCCGCGACCGAGAAGGACAAGGCGCGGCTGCGCGCCATGCTGGCCGAATGCGAGCGGCTGGCCGCCATTCCCGATCGCACGACGCGCGAAAAATTCCAGGAACTGGAGGTCGGCATCGATCTGCACCGCGTCATTGCCGAAATCAGCGGCAATGCGATGCTGCACGGCATGCTTTGCGGCATCCTCGACAAGTGCCAGCACTATGTCTGGACCGAACTCTTGTGGCTCGACGAATGGAAGATCGCTCGCGACGAGCATGCCGAGATCGTCGAGGCGATCTGCGCAAACGACGCTCGCCGCGCCGGAACGCTGGCGCGCGCCCATGTGCGCGGTTCGCGCGAGAACGTGTTGCGCCTGCTGCAGGCGAAATCGGACTATCAGAGTTTTCTGGCCAAGGCCTCCTGAACGAGACAGCCCATTGGCGCCTACCAGGTCCAGCTGCCCTTTCCGAGCGTCGCCACCGCGTCGACGATGCGGGTGAAGCTCGCGCGGGCACGGCCGACGCTGTGCCGGGCCCTGAGGTAGCCGTGAACCAGGCCGGGTTCCTCGAACCAGGTGGCGCGCCCGCCTGCCGCGACGATGCGGTCACGATAAGCCTCGCCATCGGATGACAGCGGGTCGCACTCGGCGGTCATCAGCACGGTCGGCGGCAGGTTGGCGAAATCGGCATCGGCCAGCGGCGACAGCGTGATGTCACCGGTCTGGTCCACGCCCCCGGTGCGGATGTGCTTGTAGAATTCAAGGTCGCGCACCGTCAGCATCGGCGCTTCGGCGTGTGTCACATAGGAGCCGCGCGAGCGATCGCCGCCGAGGCCGGGATAGATCAGCACCTGGCCGACCGACTTTTTCGCATGGCCACGCGTCGCGTGCGCAACGGCGGCGCAAAGGTTGCCGCCGGCGCTGTCGCCGCACAGCACCACCGGGCGGTCGGAGCTCCCCGCGGCCCATTCGATGGCGGTCATCGCATCGTCGAAAGCGGCTGGGTGTAGATGCTCCGGCGCCAGCCGGTAATCGACCGAGACCACCTCATAACCGGTGCGGCCGCAAAGCTCGGCGCAGACATCGTCGTGGCTGTCCAGCCCGCCGAGGATGAAGCCTCCGCCATGGATGTAGAGCACCGTGGCGGCACGGTCCGGCGTCGCGTTGCGATAGATGCGGATTGGGATGTTGTTGGCAGGTGTGGCGATGGCGGTCGTCTCGGCCGTCACGCCTTGCGGATAGCCGGCAAAGAACTCGCGGCACATGCGGTCATAGATCTCGCGCTGCCGCGCGATCGTGTGGTCGATCGTGTCGGGCGGATAATAGGAATTGGTCCGCTCGATGAAGGCCCAGGTCTCGGCGTCGATGAGTTTTGCGTAGTCGGTCATGAACGGAGACCGGACAGCAATGAACGCGCCCAGGCGCCCCCCTCTGGCCTGCCGGCCATCTCCCCCTCAAGGGGGGAGATCGGATGTCGTCTCGGCTTTCGCCAACCGCCAACGTTTCCGGAAGAGCGCTGTCGGCAAGACCGCCGATCTCCCCCCTTGAGGGGGAGATGCCCGGCAGGGCAGAGGGGGGTGCCTTGCGCCATCATCTCCGCAGCGTCACTTGCCCTTCCAGACAGGCTCGCGCTTCTCCGCGAAAGCACGGAACCCTTCCATACCGTCCTCCGACCCATAGAGCGCGTCGACGGTCGGCAACTGCCGGCGCGTCACCTTGTTCATCGCATCCTGGAAGGTCAGCGATTCCGCCACCCTCGCCGTTTCCTTGATCGCTGCGAACACCAGCGGTGGGCCGCTGGCGAGCAGGCGGGCGATCTCCCAGACGCGGTCCTCCAGCTTTTCCTTGGGCAGCACCTCGTTGACCAGGCCCCAGCGATGCGCCTCGGCGACATCCATCCAGCGGCCGGTGAGCAGCAGGTCCATGGCGACATGGTAGGGGATGCGCTTCGGCAGCTTGATGGTCGCCGCGTCGGCCAGCGTGCCGGCGCGGATTTCGGGCAGCGCGAAGGAGGAATGATCGGAGGCATAGATGAGGTCGCAGGACAGCGCCAGCTCGAAGCCGCCGCCCACCGCCATGCCGTTGACGCAAGCGAGGACCGGCTTGTTCAGATCGCGCAATTCCTGCAGGCCGGCAAAGCCGCCGACGCCATAGTCGCCGTCGACCGCGTCGCCGCCGGCGGCGGCCTTCAAGTCCCAGCCGGCACAGAAGAACTTGTCGCCCGCGGTCTTGACGATGGCGACGCGCAGTTCCGGATCGTCGCGGAACGCCTTGAATGTCTCGCCCATCAGCCGCGAGGTCTTCAGGTCGATCGCATTGGCCTTGGGGCGGTCGAGCGTGACCTCGAGGATGGTGCCTTCGCGGCGGGTCGAAATGACGTCAGACATTCTTGTTCTCTCCCAGCACCAGCAGCGCGTCGGCGATCCAGGCGCCCTTGCCTTCCGTGCAGACGATCAGCGGATTGATGTCGAGTTCCTCGATCTCGCCGGCATTTTCCTGCACGAAGCCGGCAATCCCCGCGATGGCATCGATGGCGGCCTGGACGTCGGCCTTCGGCCGGCCGCGATAGCCTTCGAGCAGCGGGAACAGTTTCAGCCCGCGCAGCGCGGCTTCTATGTCGTCGCGGGTCGCCGGCAGCATCAGCGTGACGCTGTCGCGCAGCAACTCGACCAGCACGCCGCCGGTGCCCAGCGTCATGACAGCGCCGAACATCGGGTCTCGGGTGAAGCCAACGATCAGTTCGGCGACGCCGTCGCGCACCATGCGTTCGACATAGAGCCCGGTGCCCAGCGGCAGCAAGTCATGCGCCGCCGTGCTGACCGATTCGGCGTCCTTGAGGTTGAGCCTGACGGCGCCGACCTCGGACTTGTGTGTTACGCCAAGAGCCTTCAGGGCAACCGGAAACCCGAGCGCCATGGACGAGATCACCGCCTCGACGGCGTTGCCGGCCCGCTCGCCCTTGGGTACGGAAAGCCCCGCCTTGATCAGCCGCGCCTTGGCTTCGGCTTCGTCAGGTGTGACGCGCGGCACGTCGGATGCGCCGGCAGCCCTCGTGTCGACCGGCTGTGCCTGCGGCTCGCGCCAGGCCCAGCCGATAAAGGCCGCCGCCTGCGCGGCGTCCATTGCCTCGGAAATGCCGAACAGCGGCACCATGCCCCGCGCCATCAGCTCGGCCGTGTATTCCTCGGGCAGGTTCTCCGGCAGCGAGGAGACGATGGCACCATGCGCCTTGTTGGTCTTCAGCGCCGATTCGAAGGCGCGTAGCGTTGCCCACCAGTCGGTCACCGAGCAGCGGTCGGGGCGCGGGAAGTCGAGCACCAGCATGTTGAGGTCGAAGCCGCCCGACACCATGGCGGTGAAGGTGGCCGTCATTGCCGGCTCGTTGTTCCAGATGAAGGTGTGGTAGTCCAACGGATTGGCCACCGCGACCAGCGGCCCGAGCGTCGATTTGACATGGGCGCGATGGCTGTCGGTCAGCACCGGGAAGTTGACCCAGCGCCCTTCGGCGCTGTCGGCCATGACCGACGCCTCGCCGCCCGAACAGCTCATCGATGAGAGCCTGTACCCGGGCAACGGGCCGGTGATGTGCAGCAGCTTCAACGCCTCGATGAAGGCGGGGATGGAATCGACACGCGCGATGCCAAGCCGCTTCAGGAAGGCACCGGAAGCAGCGTCCGAGCCGGCAAGCGAGGCGGTGTGCGAGACGGTTGCTTGCCGCGCCTGTTCGGAGCGGCCGACCTTCATGGCGATGATCGGTTTTTTGAGCTCTCTCGCCCTGGCCGCCAGCCGCTCGAAGCCGGCTACCGAATCAAAAGCCTCGATGTGCAGGCCGAGCGAAGTCACCCGCTCGTCCTCGATCAGGCCAAGCGCCATTTCCGACAGGCCGGTCTGCGCCTGGTTGCCGGCGGTCATCAGGAAGGCGATCGGCAGGCCGCGCTTCTGCATCGTCATGTTGATGGCGATGTTGGACGACTGGGTGATGATGGCGACACCCTTGCCGCCCTCGTCCAGCCTGATGCCGCCATGCTGGTCGGGCCACAAGAGCGCACCATCGGCATAGTTGATCAGGCCATAGCAATTCGGCCCGATGATCGGCATCTGGCCGGCGGCGGCGACCAGTTCGGCCTGCAGCCGTTCGCCATCCTCGTCATAGGCCTCGGTTTCGAGGAAACCGGCGGCGAAGCAGACGGCGCCGCCGGCGCCGCGCTCGGCGAGCGCCTTGATCACCTCAATGGTCAGATGCCGGTTGACGCCGACAAAGGCCGCATCCGGCGCGGCGGGCAGATCCGCCACCGACCGGTAGGCCTTGCGCCCGGCAACCTCGTCCTTGGTCGGATGCACCGGCCAGATCTCACCGGCAAACCCCATCTTGATCGATTGCGCCACGACGGCGGCGGCCTGCACGCCACCGAACACGGCGATCGATTTCGGGCGCAGAAGGCGTTCGAGTTTATGCATGGTCATCTTTTCGTTTTGAGCACGATCTCAGGACAAACCATCCCGTTTGCCCGACAAAACCGGATGCCGGTCTTGGCTATCATGCTCTAAGCGCCGAAGGGACGCAGCAGCGCCCGCGAAATAATATGTCGCTGAATCTCCGATGTGCCTTCCCAGATGCGCTCGACGCGGGCGTCGCGCCAGATGCGTTCCAGCGGAAGGTCATCCATCAGCCCCATGCCGCCATGGATCTGGATCGCCTCGTCGGCGACGAAGGCAAGCATTTCGGTGGCCTTCAGCTTGGCCATGGCCATGTCCTGGTCGGTGACGATGCCCCGATCGTACTTCCAGCCGGCTTCGAACACCATCAGGTCGGCGGCCTTCAGTTCCGTCGCCATGTCGGCAAGCTTGAACGACACGCCCTGGAACTTGCCGATCTGCTGGCCGAACTGCTGGCGCTGCGCGGCATATTCGACCGCATGGCCAAGCGCCCGCTCGGCGCGGCCTAGGCAGGTGGCGCCGACCTGCAGGCGCGTCGCGCCGAGCCAGGAATTGGCGACATCGAAGCCCTTGTGCACCTCACCCAGGACCTGGGATGCCGGCAGGCGGCAGTCGTCGAATTCGAGGATAGCGTTGGTATAGCCACGATGCGAGACGTTGCGATATCCGTCGCGCACCGTAAATCCCTTGGTGCCCTTGTCGACGAAGAAGGCGGTGATCTTCTTGCGTTTTCCACGCTGTGAATCCTCCTCGCCCGAGGCCATGAAGACGATGGCGAAATCGGCAAGATCGGCGTGCGAGATAAAATGCTTGGTGCCGTTCAGCACCCAGTCGTCGCCATCCTGCACGGCGGTCGCCTTCATGCCGCGCAGGTCGGAGCCGGCGCCGGGCTCCGTCATCGCCAGGCAATCCCATTTCTCGCCGCGGATGCAGGGGAAAAGGTACTTTTCACGCTGTTCCGGCGTGCCGGCGAGCAGGATGTTGGAGGGGCGCGCAACGCAGGTCCAGTGCAGCGCGTAATTGGCGCGGCCAAGCTCCTTCTCGTAGAGCAGCCAGGTCACCGTATCGAGACCCGCGCCGCCGACATCGGCCGGCATGTTCGCCGCATAGAGCCCGGCATCGATCGCCTTGGCCTTGATCTCTTCGATCAGCTCGCGGCGCAGCACGCCGGTGCGCTCGACCTCGCGTTCATGCGGATAAAGCTCGTTCTCGACGAAGGCGCGCGTCGTCTCGACAATGAGTTTCTGCTCTTCCGAAAGACCGAAATCCATGGTCTCAGCCCTTCTTCTTTTTCTTCGGCTTTTCGGCCCGCTTTACCGGCTTGGCGGCCTTGGCCCTTTCGGCCGCCTTGGAAGCCACGGGCTTCTTCGCCGCCAGCTTGGCGAGTTGCTTGGTATAGTCCTTGTGCAGCGCGCCGGCGCCCCAGCCCTTGCCCTTGTTCTGCTTCGACAGCGCGTCCATGATCGCGACCAGATTGTCGTCGCGGATCTTTTCCAGCTCGCGGATCGACAGGCCGTGCGCCTGGTCGTCCGACTGGGTGGCGATCAGGTCGACCAGCTCGTCGTTGAATTCCGGCACGTCCATCAGCTTGGTCCACGGCCATTTCAGGCACGGTCCGAACTGCGCCATGAAGTGGCGCATGCCGGCTTCGCCGCCGGCGACGCGATAGACCTGGAACATGCCCATCTGCGCCCAGCGAAGGCCGAAGCCATAGCGCATAATGTCGTCGAGTTCCTCGACCGTGCAAATACCGTCCTTGATCAGCCACAGCGCCTCGCGCCAGGCGGCTTCAAGCAGGCGGTCGCCGACAAAAGCCTCGATTTCCTTGCGGATGACGACCGGCTTCATGCCGATCGAAGCGTAAATTTCCTTGGCGACTTCGATCGCTTCGGGGAAGGTCTGGTCGCCGCCGACGATCTCGACCAGCGGCAGCAGATAGACCGGGTTGAACGGATGGCCGACGACCAGCCGCTCCGGATGCTTCTTCATCGCCACCTGCATGTCGGTCGGCTTGATGCCAGAGGTCGACGAACCGACAATGGCGTTGGCGGGCGCATGGGTGTCGATCTCCGCCAGCACCTTGTGCTTGAGGTCGAGCCGTTCCGGCACGCTCTCCTGGATGAAATCGGCATCGGCGACGGCCTCGGCGATGGTCTTGGCGAAGGTCAGCTTGCCTTCCTTGGGCAGGCCGCCGGGAACCATCTGCTTGTAGGCGCGGCGCGCGCCCTTCATCACTTCCGAGACCTTGCGCGAGGCCTCCGGATCGGGATCGAAGATCGAGACGTCGATGCCGTTCAAGAGCAGCCGCGCCACCCAGCCGGCGCCGATGACGCCGCCGCCGATGGCGGCCGCCTTGTTGATGATGCTCATTGAGAGGCTCCGGTTCTTGTCCTGGCGGTTTCGGGATCGGTGAGAGGCACGCGCTCGCCAGCGCGAATGACTGATGGGTCGTAGGCCTTGCGGGCAAAGACTTCGAGCACGAAGCGCCGGAAGAATTCGATCGGCAGCGTCTCATAGTCGGGGTCGAAGCTCGACTGGTCCCAGCGCTCGCAAAACGCATCGCAATCGTCGAAATACGCATGGCCGGCGAAGCGGTCGCGCGCATGGCGATTGCCGCCGAGATGGTGGGCGTAGTAGAGGCGCTGGAAATCGCCGTGCTTCTCCACCACCCAGGTGCATTGCTCGCGCACGAAGGGTTTCAGGATCGACGCGGCGTATTCGTCGTGATTGTAGGGCGCATAGATGTCGCCGATGTCGTGCAGCAGCGCGCAGGCGATCCAGTCGGTGTCGGCGCCGTCGCGCCAGGCGCGCGTCGCCGCCTGCAGCGAATGGCCGAGCCGGGTGATCTTGTAGCCGGAAAGGCCCTCGTCGAGCTGCACCAGCGCGTCGAGCAGCCGCTCGCCGGTCTTGGCCGCATAGTCGGTTTCGTGAGCGGTCAGGAACTCGTAGTCTTGCCTGTCGCCATCCTTCATCGCGGTGAATTTTACGGTAGCCATATCGACCCTCCCTGCGAATAATTTATGCCGCTATCGGCGCTCGCTTGGTCAGGTTGAGCTTCTTGCGGACTTCCTCCGGCCCCAGGATCCTGGCGCCCAGATTGGTGATGATCGAGGCGGCGCGCTCGACCAACTGCGCATTGGTCGCCAGCACGCCCTTGTCGAGCCACAGATTGTCCTCGAGCCCGACGCGGACATTGCCGCCGGCAAGCACCGCCGCCGCTGCATAGGCCATCTGGTTGCGGCCGATGGCGAAGGCCGACCAGTTCCATGTCGACGGCACGTTGTTGACCATCGCCATGAAGGTGTTGAGGTCGTCGGGCGCACCCCACGGCACACCCATGCAAAGCTGCACCAGCGCGTCGGGGTTGAGCACCTTTTCCTCGACCAGCTGCTTGGCGAACCAGAGATGCCCGGTGTCGAAGGCCTCGATCTCGGGCTTGACGCCGAGCGCCGTCATCATGCCGCCCATGGCGCGCAGCATGCCGGGCGTGTTGGTCATGACATAGTCGGCTTCGGCGAAATTCATGGTGCCGCAGTCCAGCGTGCAGATTTCCGGCAGGCATTGGCGCACATGTTCCATGCGGTTGGTGGCGCCGCCCATGTCGGTGCCCTTTTCGTTGAGCGGCAGCGGCGCTTCCGGCGAGCCGAACACCATGTCGCCGCCCATGCCGGCGGTCAGGTTCAGGATGACGTCGACGTCCGCCGCGCGGATGCGCTCTGTCACTTCGCGGTAGAGATGCACGTCGCGCCTGGGCTTGCCGGTTTCGGGGTCGCGCACATGGCAGTGGACGATGGCAGCGCCTGCCTTGGCCGCATCGATCGCCGAATCGGCGATCTGCTTGGGCGAGCGCGGCACATGCGGCGAGCGGTCCTGCGAGCCGCCGGAACCCGTCACGGCGCAGGTAATGAAGACCTCACGGTTCATTGCAAGCGGCATCGAAACTCTCCTCCCATACGAAACAGCCGCTAGCATCGCTCGACTTGATCCAAGCTGCTTTGCGTTTTACGAAGGCGGTATGATCAAAAGCGAAAAACCGGATATCTTTCGCACCGAGCGCACGCCGCTCAAGGTGACGTTGCTGGTGTTTTCCGGCTCGTCGATCATGTGCGTGGCCTCCGCCGTCGACCCGCTGCGCGCCGCCAATCGCATTTCCGGCGAGACCCTGTTCGATTTCAAGCTGGTCTCGGTGACGGGCGAGGCGCCGGTCACCACATGCGGCCTGCCGGTGGCGGTCAGCGGCCGTTTCGACGCCAATGAGGCAACCGACGTGCTGGTCGTCGTCGCCGGCTTCGGCACCCAAAACTATGCCACATCGGCTCTCCTCTCAGCTTTGCGGCGGGCGGCGCGAGCGGCCCGTGCGTGCGGCGGCGTCGAGGCCGGCACCTGGCTGGTGGCGCGCGCCGGCCTGCTGGAAGGCCGCAGCGCCACCACCCACTGGGAGGACATGGAGGATTTTTCCTCGGCCTTTCCCGGCGTCGATGTCCGGCCGGACCGCTATGTCATCGACGGGCCTGTGTTCACCTCGGGCGGCGCGTCCCCGACCTTCGACCTGATGCTGCATCTCATTCGCACGCGCCTCGGCATGGCGGTGGCGCTCGACGTCGCCAGCGTCTTCATCTACGACCAGGCGCGGGCCGCGACCGATGCGCAGCCGCTGGTCTCGCTCGGCCGGCTCGACGGCTATGATCCGCGGCTGGCGCAGGCGATCCGGCTGATGGAATCGCATGTCGATCAGCCGCTGACCATAGAGGCGGTTGCCAGGCGCGCCGGGGTGACGGCACGGACGCTGGAAAGCATCTTTCGCAAGTCGATCGGCGAGACGCCGGGCGCCTATTATCTCAGGCTGCGCCTGGGTGCCGCGCGTCGGCTCGTGGTCGACACGCGGATCGCCATGGCGGATATCGCCGGGCGGACGGGGTTCTCGTCTGCCGCGGCCTTTTCCAGAGCATTTTCAAGAGCTTTTGGCGAAGCCCCGGTCAGGCTTCGCCGGGGGTAGTGCAGGTCGCCCAAAACCGTGTAGCGGTTTTGGGGCAACGACATGCACAGGTAAAGAGAGCTTATGCCGCATTCTGGCGGTCGCTGCCGCCATCGATCTGTGAGCGCATCTGCCGCGCGAGATGGGTCTCGAAGCGGCTGGCAACGGCGCGGTCCCATTCATTGGTGCTGCGTGCGCCCTGCTTTGGATGCGGCATTGCCATCAGCCGGTCGATGATCGATCCGGCCTCGCCAGGTGAGAGCAGGGCGTCGATTTCACGTTCGTTCTGCATATCGGTTCGCCTCCTTCTTCCTCTCCCGCCACGAGCAATATCTATACGAGATTCGTGACGGCAGTTTGAAGGCAAGAGCTGGGCGATTGAGGGGCGCTTAGGGGCAAAACCTTGTCGTCGGTTTCAGCATGGCGCGCAAAAGGTTTCCGCGCGCCAAGCTTTCGAATCGCATAGTGCGCCGGCTTGGATTGCCGGCGGTCAGGCAGCGTCAGACGTAGCGGTTGACGATGTTTTCGAGCAGTTCCTGGCGGCCGGAGCGCGGCTGCGGTTCGATCTTCTTCTTCACCACGCGCTCGGCGATCTCTTCCAGCGTGCGCTTGCCCGACAGCATTGCCTTGGCCTCGGCGCCGTTCCAGCCGGCGTAGCGTTCTGCGAGCGGACCCGACAGCGCCTTGTCCTCGACCATGCGGGCCGCCGCCTTCAGGCCGCGCGCACAAGAATCCATGCCGCCGATATGACCGATCAGCAGGTCCTGCGGGTCGAGCGACTGGCGGCGCAGCTTGGCGTCGAAATTGGTGCCGCCGGTCTTGAAGCCGCCGGCCTGGAGGACCTGGTAATAGGCCAGCGCCATCTCCGGCACATTGTTGGGGAACTGGTCGGTGTCCCAGCCCGACTGGTAATCGTTGCGGTTCATGTCGATCGACCCGAAGACGCCGAGCGCATTGGCCAGCGCCAGTTCGTGCTCGAAGGAATGGCCGGCCAGGATGGCGTGGCCCTGCTCGATGTTGAGCTTGACCTCCTTCTCCAGGCCGAAGCGCTTGAGGAAGCCGTAGACGGTCGCGACGTCGTAGTCATATTGGTGCTTTGTCGGCTCCTGCGGCTTCGGCTCGATCAGGATGGTGCCCTTGAAGCCGATCTTGTGCTTGTAGTCGACGACGAGGTTCAGGAAACGGCCGGCCTGTTCCTGCTCGCGGGCAAGGTCGGTATTGAGCAGCGTCTCATAGCCCTCGCGCCCGCCCCACAGCACGTAGTTCTCGCCCTTCAGCCGCTTGGTGACGTCGATGCAGCTCTTCACCGTCGCCGCGGCGTAGGCAAACACATCCGGATCGGGATTGGTCGCGGCACCCGACATGAAACGGCGGTTGGAAAACAGGTTCGCCGTACCCCACAGAAGCTTGACCCCGGTCTGCTTCATCTTTGCGGCGAAATAGTCAGCGATTTCATCGAGGCGGGCCGCACTTTCGGAGAAATCCTTGCCCTCGGGCCGAACATCTGCGTCGTGGAAGCAGAAATAAGGCGCGCCGAGCAGCGAGAACATCTCGAAGGCGACATCCGCCTTCAGTTTCGCCAGTTCCATCGTGTCGACGCCGCCGGCCTTGGGGAACCAGGGACGGTCGAAGGTCTGGCCGCCGAACGGGTCGCCGCCGGGCCAGGCGAAGGAATGCCAGTAGGCGACGGCAAAGCGCAGGTGGTCTTCCAGCCGCTTGCCGGCCACCACTTCGTCGGGATTGTAGAAGCGATAGGCCAGCGGATTGGTCGAATCCGGGCCTTCATATTTGATTTTCTGGATGTCGCCGAAAAAGCCGCTGCTCATGGTTCTCTTCCTCTCCAAGATAGTTTTGCCTGATTACCTCAGGCGTAATTGGTTTCACGCCGGCGCTGGTCGAAAACGGTCATGTCAAAACCCTCAAACGAAGGAGACAGACCATGACCGACCTCAACACGATCGCTCAGAATTACATCACCGCCTGGAACGAAGCCGATGCCGACCGCCGGGCGGCCTTGCTCAAGACGACTTTCACCGAAGACGTCAGCTATCGCGATCCGCTCATGCAGGGCGACGGCCATAAAGGCGTCGCCGCGCTGATCGACGGTGTGCAGCAACGCTTTGCCGGCTTCCGCTTCTCGCTGAAGGGCACGCCGGACGGCTTTGCCGACAAAATCCGCTTCTCCTGGAACCTCGGACCCGAGGGCACCCCCTCCGTCATCGAAGGCACCGATATCGGAATCATCGAGAACGGCCGCCTGAAGAGCGTCACCGGTTTCCTCGATAAGGTGCCGGCTCAGTGAGGGCGACTTGGAAAGGGGGATGCGAGGCGCCCCCCTCTGGCCTGCCGGCCATCTCCCCCTCAAGGGGGGAGATTGGCTGATTTTTCCGCCTTCGCCATCCCCCAGCATTCCAGGATTGGCATAGCCATCAACGCTGCCGATCTCCCCCCTTGAGGGGGAGATGCCCGGCAGGGCAGAGGGGGGTGCCTGGCGCCAACTCACGCGGTTACTGCTTTGATCGCCGGATACAGTGCCCGGTAACGCTGGTATGCATCCGCGTAGGCACCGGCCAGACCGGAATCTGGTTCGATCGTGGCGTCGGTCTTCGGCGCGGAGCACACAGCCAGCGGATCGGCGCCCGTCGCGGCTATCAGGCCGAGCCGGGCGGCACCAAAGGCGGCGCCGAAATCGCCGTCGGCGGGGATGTCGACCGGCAGTTGCAGCGCGGTGGCGATCGCCTTCAGCCAGTAGCGCGAGCGCGAGCCGCCGCCGATCGCGGTCACGCGCGTCAAGGTCGTGCCGGCCGTCTTCAACGCTTCGAGGCTGTCGCGGAAGGCAAACGCGACGCCTTCGAGCACGGCCTGGGTTAGAACGGCGCGGCCCGATTCATGCGCGAGGCCAGTGAAGGAACCGCGAACGGCCGAATCATTGTGTGGGGTACGCTCGCCTGAGAGATAGGGCAGGAACGACACGCCGGTCGGCGCTTTCAGCGCCTCGCCGAGTTCCGATGTCAGCTCGCCGGCGCCCTTGCCCGTGATCTCGCACAGCCAGTTGAGCGAATCGGTTGCCGATAGGATGACGCCCATTTGGTGCCAGGTGTCGGGCAGCGCATGGCAGAAGGTGTGCACCGCGCTTGCCGGGTTCGGCAGGTAGGACGCGTTTGCGGCAAACAGCACGCCCGACGTGCCGAGGGAGACAAATGCCTGGCCGGCGCCGACCGTGCCCATGCCGCAAGCGGAAGCCGCATTGTCGCCGGCGCCGCCGGCGATCGGGATGCCAGCCTCGATACCCCATTGCGATGCGAGTTCGGCGCGCAGACCGCCGGCCTTCGCGGTGCCCTCGACCAGCGCTGGCATATGGCTCTCGTCAAGCGATGTCGCGGCGAGCAGGTCCGCGGACCAGCACCGCTTGCCGACGTCGAGCCAGGACGTGCCGGCCGAGTCGGACATTTCGGAAATATGTTCGCCGGTCAGCCAAAGCCGCAGGAAATCCTTCGGCAAAAGCACCTTTGCCGCCTTGGCGAAGACAGCGGGCTCGTTGTTCTTCACCCAGGCGAGTTTCGGCGCGGTGAAACCGGGAAATACAATGTTGCCGGTGAGCGCGCGGAAGCGCGGATCGGCATCGAGGGCCGCTGCCTCGAGATGGCTGCGCGTATCGTTCCACAGGATGCAGGGGCGCAGCACCTGATCGGCCGCATCGAGCAAGGTCGCGCCATGCATCTGGCCGGACAGGCCGATGCCCTTCACCGCGGCGAACTGCTTGGGATAGGACGTCTTCAGTTCGGCGATCGCATCCTCGCAGGCGCGTATCCAATGCAGCGGATCCTGTTCGGACCAGCCAGGATGTGGCCGAGAGACATCAAGCGTGCCATGGCCGGAGCCGATGACGCCCTGTCCGGCATCGATCAGCAGCGCCTTGACGCCCGATGTGCCTAGGTCGAGGCCGAGATACATGGTTTCCTCCCACGTCTTTATTTTTTTCGGAGCCCGAAAAATATACTTGAGCCAGTTTCTAAGGCAAGATCCGCTCCGGGTCAATTCTCTGACAAATCGGCGGCACGTCGCGAAAACAGCGCCGACAGCGGACTGTCCGGCCGCGCCGTCGAGCGCTCCGTCGTCAGTGCCTGGGCGAGCGCGCCGTCGCCGGCGCGCAGGGCGGCCTCGATCAGCGTGAGATCGATGACGTCGCGCTGCGCGTGGCTGCCGCCAAAGCGATGGGCGATGGCCCGGATCGGACCGATCAGCCGGATGGTTTCGGCGTAGTTGCCCTCTCCGAACGCCTTGATGGCAAGCGTCAGGGGATGGCCGACATCCCTGGTGAATGCGGCGTTGTCGTCATTGCCGCGCATGGCCTCGCGCTGTGCTTCGAGCAAGATCCGGGCCGGAGCGTCGAGCCCGGCGCCGACGAAGGCCATCATCGCATGGGCGTCGTTGAAGGCATAGTTGCCGGCGCGGGCCTTGGGCACCCAATTGGCGGCCAGTGCTGCCCAGCGGTCACCGACATCGGCGCCGCCAAGATGGAGCCGCCACAGGATCGCCGACGCATCGACCATGTTGAGCGCCAGCGTCGATCTGGCGCCGTAGATCGGCCCGTCATAGAGCTCCAGCACCTCGCCAGTCTCGCCGAGATCGTAGTGGAACAGCGCCAGATGCCACCAATTGTGGACCTGGAGGAAGCTCTCCTTCGTCCAGGCTTCGGGATCGGCACGCATCCAGGCGATGCCATCCCTTTGCCGGCTTTGCATCTCCATCACGTGGGCGACCGCATGTTGCGCCCAGCCGTCGCGCGGTTCGATCTCGACCGCTGTACGACCGAGCCTTTCGGCCTGCGTATATTCGCTCATCTCTTCGAGCCCAAAAGCCTGCATGCCGAGGATGGCGTGGTAACCCGGCATGTCGGTCCGCCATGAGGACAGGGCACGGGCGATGCGGTCGCGCAGCATGCGGGCGTTGCCGGTGAAGAAATCGACCTGGTGTCCGACCTGGAGCGCCACGGCGTCGAGCGGGAAATCGATCGCTATGTCCTGCAGGATGCCGGAGGCCTGATGCCAGCGCCCGTTGGCGAGGTGGCCGAGGGCCGAGACATGCGCCCGCTCGCGCGTTGTCGCGGCAAGCGGCAGTGCCGCCTCGTGGCAGGTCTTGGCCATGGCCGTCGCCTTCGGTTCGGTGGCAAGGCCGAAAAGGTAGCCCTTGAAGACATGCGCCATGACGAAACCGGGATCCTGCGCGATGGCGCGGTCGACGGAGTTCACCGGATCGCCAACGAAACACTGCAATTCGCGTACGGCCTGGCTATAGGGTGCGAATCCCGCGTCCGTCGCGCCCGAAAATGCCAAGCCGAATGCGTCCCGGATAGTCATGCGAGAGTCCTTGGTCGGCGCCCGATGGGCATGATGCCCCTCGGTCCAACGTGATCTTAAAGCATGGGCCACGACGACGCCAAATCACGGGCACATCTGCACCATGTCAGCTATTTTTGCAGTTCATCAACCATGAGAGGTAGATTAGGCTTTGTAAAAGCGAACGAATTGTGGCTTCATTGCGGCGCGGGTAAGGGGCTTGAAATCGCGATCTGAGAGGGGACGCGATGCGGCACTTTGAAATACAGCTTCCGAACAGCGGCTCGGAGCACATCGGCAAGGCTATTTCTTCGGCACGGCGAAGGCCCAGGCGAATCAATCCTGGGTTTATTAGCTTACTTGCAACTACATCGATGATGTTGCTGCCTGGCTCCGCGGCCTTCGCGGCATGCGTGCTGGTTCCGTCTCCGGGGAATGACACCTTCACTTGCGATAGTGGTGATTCGGGCGGCAGCCTCAACGATATCAACGGCAACAACACGCTGATCTTTCCCGCCGGCGGTACCGGCCAGGTGAGCGGCAACGTCACTTTCGGCGCCGGCACGGACCGCATCGACATGCAGTCCGGCACCATCACCGGCACGGTCGATCAGGGTGACGGCACGGATTTCTTCACCATCGGCGGCGGCATCGTCTCCGGCAATGTCCAGCAGGGCGCCGGCATCGACGACTTCAACATGAGCGGCGGCCTGGTCGGTTCGCTGAACCAGGGCGACGGGCTGGACACCTTCACCATGACCGGCGGGCGCATCATCGATTTCTTCGACGATGGCGACCGTGCCGTGATGACCGGCGGCCGCATCGGCCGTGTCAACATGAAGCTCGACAAGAACTATTTCAACATGTCGGGCGGCATCATCGACCGCAACCTCGTCACCGGCTTCGATCAGGACACCATCATTCTCTCCGGGGGCACGATCGGCGGCAACATCAGCGTCAGCGGCGGCAACGACAGCGTGACGATAACAGGCGGCACGGTAGGCGGCGATGTGCTGATGAGCTTCGGCGCCGACAATTTCGTCTGGAACGGCGGCGGCATCATCTATGGCTCGGTCGACCTCGGCGCCGACAACGATACCGCCAAGCTCAGCAATCTCACCAAGGCCAATCTTGGCGGAGCCGATGCGCTGAATGGCGGCCTGGGCACCGATGCGCTCACCTTCGACAACGTCAAGCTGGACGGCATCGCCAGGGTCCAGAACTGGGAAACCATCGACGCCACCAACGACACCCAGCTGATCCTGGACGGCAATCTCGTGCTGGGCGACAGCGGCACGGGCACCGGAAAGCTCAGCGTCGACCAGGCAAGCACGCTCTATGGCGGCGGCTTCAACAGCTCCATCCAGGCCTTTACCGCGGGACAGCTGGCCAAAGTGGTCAATGCCGGCCGCATCGACCTGACCAACGGCAGCACCGGCGCCACCGATCGCCTGACCATATCGGGCAATTATGTCGGGATGGGCGGGTTGCTCCTCCTCCAGACCGAGCTTGGCGACGACAGCTCCGCTTCCGACCGGCTGGTGCTGTCCGGCGGCACGGCCTCGGGCTCGACCGGCATTGCCGTGGTCAATGTCGGCGGCGCCGGGGCGCAGACCACGTCCGACGGCATCATGCTCGTCCAGGCGGTCAACGGCGCTACGTCGAGCGCCGGCGCCTTTGCCCTTGATGCGCCGGTCGCTGCCGGCGCCTTCGAATATTATCTCTTCAAGGGCGGCGTCAGCGCCGGGAGCGAGCAGAACTGGTATCTGCGATCGACCCTGAACACACCGGCAACACCGGCCGCTGGGCCGTCGGCGCTCGAACCGCCCCCGCAGCCAGAGCCGGAGGCGCCGCGGACCGAGCCGCCGCCACCACCGTCCGAGCTGCCGCCGGTGCCGGTGCCGACCGATGGCGACATCAACAACCCGCCGGTCGATTCGACACCGCCGGTGCAGGCGAGCGACCCCGAGCCCGAGGCGCCACCGGCACCGCCGCCAGCGCCACCAGCGGATCCGCCACCGCCACCGCCGGTGGTGCCGACCGCCGTGCCGGACCTGCCGACGCCGGCAGCCGGCGAGACGATCCTGCTCTACCGCGTCGAGGTGCCCACCTACTCGGCTTTGCCGCCGGTGGCCGAGCATCTGGCGATGACGACACTCGGCACCTTCCACGAGCGGCGCGGCGAACAGAGCCTGTTGTCGAACGCGGAGCTGTCGCCGGTGTGGGGCCGCATCTACGGCCAGGACGCCAAGATGGGCTGGTCGGGAACGGTGTCGCCGTCCTTCGACGGCACCTTGTTCGGCCTGCAGGCGGGCTTCGACGTCTTCGGACGCGAAACCGCGTCGGGGGCGATCGATCGCGCCGGCCTGTTCGTCGCCTATGCCAGCATGAAGGGCGATGTGCGCGGCCAGGCACTGGGGCAGAATGATCTGTCCGTCGGCAAGCTCGACGCCAACGGCACCAGTGTCGGCGGCTACTGGACCCGCCTCGGCCAAGGCGGCTGGTACCTCGACGGCGTCCTCATGGCCACCTTCTTCGGCGGCGACGCCACGTCGTCGCGCGACGTCGGTATCGATATTGGCGGAACAGGTGTCACCGCCTCACTGGAGGGCGGCTATCCCATAGCGCTGGCGCAGGGCTGGACGCTCGAACCGCAGGCGCAACTGATCTGGCAGCATCTGTCGCTCGACGATACCAAGGATCGTTTCTCGTCGGTTTCCTTCGACAGCGACGGCAGCGTCACCGGCCGGCTGGGCGCTCGCCTGCAAGGCGAGACCACTGTCAACGGCATAGCGCTGCAGCCTTACCTCAAGGCCAATATCTGGCATGATTTCGGCGGCACCGACCGTGTCAGCTTCGACACCACCGACACCTCGACCGAGGGCAGGTCGACCTCGTTCGAGTTCGGCGGCGGCATCGTTGCCAAAGTGACGGACAAGGTCAGCATCTTCGCCACCGGCGATTACACCACCAACCTCGGCGGCGACAAGCGCCGCATCCTCGAGGGCAATCTGGGCTTCAGCGTCAAATGGTAAAGCAAGCAGCCGTGACGAGGTTCAGCCTGCCTGCAAATGGCCTGACCTGAATCTCAACACACCTTGGATGTGTTAATTGCTGGACCGCATCGCCACCGTGGCGATGCCGGCGCCGACCAGCAGCGTGCCGCCGGTGCGGTTGAAGATGCGGATCGCCTTGGGGTTGCGCACCACGTTGCGGGCGCGCGCCGCGATCAGCGCGTAACCGAAGGCGTTGGCGAAGGCGAGCGCCAGGAACGTCGTCTCGAAGACCAGCATCTGCGTCCAGAAATTGGCATGCCGGTCGAGAAACTGCGGCAGGAAGGCGACGAAGAAGGTGATGCTCTTCGGGTTGAGCGCGGTGACCAGCCAGGCATGCGCCATCATCTTGGCCGACGACACCGTGTCGGTGCGCGGTTCGGCCTTCAGCGTACCGCCGGCGCGGAACAGTTTCACGCCGAGATAGATCAGATAGCCGGCGCCGATCAGCTTCAGGATGGTGAAGACAGTGGCGGAAGCCGCAAGCAGCGCGCCGATGCCCAGCATCGACAGGGTCATGGCGGTGAAGTCGCCGAGCGCCACGCCGACGGCCATCGGCAAGGCGGTGCGCCAGCCCTGGCCCAGCGCATAGGACACGACCAGAAGGATGGTCGGGCCCGGGATGATGAGAAGGATGCTCGACGCGGCAGCGAAGGCGGCCCAGTTTTCGAAGGACATGCTCGTCTCCCTTGAGCTTAAAGAAGAGGATAAATCCTTGGGTCCCGAAGAATGTAAAGGGCCGAATCTTTGTTTTGGCGCATTCCGGCCGCCAACCGGGACGCACATCAATTGCGCCAGTGTCAGTTCGCGCCGCTCGGCAAAGGCAAGCAGCGCAAGGCATTCACGCTTTATCAACCATGAATGATGAAAATGCCCGCTATCCCGGCCGGACCGTGCTTCCCGCCGAAAGCGTAGGGTTTGGGTATATGCGTGAGTTGCCGCAAGGTCCGACGCCGCCACGAAACGGCGACGCAATCGAAACCGATTTTCTTCTCTCGCGCCGCGCCGTCCTGTCCGGGGCCGGCGCTTTGGCGCTGCTTGGCGTCGCCGGCTGTTCGACTTCGGGTGGTGGCGAGCTGCCGGCGCTCCAGCTCGACGATACGGTTACGGGTTCGGTGCCGATCCGGCCCTCGATCAGCGTCGACAAGAACATCACCGGTCCCGATGTCATGTATGCTTCCTTGACGGACAACGGCTTCAACGTGCCCGAGGTGCCCTATCTCAAGGTCAAGCCGGAATTCCGCCGCCAGATCGTCGTCGACACCACTGGCGAGGCGCCCGGCACCATCGTCGTGCATCTCAAGGAACGCATGCTTTATCTTGTCCAGCCGGGCGGCGACGCCATCCGCTACGGCGTCGGCATCGGCAAGGACGGCTTTCGCTGGTCCGGCCGCGCCAACATCCAGTACGGCCGGGAATGGCCGACCTGGACGCCGCCGCCCGAAATGATCCAGCGCAAGCCCGAACTGGTGAAGTGGCAGGGCGGCCAGCCCGGCGGCCTCACCAATCCGCTCGGCGCCCGCGCGCTCTACATCTACCAGGACGGCAAGGACACCGGCTACCGCATCCATGGCTCGCCCGAATGGTGGAGCATCGGCCAGGCGATGTCGTCGGGCTGCGTGCGCCTGATCAACCAGGACATCATCGACCTCTACAGCCGGGTGTCGAAGAAAAACCCCGTCGTCGTCATGTGATCGTGGCCGCGGTTTGCGGCCGCCAGACTCTTCCGTTGCGCGAGGCGACAAGACAGGCCAAGGTGCCTTGAAAACCATCGCCTAGAGCCGGATGATTTCCGGTCCGTTTGGACCTGAAATCTGAATCCGTCTCTAAATCTAAGAATCAGAGCATGATGTCGTCCGAAAACCGCTTCACACTTTTCGGCATCATGCTCTAGGGAGACGTCAGGAATGGCCGGAACTTTTGTCATCGCGCAGGGCGGCGGCCCGACCGCCGTCATCAACCAGACCGTTGTGGGCGCCACGCTGGAGATCCGCAAGCGTCATCCCGGCGCCAAGGTGCTGGGCTCCATCCACGGCGTGCGCGGCATCCGTGACGGCAACTATGTCGACCTTTCCGCCATCCCGGAGGACCGGCTGCGGCTGATCGCCGGAACGCCGAGCGCCGCGCTCGGCTCGACGCGCGACAAGCCGGATGCCGCCTATTGCGAGGTCATCCTGAAGGGCCTGCAGAAGGCTGGCGCCGACGCCTTCATCTATATTGGCGGCAACGACACCTCGGGCACGCAGCAAATCCTGACCGATGCCGCCGGCGGCAAGATCGCCTTCGTCCATGCGCCGAAGACGATCGACAACGATCTCGAGGAAAACGACCATACGCCGGGCTTCATTTCGGCGGCCGAATTCGTCGCCGGCGCCTTCCTGTCCGTCGATCTCGATTTCCGCGCGCTGCCCGGCATCTATGTCGGCATCGTCATGGGCCGGCATGCCGGGTTCCTGACCGCGGCGGCGGCTGCCTGGCAACTCGACCCCGACAGCGGCCCGCATCTCGTCTACGTGCCGGAGCGGCCGTTCTCCGCCGCCGGCTTCATCGACGACGTGCGCGCCACGCTCGACCGCCACAAGCGCTGCATCGTCGCCGTGTCGGAAGGCGTCAGCACCGCCGACGGCAAGGCGCTGGTCGAAAGCCTGGTGCCGGCGGATAAGCTCGAGCGCGACCAGCACGGCAACGTCAAACTGTCGGGCAGCGACCTGCCGGCGGCGCTCGAACGGGCATTGGCCGAGGGGCTGCCGGGCAAGCGAGCACGCGTCGACGCGCTCGGCTACATGCCACGCGGCTATGTCGGCGCCATCAGCGCGGTCGACGCGCAGGAGGCCTTCGATGCCGGCGCCTTCGCCGTCGGCGTCGCCGAACAGGGCGGCGGCTCGGTGGCGCTGCAATATGATGGCAGCAAGATAGTGCTGAGGAAGGTGCCGCTGAAAAACGTCGCCGGCAAGACCCGCCACATGCCCGACGATTTCATGAGGCCCGACGCCAACCAGCTTTCCGAGACCGGCATGGCCTATCTCAAGCGGCTGGTGCCGGAAAAATACAAGGTCGGAAAGCCGTTCGTCTGATGCCCCGGCTCATACCTGATGCCCTGGCTCATACCTGATGCCCCGGCTCATACCTGATGCCCGGCCTGCACATTATCCGGATTCTCACGTGAACTCAGGCTGGTTCTCCAGGCGCATCTTCGACGACAGAACGACGATGCTGACCGAGCCGTTCGTGCACGACTATGTTCGCGCCAATATCTGGCATCTGACCGGCCGCGATGCCGACCTTCTGGTCGATACCGGCATGGGTATCTGTCCGCTGGCGCCGCAGATAAGGACGCCCGAAGGCAAGCCGCTTCTGGTCGTCGCCACCCACATCCACCTCGACCATGTCGGCTCGCTGCACGAATTCCCGCTGCGGGCCGGGCCAAGGATGAGCGCGGCGCAATTCGAGAGCATGGATGAGGCCGCGACCTACGCCTACATGTTCCATGATCTCGAGGGCGCCGTTTCGAAACTGCCGGCGCCAGGGTGGAAATCGGCCGACTATGCGATACCGCCGGCGCCGTTGACGCGCACGCTCGACGAAGGCGACGTGGTCGACCTCGGCGATCGCCGGTTTCGGGTGCTGCATCTGCCCGGGCACTCGCCGGATTCGATCGCGCTGTTCGACGAAGCCGATGGCCTGTTCTTCAGCGGCGACGCCATCTATGACGACACGCTGATCGACGATTTGCCGGATTCCGACCGGGAAGCCTATGCCAACACCATGCGGCGCCTGCTCGACCTGCAGATCCGCGTCGGCCATGGCGGCCACGGCCCGAGTTTCGACGGCAAGCGCATGCGCGAAATCGCGTCGGCCTATCTGCGATCCGTAAGCGCCCGCTGAATTAAATCTTCGTAAGGTCGGGCAAAAACCCTAAATTGGGCCATTCCGGACCCTAAATACCGGATTGTCGATCCGGCCGGCCGCCATGTACGGCGAGACAGGCCACCCGGTCGTCGACACGCTGACGGGTGCTTTCTCCCACGAGCTGCCCGCGGCGCCGGATCAACTCTCGCCCGGACAGAACGACCATGTCACCCCTAGGTATTCTTCGTAGGCATCGCGTCGCCGCCCTGCTGGGCGCCGCGCTGATCATCTCCCCCGCCGTCGTCTCCCTCGCTCAAAATGCCGGCAATGGCGGCTTGAGCAATGTCGCCGCGACGACCCAGACTCCTGTCGCCGGAATAACGGCTCCGAACGGATCGTTCGCGCCAACCGTGGCCGCGGCCAAGCCCGCTGTCGTCACCGTCACAACAGTCATGAAAGCGCAGCCGGAAGTTATGAGCGAAGGTTCGCCTGACGGTTCGCCCTTTGGCGGCAACTCGCCTTTCGATGACTATTTCCACCAGTTCTTCGGCGATCAGGGCATGCCTGCTCCCAAGACGCCTCCGCAACAGCAGTCGCCGCGCGCCGAGGCGCTCGGTTCGGGCTTCATCGTCAGTGCCGACGGCACCATCGTCACCAACAACCACGTCGTCGACGGCGCGACCTCGATCAAGGTGACGCTCGACGACGGCACGGAGCTTCCGGCCAAGCTGGTCGGTCACGATGCCAAGAACGATCTCGCCGTGCTGAAGATCAAGGCCAACAAGGCCTTGCCGACCATCAAGTGGGGCGACTCCGACAAGCTCATGACAGGCGACCAGGTGCTGGCGATCGGCAATCCGTTCGGCATCGGCACCACGGTAACGGCCGGCATCGTCTCGGCGCGTGGCCGCGACCTGCACAGCGGGCCGTTCGACGATTTCATCCAGATCGACGCACCGATCAATCACGGCAATTCCGGCGGCCCGCTGGTGGATGTCAGCGGAAATGTCGTCGGCATCAACACCGCGATCTATTCGCCGAACGGCGGCAGCGTCGGGGTCGGCTTCGCCATTCCGTCGGACCAGGCTGAGAAGGTGGTCGCCAAGCTGATGAAGGGTGGCGACATCGAATACGGCTACCTCGGCGTCGAGATCCAGCCCGTCACCCCGGACGTGGCCAACGCAATCGGGCTCGACCATCCCGGCGGTGCCTTGGTCTCGCAGGTCAATGACGGGTCGCCCGCGGCCAAGGCCGGCATCGAAAGCGGCGATGTCATCACCGGCTTCGCCGGGCAGGACGTCAAGGATCCCAAGGATCTTTCGCGGGCTGTCGCCGACGTCGCGCCGGGTGCCAGGGAGACACTGGATGTCTGGCGCAAGGGCAAGGCCGCACAGATTTCCGTCGATGTCGGACGCAACAGCGACGATGTGAAGACGGCAACGACTGGCAACTCCAGCGCGCCGGGCACCGATGGGTCCCGCGCGCCGGCCATCGGCCTCGGCCTGATGGACATCACGTCCGACATCCGCCGGCAGATGAACCTCCCCGAGACCGAACACGGCGCGGTGGTTGCCAGCGTCAATCCCGACAAGCCGGCAGCGGCTGCCGGCATCCAGCCGGGCGATGTCATCGTCGCCGTCAACCAGGCCCCGGTGAAGAGCGCGAAGCAGGTGACCCAAGCGATTTCCCAAGCCGGCAAATCCGGACGCAGGTCGGTGCTGCTTCTGGTGGAGCGTGGCGACACGCAGATTTATGTCGCCGTGCCGTTCGCCAATGGCTGACACGNANCNCNGGNGNGGCGGGCTTGTGGACGAGCCCGCCACGCCGGGTTCTACCGGCTATAATTTGCGCAGCGCCACTTCCTGGACCAGGTGGTCGGCGCCCTTGCGCAGGATCAAGTCGGCGCGGGCGCGCGTCGGCAGGATGTTTTCGCGCAGGTTCTTCAGGTTGATGTTGGTCCACAGGCCTTCGGCGATCGCCTTGGCCGCATCCTCCGACAGCTGCGAATAGCGGTGGAAGAAGGAGTCCGGATTGCGGAAGGCGGTCTCGCGCAGCCGCATGAAGCGGGAAATATACCAATTGTGGATCAACTTCTCGTCGGCATCGATATAGATGGCGAAGTCGAAGAAGTCCGACAGGAAAGGCACGATCTTGCCGTCCTGCGGCAGCTTGCCCGGCTGCAGCACGTTGATGCCTTCGAAGATCAGGATGTCGGGCCGGTCGATGGTGACGAACTCGCCGGGGATGACGTCATAGGTCAGGTGCGAATAGACCGGCGCGCGGACATCGGGCAATGCCGACTTGATGCCTGACAGGAAACGCAGCAGCGCGCCGACATCGTAGCTGTCGGGGAAACCCTTGCGCTCCATCAGGTTTTCGCGGCGCAGCACCTCGTTGGGCAGCAGGAAGCCATCCGTGGTGATGAGATCGACCTTGGGGCTCGACGGCCAGCGCGCCAGAAGTTCCTTGAGCACGCGCGCCGTGGTCGATTTACCGACCGCGACCGAACCGGCGATGCCGATGATGAACGGCGTCTTGGCCACGTCGACGGCGTTGAAGAAGGCCTGGCGCTGCCTGAACAGAAGCTGGCTCGCCTCGACATGCGCCGACAAAAGCCGCGACAGCGACAGATAGATGCGCTTGACCTCTTCGAGGTCGACCGGGTCGTTGAGCGAACGCAGGCGGCGGAACTCGTCCTCGCTCAGCGTCAGCGGCGTATCGGCCCGGAACCGCGACCATTGCTCGGCCGAGAAGAAGCGAAACGGGGAATATTTCTCGGTTGGCGCGAGCTGATCCATCGAGATACCTGCCCTCCCTCCCGATCAGCCCTTGGGCCGTGACGCCTTCTCGGCGATGCCCGAACGCCGGGTGCGGCCTTCGAGCTCCTTGAGCACGTCATCCAGCGGAACGCCCGCTATGCTGAGAACAACGAGCCAATGATATATAAGATCGGCGCTTTCCGAAACGAGGGCCTGTTTGTCGCCCTTGACGGCGGCGATCACGGTCTCGACCGCCTCTTCGCCGAGCTTCTGCGCCGCCTTGTCGATGCCGCGCGCGAACAGTTTGGCCGTCCACGAGTCCGGATCGCCGGAATGGGCGCGGTCGCTGACGATTTTTTCCAGGTCGGAGAGCGAAAATTCGGCCATATCAGTCTATCTTCTTGTTTAAGCCGGATTTTTCCCAGAAGCCGGCTTCGGGAACATGCTCTAGGACCTGTTACCGAGCGAGTCCAGCCGCATCGGCAGGCCGGCCTCGGCCATATGCGCTTTGGCTTGCGCGATGGTGTAGGTGCCGAAATGGAAGATGGAGGCCGCCAGCACAGCACTTGCATGGCCGTCGCGAATGCCTTCGACCATGTGGTCGAGCGTGCCGACGCCCCCCGATGCGATGACCGGCGCGCGCACCGCGTCCGATACCGCGCGGGTCAGCGCGATGTCGTAGCCGGCCTTGGTGCCGTCGCGGTCCATCGAGGTCAACAGGATCTCGCCGGCGCCGCGATCGACCATTTGGCGCGCGAATTCGACGGCGTCGATGCCGGTCTTTTCGCGCCCGCCATGGGTGAAGATCTCCCAGCGCTCGGCCTCACCGGGGCCGGACACTCTCTTGGCATCGATGGCGACGACGATGCATTGGTTGCCGAATTTGTCGGCGGCTTCGGCGACGAAATCCGGGTTCTTCACCGCGGCCGTGTTGATCGACACCTTGTCGGCGCCGGCCAGCAGCAATTTCCTGATGTCGGAGACCTGGCGCACGCCGCCGCCGACGGTCAGCGGCATGAAGCATTGTTCGGCCGTGCGGGCGATGACGTCGAAGATGGTCTCGCGATTGTCCGACGAAGCGGTGATGTCGAGAAAGCAGAGTTCGTCGGCGCCGGCGGCATCATAGGCCTTGGCTGCCTCCACCGGGTCGCCGGCGTCGATGAGATCGACGAAATTGACGCCCTTGACGACACGGCCGTCCTTGACGTCGAGGCAAGGGATGACGCGGGCTTTCAGCATCAGCGGCCCTCTATCGTGGCAAGCAGATCGTTGAGCAGTTGGCCGACCAGCGGCGGCACATCGGCCTGGGCATCGAAGGCCGGATCGTAAGCGGAAACGGTGATGCCGACGACCGGCACCGCAAGCGCCACGGCGCAGGTCGCGTCGCGCATCTGCTCCGGGTTCGGCCCGCCAGGGGTGACGTAGCGGTTGGCCTGCAGCGCCTTGGGATCATGCACGTCGAGATCGAGATGCATGTGCACGCTGTTGGCGCCGGCTGCTTTCAGTCTTTCCGTCGCTTGCGCCACACCGGGACATTCCGTCCGGATGACCGGCAACGTTTCGAGAAGCTTTTCCTCCGCCGGATCGAGATCGCGGGCGTTGACGAGCACGCAGCGCGCGGGATCGATCGGCCTGAAGCCGGGAATGGCCGTCGCCATCGGGCGCCAGCACAGGCCGAGCACCGTCGATAGCGCCATGCCATCGAGAAAGCCGTATACGGACGTCTCGGGCGTGTTGAGGTCGCCATGCTGGTCGGCCCAGATGATCGCATCGGCGCCGTCGCCGGCGACCGCGCCGGCACTGGTCAGGCAGTTTCCGGCCAGCACGATGGGAAACCGCCCCCTGTCGCGGGCAATGCGGACCTCGCCCGAGACGGCGTTGCAGACGGCAAAACCAGTGGCGATCTCGCGCTCCTGGTCGGCGCCGACCCTGCCGATGTCCTCGACCGTGACGTCGTGACCGGCAAGGGTCAGGGCATCGACGAGCCCGCCTGATATCAGCGCGTCGGGCCCCTGGCCCATGCCGCCGTGATAGTGGCCGCTGTCATAGGAGGCCAGGATGAGTGAAACCTTCACGATCGCGCCTCCGTCGCCGGCCGGCCCTGCAGGATCGCCAGCGCCTCGGCCGGGTCGATGCGGCCATCATAGAGGGCGCGGCCCGAGATCGCGCCTTCGAGTTTTTGCGCGTCGGGCATGGTCATGCGCACGATGTCGGCGATCGAGGCCAGCCCGCCGGAAGCAATGACCGGGATCGACACGGCGTCGGCGAGGTCGATGGTGGCGTCCCAGTTGATGCCGGTCAGCACGCCGTCGCGGTCGATGTCGGTGTAGATGATGGCGGCGACGCCGGCGCCTTCGAATTTCCTGGCCAGTTCGATGACGCCGAGGCTCGAGGCCTCGGCCCAGCCTTCGACGGCTACCTTGCCGCCCTTGGCGTCGATGCCGACGGCAACCTTGCCCGGAAACGCCTTGCAGGCCTGCCTGACCAGATCGGGATCGCGCACCGCCACCGTGCCGAGGATGACGCGGGCCAATCCACGGTCGAGCCAATCCTCGATCTGCTCCAGCGTGCGGATGCCGCCGCCGAGCTGCACGGGGTTCTTTGTCGCTTTGAGGATGGCGCCGACCGCGGCGCTGTTGACGCTCTGACCCTGGAAGGCGCCGTTCAAGTCGACGACGTGCAGCCACTCAAAACCCTGCTCTTCAAAGGCTTTGGCCTGTGCTGCCGGATCGTCATTGTAGATGGTCGCGGTCGCCATGTCGCCGTGCTTGAGGCGCACGCACTGGCCGTCCTTGAGATCGATGGCTGGAAACAGGATCATACGTTCAGGCGCCTTCAACGATGACGAAATGACCTGATGAAGCGGCAAGCCGGAATTTGGAGGCATGCTGATATTCAGGCGAATGATAGCATTCGACCGCCTTGTCGAAAGACTCGAACTCGACCAGCACATGGCGGTTGCCGGTAGGTCCTTCCGGATTTTCGTGGCGGCCGGCTCGCACGGCGAATTTCGCGCCATACTTCGCGAACGCCACAGCATTGGCCTCGATGTACTGTTTATATATCTCGGGGTCGCGGACATCGATCATCGCCATCCAGTAGCCCTTCTTGCTCATGGTGTTCAGGGCCTCCAGCGCAGGAAATTCGTGATCAGCGCCAGGCCCAGCGCCTGGCTCTTCTCCGGATGGAACTGCGTGCCGGCGAGATTGTCGCGGGCGACCGTGGCCGTCACCGGGCCGCCATAATCGGCGACTGCAACGACCTCGTCCGGGTTCTTTGCATCGAGATGGTAGGAGTGGACGAAATACGCATGCAGGCCCGACGCGCCGGTCGGAATGCCGGAAAACAGCGGGTGCTGGCGCCTCAATTCGATCGTGTTCCAGCCGATCTGCGGGATCTTCAGCGCCGGATCGGAAGGCGTGATCTCCTTGACGTCGCCCGATATCCAGCCGAAGCCGTTGGTGATGGTCTTTTCTAGGCCGCGCTGCGACATCAGCTGCATGCCGACGCAAATGCCCAGGAAAGGCCGGCCCATGGCGATGGCGACGTCCTCGACCGCCTCCCACATGCCCTCGACGGCACGCAGGCCGGCCGCGCAGTCGGCGTAAGCGCCGACGCCGGGAAGAACGATGCGGTCCGCGGTGCGTACACGGTCGGCATCGGCCGTCAGGTCGATCCGCGCCGATATGCCGGCCTCGCGCGCGGCGCGCTCGAAAGCTTTCGTTGCCGAGCGCAGATTGCCCGAACCGTAGTCGATGATCGCAACCCGCATCTCAGCGCCGTCCCGGAATGTGGGTCAGCCCCAGCGCCATGCCGGGCTGCGTCGGGCGCGCCAAAGCGGCATCCGGAACGATGCGCGGCGCGGGTGCTGCCTCATCCGAAAGACCTTCAGCTTCCAGGGCATAGCGGATATCGGCATCCGCGAGCCAGCCGGCCTCGACGACGCCCCATTCATGCCAGCCGCGGCGGCGCAGCGCCGCGATGCGCCATCCCTGGCCCTCCAGCCCGACATAGAGCGAGACGAGCAGCGACAGCAGCGAGCCGGCGACACCGAGGCCAAGTTTCTGGCCAAGCATCGAAAGCACGCCCATGACGACAAAGGTGAGCGCCGCTTCGACCCACAGCCGGTGCCAGGCAAGCCACAGCGGCGGCACGAGCAGGCCGAGCCAGGTGAAGCCGTCGCGGACCAACGTCGTCGTGTCGACTTTCTCGCTACGGCCAGGTGGCTCCATCACGACATAGGCGGTCATGAGGCTATCCCTTCAAAGAACCCTTGGTGGAGGGAACCGCGTCAGGCTGGCGCGGATCACGCTCGAGCGCGGCGCGCAGCGCGCGCGCCACCGCCTTGAAGCAGGTCTCGGCGATATGATGGTTGTTGGCGCCATAATGGTTGGTGACATGCAGCGTGATGCCGGCATTCTGCGCCAGCGCCTGGAAGAATTCGCGCACCAGTTCGGTGTCGAAGGTGCCGATCTTGGGCGACGAGAACGAAACGTTCCAGACCAGGAAGGGCCGGCCCGACACGTCGATCGCCGCACGCGTCAGCGTCTCGTCCATGGCAAGGTCGATCGAAGCGTAGCGCATGATGCCGCGCCGCTCGCCCAGCGCCTTGGTCAAGGCCTGGCCGAGCGCAATGCCGGTGTCCTCGACCGTGTGGTGGTCGTCTATGTGCAGGTCGCCATTGGCCTTGACGGTCATGTCGATCAGCGAATGGCGGGAAAGCTGATCCAGCATATGGTCGAAGAAGCCGACGCCCGTGGCGATGTCCGATTTGCCGGAGCCGTCGACATGGATCGAGACCGAGATGTCGGTTTCCGCAGTCTTTCGGCTTGCATCGGCGGAACGAGGCGCCATTACTCTATCCTTGTGCCAGTGGTTCAGATCGTGACCGGTTCACGGGCCTCAAGCGCTCGCTGGCTTGAAAACGAGAGCCTTCTAGCAGCATGATCCGGCGATTGCCAGTTGCGATCCCGGCCGCTATCGAGCCGTTTGCAATCATTGGCCCCGTGCATACATATGGCCGATCAAAGTTACTCGTACCGCGCCAATCGCCTTTTTTGGGATGGCGCTGCTCGGAGCCAGGACATGTCTGATAATCTGACCATGCACGCCACGACGATCGTGACCGTGCGCAAGGGCAACAAGGTGGTGATCGCCGGCGACGGCCAGGTCAGCCTTGGCCAGACCATCATGAAGGGCAATGCCCGCAAAGTGCGCCGCATCGGCAAGGGCGGCAATGTGATTGCCGGTTTCGCGGGTGCCACAGCCGACGCCTTCACGCTTTTGGAACGCCTCGAAGCCAAGCTCGAACAATATCCCGACCAACTGACGCGCGCTTGCGTCGAGCTTGCCAAGGACTGGCGCACCGACCGTTATCTGCGCCGGCTGGAGGCGATGATGCTGGTTGCCGACAAATCGGTCTCGCTGGCGCTGACCGGCAACGGCGACGTGCTGGAGCCCGAACATGGCGTCATGGCCATCGGTTCGGGCGGCAATTACGCGCTGGCCGCGGCGCGCGCGCTGATGGACAGCGACAAGGACGCCGAGGAGATCGCCCGCAAGGCGATGCAGATCGCGTCCGACATCTGCGTCTACACCAACAATAATTTCGTTGTCGAAACGCTCGATGCGGCTTGATAAGGCCGACCATGGTCCCGAACCGCAGGACCGCGTAAGCGAAAAGTGGACGCCGGTTTTCGGAAAGACCATGATCCAACCAGAAAATAGCTACGATTTTCGGCCGGTGACCAAAAAGGACCTGCCGATGATCGCAGGCTGGCTGGCCGAGCCGCATGTTGCAGAGTGGTGGGGCGATCCCGAGGCGGAAATCGCGGAGATTGCCGATCATATAGACTCGATTTCCGTCGAGCCGCTGATCGTTGAGCTCGACGGCCGGCCGATCGCCTATCTGCAGAGCTACGATCCGCATCTGGAAGACGGCCATCCCTATGCCGATCAGCCGTTCGGCACGCTCGGCATAGATATCTCGATCGGCCGGCCGGAACTCATCGGCATCGGCCATGGCTCGGCGATCGTGCGTCAATTCGTCGAAGACCTGTTCGAGGAAGGCGTACCGCGTGTCATTATCGACCCCGACCCAGCCAACATCAGGGCCATCCGGGCCTATGAAAAGGCGGGATTTCGGGCCATTGATCGCAGACAGTCGATCTATGGCGACGCCGTGCTGATGGCGATCGATGCCGAAGACGCGCAAGAGGGGTAATTCGGGACATGGTCACGGCCAGCGAGGACAAGAGCCTTTCCGCTTACGAGGATAGCTGGCGGATGGGACTGCTGATCGTCGCCGGCCTGCTCGTCGCCCAAGCCGTCACGCTCTACCTGATGAGCCATCCGCCGATCTGTACCTGCGGCTATGTCAAGCTGTGGCATGGGGTGGTGAACAGTTCGGAGAATTCCCAGCACATTTCGGACTGGTACACCTTTTCGCACATTATCCACGGCTTCCTGTTCTACGCGCTGGCCCGGTTCCTGTTCCCGCGTTCGCCGATCGGCTTGCGGCTGGCATTCGCCGTCCTCGTCGAGGGAGGCTGGGAAATCCTCGAAAATAGCCCGTTCATCATCGATCGCTACCGCGCCGGCACCATTTCGCTCGACTATTACGGCGACAGCATCATCAATTCGGTGTCCGACACACTGGCCATGGTGCTGGGATTTGTGATGGCGCGAAGGCTACCTATATGGGTGATCGTCAGCCTCGCCATCCTCTTCGAACTGGGTACCGGCTATCTCATCCGGGACAATCTGACACTCAACGTGATCATGCTGCTGCATCCGTTCGAGACCATCAAGCAGTGGCAAAGTGGAATTTAGTGATATGAGCACATTTTCTCCCCGCGAAATCGTTTCGGAACTCGACCGCTTCATCATCGGCCAGAAGGACGCCAAGCGCGCCGTGGCCATCGCTCTGCGCAACCGCTGGCGCCGCCAGCAGCTCGAAGGCCAGATGCGCGAAGAGGTGATGCCGAAGAACATCTTGATGATCGGCCCGACCGGCGTCGGCAAGACCGAGATTTCGCGCCGCCTGGCGCGGCTCGCCGGCGCGCCGTTCGTCAAGGTCGAGGCGACCAAGTTCACCGAGGTCGGCTATGTCGGCCGCGACGTCGAACAGATCATCCGCGACCTGGTCGAAATCGCCATCGGCCTGGTGCGCGAGAAGATGCGCGAGGACGTGAAAGCGCGCGCCCATGTCAACGCCGAGGAACGGGTGCTGGAAGCGCTGGTCGGCAAGACGGCGAGCCCGGCGACGCGCGATAGCTTCCGCAAGAAGCTGCGCGAGGGTGAGCTCGACGACAAGGAAATCGAGATCGAAGTGGCCGACACCGGCAATGGCGGCATGCCCGGCTTCGAGATTCCCGGCATGCCGGGCGCCAATATCGGCGTGCTCAACATCAACGACATGCTGTCGAAGGCGATGGGCGGCAAGAAGACCAAGCTGCGCAAGACCACGGTGAAGGAATCCTACGACCTGCTGGTCGGCGACGAGTCCGACAAGCTGCTCGACCAGGACGAGGTGGTGCGCCGCGCGCTCGACGCGACGGAGAATGACGGCATCGTCTTCCTCGACGAAATCGACAAGATCGCCGCCCGCTCGGACATTTCGGGCGGCCCTTCGCGAGAAGGCGTGCAGCGCGACCTGCTGCCGCTGGTCGAAGGCACGACGGTGGCGACCAAATACGGGCCGGTGAAGACGGACCACATCCTGTTCATCGCTTCCGGTGCCTTCCATGTCTCCAAGCCGTCCGACCTGCTGCCGGAACTGCAGGGCCGCCTGCCGATCCGCGTCGAGCTGCGCGCGCTGGAGAAGGAGGACTTCGTACGCATCCTGACCGAGACCGAGGCGAGCCTGATCAAGCAGTATATCGCGCTGATGAAGACCGAAGGCGTTGAGCTCACCTTCACTGACGACGCCATCGATTCGCTCGCCGGCGTCGCCGTCGATCTCAACGCCAGCATCGAGAACATCGGCGCGAGGCGGCTGCAGACAGTGATGGAGCGGGTGCTGGACGACATCTCCTATGATGCGCCGGACCGCAACGGCACGGCGGTCACCATCGACGCCGCCTATGTCCAGAAGCATGTCGGCGACCTCTCCAGAAACACGGATTTGTCGCGGTTCATCCTTTGAACGAGGGCGCCGGAGCAGGCCGGCGCGGTCATGCAACAACGTCCGGCAGGAGCCATGTGTGGCCAGATGGTACCATCTGGCCACCTTTCGTCTCGCCGGATGATGGGGCGCTCTCGACTCGACCAAGTGCTTTACCTAGTTTGCGCCGCAATTCTCTAGGCGGCGGCGCATGAAAAAACTCATCTTGGTCATTCTCGGCTTGACGCTGGCGGCGACGCTGTTCGCCGCCGACGCGGCGACATTGGTGCCGGCGGGAAACCGCAATACCGAGCAGCCAGACATTCCCGGCGCCTCGAGCCGCCGCACGCAGGCGACCAACACCACCTTCCAGGCGAAGTACCGCAAGGTCTACGCGCTGCTGCAGAACGACGCCGATCTGCGCGCCAAGATCAAGAAGGCAGCGAGCGCCTATGGCATCGACCCCATGCACATCGTCGGCGCCATCGTCGGCGAGCACACCTACAATGTCGACGCCTACGACCGGCTGCAGACCTATTACGTCAAGGCGATCTCCTACCTATCGAGCAAGCTCTCCTTCGCCTATGACGGCGAGGACATCACCGATTTCGTGCAGCGGCCGGAATTCAAGAAATGCGCCGCGATTTCGGACAGCTACGATCTGTGGGAATGCCGCGAACAGGTCTGGAACCGCTCGTTTCGCGGCAAGACTGTCGGCGGCGAGGATTTCCCCGACAACCGTTTCGGCGCCACCTTCTTCCAGCCCTACTATGCCGGCCAGACCTTCGGCCTCGGCCAGCTCAATCCCCTGACCGCCCTGCAGATGAGCGATCTCGTACACAAGGTGTCGGGCCTGCCGAAGCTCGACGTCTCCGATCCCAATTCGGTCTACAAGACCATCATGGATCCGGACCTGACGCTGCCCTATGTCGCGGCGACGATCAAAAAGTCGATCGACGCCTATAAGAGCATCGCCGGCTTCGACATCTCTGGCAATCCGGGCGTGACAGCCACACTCTACAATGTCGGCAATCCGGAGCAGCGCGCCTATGCGCTGAAGGCGGAAAACGACAGACGCCGCGGCACCGGTGAGCCGGAGAAGCTGCCGGAAGAGAATTATTACGGCTGGCTGGTCAACGACAAGCTGGCGGAGCTCAAGGCGCTGTTCTAAGGACCTCTACCTCCCCTTCGTGGCGAGATCGGACCGAAAGATCCGGGTAAGGGGCCGGTGCAGTCATACGCAATTGCCCTGCAACAAGGGAGAGGGCGGCCAACTTCACTCAGGCCGCCAGCAATGCCTTCAGCTTGACTTCAGGCGATCCCAGCGCCTCCGGTGCGGGCTTGGCCCGCTTGCCGATCAGCATTTCGGCCAGCCTTATGTCGCGCGCGACCGCATTGCCCGGGCCGATGCCGCTCGCCGCCACCAGCCTGCCGTCCTCGGCGAGATGGAAGAGGATGAAGGCGCCGTCACCGAGATCGCGACGCACAAGGACGCGGCCTTCGTCGGAGAGGCCGGCGATCTGCAAGCTCAGCCCATACTGATCCGACCAGAACCACGGCACAGCCGCATGCGCCTCGCCGGCGCCAAGCATGTTCTTTGCCGCCAGTGCGCCCTGTTCCTGTGCATTGCGCCAGGCCTCCAGCCGCACGCGGCGGCCGCCATAGACGGCGAGCGGAAACGAGCAGCAATCGCCGGCGGCGAAGATGTCGGGATCAGCGGTTTGCAGGTAGGCATCGACCGATATGCCGTTTTCAATGGCCAGGCCGGCTTCGGCCGCGAGCCCGGTCACCGGCACGGCGCCGATGCCGATGACGGCGAGGTCGGCCGATATTTCGCGCCCGCGGGCAAGCGTCACCCGCACCTCCTTGCCGTCGTCGGCGATGGAGGCGATGCCTTCCCCGCAGACCACGTCGACACCCTCGGCGACATGCGCTTCATGGATGATTTCGGCGATCTCGGCCGGAACGCCGCGCATCAGGATACGTGGCTGCGCCTCGATGACGGTGACCGAGGCGCCGAGCTTGCGCGCGGCTGCCGCAAGTTCAAGGCCAATGAACCCGCCGCCAATGATGGCGATGCGGTTGCCGGCACGAAGATGGGCGCGAATGGCCAGCGCGTCGGCGAAGGTTCTGAGATAGACGCAGCGCACGCCAAGCCCAGGCATCGGCAGCTTGCGCGGGGTCGAACCGGTGGCCAGCAGCAGCTTGTCGTAGGCCAGCACCGAGCCGTCCGACAAGTGCACCGTGCGCGCCGCCCGATCGATCGCCACGGCCTGGACGGAATGGACGTGCCGGATCGATTTTTCGGTCAGGATCTCGTCGCTGGCGATCGCCTTGATTGCGGGCGCATCGCTGGCCATCGCCTCCTTGGACAGAGGCGGACGTTCATAGGGCAAATGCGGCTCGTCGCCTACCAGCGTCACCGGCCCGTCATAGCCGAGATCGCGCAAGGCGAGCGCCGCCCGTCCGCCGCATTCGCCGGCTCCGATGATCACCATCCCGGGTGCCATGCCGGTCATCCGATCTGAACCAGGATTTTGCCGGCGTCCACCTTGACCGGATAGGTCCTGAGGTTGACGCAAACCGGCGCGCCCCTGGCCGCGCCGGTCTTGTAGTTGAAGCGGCCATTGTGCTTGGGGCATTCAATGATGTCGTCCATCACCAGCCCGCCGGCGAGATGCACCTTCTCATGCGTGCAAAGTCCGTCGGTGGCGAAATATTCGTCGTCCGGGCTGCGATAGATGGCGAAGGTGCGCCCGCCATGGTCGAAGCGCATCACGTCTTCTTCGTCGATGTCACCGGCGGCGCAGGCCTCGACCCAATCGTCCATTCAGTCCTCCCCTGGGATCGCACGGCGGCGCGTGATTATTCAGCCGCGACCGCGACGGCGTCGTTGTGGAATTCCTCGCGGTACGGCCTGGCGGTCGGCGGCAGCTCGCGCTTGAGGAAATAATCCTCGTTGCGCAGCTGGCGGCGGAAGACCGGGATCATCTCGCGGTAGCCGGCCAGGATCGACGGCGTCGGCGCCGGCAAATCGTGCTTGATCAGCGCGTGCAGCTTCGGCAGCGCATGGTAGGGCACCATCGGGAACATGTGATGCTCGACGTGGTAATTCATGTTCCAGTAGATGAAGCGGCTGATCGGGTTCATGTAGACGGTGCGGCTGTTCAGCCGGTGGTCGGTGACGTTGTCGGCGAGGCCGCCATGCTGCAGCAGGCCGACCATCACGTGATGCCAGGCGCCATAAAGCCTGGGCAGGCCGACCAGCATCAGGGGCAGGAAAGATCCGGTGGAGAGCGCCAGCGCGATGGTCGCGGCATAGATCGCCGTCCAGATGCGGGCAACACGGATCGCTTTGGGCTGCTCCTGTTCGGGAATGAAGGTCTTCTCCGCCGCGCTGATGTTGCCGGCGGCATTGCGCAGCATGTCTGATATCGCATGCCAGGCGTCGAGCACGCCGACAAAAGCGAGAACGAGGCGCACCAGGTCCGGCGGCCGCATGACCGAAATCTCAGGATCGCGGCCGACGATGATGGTGTCGGTGTGATGGCGCGTGTGGCTCCAGCGCCAGGTCACCGGATTGCGCATGATCATGAAGCAGGCGATCTGATAGACTGCGTCATTCATCCACTGCGTGCGGAACGCCGTGCCGTGGCCGCATTCGTGCCAGCGGGAATCGGTGGATGAGCCGTAGAGCACGCCATAGGCGAAGAAGAACGGCACGCACCACCAGCTGCCCCAGAACCAGGCAGCGCCGGCACCGCTGATGATGAGGGCGGCCAGCCAGATCGCCGTGTCGCGGATCGCCGGGCCATCGGAGCGCTGCATCAGCTCCTTCATCTGCTTGCGGGGAATGTCGGTATGATACCACTCGGCCGCCGACAGCCCGTGTTCGACCGCAAGCCGGGCGTCGCGGCCGATCAGGCTGTAATCACGCCGGGACGGCGCTGCGGTCATGATTGCCTCCCAAGGCAGGGCATTCGCCATGCGAATGCCGATCACCAACTAACTCCTTGCTCAGAAATAACGCCGGGCCATGATAGACTCAACATCATAAAGATAGTTTCTATCATTTCCTATCAAAGTCAGGTATCGATATCGGGCAATCGAACGAGGGCGATCATGGCGAAACGGCCGACCATCACTGATCTGGCGCGCGTCTCCGGCGTCAGCGTTGCCACGGTGGACCGCGTGCTCAACAATCGCCTCCCAGTGCGGGAGGAAACCGCGCGCCGCGTCTACGAAACCGCGACCGAGATCGGCTATCACGCCGCCGGCCTGATCAAGCAGCGGATGCGCCAGGAACTGCCCGAGTATCGTCTGGGCTTTCTGCTGCTTCGGGGCAATGACGTTTTCTATGGTGATTTCGCTCGGGAACTCGAGCTGGCGGTCGCGCAATCGCAGCGCTTCCGCGGCGTCGCAACCGTCGATTTCGCCAGCTCTCTGGCCCCGGACGACATCGCCGCCCAGATGCGCAGGCTGGCGGCGAGATCGCGGGCCATTGCCGTGGTCGGCCCGGACCATCCGACGCTCACCGCCGTCGTNGAGGCGCTCAAGGCCAGGGGACTGCCGGTCTTCTCCCTTCTGTCCGACTTCGCCGCCGGCGTCCGTGAGGGCTATGTCGGCCTCGACAACCGCAAGGTCGGCCGCACCGCGGCCTGGATGATCGCCAGGGCGGCGAGGGCGCCTGGCAAGGTCGCCCTTTTCGTCGGCAGCCATCGCTTCCATGGCCATGAGCTGCGGGAGATCGGCTTCCGCTCCTTCTTCCGCGAGCATGCGCCGGATTTCAGCGTGCTGGAGACGTTGGTCAATCTCGAGGCCAATCAGGTAACCCATGACGCGATGATCGATCTTCTGGCGCGGTATCCGGATCTCGTCGGCTGCTACGTCGCCGGTGGCGGCATGGAGGGCGCCGTCTCGGCGCTGCGGGCAGCGAAGCCTGGCAACATGCCGGTGGTCGTCTGCAACGAGATCAACGCCGAATCGCGCGCCGCGCTCGCCGACAACATCCTTACCATGGTGATCTCGACGCCGCTTGCCGCGCTCTGTCGTGAGCTCGTCGATCGGATGGCGCATGCCATCGAAGCCGGCGCGGCCAATGCGCCGGGTCAGATCTTCCTGCCCTTCGACATCTATTTGCCGGAAAACATCTGAAGCAAGTTCGGGAAAATGCGCAGCGGCTTTCCGTCCGGGACGCGCCAGGACGAGCGATAGGGCGTTTCGATGAAGCGACAGAGCGCTCCTGCAGTCCGCCGCCACGAACCGCCCGCCAGAAATGATAGAATCTATCAGAGCAGGCAGAAAATCGCGCGCCCGAATTTGGAATTGCCCTTGACGCCCCAACGTCAAATGGAATAAATATTTCACTAGATGTGGGTTTTGGTTCTTTCGTTCCGGAACATCCGTTCAAGGCAGTTCGGCGTCCAGCCGTTGGCGGCACGCTGCGGAACGAAATGGATATCAGGGAGAGATTCCCCAGGCAGATCGGGGATTCCGGAGAGATCGGTGCAACCGGACACCAAAAGTGGAGGAGAGATACAATGAAGAAACTGCTTTTGGGCGTCGCCTTCGCGGCGCTGATGAGTTCATCGGCCATGGCCGCCAAGATCGGCGTCTCGATGGCCAAGTTCGACGACAACTTTCTCACCGTGCTGCGCAACGGCATGATCGAGCAGGCCAAGGGCATGAGCGGCGTCGAGCTGCAGGTCGAGGACGCACAGAACGACGTTGCCAAGCAGCTCGACCAGATCAAGAACTTCGCCGCTTCGGGCGTCGACGCCATCATCGTCAACCCGGTCGACACCTCGGCCACTCAGGCGATGTCGGATGCGGCCGCCGCGGCCAAGATCCCGCTGGTCTACGTCAACCGCCAGCCGGTCAATGTCGACACGCTGCCCGACAACCAGGCCTTCGTCGCTTCCAACGAGGCCGATTCCGGCACGCTCGAGACCAAGGAAGTCTGCCGCCTGTTCAAGGAAGCCGGCAAGAAGGAAGCCAATGTCTATGTGATCATGGGCGAGCTTTCCAACCAGGCCGCCGTGCAGCGCACCAAGGATATCGATGATGTCATCGCCACGCCGGAGTGCAGCTTCATCAAGATCATCGACAAGCAGACGTCGAACTGGGATCGCGACCAGGCCCAGAACCTGATGACCAACTGGCTGTCGACCGGCAAGAAGTTCGACGGCGTCATCGCCAACAATGACGAAAGCGCCATCGGCGCCATCCAGGCGATGAAGGCCGCCAACATCGACATGAAGGCAGTCGTCGTCGGCGGCGTCGACGCCACTCAGGACGCGCTTGCCGCCATGCACGCCGGCGACCTCGACGTAACCGTGTTCCAGGATGCGGCCGGCCAGGGCGCCGGGGCGCTGGATGCAGCGCTCAAGCTGGCCAAGGGCGAGAAGGTCGAGCACAAGGTCTATGTGCCCTTCCAGCTCGTCACCCCGGCAAACATCGACAAGTTCCTGAAGAAGAACTGAGCCGCGGACATACGGAGCGGCGCTCTCGCGCAAAGACAGCGCCGCTCCCATTTCCCTCGGCGCCTGACAGCTGCTCGAGGAACGGCCGCGGCTGACGGAGGATAGAAGATTGGCACAGACATCTCACGGCGTCGGCGGGGTCAGCTATGACGCCAAGAAGCGCACATGGCCGGCCGAATTCAACGTCTTCCTGGCGCTCGTCATCCTTGTCGTCATCTTCGAACTGATCGGCCGCATCTTTCTCGGCGACAGCTTCCTGTTCAACACCCGCAGCGATGTCTCCGGCATCTTCAACGAGGCGCGCCTGCAGATCATCATCCTGCAGGTGTCGATCGTCGGCATCATCGCCATCGGCGTCACGCAGGTGATCATTACAGGCGGCATCGACCTGTCCTCGGGCTCGATCGTCGGCGCGACCGCCATGATCGCCATGAGCTTCGCCCAGGTCGCGACCGTCAACGGCAACCCGAATCCCAAGGCGATGTTCCTGGCGCAGGGCTGGACCGACCTGCCGGTGATCGTCCCGGTGCTGGTGGCGATCGGCTGCGGCCTGCTCGCCGGCTTCGTCAACGGCGCGCTGATCGCCTATACGCGCATTCCGCCCTTCATCGCCACGCTCGGCATGATGGTCACCGCGCGCGGCATCGCCAAATGGTGGTCCAAGGGCCAGCCGATCTCGTTCCCGACAGACAGTTTCGCCGCGATCGGCAAGGGGCTGATGCCCGTCATCATCTTCCTGTCGCTGGCCGTGCTGTTCCAGCTGATCATGACCTACACCAGATACGGGAAGCATTGCTATGCGATCGGCTCCAACGAGGATGCCGCGCGCATGTCGGGCATCAAGATCGCCAACCATAAGATCCTGGTCTACGTCATCGCCGGCATTCTTGCCGCGCTCGCCGCCGTGGTGCTTTCCTCCAAGAACCTTACCGCCCAGGCCGGCATGGGCGTGATGTACGAACTCGACGCCATCGCCATGGCGGTCATCGGCGGCGTCTCGCTGTCGGGCGGCCGTGGCTCCATCATCGGCACCGTGATCGGCGCGCTGATCTTCGGCGTCATTATCTCCGGATTCACCTTCCTGCGCCTCGACGCCTACTACCAGGAGATGGTCAAAGGCGTGATCATCGTCGGCGCGGTCGTTCTCGATCAGTGGCGCCAGCGCATGCGGGCATTGAGGGCTTGACCATGTCAGATATCGTCCTGAAGACCGAAAACCTGACCAAGCGCTATGGCGGCGTGCATGCGCTCCAAGGCGCCAACTTCGAGCTGCGCAAGGGCGAGCATGTCGCCATCATGGGCGACAACGGCGCCGGCAAGTCGACCTTCGTGCGCCAGATCACCGCCGTCGAGCAGCGGACCAGCGGCCAGGTCTGGTTCGACGGCAAGGAAGTGAATTTCGCCGGCCCGATCGAGGCGCGCGAGGCGGGCATCGAGACGGTGTTCCAGAACCTGGCGCTGGCCGACGATCTCGACGTGCCGTCGAACCTGTTCCTCGGCCGCGAAAAGGTGCTGTTCAATCTCGGGCCGTTCTCCATCCTCGACCGCAAATACATGCGCAAGGCGACCGAGGCGGCGCTGGTGCGCACGGCGGTGAAGATCCCCAATCTGTCCAACACCATTCGCCATATGTCGGGCGGCCAGCGCCAATGCGTGGCGATCGCCAGGACGGCCACCTTCGCCTCCAAGCTGATCATCATGGACGAGCCGACGGCAGCGCTTGGCGTGCAGGAGACCGCGCAGGTCGAAAACATCATCCGCACGCTGAAGGACAATGGCGAGCCGTTGATCCTGATCAGCCACAACATGCGCCAGGTGTTCGACCTTTGCGACCGCATCGTGGTGTTCCGGCGCGGCCGCATCGTCGCCAATCTGCGCAAGGAGAATACCGACGGGCAGGACATCGTATCGTATATCACCGGCGCCAAGACCGGCGAGGCGGAACTCGCGGCCTGAGGCCGGGCGCGGAGGCGACGGTCATCGCCTTCCCGTCGATTTGTCTTGACCGGAAAATCATCTAGCGCCCATGACCGGCGCCCCGCTTCGAACCATCCCCAGAGGAAATTTCCATGACTGTTCGCTTCGCCCTCCTTGGTGCCGGCCGCATCGGCAAGGTCCACGCCCGCGCCGTCGGTTCCAACCCCCAGGCAAAACTGGTCGCCGTTGCCGACGCTTTCGAGAAGGCGGCGAGCGAACTGGCTGGAGCCTATGGCGCCGAGGTGCGCACCATCGACGCTATCGAAAAATCGAAAGACATCGATGCGGTCGTCATCTGCACGCCGACCGACACGCATGCCGATCTGATCGAGCGTTTCGCCAAGGCCGGCAAGGCGATCTTCTGCGAGAAGCCGATCGACCTCGACGTCAAGCGGGTCGAGCAGTGCCTGGCGGTGGTCGACAAGACCAAGGCGACGCTGATGGTCGGCTTTAACAGGCGCTTCGATCCGCATTTCGCCGCCGTGCGCAAGGCGATCGACGACGGCGCCATCGGCACCGTCGAGATGGTCACCATCACGTCGCGCGATCCCGGCGCCCCGCCGCTCGATTATATCGCCCGCTCCGGCGGCATTTTCCGCGACATGACCATCCATGATTTCGACATGGCGCGCTTCCTGCTCGGCGAGGAGCCGGTCGCTGTCAGCGCACACGCTTCGGTGCTTGTGGACAAAAAAATCGGCGAGGCCGGCGATTTCGACTCGGTCAGCGTCATCCTTGAAACCGCATCGGGCAAGCAGGCCGTCATCTCCAATTCGCGCCGCGCCACCTATGGCTACGACCAGCGCATCGAGGTGCATGGCTCCAAGGGCATGGTGGCGGCCGAGAATCAGCGGCCGGTGTCGATCGAGCTGGCCAACGAGAAGGGCTATACGCGCCCGCCGCTGCACGATTTCTTCATGACCCGCTACCTCGACGCCTACGCCAACGAGATCGCCGCCTTCATCACCGCGGCGACTTCAGGCAAGAAGGCGGCGCCGAGCGGCGCGGACGGCCTCGTGGCGCTCAGGCTGGCCGATGCGGCGCTGAAGTCTGCGACCACGGGCAAGACCGTCCGCTTGGACAAGTAAGAACGCATCCGGACCCAACGCACAGGAGCAGAGCGATGAGTGCATCCGCCGATCGCAATTCGAACACACGCGCCATCGTCACCGGCGGTGCGCAAGGCATCGGCTTTGCCGTTGCCGAAGCCCTGGCCGACGAGGGCTGCCGGGCGCTGGCGCTCATCGGCCGCTCGCAGGAGAAGGGTGACAAGGCAGTCGCCCATTTCAAGAAATCAGGCGTCGACGCCATCTTCATCAGCGCCGACGTTTCGAAGGTTGCCGACTGCAAGCGCGCGGTCGCCACCGCGCTCTCCCATTTCGGCAGCATCAACGCGCTGGTCAACGCCGCGGCCACCTCCGCGCGCGGCTCACTGGTCGAGACATCGGAAGAGCTCTTCGACCAGATCTTCGACACCAATGTGCGCGGCCCGTTTTTCCTGATGCAGGGCGTGGTGGCGCATCTGCTGGAGAAAAAGGCGCCCGGCTCGATCGTCAATGTGCTGTCGATGTCCGCGCATACCGGCCAGTCCTTCCTCACGCCCTATTCGACCAGCAAGGGCGCGCTGATGACGCTGACCAAGAACGTCGCCAACGCCTATCGCTTCAACCGCATCCGCTGCAACGCCGTACTGCCCGGATGGATGGACACCGAGGGCGAGGACATCGTGCAGAAGAAATGGCACGATGCGCCCGACGACTGGCTGGCGAAGGCCGAGGCCGCGCAGCCGATGGGCCAGTTGGTCAAGCCGGACCAGCTCGCGCGGCTGATCAGCTACATGGTCAGCCCGCAATCGGGCGTCATGACCGGATCGCTGGTCGACTACGACCAGAGCGTCGCGGGATCGTCGCCGGAATAGGTTCATGCGGGCAGTCCGCGTGGCGCACCTTGAACCTATCGTATGTCTGTCTTTGTGAAATCCTGACCGGTGTAGAGCAAAGCCAAATCATATGCCTTGCAACAGGCATAGGAAAAGCAATCACCCATGTTGAGCTGCGCCGGCGAATTGACACCCTTGCCGTAGCTGCGTGCCGCTTCGACAGCGAGCCGCCCGACCTCGGCCGAAATGAGGACCTCGCCGATCCCCAAATCCTGCACGAAACGGTCCACGGCGGCATTCGCCTTTGCGATTGCCGCCGGTTCCACGGGTGAAGGCAGGGGGGTCTTTGAACGCGCCAAGGCCATTGCGGTCTCGAAACGAACGACCGCCGAAATGAAGAAAGGCCCGCCGTGGGCATCCATCCGGGCGGCGAGTTCTCCTGCCGTGGGTTCTGGGCGTAACAGAGCGACAACCGCCGACGCGTCGATGAACAAGCTCATAGCCCGCCTGAAAGCTCGTCCGAATAGGCTTTCATATCGAAGTCCGGATTATCCGCTCCGATTTCGCCAGCCATTCTGACCGCCTCCGCCAGGCGTTCCGACACAGATTGGACACTGCGGGCGCGCTCGATTTCATGCGTCAGAGCGCGGCGAACCGCCTCGGCCTTACTCGGCGCTTTTGTGAGGCGCTGCACCTCAAGAACCAGCCGGTCGACTTCCCGGTCCTTTACGTAAAGCGGCATTGAAGCATATCCTTTTTGGCATATCCAACATATGCATTCTTACATATCTATGCAAGTCCGTCATCAGATGCGTGACATTCAACGCGACTTCAGCTATACGCCCACTCATGATCAACCTGACCGCCACGTATTGGTACTTTAGGAGCTCGCTGGCGGCGGGAGGATTGCGCTCGATCTGAAGATTGCAGCAACAAGATCCGAACAGCCGCCAGACCTGGCGGCTTTTTTGTTTCAGCCGGCAGGTTCCCAAACATAGTTTTACGCAATTCCGGACGGAAAACCGCTACGCACTTTTCCTGGAATTGCTCTAACAGGAGCAGAAAGCCGTGTTGACCACCACAGACGACCTTCGGGTCAAGGAACTTAGACTGCTGAGCACGCCGGAAGAGGTGATGCGCGAGATACCGCGCTCACTGACGGCGACACGCACCGTTGCCGCCTCGCGCAACGCCATCCATTCCATCCTTACAGGGGCCGACGATCGACTTGTTGTCATCGTCGGCCCTTGTTCCATCCACGATCCGGTCGCGGCCGTTGACTATGCCAGCCGTCTGGCGGCGCTGCGCGAGGCCCTGGCCGACCGGCTCGAGATCGTGATGCGGGTCTATTTCGAAAAGCCGCGCACGACGGTCGGCTGGAAAGGCCTGATCAACGATCCCGACCTCGACGGCAGCTTCAACATCGACAAGGGGCTGCGGATGGCGCGCAACGTGCTTTCCGCCGTCAACAATCTCGGCCTGCCGGCGGCGACCGAATTCCTCGACATGACGACGCCGCAATACATTGCCGACCTCGTCGCCTGGGGCGCCATCGGCGCACGCACGACCGAGAGCCAGATCCATCGCGAACTGGCCTCGGGCCTCTCCTGCCCGGTCGGCTTCAAGAACGGCACCGACGGCAATCTCAGGATCGCCGGCGAGGCGGTGAAGTCGGCCGCCCAGCCGCATCATTTCATGGCGGTGACCAAGGGCGGACGCAGCGCCATCGCGGCGACGACGGGCAACGAGGATTGCCATGTCATCCTGCGCGGCGGTGTTCAGCCCAACTATGATGCGGCAAGCGTCGAGGCCGCATCCGTGGAACTCGCCCGCATCGGCATCGCGCCGCGCCTGATGATCGACGTCAGCCACGCCAACTCGAGCAAGAAGCCCGAGAATCAGCCGAAAGTGGCGGCCGATGTCGCGGGCCAGGTGGCGGCGGGCGACGAGCGCATCATCGGCGTCATGATCGAGAGCAATCTCGTCGCCGGCCGGCAGGACGTCGTGGCCGGCAAGCCGCTGGTCTACGGCCAGAGCATCACCGATGGCTGCATCGACTGGGCGACCACCGAGACCGTGCTGCACGGCCTTGCCGGCGCCGTCGAGTGGCGCCGCTCGGCCCGCCGCGCCATGCTGGACAGCCGGCAAGGGGCAGCCTGATACGATAGTGATAAGGGCGGCGCCAACCGGAATTACGCCGCCCTCAAGCCTTCCCATGCAGTGAACACGGAGACCGCAAACAGCAGCAGCCCGGCCGCCCGGCCGGCGAATGCTGTCGCCCGCGGATTGGCGACCAGCAGCTTGCGGCTGCGGCCGGCTGATATGGCGAGCCCGCCATAGATCGCGGCCTGCGTCAGCACGGTCAGCAGGCCCATGATCGCCGCCTGCATCCAGATCGGACCGTAGTGCGGTTTCAGGAACTGCGGGTAGACAGCCAGGACGAAGAGATAGGCTTTGGGATTGATCAGGCAGGTCACGAAACCCTGGCGAAACGCCTTCCATGAGGAACGGCTGCCGGCCGGTCCGTCATGCCCGACGGTAATCGAGCTGCGCATCAGAGTGAGGCCGATGAATGCCATGTAGGCGGCGCCGGCAAGCAGCAGTGGCTTGAACAGGATCGGCACGAAATGCATGAGCAGGCCGACGCCGACAGCGCCGTTCAGCGTGTGCACCATGCCGCCGACCATGATGCCGCCGGTCGCCGCCAGGCCCCTGTCGCGCCCACCGGTCAGCGCATTGGCAAGCACGAACAGCATGTCCATGCCTGGAACGGCGATGATGCCGAACAGGAGAAGAAAGAAAAGCCAGAGATTTTCCGCGTAGCTCATGTCAGTTGCCTGTCGCTTCCTGCCGGCGTGCCGCCAAGGAACTTGTTGATTTTCAAGCCGATGGGCGATCCTATAGATCGAGCCAACTGACGATGGTGTGTCAGTTGTGATCGCAGCCGGTGAGAAAAATGCGCAAGGCCTCGCGCCTGTTCGAGATCATTCAGATCCTGCGGCTGGCCAGCAGGCCAGTGACGGCGGCGATGATTGCCGGGCAGTTGGAAGTGACGATACGCTCGATCTACCGCGACATCGCGGCTCTGCAGGCCATGCGTGTCCCGATAGAGGGCGGCCGTGGCATAGGCTACATACTGCGCCCCGGCTTCGACCTGCCGCCGCTGATGTTCTCGATCGAGGAGATGGAGGCGATCGTGCTATCGCTGGCGCTGCTGGAGCGCACCGGAGACGACGAACTCAAGCAGGCGGCCAAGCGCGTCAGCGCCAAGATCGCCGGCGCGGTGCCGCCGCCCTTGCGCCAGACGCTCGAGGCCAATGCGTTGCACGCCTGGGGCTTCGCCGCACCCTCCGTCGGCACGATCGACCTTGCGCTGGTGCGCCGCGCCATCCGCGACGAGGAGAAGCTCGATCTTTCCTACCGCGACGAACTCGGCCGTGCCTCCGAGCGCCTGATCCGCCCGATCGCGCTGATCTATTACGCCGAGACCGCCAACATCGTCGCCTGGTGCGAATTGCGCCAGGCAATCCGCAATTTCCGCAGCGACCGCATCGAGGATTGCCAGCCGACCGGGTTAAGCTTCAAGGGCGAAGGCGATAGGTTGCGGAAGGTGTGGGTCGATGGGTGGGAAACGCCGGCGGTGATTACCGCCCAAGGATGACGAAATCGAGAAAGCTTCGGCCGACGCGAATGGACCGTCGGCAACCTCCCATGTCGACGAACTACATGCCTCTACCTAACATCCACCCAGCGCTTTTCCTCATAAGAACGCGCCATCGCATGCACGGTGCGCTCGATCTCCAGCCCTTCGGCGAACTCGATGAGCCGGGCCGGCTTGCCGGCAAGCCGCGTCAGCAATTCATGGCATTCGATGATCTTGAGGTCGTTGAAGCCGAGGCTGTGGCCGGGCGCCGGTACGAAAAGGTCGTAGGGCTTGTGCTGCGGCGCCACCAATATGGTGCGATAGCCCTGTTCGGTCGGCCGGTCCGACGTCAGGTAGAGCTGGAATTCGTTCATCCGCTCCTGGTCGAACAGGATCGCCCCCTTGGAGCCGAAGATCTGGATGGCGATGCGGCCCTTGCGGCCCCAGGCCGAGCGGTTGACCTGCAGCGTGCCGGCAACGCCGTTTTCCAGATGCATCAGCACGCTGGCGATATCGTAGGTCTCGACCGCGCGGCGCCCGCCGGCCGCCAGCTTGCGGTCGGCATAGGGCTTGGCCATGTCGCAGATGACGCTGGCGACGCGGCCGAACAGCGCCGTGACCAGCGACAGCGGATGCACGGCGAAATCGTCGAGCGCGCCGTAGCCGGAAGTCGCCTCGTGCTTCCAGAAGAACAGCGCCTCGGGATCGGCCATGAAATCCTCATCCATCTCGATGCGCAGATGGTTGACCTCGCCGATGATCTTCTCGTCGAGCAGCGCGCCGATGTGACGGATGGCCGGGCTCTGGATGTAGTTGTAGCCAAGCGCCGCGACCTTGCCTGATTTCTTGGCCGCGGCTGCCATCGCCTCGGCTTCGGCAAAGCTCGGGGCCATCGGCTTTTCGCACCACAGATGCTTGCCGGTTTCGAGGACGGCGATGGCCATCTCCGGATGAAACTGGTTGGGCGTGGTGAGCGAGACGATATCGACTTCGGGATCATTGACCACAGCGCGCCAGTCGCCGGAGGCCTTGGCGAAGCCGAACTCGCCGGCCTTGCGCCTGGCGAGATCCTCGTTGATCTCGCCGAGATGGACGAGCCTTGGCTTGGTCGCGTCGGGAAAGACCGCACCGACCGCACTCCACGCGATGGCGTGGCATTTGCCCATGAAGCCCGTGCCGATAAGACCTACGCCGACCATTTTTCGTTCCTCCGTTGGCATGACTGCTGTGTGGATGAATTAGTCCATTTTCTCCAGGAATGGAATGTCTGCCTCATTTTTTATGGCGTTCTTGCGCAGGCCGGCTATGATGGGGCAGAGAGAGCTTCCAGACAGCCTGAACAGAGCGACGATGGACGAACAGGTACCTCGCGACTTCGAGACGCTGCGCGCCACCATTCTGGACCGGCGCGAGAGCTTGCCCAAGCGCATCGCCCAGATCGCCGCCTATGCGCTCGACAATCCCGACGATATCGCCTTCGGCACCGCCGCCAGCATCGCCGCTTCGGCCGGCGTGCAGCCCTCGACCCTGATCCGCTTTGCCCAGCAACTCGGTTTCGACGGCTTTACCAGCCTGCAGCAGGTGTTCCGCGAGCGGCTGCGCGAGCGCAACTCCTCCTATGACGAGCGGCTGCAAGCGCTGCGCGCCAAGGCCGAAGGCGGCGCCGGTCACCGGGCGATCTTCGACGGTTTCATCGCCGCCGCCAGCACCTCCCTCAACGATATTTCCCGCACGCTGGATGACGCGCATCTGGAAGACGCGATTTCGCTGCTGGCAAAGGCGCAGACCATCTATGTCCTGGCCAAGCGGCGCTCCTATCCCGTGGCGAGTTATATCGCCTATGCGCTCGGCAAGCTGAAGATCCGCAACCAGCTGATCGAATCGGCCGCCGGCCTGAATGCCGAGATGGTCGGCTTTGCCACGCCGGCGGACGCCGTCATCGCCATCAGCTTCTCGCCCTACGCGCCGGCCACGATCGAGGAGGCGCGCGCCATTGCCGAGCAAGGGGTGCCGATCGTTGCCATCACCGACAGCTCATTCTCGCCGCTCGCCCAGTTCGCCAGGGTCTGGTTCGAGGTTGCCGAGGCGGATTTCGCCGGCTTCCGCTCGCTGTCGGCGACAATGGCGCTGGCCATGGCGCTGACCGTCGGCGTCGGCGAGAAGCGGCGCGACGCTGTTCGCAAGCGCAAGGCTTGATCGAGCACCCCATCAAGGCAATTTTAGCCTAGGGAATGCTCATTCCATATTGACTATGGATTGGAATTATTATTTCATATTGCCGGCGCCACGCTGCCGCTCGCGCGTGTTACCCAAAACAATGTTGTCCATGACGACAAGACCGACGGGAGGTTCCAATGAGCGAAGCCGTGGACGCAAGACAGGCGCCGCTCGACGTCATCACCATCGGCCGCGCGTCCGTCGACCTCTATGGCCAGCAGATCGGCTCGCGGCTTGAGGACATCACCTCTTTCGCCAAGTCGGTCGGCGGCTGCCCGGCCAACATCTCGGTCGGCACGGCGCGGCTCGGCCTGCGCTCGGCACTGCTGACGCGTGTCGGCGACGAGCAGATGGGCCGCTTCATCCGCGAACAGCTGAAGCGCGAAGGCGTCAATGTCGACGGGCTGAAGACCGACAAGGAGCGGCTGACCGCGCTGGTGCTGCTTTCGGTCGAGAGCGAAGGCGTTTCGCCGATGATCTTCTACCGTTCGGACTGCGCCGACATGGCGCTGGCCGAAGAGGACATCGACGAGGCGTTTATTTCCTCGGCCCGCGCGATCGTCGTCACCGGAACGCACTTTTCCCGTCCCAACAGCGACGCCGCCCAGCGCAAGGCCATCCGCATCATGAAGGCCAGGGGCGGCAAGGTGGTCTTCGACATCGACTACCGGCCGAACCTGTGGGGTCTCGCCGGCCACGCCGAGGGCTTTGAGCGTTATGTCAAATCGGACCGGGTCTCGGCCCAGTTGAAGACGGTGCTGCCTGATTGCGACCTCATCGTCGGCACCGAGGAAGAGATCATGATCGCGTCCGGCGCCGACGACTGCCTGAGCGCGCTGAAGGCGATCCGCGCCCTGTCCTCGGCCACCATCGTCCTGAAGCGCGGCGCCATGGGCTGCATCGTCTATGACGGGCCGATCAGCGACGATCTCGAGGACGGCATCGTCGGCGAGGGTTTCCCGATCGAGATCTACAACGTGCTGGGCGCCGGTGACGCCTTCATGTCGGGCTTGCTGCGTGGCTGGCTCGGCGGCGAAAGCCTTGCCACGGCGGCGACCTGGGCCAATGCCTGCGGCGCCTTCGCCGTGTCGCGGCTGCTCTGCGCGCCGGAATATCCGACCTTCGAGGAGCTGCAGTTCTTCCTCAAGAACGGCAGCAAGCATCGCGCGCTGCGCAAGGACGAGGCGATCAACCACATCCATTGGGCGACGACACGCCGGCGCGACATCCCCTCGCTGATGGCACTCGCCTGCGATCACCGTGTGCAGCTCGAGGATGTAGCGGCCAAGACCGGCGCCGATCCGGCGCGCATACGCGACTTCAAGGTGCTGGCGGTCAAGGCAGCGGCCAAGGTCGCCGCCGGCCGCGACGGCTATGGCATGCTGATCGACGAGAAACATGGCCGCGAGGCGATGTTCGAGTTCGCCAGGCATCCCTTCGCCTGGCTTGGACGCCCGGTGGAACTGCCGGGCTCGCGGCCGCTGCGCTTCGAATTCTCGCAGGACATCGGCTCGCAGCTCACCGAATGGCCGGTCGATCACTGCATCAAGTGCCTGTGCTTCTACCATCCGGACGATCCCGCGGCCTTGAAGGAAGAACAGCAGCAGAAGCTGCGCGCGCTGTTCGAGGCCGCGCGCAAAGTCGGCCGGGAACTTCTCATCGAGATCATCGCCGGCAAGCATGGCAAGCTCGACGATACCACGATCCCGCGCGCACTTGAGGAACTCTATGCGCTCGGCATCAAGCCGGACTGGTGGAAGCTCGAACCGCAGGCGTCGAGCGGCGCCTGGGCCAGGATCGAGGCGGTGATCCTGAAGCACGATCCCTGGTGCCGAGGCATCGTCCTGCTTGGCCTGGAAGCGCCGCAGGACGAACTGGAAGTGGCGTTCGCCGCCACCGCCAAGGCGCCCATCGTGAAAGGCTTTGCCGTCGGCCGCACCATCTTCGTCCATGCCGCCGAACAATGGCTGGCCGGCAAGATGTCGGATGAGGAGGCTGTCGCCGACATGGCGTCGCGCTTCGAACAACTGACCGAAGCGTGGCTTGCCGCGCGCGGCCGCAAGGCGGCATAACAAGGCGCTGCATAAATTGGCGGCATAGGGACTGCGGAGGAAAACACCATGAGCAAGACAATCCGCCTGACGATGGCGCAGGCGCTGACCCGCTTCCTGTCCCACCAGATGACCGAGATCGACGGCAAAAAGGTGCCGATTTTTGGTGGCGTCTGGGCGATCTTCGGCCATGGCAATGTCGCCGGCATCGGCGAGGCGCTCTATCAGGTGCGCGACCAACTGCCGACCTTTCGCGCCCATAACGAACAGGCGATGGCGCATGCGGCGATCGCCTATGGCAAGGCCAATTTCCGCCGTCGCTTCATGGCCGCGACCTCGTCTATCGGCCCCGGCGCGCTGAACATGGTGACGGCGGCGGCACTCGCGCATGTAAACAGGTTGCCCGTCCTGTTTTTGCCGGGCGATGTCTTCGCCAACCGCATTCCCGACCCCGTGCTGCAGCAGGCCGAGGATTTTTCCGACGGCACGGCGACGGTCAACGACTGCTTCCGCCCGGTGTCGCGCTATTTCGACCGCATCACGCGGCCGGAACAGATCATCCCGGCGCTCAATCGCGCCATGCAGGTGCTGACCGACCCGGCCGATTGCGGCCCGGTGACGCTGTCGCTCTGCCAGGATGTACAGGCCGAGGCCTATGATTATCCCGAGAGCTTCTTTGCCGAGCGGGTCTGGCGCCAGCGGCGGCCGCGTCCGGACCGCGGCGAACTGGCGGCCGCCGTCGCGGCACTCAAGGGCGCCAGGAAGCCATTGATCATTGCCGGCGGCGGCGTTCTCTATTCGCAGGCCTCCGATGAACTGGCCAAATTCGCGCAAGGCGCGGGCATTCCGGTCTGCGAGACGCAAGGCGGCAAGTCCTCACTGCCGGACGGTCACTCGCTCAACATGGCAGCGGTTGGCGTCACCGGCACCTCGGCCGCCAACCGGCTGGCGGAAGAGGCCGATGTGGTGCTTGCCATCGGCACGCGGCTGCAGGATTTCACCACCGGCTCGTGGGCGCTGTTCAAGAATTCGGGCAAGACCATCATCGGGCTCAACGTGCAGCCTTTCGATGCCGGCAAACACCGGGCGCTGCCGCTGGTCGCCGACGCGGCGGAAGGGCTCGCCGAACTCGCCGCCGCGCTGCAAGGCTGGAAGGCGCCTGAGGCCTGGACCGATAATGCGGCCACCGGCAAGAAAGCCTGGCAGGCCGACGCGGCCAAGGTGACGGCCTCGACCAATGCCGCTTTCCCCTCCGACGCGCAGGTGATCGGCGCCGTGCAGCGCGCGATGGGCTCCGGTGTGACGCTGCTGCACGCGGCAGGCGGCCTTCCCGGCGAATTGCACAAGCTCTGGCAAGCGGGCGCGCCCGGCTCCTACCATGCCGAATACGGCTTCTCGACCATGGGCTACGAAATCGCCGGCGGGCTCGGCACCAAGATGGCCAAGCCCGACGAGGAGGTCGTGGTCATGATCGGCGACGGCTCCTATCTGATGCTGAACTCCGAGATCGCCACCTCGGTGATGCTTGGCCTCAAGCTCACCATCGTGCTGCTCGACAACAGGGGTTTTGGCTGCATCAACCGGCTGCAGATGGCGACCGGCGGCGCGAACTTCAACAATCTCCTGAAGGACTCGCGCCACGATATCTTGCCCGACATCGACTTCGCCGCGCACGCGGCGAGCATGGGGGCGATCGCCGAGAAGGTGCCGTCCATCGCCGAGCTGGAAAACGCGCTGCAGAAGGCCAGGAAGAACGACCGCACCACCGTGCTGGTCATCGACACCGATCCGCTGGTGTCCACCGATGCCGGCGGTCACTGGTGGGACGTGGCGGTGCCGGAAGTGTCCGCCCGCAGCCAGGTGAACGCGGCGCGCAAGGCCTATGATGAGAAACGGCGGATGCAGACCATCGGCGATTGATGTCGGCGCCGAGGTTCCTCCCTTCTCCCCGTTTACAGGGAGAAGGTACCGGCAGGCGGATGAGGGGCGCCGCCAACGGACAAGAAATGAACTGTTTTTAGCACCGGAGTGACGACTTGAAAGCCAAACTGGGCATGTCCCCCATTGCATGGTGGAACGACGATCTTGCCGAACTCAGCGATGACGTGTCGCTGGAGGAATGCCTGCGCCAGTCGCGCTCGGCCGGCTTCACCGGCATGGAAATGGGCCGCCGCTTCCCTAACGACCCAAAGGTGATGCTGCCGATCCTGAAGGCCGCCGACGTGACGCTCTGCGGCGGCTGGTTCTCGGGCACGCTGGTCGACGAGGAGATGGCTGCCAACAAGGACCGCATCCAGCCGATGATCGACCTGTTCAAGGCGGTCGACGCGCCTTGCATCGTCTATGGCGAGGTAGGCCGCTCGATCCAGGGCGATCGCTCCAAGCCGCTCGCCACCAAGCCGACGCTCACCAGTGATGAGATGAAAGCCTACGCGCAGCGCCTGACGGAATTCGGAGAATGGTGTGCCGAGCAAGGCATGCCGCTTTCCTATCACCATCACATGGCGGCCGTGGTCGAGACCGAGCCGGAGCTCGATGCCTTCATGCGCCATTCCGGCGAAGGCATCCCGCTGCTGCTCGATGCCGGACACCTCGCGTTTACCGGCGGCGACGTGCTGCGCGCCATCGACAACCATCACAAGCGCATCAGCCATGTCCATGTGAAGGACGTGCGCATGGATGTGATCGACAAGCTCGACCGTACGAAGCAGTCCTTCCTCGACGCCGTGGCGCTCGGCGCCTTCACCGTGCCGGGCGACGGTTCGCTCGATTTTGGCGCCATCGTGCAGCGCTTCGCGGACCATGGCTATGAAGGCTGGTTCGTGGTCGAGGCCGAGCAGGATCCCAGGAAGAACCCGCCGCTCAAGATGGCTGAGGTCGGCTACAAGGAGCTGATGCGGGTGATGACGGATGCCGGCTACACCGTCGAGACACAAGGCTTTCCGAGTGCGTGAAGGCTGGATTCGCCGTGCCGCGCGGTCTATCTGAGGACAGATTGCTGAGTTACGGATGGCGCGATGAAAGATTATGAACACCCGTTCTTCCGCCCGCTTTGGCGGCGCGTCGCCGTCGTCGCGGTCTGCCTGATCTGGTCGGTGATCGAATTCGCTTCCGGCACGCCGTTCTGGGGTGTGATCGCGCTCGGTTTCGCCGGCTACGGCGCCTGGCAGTTTTTTTATCTCTACAAGCCGGCTGAAGAAAAAGAGGCCGAGCCCGAACCGAAAGAGTGACTGGTCGCGTAGGCGATTAGCTTGCAGCGCCTCGGCCAATCTGAGGCGTCTGCGATGATCCTTTTGAGCAACCGGTGAAATCGTCGGCCTGGACAAGCTGCAACCCGTCAAGCCACTGGAACAGGAGAGACAAAATGTCCAAACTGCTCGTCAAAGCCGACAAGGGCCATGGCCGCGTCGCGCATGTGACGCCGAAAAGCGCCGGCTGGACTTATGTCGGTTTCGACCTGCATCGGCTGAAACCAGGCGAAAGCGCCTCGGGAAAGACGGACGACCGTGAGGTCTGCCTGGTGTTCGTGACCGGCAAGGGTACCGCGACAGCCGCCGGCAAGGATCTCGGCCTGCTCGGCGAGCGCATGTCGCCTTTCGAGGGCAAGCCGTGGTCCGTCTACGTGCCGCAAGGATCGGACTGGTCGGTGACGGCCGATACCGAGCTGGAACTTGGCGTGTGCTCGGCGCCCGGCCTTGGCGGCGGCCTGCCGGTCCGGGTGATCGGACCGGACGATCTCGGCCAGGAGGTGCGGGGCAAGGGCACCAACACGCGTTATGTCACCAACATACTGCCGGAAGGCCAGGCCGCCGACTCATTGCTGGTGGTCGAGGTCATCACGCCCGGCGGCCACACGTCGAGCTACCCGCCGCACAAGCATGACCAGGACAACCTGCCCGCTGAATCCTATCTCGAGGAGACCTACTACCATCGCCTCAACCCGCCGCAGGGCTTTGCCTTCCAGCGCGTCTATACCGACGCCGACAAGGATGGCCGGCGCGCGCTGGACGAAGCCATGGCGATCGAGGACGGCGACGTGGTGCTGGTGCCCAAGGGCTATCACCCCTGCGCCGCCTGCCACGGCTATGACCTCTACTATCTCAATGTGATGGCCGGGCCGAAGCGGACGTGGAAATTCCACAATGCGCCCGAGCACGAATGGTTGATGAAGGCCTGACCGTCCTGCGATTCCGGCTGAACCTATTGGTCCAGCTTGGAAAAATCGTCGGCTAACGACCCTGAGGGTCGATTTGCCTTCGAAACCCCTCAAGGCTTCGTCAATCCGTCATGGAAATCACCTATGGCAACGGTTCTAGTACACGTCGCCCAAAAGTGCGTAGCGGTTTTGGGATGATGATATGAACCAATGAAGACTTAAAGCGCGTCGCACCCTTCAAACGCGGCGCGCTTTAACGAGGACTTCCCATGCGTTATGCCATTTATTTCACTCCCCGGCAGGACGAGCCGCTGGCGCGAATCGCCGCCAACTGGCTGGGCCGCGACCCGTTTGGTGCCGCGACCAGGCCTGTTGAGGCCGTTGCCGAGCTGTTGGCGGCGGAAGTGGCCTTCCACACCGCTTCGGCGCGCCGCTATGGTTTCCACGCCACGCTGAAAGCGCCTTTCCACCTGGCTGCCACAGAGACCGAGGCTTCGCTGCGCGCGGCGCTCGACCGTTTTGCCGAAGCAACGCCTGTCGTGACGGTCCCGCGCCTTGTCGTCAGCCAGATCGACGGCTTCTTCGCGCTTGTGCCAGATGGTCCGCTGCCTCCGCTCAACCGCTTCGCCGACGACGTCGTGCGCGATTTCGACCGGTTTCGCGCTCCGTTGAGCGAGGCCGAGATCGAGCGGCGCAGTCCGGATTCGCTGAAGCCGGCCGAGTTTCGCAATCTCTGCCAATGGGGTTACCCCTATGTCTTCGACACCTTCCGCTTCCACATGACCCTGTCCGGCCGGGCCGGACCGCAGGAAAGCCCTCGCCTGCGCGCGGCGATCGATAGCCTTTTCGCCGATGTGTTGCGCCAGCCCGTGCTGGTGGATGCGCTGACGTTGTTTGTCGAACCCGAACCCGGTGCGCCGTTCATGGCGCTTTCCCAGCACGCGCTCGGACGGCGCCCGGCCCGGAAAATCGCCTGAACGAACCCGACTGCAAGAACCAAGGACTACCCGCAATGACCGTCGAAACTGTTCTTTCCAACGCCCGCATCGTTCTTGCCGACGAGATCGTCGAAGGTTCGCTGGTGCTGCGCGACGGCTTTATCGCCGGCATCGATGCTGGCACTGGCCGCATCGGCGAGGACATGGGCGGCGACTATATCATTCCAGGGCTGGTCGAACTCCACACCGATCATCTCGAAGGCCATTACGCGCCGCGCCCGAAAGTGCGCTGGAACCCGATCGCGGCGGTGCTTGCCCATGACGCGCAGGTCGCGACCGCCGGCATTACCACCGTGCTCGACGCGCTCCGCGTCGGCATGGACGAAGACGCCGACCTGACATTGGACGACATCCGCAGGCTGGCCGATGCGATCGAGGACAGCGTTGGGCAAGATCGTCTGCGGGCCGATCACTTCCTGCATCTTCGCTGCGAGGTTTCAGCGCCGGATTGCCTCAACGCATTCGCCAATTTCGACGGCGACGAGCGGGTCAGGCTGGCATCGCTGATGGACCATGCGCCGGGCCAGCGCCAGTTCGTCAATCTGGAAACCTATGCCTACTACTACCAGCGCAAGCTGAAACTCTCGGATCGCGACTTCCAGAAATTCTGCGAGAAGCGGATGGACGAATCGGCACGCAACTCCGGACCGAACCGCGTCTTCATCGCCGCCGCCTGCCAGGAGCGCGGCATCGTGCTCGCCAGCCACGACGACGCCACGTCGGCCCATGTCGACGAGGCCATCGAGCAGGGCGTGCGGGTGGCCGAGTTCCCGACCACCGAGGAAGCGGCGCGGGCCTCGAAGGCCGCCGGGCTCGGCGTGCTGATGGGCGCGCCCAACGTCATGCGCGGCGCCTCGCATTCGGGCAATGTCTCGGCCCGTACCTTGGCCAGCGACGGCCTGCTCGACATCCTGTCCTCCGATTATATCCCCTTCAGCCTGATCCAGTCGGCCTTCTTCCTCGGTGACATGGTCGAAGGCATTTCGCTGCCGCAGGCCGTCGCCATGGTTTCGAAGAACCCGGCGCAGGCCGTCGGCCTTGACGACCGCGGCGTCATCGAGCAGGGACGCCGCGCCGATCTGGTGCGCGTGCGCGTCGACGATCATGTTCCGGTCGTACGCACCGTCTGGCGGCAAGGGCGCCGGGTGGCATGATGGTCTCGGCCTCGATCGAGCGCGAACTGTCCGCCGAAGCCTTTCCGATCCGTCACGGCGTCTTTGTCGCTGTCGTGGGCCCAAGCGGTGCCGGCAAGGACACGGTGATCGGCTATGCCAAGGCGCTTTTCGCCGACGAGACGCAGCTGGAGTTCGTGCGCCGCGTCATCACCAGGCCGAGCGATGCGGCGAGCGAGGATCACGACACGCTGGCCGACGCCGCCTTCGCCGAGGCCGATGCCGATGGCGCCTTCGCCATCTCCTGGGAAGCGCATGGCCTGCGCTATGGCCTGCCTGCCGACGTCGACTGGTCCGTCTCCAATGGCCACGTCGCCGTGGCCAACGTGTCGCGCGCGATCATCCCCACCTTGCGCGAACGCTATGCCAATCTGGCGATCGTCGAGATCACCGCTTCGCCCGAGGTGCTGGCGGAGCGGTTGGCGATGCGCGGCCGCGAGTCGCGCGGCGAGGTGCTGGCGCGGCTGGCGCGCAGCGCCAATGTGACCTTGTCCGGCCCTGGCGTCACGTCGATCGACAATAGCGGCCCGCGGGAGGTGGCCGGCGAGCGCTTCGCCGAGCTGCTGCGCAAGGCAATGGCCTTTTCCGACATGTCGGGCCTGATCTGATCGAGGCCAGCTTCACCCGTCTGCTTGCGCTGCCGCCGGGACGCTTGGGGATGCTGGCCGCAGAGGGTGATTCTGGGTTACGATCCGGGAATTCGCCCCGGGGGGAATCAGGGTCGAGCCAGACAGGAAGCCTTGATGCAGGCACTGACACCCATCCTCTCGACAGTCACGGCGGCATTTCTCGCCTCCCTGGTCGAGGTCGTCGAAGCCTTCACTATCGTGCTCGCGGTCGGGGTGACACGCAGCTGGCGTCCGGCACTGACGGGCGCCGCGCTGGCGCTGGCGCTGCTGGCGGCTCTGGTGCTGGCGTTCGGGCCGCTGCTGGCGCTGGTGCCGATCACGACGCTGCAGTTCGCCGTCGGGGTGCTGCTGATCCTGTTCGGTATGCGCTGGCTGCGAAAGGCCATCCTGCGCAGCGTCGGCGTCATCGCCCTGCATGACGAAGAGGCGGCCTTCGCCAAGGAAACCGCGGCGCTGCACCGGCAGGCCGCCGACCGGCGCGCCGACTACCTCGCCGGACTGGCCTCCTTCAAGGCGGTGCTGCTCGAGGGCGTCGAGGTGGTGTTCATCGTCATCGCCGTCGGCGCCGCGCATGGACAGACATTTTACGCCAGCATGGGCGCGCTGGCCGCTTTCATCCTGGTGATGCTTGTCGGTCTGGCGGTTCACCGGCCGCTGGCGCGCGTGCCCGAGAATGCGCTGAAATTCGTGGTCGGCCTGATGCTGACCAGCTTTGGCATCTTCTGGACCGGCGAGGGGATCGGCGCCGACTGGCCGGGCGCCGATCTTGCCGTGCTCGCCATCTTCGCCATAGTCGCGCTGGCGTCCTTCGCCATGGTGCGTTGGTTGCGCGGCACCCGTCCGACAGCAGCCGGAGGGCTCGCCCGATGAACGTCCTTCGTCTCGTCGCCAGGGAATTCTTCGGCATGTTCGTCGATGACGGCAATCTGGCGCTGCTGGCGCTGGTCCTGGTGGCCGCCGTTACCGCGGGGGTGAAGCTGCTCGCACTGCCACCGCTGCTTGGCGGTGGGCTGCTGCTGGTCGGCTGCCTTGCCATCCTTTTGCAAAGCGTTCGCCGCGCCGCGCGTGAGGGCGGTAGGTAGTTAAGTCAAAGCCGCATGGGCGGGATGACCCGACGGTGGCCATGAAGGCACGCCAGCCCTCGGCTCCCCGCAGCGCGGGTATGCTACTTCTTTCCGCAAGGACAAGCAGTTGCGGGCGCTTATTCCGCCGCGGCGCCGACCGCGCCCTTGCGGGCGGCATCGACCATCCGCCGCCGCGCCCGGAACACGCCCCATTGCTGGTCGACCAGTACGCCGATGAGGATGACGCCACCCATCACCGCGAAGTTGAGCGAGGAGGGAATGCCGAGCAGGTTGACCAGGTTCTGCAATTCCTGCAGCAGCACCGTGCCGAGGATGACGCCGATCAGCGAGCCCTCGCCGCCGCGCAGCGAGAAGCCGCCGAGCACGGCGGCCGCAATGGCGTAGAGCTCGTAGAACTGGCCATGGCTGGCCGGCGAGATCGAGCGCGTATACATGGCGAAATAGATCGCCGACAGCGCCGTCAGCACGCCGCAGATGACGTAAGCCGCCATGACGACGCGCCCGGTGCGAATGCCGGAATATTTCGCCGCCTCCTCGTTCTTGCCGATGGCGTAGAGATAGCGCCCGAACACCGAGCGGTGCAGCACCACCCACATGACGATGGCGATGACGATCAGCGCGAAGAAGGAGTTCGGCACGCCCCAGGAGCGGCCAGCGGTCAGGAATTCGAGCGTTGGGAAATTCTGGCCGAAGGCGAAGCCCGCCGTGCCGTCGGCGGTGTAGAAGCGCGCGACGCCGCGATAAATCAACAGGCCGCACAAGGTGACGACGAAGGGCTGCAGCTTGAGCCGCGTGATCAGCCAGCCATGCGCCAGCCCGATGATGGCGCCGAGCACCAGGATCAGCACGATGGCGATCGGCCATCCCATGCCGCGCACGGCGATGAAGTCGATGAACAGCGTCCCTAGCAACGCGACGACGGAGCCGACGGACAGCTCGATGCCGCCGGTGATGATGACGAAGGCCTGCCCTATCGACAGGATACCAAACAGACCGATGAGGTTCGAGGTGTTGGCGAGATTGATCGGCAGGAGGAAGCGCGGATTGATGATGGCAACGATCGCCCCGACCACCAGGATCAGGATCAGCAGGCCGAGATCTTTCTTTGTCATCGTCGTCTCCGCTTAGCTAAAGCGCGTCGCGCGCTTCAGCTCTTTGTTTATGTATGCCGTTGCCGCAAAACCGAGGGTCATTTTTGCGCGGCATGCACTAGTTTGCCGGCTTGCCCACCGCCAGCAAAAGCACGTTTTCCTGGCTGAACTGATCCTTGTCGAGAATGCCCGAGATCTGGCCCTCATGCATGACGGCGATGCGATCGGAGACGCCGATCACCTCTTCCATGTCGCTGGAGATCATCAGCACGGCGACGCCGGCGTCCGCCAGCGCCCGCATCAGCCCGTAAATCTCGGCCTTGGCGCCGATGTCGATGCCGCGCGTCGGCTCGTCGAGGATCATCACCTTCGGGTTCATGGCGAGCCATTTGCCGAGCACGACTTTTTGCTGGTTGCCGCCCGACAGCGTGCCGGTGCGCGTCTGCACCGAAGGCGCCTTGATGCCGAGATTCTTCTTTTGCTTCTCGGCGGTAGCGACTTCCGCGCTGTTGGAGACCAGCGAGCGCCTGGCATGCGCCGGCAAATTGGGGAGTGAAATATTCTGGGCGATCGACAGGTCGAGCAGGATGCCGGTTAGCTTGCGGTCTTCCGGCACCAGGAAAATGCCTTGCGCGACGGCATCGGCGGCACTCGCCAGCGCCAGCGGCTTGCCGTTGAGCTCCAGCGTGCCGCCAAGGCTGGCTTCGATGCCGAAGAACACCCGCGCAAGTTCGGTGCGGCCGGAGCCGACGAGGCCGGCGAGACCAAGGATTTCGCCGCGCCTGACGTCGAGATCGACCGGCCGGCTGGGATAGGTGGGGGTGCGGACGGCCTTGGCCGAGAGCGCCACGGCGCCCGGCGCCCGCCCCGCCTCGGAGGCCTTTTCACGTTCCTTCAGCATCCGGCCGATCATCAGCTTGACCATCTGGTCGTGGTTGATGTCGCGCTTGCCTAGCGTGCCGGCCAGCATGCCGTCGCGCAGCACGACGACCCGGTCGGCGACGCGCTCGATCTCGTGCAGGCGGTGCGAGATGAAGATGACGCTGATGCCGTCGGCCTTCAGCGCCTTGATGACGTCGAGCAGCTTGTCGGTCTCGGCGAGCGGCAGGCTCGATGTCGGCTCGTCGAGGATCACCAGCCTGGCCTTGATCGACAGCGCCTTGGCGATCTCGACCATCTGCTGCTGCGCCAGCGACAGGTCCGCGACCTGTGTGTCGGCGGAGAAATTGGCGCCGACGCGCTTCAGCAGCGGCGCCACCATTTCGCGCAGTTTCGCGCGGTCGACCAGCCTCAGCGGACCGGCGCGCAGCGGTTCGCGGCCGAAGAAGATGTTGGCGGCGACATCGAGGTTTTCGAACAGGTTGAGTTCCTGGTGGACGAAGGCGATGCCGGAACCAAGGCTGCCTTCGACCGTCAGGTCCTTATGGGCGGTGCCGTCGACGGTGATGGTGCCGGTATCCGGCGTGGTGACGCCGCCGAGGATCTTCATCAGCGTCGACTTGCCCGCGCCGTTCTCGCCGACCAGGCCGATGACCTCGCCCGGCCTGACCTCCATGGAAAACCCGTCGAGCGCCACCACGCCCGGATAGGTCTTGCGCACGTTCTCCAGGCTGAGGAACGGAGTGGTCGCCGCGATGGATGTGTCGGAATAATTCATCATGCCTGACAGCAGCCGGTGGGCCAAAACGGCCCGATCTGCAGACTGACGATCCCGGCAGGGTTCGTCAATGCGAACAGCCGGCTCAAGCGAGTTGAGCCGGCTGAACTCGGTGTAGTCTTAGTTTCCAGACATCGCCTTGAGATTGGCGGCATAGGCGTCGACATCATCCTTGCCGATGATCTTGGTCGGGATGATGATCAGATTGCCGGCCGGGATGCCCGACTTGTCGCCCTTGAGATAGGCGGCCATCAGCTTCATGCCCTGATAGGCCCATTCGAAGGGCTGCTGCACGACGGTGGCGGCAATGGTGCCTTCCTTGACGCCGCCCAGCGTGATCGGATCGTCATCGAAGCCGACGACGGTGATCGAGCCGAGCTTGCCGGCATCGCGCAGCGCCTCATAGATGCGCGGCGTGTTGTAGGAGTAGAAGCCGACCATGCAGGTGACGTCGGGGCTGGCGACAAGCGCGTCCTCGACATTCTTCTTGGCACGCGCCTGGTCGATGTCGTCGCCGCGCACGTCGACGAGCTCGATCTTGGTGCCGGCGAGGCCGTCCTTCATGCCCTGGATGCGTTCCTTGGCATTGTCGGCGCCGAGCAGGCCGACGAAGCCCAGGCACTTGCCGCCGTTCGGCATCGCCTTTTTGGCGATTTCGGCCGCCTGCTTGCCGGCGTCGACATTGGACGAGCCGATATAGGCGACGCGCTTGGTCTGCGGAGCGTCGCTGTCGGTGGTGAACAGCGCCGTTTGCGAGGCGATCTTGTTCAGGCCATCGGTCGAGGTCTTGGGATCGACGGCCGAGACCATGATGCCCTTGACGCCGGCGGTCACCAGATCGTCCATCAGCCGCTGCTGGATGGCGACCGAGGACTGTTCGGGATATTTGAGTTCAAGCGTGTAGTCGGGCAGTTCGCCCTGCGCCTTCTTGACGCCGGCTTCGGCCGCTTTCCAGAAATCGGAAGCGCCGTTGACGACGAAGGCCAGCGTCGGCTTGTCGTCGGCGCGCGCGATAGCCGTCGCCGTCAGGCCGACAACCAGGGCCGCGGCGGCCACGGATGCATTGCGTATCAAGGATTTCATGTTCAACCTCCCGTTTTGGTCAGTCGCAGGACTGACCGGACTAGCTCACTGGAATGTCTTGCTCACTGGAATGTCTTGCACACTGGAATTGCCGTTTGCGGCTTGGACGCCCCTCCTCCCCAAGGGTTCCCGGCACTGAAAAGACTGGCGTCGGTCCCAGCCACGGCCACGGACTTTAGACAACCATTCTTCATTCGTAAATAGTCCGATTTGTCTGACATATCACATATGCGAGACAAAGTTAGCGGAGGCAAATACCGCTCGCCATCGGGCCATTCACAGACGCTCCCACCACACCTGGACCCGACCGGGCCGGATGCGATGGATTGACGGTACAGCGCATCCTTGTATTAGTAAACACTATTAGCAAGGACCGATTTGCCGAAGCGTCGATTCCTTGATCGCACGGAGCCGAAGCCGCACGATCTTCGGATTTGCAAGGCTTGAGCTTGCAGACGGGATGGGCCGCGAGGATGATAATAGTTATTAGTTTGGCCGATGTCCCCTTGGACTGGAAGCATCACGTCATCTTGTCGGCCCGGCGGGCCGCGGCTGGACAGGCCGGGGATTTGGGGGCGGCATGAGCGAGACGATGGACCGGACCATTGGGAGGCGCCGCAAGGCGGCGGCAAAGCCCAAGGGCCGCGTCACCATGACCGACATTGCGCGCGCCGCCGGCTGCTCGCAGGCGACGGTCTCCTTCGTGCTCAACAATTCGCCGGGCATTCGCCTGTCGCAGCAGACCCGCGAGCGGGTGATCGAGGCGGCGCGGGCGCTCGGCTACAGCGCCCCCGCCTTCTCGGCGCTGAAGCAGCCGGTTGCAGCTTTCGAGGGCGCCGCCTTTGATGGACCCGCCTTCGATGGGCTCGACGGCGTGATCGGCTTTGCCGTCGACCAGCTCGCCACCAGCCCGGAGGCGGTCGTGGCCATCGAGGGCGCGCGGCAGGCCTCGTGGAATGCCGGCAACGTGCTTTTGGTGGCGCAGACCATGGGCGACGCCGTGATGGAGCCGCGCGCTATTTCAGCGCTGACCAGGCGGGGCATTTCGGCGCTGATCTACATGACCATCTTCACCCGCGAGATCACGGCGCCGGACTTCCTCTACGGCCTCGACATCCCGGTCATCCTGCTCAACTGCTACACGTCGGACTATGCCTTCCCGGCCGTGGTGCCTTCCGAGATCGCCGGCGGCCAGAGCTCGACGCGGCACCTGATCAGTCGCGGCCACCGCCGCATCGCCACCATCACGGGCGAACCCTGGATGCAGGCGGCGCAGGACCGCCTGAAAGGCTACCGCCGCGCGCTCGCCACCGCCGACATCCCGTTCGACCCGGAGCTGGTGGTCGAGGGCGACTGGTCGGCCAGCGCCGGCTACGCCGCGACGGTGAAGCTGCTGACCCTGAAGGAGCGCCCGACCGCCATCTTCTGCCAGAACGACCGCACCGCGATCGGCTGCTACGAAGCGCTGAAGGAAGCCGGCCTGCACATTCCCGCCGACATTTCGGTCGTCGGCTACGACGACGAGGAAATCGCCAGGCATTTGTTCCCGCCGCTGACCACCTCGATCCTGCCGCATATGGCCATGGGCCAATGGGCGATCGAGCAGCTGGAAGCGCCGGCGCAGGTGGGCAGGGGGCGCTATCCCATCACCAAGCTGGAATGCCCGCTGGTGGAGCGGGAGAGCGTGGCGACGTTCAAGGGCGCCACATAACGCCGGCCTTTTCTCCGTTCCTCCGTGCTCCACGCGTCTTGGCTTCATCCTGATTGCAGTCTAGCCTGCGCCCACGGCTAGGAGAGGGGCATATGACATCGAGTTTCACCGTTCATGACGCATCCGGCTATGAGCAGCTCATGGGTCGCTGGAGCCGAAAGCTCGCGCCCGGCTTCATCGGCTTCGCCGGGCTTGCCCCCGGCGAACAGATCCTCGACGTCGGCTGCGGAACCGGCAGCCTGACCTTCGAGCTGGCGAAATCCGCCGAGCTCGCGGCGATCACGGCGATCGACTTTTCGCCTGTTTTCGTCGAGGCGGCAAAGCGGCACAACACCGATCCGCGCATCGAAATCAAGCAGGCGGACGCCACCGCCTTGCCGTTCGCCGACAATGCGTTCGACCGCGCGCTGGCGCTGCTGGTGCTTCACTTCGTGCCGGAAGCCGGCAAGGCGGTTGCCGAGATGCGCCGGGTAACGCGGCCGGGCGGCGTGGTCGCGGCGGTGGTGTGGGACCATCTCGGCGGCATGGCGGGCATGCGCATGATGATCGACACGGTGGCCGCGCTCAGCGAAGGCGGCCGCCAGCTGCGCAGCCGCTATTGCTTCCAGCCGATGATGCAGCCCGGCGAAATGAAGCGGACCTTCATCGAGCAGGGGCTGGCCGACGTGACGGAAACCGAACTGATGATCCGCATGGATTACCAGGACTTCGCCGACTATTGGGCGCCGATATCAGCCGGCGAGGGCCCGCTCGGCAAATACATGACCACGCTGGAGGCAGCCGAGCGCGAGCGTACCGAGGCTGCCGTCCGCGATGCCTATCAGGCCGGGCGGCCGGACGGGCCGAGGTCGTTCGCCAATGTGGCCTGGGCGTGCAGGGGCGTTGTGCCCTGACCGCCCCTGCGGCGAAGCGCCTATAAAAGCCGCGGTCAGGCCTGCCGGGCGACCAGCTCGGCATAGCGCTGCAGGTAGAGCGGCCAGCCCTGATCGCCGGCGACGCCGTCGCGCACACCTTCCCAGCCCTTGCCATGGCGCTCCAGGTTGCGGTGCTCGATCTCGACGCGGGTGCGCTGCGCCGTTTCGGCGGTGAACCGCACCTCCCACTCGCTGGTTTTGGCCGGGTCGGTCTCGATGCGCCATTGCGGGCTGATGTCCCAGCTCAGGAGCACGCGGTTGGGCGGCTCATAGGCCAGCACGCGCGCCCAGCGGCACTCGCTGCCATCGACGCCGCGGTCATAGACGTGGCCGCCGACGCGAGGCTCGAACACCGTTTCGGCGATCTGGGCTGCAAGCAGATTGTGCTCCGGTGGTTTGAAACTGCCGAAATCCTCGGTGAAAACCTTGAAGGCGCGCGCGATCGGCGCCTCGACCACCACGGATTGTTTTACCGACGCGATGGGGATCTGGGTGTTCATGGTCACTCCTCTGGTGGGGCCTCGACGGCCAGCTTGTAGGCCGCGAGCGTCTTGCTCCAGAACCGGTCGAGCCAGGCGCGCATCTGGCCAAGCCCGTGCGGATCGATGTGGTAGACGTTGCTGGCGCCCTTCGGCTCCGCGCGCACCAGCCGCGAGTCCCGAAGCACCTTGAGATGCTGCGACACCGCGGACTGCGACACGCTGACCTGCCGCGTGACCTCCGCCACCGTGCGCGGGCGCTCCGCGATCAGCTCGAAAATCTGCCTTCGGGTCGGATCCCCCAGGGCGGCAAGCTGTGCGCTATCAACAGTCATGACTTATGATTAGTGCAGACTGATGATTGAGTCAAGCTGTATTGTGGCGGGCCCTGTTTGGCAGCGCGGAAATGCCTCCCAAGAGAGATCACGGTTCAGCCCGGGTGGAAGGAATTACGAAGGACGAAATCCGCGCAGGCATAAGGCTGTCCGCGCGCTTATCCCTTGCGTTCTTCAAGGCTGTTGCCGCCGTCGACCACCAGCAAGGCGCCGTTGATATAGCTGGCGCTCTCGGAGGCCAGGAACACGACCGCCGCCGCGACCTCATCGGGCCGGCCGGCGCGGCCCGGCGGTGCATGCAGGGTCGCTATCCGCTCCGCCTCGCTCGACGCGCCTGTCTCGATCCAGCCAGGCGCCACGGCATTGGCGGTGACGCCGTGGCGCGCCACTTCCAGCGCCAATGTACGGGTCAGGCCGACCATCCCGGCCTTCGCGGCGGAATAGGCGGCGGTGCCCCGGTAGGAGACCAGCGGCCCGGTCACCGATGCGACATTGACGATGCGCCCATAGCCCGCTTCGACCATCGCCGGCAGAAACGCCCTGGTGACGAGAAACGCGGTCTTCAGGCTGGTCTCGATGCCCTGGTCCCACTCGGCCTCGCTCATCGTCACGAACGCCTTGTCGACGGACGGCGAGGCCAGCGATCCCATGCCGGCATTGTTGACCAGGATATCGACAGCGCCGACCTCGGCCCGCAGCCGCTCGACCTCCGCCGCAATGGTGAGATCGGCGACCGCGGCCGTGGCATCGATGCCCTCGCCCCGAAGCTCGCCAGCGCGCTCCAGCACCCGCGCGCTGGCGCCGGTCAGGAAAACCGCATGCCCGGCCCGGCCAAATTGCCGCGCAATGGCAAACCCGATGCCGTCAAGAGCGCCAGCGCCGGTGATCAGGACGCGGCTGGGGGTGAGGGTTGTGGCCAAGTGAGGCTCCTTGGGAGGGATCTATCGCTACGGTGCCCGATAGCTCGGTGGAAGGACGCAACCGGCGACAATCGACGTAGCATATTTTGCGCTCAAGTGAGATCGGTGCGGGTTCGTTCCGTTGAAAAGCCGGCGGTGGCGCGCCAAGGGGGCGCTATTCGATTACAAAGTTGGAGTGCCCGTTCGTAGAACGGGAAAGTATTGGGCGGGTTGGGTGAGAATGTCGGCGAGTTAGATTAGGCACGAGCCTGCACCATACTCGCGTCAGTCTGCATATATACAGCGCTGACAGCTGAATTAGCCATTACCTGTGTTAGCTGAGAGCATGTCGTCGATTGCTGCAAAGACTTGCGTAGCCTCGTCCTGCGCTTTGAAAGCGTCACGCACCTTCTGCGAGAGCTTCTTTTGCTCCTCAATTGAGGGCAACGGGGATATCGGCACCTTAAGTAGCTCTGCCGGACTCTCCAATCTAGTTCGGTTCGAAACGCCTGTGATTGAACCTTCTAAGATAGCCCGCATTTTTGGCGATCGCAGTATGCGAACAAGGTATTCTGCATCAACACTTGATTCTTTTTCCGCCTTCACCCTAAAGACCAAGAACTCTTTCGAAACGACAAGGCCATCGCAATCCTCTTGAACGACTCCGATTGCGCCGCGCACAGCATCGATTCCCGAGACAAGAATATCTCCCTTCTTTATTTCGCGAAGATCCCTTGCCTCGTACTTTAAATCCTGAGGTCCTTTGGGGCGAACTCTTCCATCAGTGCTGCGCACCCAAGCGTACTCGTAAATAAGAACTTGTGCGTCAACTAACGTATCGTCGGGTATTCGCAGCACAGGATCAAGTATTGACGAGAGTAGGACCTGATCCGGCATTGCGTTAATCAGCTCGAGCATCCTGTGGTAGGCAAAATCCAGCCGCTCGCCGGGAGATGACTTGTTAAGGTGATACATCGACACCATGCCGCCCATGCTTGGAACCTGCGTGACGGCCGCCTTTAGTTTGACAGCATCTACGACGGTGCCTGCATATGCAGAGGGAGCCGCGTCGCGCCATAAACCAAACGCGTCCGCAATGGCGGGTAAATCATTCTCACTATCCACACCAGTCGAAGTGTATCCTATCGTATCAGCCTTCGCAAAGAAGATCGGTTCTCTTTGAGTAACATCGGTATCTGGTTTCCTTGTAAGGACCACGATCGACGTCTTTGCCGTAGTCCGAGCTAAGAACTCGAACGCGTTCCTCGGTAAAGATATGACCGCCTTTATAAAATAATTGTCTCTTATGAAAATACGAGCGTCCGCGTAAGCCTGAGTATTTAGAACCGCTTCATCGACAATTATCCCGGCAACACCACCTTTCCACTCCTCAGGTGCGCCAGGGTTACGGACTTTCTTTAGATAATCAAGAATTGCACTAAGAAATAGTGCTCCGCCTTTTGCGTTGCTACCTGATGGAGCGTAGGTAAGTTTGCCGGCGGCTATCGCACCTTTGACGTCTGCCAAACCAGCAGCGGCCGCATCTAGGTAACGTTGCGCATGCCGTGCTTTTTTCTTGTCGCCAATTGTCAGCGCTTCGACAAGCTTACCCTGCCACATGGCGACTCGCTGAGTGTAAATCTCCGCCTTTGCCGCCTCGAGGCATATATGAGGCACTACACGAAGCCGTTCGTTGGTCCACACATTCGCCTTGGCGGCGATTTCAGCCTCGTAACCGACAGCGCCCGGCGCGGCTTTCATCTTCCCGAGTAAGCCAGAACGAGCAAGCTCTGCTGCCACCTCGTGAAAGTTCACGTCACCCAGAGGGGGATTCGTAAGTGCTATGTCAATTTCCCCGTGCGCTCGGGCGGGCACGCGCGGTGCGAAAATGTCAGACGCAGACAGCGCAAGGCCATTTGCTGGTTTGATGTTGGATTTGCCATCCCCGTGCAAGTACATGTTCATCTTAGCGATAGTCGCCACCCAGGGATCTATGTCAGTTCCAAGCAAGCGCTGTCGGCGTATGTCATGCTCAACCTCTTCTTTAGTTTGAGATTGAGTTGCCTTGGCGGCATCTAGCATAGAGTCCATTGCATGGATTAAAAATCGGCCGGTGCCGCAGGCCGGATCTAGAACCGTGTCTGTCGGCAAAGGCGAAACCAGACGCACCGTGGCTATAACCGCAGTTTCTGGCGTGAAGAACTGCCCGATTCGGTTATCTTTTTCCGCACGGCGGGCGAGCGCCTCGAACACGGCGCCGATGAAATCTATGCCACCGGCCGACAATGGGTAGCGTTCAAAAATAGGAAGAACCGTTGACACTATAAAATCATCAGGCAATTCGATCTTTTGATATTGGTCGAACATGCCCGACACCGATACGTCCGGGTCAAAAGAAATGTCTTTCTTTACAAGATAATGTATCGTTTTATCTTTAAATTCACTATCCGCTTTGTCGGCTGGGCTGATATTGTTTTTATACTCAGTAAATCCCTTTATTGTTGCCCTGCTACCTAGGCCTCTTTTGTCCTCATATAGTGCTACGAAGAAAAGATAAATAAGAAACTTATGAGCGCGCTGGCCTGTTATCCCACGCTCACGAAGTTTATTTTCTAATACAACGATATCTTTCCGAAGGCGTTCTTGGCGAACCGCAAGTTCTCGAAGTTGGGCGAGGTCGAGTTCTTGGCGCTTATCGGACCAGTCGGGAAAAAGCTCTAATTGAAGAACTTGAGCGCTGCAAGATCAGTAGAAAATTCTCCCCATCGTTCGACTGCTCGCGAAATGCCAGATAGTGGATAGGCGGACGATGGCGCAGCGGCCCAATGATCAAGGTAACCCTGAAGTCTATTGAGAGGCAGAAAAATGATACGTCCCGCGATGCCGTCCCTGTGGCGTCGCTGGTTCTCGTTGCGAAGAAACCTAGCCATCCTAACTGAGGTGCTCAGGCCCGAATAGAGCAGGTTGGTGTCAGTTCCGGGTGTTGCTGCCAAGGCATTGTTCAAATGTTCGACAATAGACGTAAATTCGCTCTCGTCGTTACGCTTCGCGACCTCTAATAGCAGCCGGCAGGGCTTTCCACCCTGTACCCACCCGATTGTTATGTCGGCAATGGCAGTCGAAGGCGCATGCACGGCTGCGGTGCCGTGGTGCGTGACAGTGGCTCCACGCTTCGCTAGGGCCTTTTCGGCATCGGCAGCTACACGCTGTTCCAATTCAGTACGTGGATCGAGATCAGAATATACCTTGATCAATTCTCCCCCTTGGTAGGCAAGCCTAATGCGTTTAATGCTGGCTCCTTGCCTTCCTACCACTTCATTCCTGGCCGAAGCAGCTGTGCACCCGGTCTACGCATTTTTCCATCTTCGTGGCAACTGGCCAAGAACGCATCTGTGTATGCGTCAGAGCTGCGACTGGCTGCGGCTACGTAGGGATAACGTTTCTCCCCCCTGCTTGCCCTTCCCGAGAGATGGGTGACAGTTCATTGCGGATAGATGGGTTACACTTTCGGCCCTTTGCAAGGAGAGCAAGGTGCCTTGGAAGGAGTGTAACGTCATGGAAGAGCGGCTGAAGTTCATCGCCCGTCTGCTGGACGGCGAGAAGATGGCCGTGCTTTGCCGGGAGTTCGATATCTCGCGCAAGACGGGCTACAAGATCCTCACACGCTACAA